>NZ_JBSHJJ010000012.1:0-269178 GCF_053619415.1 Nocardiopsis sp. NPDC055551 | reverse complement strand
ACAGGACTCAACATTGCCTTGACGCGTGCGGTGCGGGCGGCAACAATCACGCGGCGGGGAAGGAGGGAGAACCCACCCCCACCCCGCCCAACAACCCCAAGAACCAGAAACCTGAGGCATCCCACGCCCCACCCCACCCCCACCACACCCACCCCCGGGCAGCACGAAACCGGCGGAACCAGCGGCTCCCCCAAAATCAATGGGATCACGCCCACGCGCTCCACCACCACCCCGAACTCCCCGCCTGTGGATAACCCATCACCGGCAGTAGCCCCTTGCCCGCCCCCGCCCCGCCCTCCTCCCCCTCCTGACCGAGGCCCCGACGGGTTCCTCCTTGCAATGACCACTCCCCTTCAGGGCACGAAGACCGGCGCTGCGGGCAAGAGGCATCCTCATTGGAGGGGCCCGGGACCGGCGTCAGCGCGGGAGAGGGACCCCGGCGGTGAACTCTCCGTGGCTCCACAGGGTCACGTGGGTGGTGGGGCGGAAGCGGCCTCGGTGAACGCCCGAGCCCCGGAGCATGGCCTGGGTGGCGCGGGGGGTGGTGGCGAAGCGGACGAACTCCCCCGCGACTCCTTCGTCCTGGTCGGGCAGGCTGGTGGCGCCCCACACCCCTGAGGTCCGTACCGGTGGGCCGCACGGGGTCACCAGTCTTCGGTCCGCCAGGTCGTGGCCGATGGTGAAGCCCAGCGCCAAGCCGATCCCCGAGCCTCGTTTGACCTGTTCCAGGGCGGCGGAGTGGCTGGGGAACACCCGCTGTCGCGATTCCGGGACGCCCATGCGACGGAGCGCGGACGGGACCAGGCCGGTGCGGTCGAGGGCGGAGGGGCCGAGCATCCAGGGGTGTTCGCGCAGGCGCTCGGAGTCGATCCGGCCCTGGGACAGGGGATGGTCGGGGGCCACCACGGTGAGCAGTTGGTACTTGAGCACGCGGCGGGAGATCACGCCACCGGCGGGGAGGCCGGTTTCCGGGGGGATCGGACCGAGTGCGACGTCGACGGCGCGCTCTCGCAGTAACTCGACGAACCGGTCCGGGGAGTGCGCGCTCAGTTCGACGTCGAGGTCGTCGGCGCGGCCCACGAACAGCTCGATGAGACCCGGGGCGGCGTGTTCGGCGAACAGGGTGGTGACGGCGATCCGCAACAGGCGGGTGCCATCGCGGGCGCGGCCGACCTCGCGCAGGATGCGGTCCTGAAGCCCGATGAGTTCGACGGCGCGGCTCGCCAGGCGCAGTCCACCGGGGGTGAGGGTCAGCCCGGAGGAAGTACGGGAGAACAGGCGGTCGTCGAAGAGTTTGCGGAGCTTGCCGATGTGCAGGGACACGGCGGACTCGGAGACGCACAGCTCCTGGGCGGCGCTCTTGACCGAACCGAGGCGGACCACGGTGGAGAACGCTCTGAGCTGGGTCGGGGTCATGGTGAACTCCCGTCGAGGGGGAGTTCTGGGTCGGAACACGCCCAGGGAACGGGGCAGGGCGTCCGGTGCCTGGGGGATGGCATGGCGGCCTTTCGGGCGGAGTTGAGGTCAAGCTAGGTGACACCGGGTTCCCGAACAAGGGACTTACGCCCCGAAAGGGGCGCTCAGTACCAAGAAACCCCGTACCGGAGACAGCCGACCCTCAACTCCGCCCGAGGGGCTTTACTCCTTGGACGCCGTGGCGCCCCACCAGATGTTGATGTCGGAGTCGACCGCCCACCGGTCGATGGCGCGTAGTTCCTCCTCGGTGAACTCGGTGGAGTCCACCGCCTTGAGGTTCTGTTCCAGCTGCTCGACGCTGGACGCGCCGACGAGCGCGGTGGTCACGGTGCGCGGACCCCGGTCGCGCAGCACCCAGGAGATCGCCATCTGCGCCAGGGTCTGCCCCCGTTCGAGGGCGATCACGTTCAGTCCCCGCACCCGTTCCAGGACCTCGTCGGTGAGCATGTTGTCCCGCCAACTGGGCCGCCCCACCCCGGCTCGGGAGTCCGAGGGCACCGATCCGTCCAGGTACCGGTCGGTCAACAACCCCTGGGCCAGCGGGGAGAACGCCACCACGCCCATCTTCTCGTCCGCGGTGGCCTCCAACAGGCCGTCCTCCACCCAGCGGTTGAGCATGGAGTAGGAGGGCTGGTGCACGACCAACGGCGTGCCGAGGTCGCGCATGATCGCCGCCGCCCTGCGGGTCAGCGAAGGCCCGTAGGAGGAGATCCCCGCGTACATGGCCCGCCCGGACACCACCGCGTGGTGGAGGGCCAGCATGGTCTCCTCCAGCGGGGTGTCCGGGTCGGGTCGGTGGCTGTAGAAGACGTCGACGTAGTCGAGGCCCATCCGCTCAAGGGAGCGGTCCAGCGAGGACAGCAGGTACTTGCGGGAACCGCCCTGCTGGTGCGGTCCGGGACCCATGGTCCAACCGGCCTTGGTGGTGATCACCAACTCTTCCCGGTACGGGCCCAGGTCCCTGGCCAGGATCCGTCCGAGGTTCTCCTCCGCGGAGCCCGGCGGCGGACCGTAGTTGTTGGCCAGGTCCAGGTGGAAGACGCCCAGGTCGAAGGCGCGGCGCAGGATGCGGCGCTGGTTCTCGAAACTCCGGTCGTTGCCGAAGTTCTGCCATAGTCCCAGCGACAGCCGGGGCAGTCGCAGCCCGCTGTCACCGCAGGATCGGTACTCCAGTCTCTCGTACCGGTCCGTGTCCGCCACGTAGGTGTCCAACTCGCGTTCCCCCTCAGCCGTCTCTTCTCAGCGCCGCCGTCACTCGTCGATGGTGAGTTCGCCCATCCGGTCCCAGCCCTCGCCCTCCACGACGCGGCTGACGATCTGCGGGGTCTCTGCCAGCAGCGGCTTCATCGCGGCCAGGCCCGAGGCGAAGTGGTCGCTCTTGACGTGGGCCTCGCCCGCGTCGTCCTTGAACGCCTCGACGAGCACGAACTCGTCGTCGCGCTCGACGCTGCGGGACCACTCGAACCACAGGTTGCCGGGTTCGGCGCGGGTGGCCGCGGTGAAGTCGGCGACCGCGTCGAGGAACGTGTCCTTGGCCTCGGGCTTGACCCGGTACTTGACGACGATGAGGATCATCGCGCAACTCCTTACTCTGTGTGCCACGGGGCACGCGGTGATGCCGTGCCCCGTGGAGCCATCCTTTCAGAAGTCACGCGGACGAGGATCTTCAGGCACCGCCGAGGGTGGTGCCCGGGATGCGGGTGGCGCGCCACTCGCCGTCGTCGGACTCGCGCACCTCCAGGGCGCCCGGGTCCTGGTCGGGGTGGTCGAGGGTGACGGTCACGATCTCGGTCTCACCGTCCAGGTCGGTGCCGACGGCGATCTCGCCGATCTCGATGGACTCGCTGTCGGGGAGGCCCTCCGCGTAGTCGGGGAAGGCCGTGACACAGTCCTCGGCGCCTTCACTCTGGGAGACGACCGCGGCCTGGGCGGCCTCGTCGATGAGGGCGCAGGCGGCCTCGGCGTCGTCGGCGTTCAGCGCCGCGACGAACCCTTCGGCGACGATCTGGGCCGCGGCCTCGGTGTCCTCACCGGCGGCGTCGGCCGCCGTGTCGGTGCCGTCGGCGGGGGTCTCCTCCTCACCGCCGCAGGCGGACAGCGCGAGGGCCAGGGTCAGGGGCAGGGAGCACAGGAGAAAACGTCGCATGGGGGTGCCTTCCGGAAGCGGGTTCGGTGGACCGGGGGTCGATCCAGGCGCACCATTGTTACCGCATTCTTCCATTCTGTGACCACTCGCACACGAGAACCAGGCAGAACACGGGTGGCGTCGTGGACCGGGTCGAGCGCACCGGGGACGCAGAACATACCGAACGGTCGGGATGTCCCCGTCACACCGGTGCGCGTGCGAGGACACCCCGAACGAGGGTCGGATCAGCCTCTTGGCGCGAGTGCGCGGATGATGTCCGCCGGTGCGTGGGAGGACGGTCCGATCGGCGCGATCACCGGGGTGCTCACCCCGGCCGCCACGTAGGACTCGATCCGCTCACGGCAGTACTCCGCCGGCCCGTGCACGATGAGGTCGTCGACCACGGAGTCGGGGATCGCCGCGAGTGCGCCCTTGCGGTCGCCCTCCTCCCACGCCTTCCACATGGGGTCGAGCTCCTCACGACCCAACCACTCGTGGAACGCCCGGTAGACGGGCACGTTCAGGTAGGCGGCGATGGCCCGACGGCCGATCTCCCGAGCGGTCTCCGGGTCGGTGTCGGGGATGGCGAAGATCCGGGCGACGATCTCCTTGTCCTCGCCGAACTCTCGGACGATCGGCGCGACGGTGCGCACGTCCTCGGACGAGAGCCAGTTGATGATGGCGCCGTCGCCCTCTCGACCGGCCAGACGCAGCATGCCCTGACGAAGCGCGGCGACCAGGATCGGCGGCTGCTCCGAGGGCACGGCGCCGAGGGTGAAGCCCTTGACCTCGAAGGTGTCGTAGGCGGCCTTGATCTTCTGACCGGTGAGCGCCTCGCGCAGGAAACGGACGGTGTCGCGGACCTTCTTGTAGGGCTCCTCGAAGGGGATGGAGTTCCAACGCTGCACGATCACGTTGGAGGAGGTGCCGATCCCCAGCGTGAACCGGCCCGGCGCGGCGGCGGCCAGGGAGGCGGCGCTCATCGCCAGGGTCGCGGGACCCCGGGTGTAGGCGGGCACGATCGCGGTGCCCAGCCGCAGCGTCGGCGCCCACACACTGGCCAGGGCCAGGGGCGTGAACCCGTCGGTTCCGTTGGCCTCGGCCGACCAGGCGTCGGTGTAGCCGAGGTCGGGCAGCTCCTCGAAGAGAGCCCGTTGGTCATGCAGGGGGACTCCCTCGAAGGGGACGGTGATGCCCCAGCGGTAGGTCATGACGGCTCCTGTTCGTTCGGATGTGGCACGACCGTACAACGCGACCCCTACCCCGGAGTAGACCGCGTCCCACCGGCGTGCTCGGCAGGGTGTACGTCCCTCGCGGGGCGTATGTTCGGGGACGGGCCCGTCAGCGGGCCGGCACGAACAACCTCGACGACAAGGAGGCCATCACCGTGGCCACGCCACCCTCCCCCTACGACTTCCTGCCGCAGGTCGCCTCGTTCACCGTCACCAGCGACGACGTGGCGGACGGGCGGACACTGCCCAACGCCCAGGTCAGCGGGATCATGGGCGCCGGGGGCGAGGACGTCTCCCCGCACCTGTCCTGGAGCGGGTTCCCCGAGGGGACGCGGAGCTTCGCCGTCACCTGCTTCGACCCGGACGCCCCCACCGCGAGCGGTTTCTGGCACTGGTCGGTGTGCGACGTCCCGGTCGAGGTGACCGAATTGGCGGCGGACGCCGGCAATGGTTCCGGTCTGCCGGAAGGCGCCGTGACCCTGCGCAACGACGCCGGGAGCAACCGCTACATCGGCGCCGCCCCGCCGCCCGGACACGGGCCGCACCGCTACTTCTTCGTGGTGCACGCCGTCGACGTTCCGAGCCTGGGCATCGACTCCTCCGGCAGCCCCGCCTTCCTCGGCTTCAACCTGTTCTCGCACTCGCTGGGACGCGCGATGATCACCCCGGTCTACGAACAGGGGTGACCCGAAGAACCCGGGACCATCGGGAGGGCGGGGACGCGCGGCGCGTCCCCGCCCTTCGGCCTTCCTCCCGGTGCTCTCGGAGCGCACGCACGAAGGGGACCTCCGGTTCACTCCGCAACCGGTTTCGGCCAAACACGAGCCTTGGACGGTCCCTCCGGTCTAGTCTCGATCCATCCCCCTCCCGCACCACTCCGATCCAAAGGGACGTCTGGAAGGGTCTACAAGCCGGTGGCACAGCAGTCTTCGAGCATCCCGAGGAAACCGACTGTCGTGGTGACGACGGCGGGTTCGGCCCCTACCCCCGGAACCATCCTTCACCTACGCGAACAAGGATTCCGGGTGGTGGCCACCGACATGGATCCCACCGCTCCGGGTCTCTACCTCGCCGACCGCGGTTACCTGGTGCCACCGGGCGACAGCGAGGCCTTCCTCCCCCGCATGCGGGAACTGTGCGCGAAGGAGGGCGCGGTCGCCGTCATCCCCTTGGTGGACGAGGAGCTGGTGCGCGTGGGCGAACTGGCCGAGGACGGGGTCGAGGTGTTGTCGCCCCGCCTGGACTTCGTCGACACCTGCCTGGACAAGTACGTGCTGATGCGACGTCTGGAGGACGCCGCGATCGGTGTTCCCCGCACCTGGGCGGCCTCGGAATGGCCCGTCGACGCCGCCGATCGCTCCCCCGGCGGACTCATCGTCAAGCCGCGCAGTGGACGTGGCAGCCGGGGGGTCATGGTCATCGACTCGGCCCGTGACCTGGCCCGCGCGGTCTCCGAGAGCGGGTACGCCGCCGACGAGTTGATCGTGCAGGAACGGGTCATCGGGCCCGAGTTCACGGTGTCGGTGGTGGTCTGGCGGGACGGCGAGGTGCAGGCGGTGGTGCCCAAGGAGGTCGTACTCAAGCAGGGCGTCACCAAGTACGCGGTGAGTCGGCGCAACGCCGAGGTGACGCGTACCTGCCGGGCGATCCAGACGGAGCTGCGCGCGGACGGTCCGTTCAACGTGCAGTTGTGTCTGGACTCCGAGGGTCGGCCGCGGGTGTTCGAGATCAACCCGCGTTTCTCCTCCACGGCGGCGCTGACCGCGGCGGCCGGGGTCGACGAGATCGCGGGGCTGCTGCGCCAGGCCGTGGCCGGGGGTCCCCGGCTGAGCGACGAGTGGCGGGAGGGGGTGGCCATGGTGCGGCGATGGAGCGACGAGTTCCTCAGCGAGCGGGAGTTCACTTCGCACGGCATCTCCCCGGCCCCGCAGACCATCCGGCATGGTGAGGGCTTCGCGCTGCCCGGGGCGGTGGCCACCACGGGCGACCGGTCCCCGGTGGTACCGGTGCGTGCCCGATGAGCGGCGGGCATCCGCTCTCGGAGGCCGTGGCCGCGACGGTCACCGAGGTCGGTTCCCTCTTGCGGGATCGGCGGGAGGACCCCTCGGTGCGCAGCGGTGCGTGGGAGGGCGACCAGTTCAAGGCCGAGGCCGACGCCATGGCCCACCGGGCGCTCTCCCGGCGACTGACCGCGATCGACCCGCGGATTCCGGTGGTCAGCGAGGAGGACCCGGATTCGTTGTCGGGTCCACGCCCGCCGAGGTACTGGTTGATCGACCCGATCGACGGCACCGCCAGCTACGCGCACGGGTTCGACGGCTACGTCACCCAGGCGGCGCTGATGATCGGTGAGGCCCCCGAGGTCGCGGCCGTGTTCGCCCCCCACCATCGGGTCCTGTACACGGCGGTGCGCGGCCAGGGTGCCCATCGGGACGGGATCGCGCTGCCTCGACTCGCTCCCTCCCCTCCCGGTCAGGGGGTGCTCACCGACAACACCTCCGAGCCGGCGGGTATCGCCCGGCGGGTGTACGACCACTTCGGCTACGGCGAGTACCTGGAGAGCGGCAGCATCTCGCTGAAGCTGTGCCGGATCGCCGAGGGGGTCGCCCACCTGTTCGTCAAGGACGTTCCGGTACGCGATTGGGACGTGGCCGCGCCCGCGCTGATCCTGTCCGAGGTGGGCGGTCACTCGACCCGGCTGGACGGCGCTCCCTTCACCTATCGGGGCGCCTACGAGCACACCGGTCTGGTGGGTGCCGCCGACCCCTCGACCTGCCGCGCCGTGTCCCACTGGTTGCAGCCCTGACCTGCGACGATATCGCCCCCTGGATGGTGCTGGAAAAGCGTGTTGAATCGACCCCCTTGTGCTCTTTCGTGGCGGGGGCACGCCACGTAAGGTGTGGTCACCGACTCGCGCCTATGGGGGTGGGAAGTGGAGACCCAACGTCTGCCGCTGAACCGGATGCGCGCCTCTGACACCGAACGCGACCTCACCATCGACCGTCTGGCGACCGCCTATGCCGAAGGCCGTCTGGACGACGACGAGTACGAGCGCCGTGTGGGCACGGCGCTGGTCGCGGTCCGGGTCGGGGAGCTGCGCTCCCTGACCTCTGACCTACCCGTGCCCGTGGTCCCGGTCCCTCCGCCCCGGTTCCACACCGGGCGCGTCCGCGACCCCCGGCCCGAACCCGCGCACCGCCCACGGCGGCTGCCGTGGGCGGAATGGGGCGAGGAATGGCGCTGGTGGCTGGGCGCCGGAGGGGTACTCACCGGTCTGTGGGGGGCGACCAGTCTGCTGGGCGGCGAACTGATGCTGTACTGGCCGCTGGTCCCCTTGGGTATCTGGGCGGCGGTCCTGCTGGCCTCCACGATCTGGCCGGGTGACACCGAGCCGCCCTGCTGACCCTCGTGCGGAGGGTCAGCCGACGGCGTGCAGCCAGCGAACGGGCGCGCCGTCACCGGCGTAGCGGAAGGGCTCCAGCTCCTCGTCCCATGCCCGGCCGGTGAGTCGGTCGAGTTCCGCGGCCAGGTCACCGCCGTCGACGGCGGCGGTCTCCATCGCCGCGCGCAGCCGGCCCTCGGGAACGAGGACCTCACCGGCGGCGCTGGTGACGGCGGTGAACACGCCGAGGGTGGGCGTGTAGCTGTAGCGGACGCCGTCACAACCCGGTGACGCGTCCTCGGTCACCTCGAAGCGCAGGCGCTGCCACGCGTTCAAGGCCGAGGCCACCGCCCCGGCGGTCCCCGGTTTCCCCTGCCAGTTCAGCTCGGCACGGTGGTTGCCGGGGGCTGCGGGTTGGGCGACCCAGTCGAGTTTCACGGGTACTCCAACGACACCCGCGACCGCCCACTCGACGTGTGGGCACAGCGCCGCGGGCGCGGAGTGGACGTACAAGACGCCACGTGCGGACACCGAACCTCCTGATACGAACGAGTGCGCTTCCCCGACGCCCTCGTATCACGAGAAGGTTACATACCCGCTGCATGCCTTTTGCCCCATTGTGCCCTATAGGCACTCTGGAAACCATCTCGAACACCGGACTTTTCCAGTGTTCCCCACGTGACCCGAAGACCCAGGGATTACCGTGTGCCACAGGCGACGACAGGGAGTCCGATCATAGTGGGAGACGGGTGTGCCAGACCAGCCGCGCGAGCAGATCCACCGCGGTGATCCCCGCCGCAATAGGCCATATTCGAGCACTTCAGGGGATGTATCCCCCACTTTCGAGCCGGTTCCGGCCACTTCCGGCCCCTCCCCTCGACCCGATGCCGAACTCGTGCTCGCCGCCTGCGCCGGCGACTCCGGCGCCTGGGCGGAGATCGTGGATCGCCACCTGCCCACCGTGAACCGCGTCGCCCGTTCCTACGGATTGCCCCGTCAGGACCGGGAGGAGGCGGTGCAGACCGTCTGGCTCAACCTCAACCAGCACCTGCCGCGCTTGCACCACCCCCACCTGCTCAGGGCCTGGCTGATCCGGGTGACCGGCGACGTGTGCGGCCGCCAACGCGACCGGTTGCGGAAGCTGGTGCCGGTCGACCCGCACCGGTTGGTCGCGGAGTCCGGATCCGCCCTCGTCCCCGACGTCGAAGACGTGTACCTGCGCAAGGAACGCCATGCCGAGCTGTACCAGGCCATCGACGCGCTGGGCCCGGCCGACCGGCGGGTCGCCCGGCACTACCTGGACGACTCCCCCGGCGCCGCGCCCCTCTCCCACCGCACCACCGCCAACGAGCGACGGAACCTGCTGCGCCGGTTGCGCCGTTCCCTCGACACCACCGAACCGACGGAAGGCGTGCGTGATCCGTGAAAGACACAGAACCCGGCCGGGGTGCGGCTCTGGCCGCCTTCGACCGTTCCCTCGACCGGGCCCGCACGGCCCCCACCATCGTCGACTCCACCCCGGCACTCGTCCCGTCCCGTTCCGAGGCCACCACGACGACGCTGTGCTTCCACCTCGATGACCTGCGGGTCGACCTGCGGCTGCGCGCGCACGGGGATCTGAGTTCACTGTCGGGTCTGGTGATCGGCGACTTCGACCACGTGGAGGTGTGCCTGCGCCGACCCGAGGAACACCTGCGTTTGTTCGTACGGGGCGATGGCGCGTTCCACGCCGACGGGCTCCGCCGAGGCCCCTTGGCCCTGACCATGGAGCGTCCGGACCGACTCCCCGTGGTCACCGACTGGTTCACCATCTGAATAGGGCCGAACCGAAACAGGGTGTGTTCCCCTCTCGATGGCTCGCACTCGGCCACCCTTTATCGGGATAGGTCCGGTTCGGTCCCGCCTCGT
Source organism: Nocardiopsis sp. NPDC055551 (assembly GCF_053619415.1). NCBI lineage: Bacteria > Bacillati > Actinomycetota > Actinomycetes > Streptosporangiales > Nocardiopsidaceae > Nocardiopsis > Nocardiopsis sp. NPDC055551. The sequence goes on along the minus strand of NZ_JBSHJJ010000012.1, from coordinate 259,055 downwards.
TCGTCCACAGGTTGGCCGAGGGCACTCCCCCACGGCCCGAACCGCTGCTATCACTGGAGGCGACCGGCCCCACTGGCGAAAGGCAGCCGGACGTGTTGTCCCCCAGCGCGACCTCCGACACCACCGCGACGAGCACCGCCCGCCCTCTCCTGGCCAGAGTCGCCGACGGGGTCCGACTGGCCCGGGACGGACGTTTCGAGGACACCGTCACCCTGTTGGAGGACATCCGGAGTCGGCTACGGGGGCACCCCGCCGCGGACCTGGCCCCGGTGCTGCCGGGGGTGCTCACCGACCTGGGGCTGGCCCAGGCCCTGTGCGGTCGCTTCGGGCCGGCCGGGGACCACCTCCACGCGGCACGCGACCTGGCAGAGACCCGCGGGTTGCCGCTGCTCGGCACGGTCGCCCGCCAGAACCAGGGCTGTCTGACCCTGTACCGCGGCGACGCGCCGGGCGCGATCGGGATCTTCCTCGAACTCCTGCCACTGGTACCGGCCGACCGACAGGAGGCACTGCGCGTGGACCTGGCCGAAGCCCTGCTCTGCGAAGGCCAGGTGGAGGAGGCCGGTCGCATCCTGGCCGAGGCACCTTGGCGGGAGGGGCCGACCGACACCGCCCGCACCCTGTTGGAGGCCAAGCTGCGCCTGTTGGAGGGCGATCACAAGGCGGCGTTGGCCCTGTCCCTGCGGGTCCGGCGGCACATCGGACGCGGGTCGCCCTGGTACGGACTGACCCACCGATTGGAGCGGCTCACCGAGCGCACCCACCAGGCCCGTCCCATCGAACGCGCCCGTCGGGCGTTGGAGGTGCGCTCGCCCTCCACCGCCGTCCCGGTCACGAGCCCGCACGCCACCCGCGCGCTCGCCGCCCTCGCCGAGCGTCTGCCCGCACCGGACCTCCACGTCCGACCACGGCCCGCGCCGCTGCCGGGCGCGTGGTTGGGGGGCGGCTTCGGCGACCCTCACGTGATCCAGGCCGGTCTGGAGGGCGCGTTGGCGGTGGGCGACCCGGCGACCGCCTTGGAATGGGCGGAGTTGACCCGCACGGAGGTCACACGCGACACCCTGGTCGCGGCGGTCGACACCGAGACCGACCTGACGGTGTCTCGTCGGCGCGCGCCGCGCGGCCCGGTGTTGGGAAGGTTGTTCGACACCCTGGGCGACCGGGCGTTCGTGCACTTCACCAGGGCGGGGGACCAGGCCGTCGCGCTGGTGGCGGTGGCGGGTCGGGTGCGCACCGCGTTCCTGGGCCCGTTGCCGCCCCTGCGTCGCCTCCTGGCCCGAATGCGGCACGAGTGCGAGGCCGTGCCCGTCGACGGATCGGCCCCGGCCCTGGCCACCGTGGACGAGGCCCTGGTGGGCCCGGTGCTGCCGTTGACCGGTGGGCGTCCGCTCGTGGTCACCGGCGTCCCCTACCTGGACGATCCGCCCTGGGGACTGTTGCCGAGCCTGCGGGGTCGACCGGTCACGGTGGTCGCCGGGGCGCGATCCTGGGCGCGGCGACATCCTCCGCGGGGCGGGCGTGTGCTGTTGGCGGCGGCCGCCGAACCGGCCGGGGCGGGAGCGGAGGTCCGCGCACTCGCCGGCATCCACCCGGGCTCCCGGGTACTGGAGCGGGCCCGGCGGGATCAGGTCCTGGCGGCGCTCACCGACACCGACCTGGCCCACCTGGCCGGGCACGGGCACGCCGGCGAACGTTCGGCGCTGTCGTCCCGGGTCGAACTGTCCGACGGCCCGCTGTCGGCCCGGGACCTGTTGCGGGTGCCCGCTCCGGCGGCGCTGGTCACCCTGGCCACCTGTTGGGGCGGCCGAGGGTTCCTCACACGCTCACCGGGTGGCTTCGCGGGCACCCTGTTGGCGCTCGGGACGCGCACCGTGGTCGCGAGTCCGTTGCCGGTCTCCGACGAACGCACGGGTGCGGCCATGCGGCTGTTCCACCGCGCGTTGGCCGGTGGCGGGGACGTGTCCGAGGCGGTCGCCGACCACCTCGGACACGTGGGCTTTTGCTGCTATGTCGGCTGAGTCACCAGCCGCGCTCACCCCATTGGGACAGGTTCGGACGCTCGGCGCCGAGCGTGGTGTCCTTGCCGTGGCCGGGGTAGATCCAGGTGTCGTCGGCCAGGGCTCCGAAGACACGCTCGGAGACGTCACCGAAGAGAGTCCGGAAGTCCTCCTCGGACCAGGTCTTGCCGACCCCTCCCGGGAAGAGGCTGTCCCCGGTGAACAGGTGGGTGTGGCCTTCGGGGTCGTCGTAGCGCAGGGCGATCGAACCGGGTGTGTGCCCGCGCAGGTGGATGACGGTGAGCGCACAGTCCCCGACCCGGACCGTGCTGCCGTGGGTGACGGGTTCGTCGACCGACACCGGGAGTTCGTCGGCGTCGTCGGGGTGGGCGACCGTGTGGGCGCCGGTCTGGCCGACGATCTCGGCCAGCGCCTGCCAGTGGTCCTGGTGGCGGTGGGTGGTGACCACGCGGGCCAACCCGTCCTCGCCGATCATCTCCAGGACGCGGTCGGCCTCGGCCGCCGCGTCGATGAGGACGGCCTCCCCCGTGGCGCGGCAGCGCAGGAGGTAGGCGTTGTTGTCCATCGGGCCCACGGCCAGTTTGGTGATCGTCAGTTGCGGTAGTTCGCGCAGGTCGGCGGGGCCGCCGACCCTGGTATCTCCGGAGTAGCTCACCCGTCCATTGTGGCCTGTCATGGCGGGCGTGTGCACCCAGGTCACCGAGCCCAGTGCGGGGGGCGTTTCTCGAAGAAGGCGGCGCGTCCCTCGGCCGCGTCCTCCGCGGCGAAGAACTCGGCGGACAGTTCACCCATCCGGGCGAAGGCCTCGTCGCGCCGGCCGGGTACGGCCTGGGCACCTCCGCTCATCTCGCCGACGAGTTCCTTGGTGCGGGACAGCGCGCGTGGCGCCGCCCCGCGCAGCCCCCGCAGGATCGAGTCGATGGTGTCCCGCATCTCCCGATCGGGCACGGCCTCGGTGATGAGCCCCGCCTCCGCCGCGGCCGCGGCGTCGAACATCTCACCGGTGAGGAAGTAGCGGCTGAGTTGGCGCGGGCGCACGCGCGCGGACACGGGGACCGAGATGATCGCCGGGACCACACCGATGCGCACCTCGGTGAAGGCGAAGGTGGTGCTCTTGGGGGCCAGGGCGATGTCGGCGGCGGCGACCAGGCCGATGCCGCCGGCCCGGGCCGCCCCGTTGAGCACCGCGACGACGGGTTTGGGGCCGCCCATGATCTGTTCGAAGATCTCGGGCAGTTCCGGGGCCGGTTCGACGGGTTCGCCCGCCAGGGCCGCCGCGATCTCCTTGAGGTCGGCGCCGGCGCAGAACACCGGGCCCTCACCGGTGAGCACGATGGCGCGCACCTCGTCGTCGGCCATGGCGTCGGCGAGGGCCTTGGAGAGTTCGGTGCGCAACCGGGCGGAGAGCGCGTTGCGGTTGCGCGGGGAGTCGAGGGTGATCGTGGCGATGGCCCTGTCGACACTCGACTTCACGAGCGGGGCGTCGGGGGTCGCGGAAGGCTGGTGCTGCGTCATCGCGAGCTGACCTCTCTTGCGTCGGTGGGAGTGAACCCGGTCACCACAGTTGACCGGAACACACGGTAACCATTCACCGTCGCTCGGACCGACACCGGGGCGGGGCCGCGCGGCCCCGCCCCGGGCGTGGTCAGCGTCCCCGGGCCGCCACGGACAAGGCGTCGGAGAAGTGCATCATCGCCTGCACCGCTTCGGCGCCGTCGGCCGCCTCGCTGACCCTCAGGGTGAGCGGTTCGGCGGTGATGGCACCGGTGTAGCCGTGGTCGAGCTCGCAGCTCTCGTCGGCGCAGGAGGCCGGCTCCAGGTCGATGTGGGCGACCGCGCTCCAGTTCACCGACAGGTTGACGCTGAGCACCAGCTCGCTGGGGGTGCTCCCCGCCGTGTACTGGGCGGGGTTGGGCACCACCCGGGTCAGCGCCACCGACTGGACGTTGCCCAGCTGGATGCTGTCGGTCGTGGTGGAGGCGTGCGAGGTACCGCCCGGCTCGGTCGGTGGGTGCTCGTCGGTGTGGCAGACCACCAGTCGGGTCTCGGTCAGCAGCATCACGGTGATGTGCCGGCGCATCTCCATGGCCGGGTCGAAGGTCGCCTCGTGGTGCACGATGAACGCCTTGGCGTCCTCGTCACCCAGGACGTCGGCGACCGCGTCGATGACCAGGGCGGGGTAGTACCCGCTCCGTTCGATCTCCAGGCGCCAGTCCGTGGGCACGGCACGTGTTTTCCTCATACCCCTATCCTGCCCCCTCCCGGTGACACTTCGCGACCGTCGCCCGAAGAGAGCCGACCATTGGCGGATCAGAACGTCACCCCGCGCAACCTCCGAGGCCCGGAGTCCGGACGCACGTCGGGCGCCTCCCGCAACCACATGCGCGCGCCCAGGACGTGGGCGCCGGTGGCGTTGACGAGCACCGGGTCCAGGTCCACGTAGCCGATCTCGGGGAAGGCCTCCACCAGGCGCGAGACCCGGATGAGGAGTTCCTCCAGGGCCTCCACGTTGGGCTGTTCGGCCAGCGAGGTCGCCCCCGCGGGCAGCCCGAACAGCAGCGGGGCGGCGCGGACCGCGTGGATGAGGTCGGCCGCGTCCATGTCGGTCAGCGGCGCCAACCGGAAGGCACGGTCGTCGAGGAGTTCCGCGGTGACGTCGGCCAGGCCGAAGGAGACCACCGACCCGAAGGACTGGTTGTCCCCGGCCCGGATCACCGTGGGCACCCCGGGCGCGGCCAGACGCTGGACCACCAGGTCGGCCTCGCCGCCGAAGCGGTCGTACAGCGACAGGTAGGCGCTGCGCACGTCCTCGGGGGTGCGCAGGTCGGCGCGGACGAACGTACCTCCGGCGCGGACCCGCAGGTCGGGGGCGTCGGCCTTGACCACCGCCGGGTAGCCCAGCTCGCCCGCGGCGACCACGGCCTCCTCCGCCGAGTCCACCTTGATGTCGGGATAGGCGGCGATGCCGTAGCAGGACAGCAGCTCGTGCGCGTCCTCGCTGGAGATCGCCGTCTCCTCGTCGTAGCGTCGCTCCCCGCCGAACCAGGCGATGTCGCCCTTCTCCGCTCCGACCTTCGACAGGGCCCGGGCGATGACGGTGCGGGCCCGGGCGCCGTCGAGGTCGGGCAGCTCGGGGTGCCGGCCGGGTTTGCGGTCCCGCCACTGGGCGTAGCGGGTCGCGTGGGCGAGGGCGCGCACGGCGTCCTCGGGGGCGGGGTAGGAGGGGACCGAACCGTGCAGGGTCTGTCCCTGGTCCCCGACGTGCCTGAGCTCCTCGGGGATGCCCTGTCGGGCCAGGTAGGTGGTGACGATCGGCTTGTCCGACTCCAGGGCGCGGGCGCGCAGCACCCGGGCCACGTCGTCGCCGATGGGGTGCAGGGCCGGGACGAAGACCACCACGACCGAGTGCACGTCGTCGGCGGCCATGGCCGCCCGGAGGGCGTTGTCGAAGTCCTCCGCGGTGGCCTGCGGGCCCAGGTTCACGGGTTCGTGCGGTTTGAGGCCTTGGCGGACGGCGGCGTCCTTGGCCAGCAACTCCAGGGAGTCGGAGTTGCCGATGATGCCCACCCGCGGCCCCGCGGGCAGCGGCTGGTAGGCGAACACCTGGGCGGCGTCGAACATCTGGGTGATGTCGTCCACGCGCACCACCCCGGCCTGCTCGAAGAGGGAGGTGACGGCGTAGTCGGGCAGGGCCAGCCCGCCGGCGGCGTGGCCGGTGGGCGTGGTCCGCGCCGAACCGCCGCTGCGCACCGCCACGATCGGCTTCTGCTTGGCCAGGCGCCGGGCCAGACGGGTGAACTTGCGCGGGTTGCCCAGGGACTCCAGGTACTGCAGGACGACCTGGGTGGCCGGGTCCTCCTGCCAGTACTGCATGAGGTCGTTGCCGGACACGTCGGCGCGGTTGCCCGCGGACACGAACGTGGACAGTCCCATGCCCCGGTCGGCGACCCGTTGCAGGATGGCGCGACCCAGCGCGCCGGACTGGGAGAAGAATCCGATGGGGCCGGCCGGGGGCAGGTCCGGGGAGAGGGTGGCGTTGAGGGAGATCGACGCGTCGGTGTTGGCGACGCCCAGGCAGTTGGGTCCCACCACGCGCATACCGGCGGCGCGGGCGGTGCGCACCAGCTCGTCCTGGCGGACGCGACCCTCCGGGCCGATCTCGCCGAACCCGGAGCTGACCACGACGAGTCCGTGCACGCCCTTCTCGGCACACTGTTCGACCACGTCCACGACCGTCTCCGCGCGCACCGCCACCACGGCCAGGTCGACCTGGTCGGGGATGTCCAGCACCGACGGGTAGGCACGCACGCCCACCACGGCCCTGGCCTCGGGGTGCACCGGGTAGACGGGGCCCTGGAACTCACCGCCCAGGAGGTTGCGCAGGGCGGTCTGACCGATGGTGTGCGCGGTCCGGCTGGCGCCGATGACGGCGACCGACTCCGGGAAGAGCAGACGGGCGATGGAACGCGACTCCGAGCGCTGCTCGCGGGCCCGCATGACCTCTTGGGAGTCGTCGGTGGGCTGCAGGTCCAGCGTGAGCCGGATGACCCCCTCGTCGAAGGTCTGTTGGGCGGTGTACCCGGCCTCACGGAAGACGTTGATCATTCGTCGGTTCTCGGGCAGCACGTCGGCGATGAAACGCCGCACCCCGCGTTCGCGGGCGGCCGCTCCGATGTGTTCGAGCATGACCGAGGCCAGGCCACGGCCCTGGTGACCGTCCTCGACCACGAAGGCGACCTCGGCCTCCTCCGGGGCGACCTTGTCGTAACGCACCACGGAGACCAGGGAGTCCGAGATCGTGGCGACCAGGGCCACGCGCTCCTCGTAGTCGACCGTGGTGAAGCGTTCGACGTCGCGGTTGGACAGCTTGGGGTAGGGCGCGAAGAACCGGTAGTAGATCGTCTCCGGCGAGAGCCGGGCGTGGAACTCGCGCAGCAGGTCGGCGTCGTCAGCGGTGATGGGGCGCAGGTGCGCGGTGCCGCCGTCGGTCAGAACGACGTCGGCTTCCCAGTGTTTCGGGTAGGACTGCACGACTGCGAGACTAGACGACAATCGGTCGGATACGGGGAGTGTCCCCACCGTCCGGCCGAAATCACCGCCCGTTCCTCCCGTCGAGCAAGCGCTTTCGGGACGGTGCGCACCCGGGTCCACGTACCCTGATGCGGTGGGGCGCAAGACCCCGACATCGCCTTGGTGACCGTGTGTCCGGGGTGCTGTCAGTTCGTTACCCGACCCTGATCGTTAAACTGTTAACGTCGTGCGGGCACAGGTTCTCAACACTCGGTGGTGGCTGGCGAAATGACTCGAGTGGTCGTGATCGGTGATCTGATGACCGACGCCGTCGCGCGCGCGTTCCACCCGTTGGCCAGGGGTAGTGACACCCCCGCCTCGGTGGTCATGTACGGCGGCGGTTCCGGGGCCAACATCGCGTCCTGGTTGTCGGTCGAGGGCACCGAGACCACGTTCGTGGGTCGCCGGGGCTCCGACATAACCGGACGTACCCGCGAGATGGAACTCATGGGCTACGGCCTGGACTCGCGCATGGTGATGGATCCCGAGCGCGCCACCGGGCACTGCGTCGTCATGATCACCCATCGCGGTGACCGGACGATGCTCAGCGACCCGGGCGCCAACGCGCGTCTACAGCCCGAGGACCTTCCCCGCGACGTGTTCGGCCCCGACGGGCACCTGCACGTCTCCGGCTACACGCTGATCAACTCCGACTCGCGTCGCGCGGCCCGGGTGGCCCTGCGCATGGCCCGCGAGAGCGGCATGTCGATCTCGGTGGACGGCGGTTCGCACGCACCGTTGGAGCGTGCCGGCGCGGAGGACTTCCTGGAGTGGACCCAGGGCGCGCGACTGCTGTTCGTCAACGTCGACCAGGCCCGGGTGCTCACCGGCCGGGACGAGCCCGAGGCCGCCGCCAAGGTTCTGACGGCCTGGTTCCCCAACGTCGTGATCAAGCTCGGTGAGGACGGCGGCCTGTGGGCGTCCAAGACCCGTGAGGACTGTGTGAGGGCCCCGGCCGAACCGGTGGATCCGTCCCCGGGCTCGGTGGGCGCCGGCGACGCGTTCATCGCCGGCTTCCTGCCCGCGTGGTTGGCCGGCCGGCACCCCAAGGAGGCGTTGGGCCGCGCCAGCCGCCTGGCCGCCCGAGCCCTGCACCAGCCGGGCGCCCGCCCCGACCTGGGCGAGGGCCGACCGGTCCGAAGAGGCGCCCCCAGAGGCCAGCGCATCCGTTAGCAGTGTCTCTGAGCGCCTCCGCTAGCGCTTTGGCGTGTTCGGGCGCCTGGAAGTCAGGAACCTTCGGCACCTTTGGTGTGATAGCGGAAAAGCGTGCTATCCCACCGCCGGCACCTCCAGAACCCTGACGGCGCCCGAACGGGCACCCCCCGTGGTCACCACGACAGCGTCCGAACAGCGACCCCATGCGCCTCCGCCAACGCTTTGGCGTGTTCGGGTTCAGCCGCCGGTGGTGGCCAGGGTGAGCGGTAGCACCTCCGGGGCTCCGGCGCGGCGCAGCAGGGCGGCGCCGACGGTCAGGCTCCAACCGGTGTCGACCACGTCGTCCACCAGCAGCAGCGGGCCCGGGGTACTCGCCTGGAGTTCGGTCACACGTTCCTGGAGTTCCGGGTCGGCGACCAGTGACGAGTAGACCTGTCCCAGGCGCATGGCGCTGTTGTGCCGGCGTGGGCCCGGGCCGTCCTGCGTTCGGTAGGACAGCGATCCCAGGGGGACCAGCCTGCCGAGCGAGGACAGCCGGTCGGCCAGGTCCGCCACCAGGGTCGGGCGGGTGAGGGAGGGCATCGCGACCACGCCGACGGGCCGGTTCTGCCAACCCCAGGTGGCCAGGACCCGGACCACGCCTTGGAGCATCCGTTCGTCCACGGGTGCGTCGGGGGCGTCCTCGGCCAGGACACGCCGCAGTTCGTTGCCCCAGCCGATGTCGGTGATCCGGCCGAGCGCGCGGCCCTCGCCGGCCCGCAGGTTCTCGGGGATCTTCCCGGACAGGTCCACCCCCAGCGCGGACATGCCGGTGGGCCACTGGCGGCGTGGGGCCACGGGTGTGCCCGGGCGGTCCAGGTGGTCGGCGGCGGCCTTGCGGCGACCGGAGTCCACTTCGGTCGGCCAGTACCGTCCGGTGCACACGTCGCAGCGGCCGCATGCGGTGGCCTCGGGGTCGTCGAGCTGGCGGCGGAGGAACTCCATCCGGCAGGTGTCGGTGGCGATGTAGTCGAGCATGGCGCGCTGTTCGCGCTCTCGGGCGGCGCTCACCTGGGCGTAGCGTTCGGTGTCGTAGGCCCATGGCCGACCGGTGCCGACCCAGCCGCCGCGCACCCGCCGCACCGCTCCGTCCACGTCCAGCACCTTGAGCATCTGCTCCAATCGGGTGCGGCGCAGGTCGACCCGGGTCTCCAGGTGGGCGACCGACAGGGGCTTGTCGGCCTCGGCGAGCACGGCGAGGGTCTCGCGGACGGTGTCCTCCGGGGGGAAGGACAGTCCGGCGAAGTACTCCCAGATCTGGACGTCCTCGCGGCCCGGCAGCAGCACCACCTCGGCGCGGTCCACGCCACGGCCGGCACGACCGACCTGCTGGTAGTAGGAGATGGGCGACTGCGGGGCGCCCAGGTGCACCACGAATCCGAGATCGGGTTTGTCGAAGCCCATGCCCAGGGCGCTGGTGGCGACCAGTGCCTTCACCCGGTTCTCCAACAGGGCGTCCTCGGCGGCACGACGTTCGTCGGGGTCGGTGCGTCCGGTGTAGGCCAGCACTTCCAGGCCCTGTTCGGTGAGGAAGCGGGCGGTCTCCTCGGCGGCGCTGACGGTGAGGGTGTAGACGATGCCCGAACCCGGGATGGTGGGCAGGTGTTCGGCCAGCCAGCTGAGCCTGGCGGTGGGGTCGGGCAGCTCGGCCACGCCCAGGCGCAGGCTCTCGCGTTCCAGGGGACCGCGCAGCACCAGGGTGTCGGCCCGCTCCGCGCCGGCCTGGAGTTGCTCGGCCACGTCGTGGGTGACCCGTTCGTTGGCGGTGGCGGTGGTGGCCAGCACCGGCACCCCGTCGGGGAGGTCGTGCAGCAGGGAGCGGATGCGGCGGTAGTCGGGGCGGAAGTCGTGTCCCCAGTCGGAGACGCAGTGCGCCTCGTCGATGACGACCAGGCCGGCCCCCGCCGCGAGTTCGGGCAGCACCCGGTCGCGGAACTCGGGGTTGTTGAGCCGTTCCGGACTGACCAAGAGGACGTCGACCCGCCCCTGGGCGACCTCGGCGTAGGTCTGCTCCCACGCGGTGGTGTTGGTGCTGTTGATGGTGTGGGCGCGGATCCCGGCGCGTTCGGCGGCGGCGATCTGGTTGCGCATCAGGGCCAACAGCGGAGAGACGATGACGGTCGGCCCGGCGCCCTCGGCCCGACGCAGGGCGGTGGCCACGAAGTACACCGCCGACTTGCCCCATCCGGTGCGCTGCACCACCAGGGCACGGCGGTGTTCGGCGACCAGGGCGTGGATGGCGGTCCACTGGTCCTCGCGCAGTCGCGCGGAGTCGCCCGCCAGGGCGCGCAGGTGTTCCTCGGCGCGTTCGCGCAGGGCGGTGGTGTCGGTGAGGTCCGTGGGAGTGGCCATGTCCTCTTTGGTACCAGAGCCGGAGGGGGTCCGAGCGGTTGTCCACAGGCCTGGCACGGGGAGCCATCTCACAGGGACCCCCGATAACGGTAAGGAAACTTTCCAGTCTGCCGGCATTGCGCTCCGACGAAGCAGTCCGAACACTGTCCGTCAGGACTCATGTCCTCCCCGCAGTGGGAGCGCTCCCGCTACCTTCGCGCCCCACCAGAAGTACGAAAGGCACACGAGATGGCACACCCCCGCCGCCCCGCTCACGCGCGCCCACGCGGCCGCAGGCTCGGCCTGCTCGCCGCCGCCTCGGCGCTCGTGGTCGGCGCTTCAGCCCTCGCGGTGACCGATGCCGTGACCGGCGGCATCATCCCCGTCTCCGCCGAGGCCGCCGAGGTCCCCGTCGGCTCCGGTGGTTACACCGACACCCTCCCCGAGGGCTACTCGGGCCCCTCCGACCTGGACGGCAACCCGGTATCCCCCAAGGTCACGGATGACTTCGAGGGTCCCGCGCCCACCAACGAGTGGTGGTCCTCACTCATCTTCCAGCGCTACGCGGACAACCCCCACGGCGAGAACCTCTTCGCCCACCCGCTGAGCTTCCTGCCGCACTCCGGCGGCCTGGAGATGGGCTACCCCGACTCCCACCAACTCGTGGGCGACGACCTCAAGTACGAGTACACCGCCGTCTCCGACCTCAGCCTCGGCGTGGCCGGTCTGGACTCCCCCGACACCCGCACCGCCGACCACGGCGACTGGACCGTCACCGCCCACTGGGAGGGCGGCGGCTCCACCCTGCGCGTCACCCTCGGCCAGGGCCTGCCCTTCGCCTACGCGGAGACCTCCGGTGGCGCCGCGGAGGTGACCTTCGAGGGCACCCCCGACGTCTGGCACGAGGACGGATCCACCGTCGGCGCCACCGTCAACGGACGCCACTACGCCCTGTTCTCCCCCTCCGACGCCCCCTGGACCCTCTCGGGCGACACCCTCACCGCCGACACCGGTGACGACGGGTACTACTCCGTGGCCGTCCTGCCCGAGCCCGACGACCTGGACGCCTTCGCCCCCTACGCGCACTCCGTCGTCACCGACTCGCTCGTCGAGTACGACTACGACGAGGCCGCCGCCACCCTCACCAGCACCTACAGCCTGGCGACCGAGGCGCGCGAGGGCGAGGAGACCGGCACGCTCATGGCGCTCTACCCGCACCAGTGGGCGAACGTCACCGGCGACCTCACCGACCTGACCTACGCCTCACCCCGCGGTGAGATGCGCGTGTCGGAGGGCTCGTCCTTCACCACCGAGCTCACCACCCAGGGCATCATGCCCAGCCTGCCCACGGTGGACGGCGCCGACCACGATCGCATGGCCACCCTCATCGACGAGGTCCTGGCGGAGGAGGAGCTCTTCCCCGAACCCGGCGACACCTACTGGGACGGCAAGGCCATGGGACGACTCGCCCAGCTCGTGCCCATCGCCGACTCCATCGGCGACACCGAGGCCCGCGACGAACTCCTCGGCCTGGTCAAGGAACGGCTGGAGGACTGGCTGACCGTCGGCGGCACCCGCCAGTTCCACCACGACGCCGAATGGGGCGCCATGCTCGGCTACCCCGACAGCTTCGGCGCCGCCACCGAGCTCAACGACCACGACTTCCACTACGGATACTTCGTCTCGGCGGCCGCCACGGTCGCCCGCTACGACGCCGAATGGGCGGCCGAGGACGCCTGGGGCGGCATGATCCGTCTCCTCATCCGCGACGTGGCCTCCACCGACACCGACGACGAGATGTTCCCGCGTCTGCGGTCCTTCTCCCCCTACGCCGGACACGGCTGGGCCTCCGGCCACGCCGGGTTCGCCGCCGGCAACAACCAGGAGTCCTCCTCCGAGGGCATGCACTTCGCTGCCGCCACCGCGCACTTCGGCGCGCTGACCGGCGACGAGGAACTCCGCGACCTGGGCGTGTACCTGCACACCACCCAGGCCTCCACCATCGCCCGCTACTGGCAGGACCAGGGTGGTGAGACCTTCCCCGAGGACTACCCCGAGGACGTCGTCGGCATGGTCTGGGGAGACGGCGGCGACTACCGCATCTGGTGGGACGGCGGCCACGAGGAGCACTACGGCATCAACTACCTGCCCATCACCGCCGGTTCCCTCTACCTGGGCCACGACCCCGAGCACGCCGGGGCGATCTACGAGTCGCTCGTCGACAAGCTCGGCGGCGAACCCGAGATCTGGCGCGACATCCACTGGGCGCACCGGGCCCTGTCCGACGGGGACGACGCCCTGCGCATGTTCGAGGAGCAGTGGGAGACCTACGAACCCGAGGAGGGCGGTTCCAAGCCGCACACCTACCAGTGGGTGTCCACCCTCGCCGAGTTCGGCACCGTGGACGTCTCCGTGACGGCCGACACCGCGCACTACGCGGTCTTCGACGACTCCGGGACCCGTACCCACACGGCGTTCAACCCGACCTCCGAGCCCCTCACCGTCGGCTTCTCCGACGGGACCACCCTGGAGGTCCCCGCCGGCGAGACCGCCGTGACCAGCGGTTAGGGGCCGCCACGCAGCGTTGAGGGTTTTCCGTCCCCGGCACGGTGCCGGGGACGGAAAACCCTCTCCGGGCCGGCGCGAAACCCCGTTGCAGCGCGACTCACACACGCCCGACCACGCTCCCGTGTACGTTTCAGTCACCGGGGCAGGCCAGAATTACGGACATGGCCCGTACTACTTCCCGTCCCCCCGAGGATCTCGCCGAGAAGATCATCGACATCGACGTCTCCGAGGAGATGCGCGGCAGCTTCCTGGAATACGCGTACTCGGTGATCTACCAACGCGCCCTACCGGACGCACGCGATGGCATGAAGCCGGTTCAACGGCGCATCCTCTACCAAATGAACGAGATGGGTCTGCGGCCCGACCGCGGACACGTCAAGTGCGCCCGCGTGGTCGGGGAGGTGATGGGCCGACTCCACCCCCATGGCGACTCCGCCATCTACGACGCCCTGGTGCGGCTCAGTCAGTCCTTCGCCATGCGCGTGCCCCTGGTCGACGGCCACGGCAACTTCGGTTCCCTGGGCGGCGACGACGCCCCGGCCGCCATGCGTTACACCGAGGCTCGCCTGGACCACCCCGCCGAGCTGCTGGTGTCCTCCATCGACGAGGACGTCGTCGACTTCAAACCGAACTACGACGGCCAGGAGACCGAGCCCGAGGTCCTTCCCGCGGCCTTCCCCAACCTCCTGGTCAACGGCACCAGCGGCATCGCCGTCGGTATGGCCACCAACATGGCCCCGCACAACCTCGGTGAGGTCGTCGCGGCCGCCCGCCACCTCATCGCCAACCCCGAGGCGGAGCTGGACGAGCTCATGGAGTTCGTCCCCGGCCCCGACCTGCCCACCGGCGGCACCATCGTCGGTCTCGACGGCGTCCGCGACGCCTACCGCAAGGGCCGCGGCACCTTCAAGACGCGGGCGACCGTGGCCATCGAGAAGGTGTCGGCCCGCCGCACCGGCCTGGTCGTCACCGAACTGCCCTACAGCGTCGGCCCCGAGAAGGTCATCGCGCGCATCAAGGAACTGGTGCAGTCCAAGAAGCTCCAGGGCATCTCGGACCTGAAGGACCTCACCGACCGCAACCAGGGCCTGCGTCTGGTCATCGAGCTCAAGAACGGCTTCAACCCCGAGGCCGTCCTGGAGGAGCTGTACCGGCTCACGCCGATGGAGGAGTCCTTCGGCATCAACAACGTGGCCCTGGTCGAGGGCCAGCCGCAGACCCTGGGCCTGCGCGAACTCCTTCAGGTCTACGTCGGCCACCGTCTCGAAGTGGTGCGTCGGCGCAGCGAGTTCCGCCGCAAGAAGCGCCGGGAGCGCCTGCACCTGGTCGACGGTCTGGTCGTCGCCCTGCTCGACATCGATCGGGTGATCGGACTCATCCGCGAGGCCGACGACACCGCGGCGGCCCGTGAGGCCCTCATGGGCGCCTACGAGCTGTCCGAGATCCAGGCCCGCTACATCCTCGACACCCCGCTGCGTCGTCTGACCCGCTTCGACCGGCTGGAGCTGGAGACCGAGCGGGAGAAGCTGAACAAGGAGATCGACGAGCTCACCGCGATCCTGGAGTCGGACAACAAGCTCCGTCGCCTGGTGTCCAAGGAGCTCAACGAGGTCTCCAAGAAGTTCGCCACCCCCCGACGCACCCAGTTGCGCGAGAGCGACGGCGCCACCCGCTCCGCCGTGATCCCGCTGGAGATGGCCGACCAGCCCTGCCACGTACTGTTCGGCGTGGACGGCCGGATCGTCCGCACCAAGGGCGCCACGCTGCCCCGCCCCTACGATGGGCTGCGCGTGGCGCACGACACGGTCCACGTGTCGATCCCCACGACCTCGCGTTCGGATGTCGGCCTGGTCACCGCCCTGGGCCGGATGATCCGGGTCCCGGTCGTGGAACTACCGGAGCTACCGGCCCCGGTCGAGGGTGAGGAGGACCCGCCCCCGCCGCTCACGCACGGGCTCGACGTGAGCGAGTTCGTCGCGCTCGACGGGGACGAGACCGTGGTGAGCGTGGTGTCGATGCGCGTCGACGGACCCGGGTTCGTCGTGGGCACCCTGGGCGGTGTGGTCAAGCGGGTCGCCCCCGACTACCCGCCCAACAAGGACGACTTCGAGATCATCACGCTCAAGGACGACGACCGGATCATCGGAGCCACCCAGCTGTCCACGGGTGAGGAGGATCTCGCCTTCGTCACCTCCGAGGCGCAGCTCCTGCGCTTCTCCGCCTCGACGGCGCGTCCCCAGGGGCGCCCCGCCGGGGGGGTGTCCGGTGTCAGGCTGGCCGAGGACGCCCGCGTATTGTGGTTCGGTGCGGTGCCGAGCCCCGAGGACTCGGTCGTGGTGACCGTGTCCGGTAGCGGTAACGCCCTCACGGGTACACAGGCCGGATCGGCCAAGGTCACCCCGTTCGAGTCCTACCCGGCCAAGGGACGGGCCACCGGGGGCGTACGCTGCCACCGCTACCTCAAGGGAGAGGACACCCTGCTCTTCGCGTGGGTGGGACGTTCACCGGCCAGGGCTTCGCGTGCCGACGGCAAGCCGGTTCGACTTCCCGACCTCACCGAACGGCGGGACGGTTCCGGCGAGGCGCTTCCACGCGCCATCACCACCGTGGGTAGCGGACAGACCGACTCCGGTATCTCGGCACCCGAGTAGGACGCCTGAGGTCCCGTGGGTGCGGGCCGTACACGGATTCGACTCCGTGTACGGCCCGCACCCCTGCGACCATCCACTTAGGGAGAGAGAACGCATGAGCGTGAACGAGGACGCCACTGCCCCGGGGCCCTTCGACGACGTGTTCGGCGCCAACGCCGCCTACGCCGAGAACTATTCGCTGGCCGGTCTGAAGCCGCTGGCCGCCCGTGGCCTGGCCCTGGTCACGTGCATGGACTCACGTATCGAACCACTGGAGATGTTGGGCCTGGAGCCCGGCGACGCCAAGATCCTGCGCAACGCGGGCGCCCGGGTCACCGATGACACCCTGCGCACCCTGGTCCTGGCCGTGTACCTGCTGGGGGTGGACCGCGTGCTGATCCTGCCGCACACCCGCTGCAAGATGGCCTCCGTGACCGGCGACCAGATGGTCCACGACCACATCATGGACGAGTACGGGGTGGACACCCGCAGTCTGGAGTTCCACACCGACAACGACCAGTTGGGCGCTCTCCGGCACGACCTGGAGCGGATCCGGCACCACCCGCTGCTGCCCGAAGGGCTGCCGGTGACGGGCGCGATCTACGACGTGGACACGGGCAGGGTCTCCCCCACCGGCCTTTGATGTGTCGGGGCCGCCGAGACCGGGGATCACTCCAGTGGGCGCGGGGACCTCGGCCGCCTCCCGGCACCGGGCCCACGCCCGCCCGTCCACCCCGGCGGGAATGCGGTCCCTTCCGCGGATCGTTGTGCCTTGTCCGGTGTGGCGTCGAGAGGAGCACCGTGGCAGAGAGCACCTACGACACCTTCAACCAGGCCCGCATCTTCCTGGATCTGGGCGATCCCATCTACGCCGCCCGCATCCTGGAGCCCGTGGTGGAGAACGAACCCGGCAGCCTCTCCCTCCTGGAGTTGCTGGGTCGCGCCTACTTCTACTCCGCACAGCTCAACAGAGCCGAGGCGACCTTTCGCAAGCTCATCGAGCTGGACCCCGTGGACAACTGGGCCCACATCGCGCTGGCCCGCACCCTGGAACGGCAGAACCGCCATGAGGAGGCGGCCACCTACAGGCGGATGTACGCGGTGATGTCCGGGGGGTCCCTGGACTGATCGGAGCACTCGCGGGGCCGGACCCACCCTCGTCCGGCCCTTCGTCGTGTCCGTCACCGGTCGGGGCTAGGCTGCGGACATGGCTCCCGAACGACCCGAACAGACCCCGGACGAGGACGTCCCCTGGGTCGATCGATGTTCCGACAGCGTCCGGTCCTGGGCGGACGAGGCGGTGCGCAAGGTGATCGCCGACGACACCCGTTCGGCCGACACCCACCTGCACGTGTTCCCGTTGCCCCCGGAGTGGGGCATCGACCTGTACCTGAAGGACGAGTCGGTGCACCCCACCGGCAGTCTGAAGCACCGGCTGGCACGTTCGCTGTTCCTGTACGGACTGGCCAACGGGTGGATCACCGAGGGCACCACGATCGTGGAGGCCAGCTCCGGGTCGACGGCGGTCTCGGAGGCCTACTTCGCGCAGCTGCTGGGCCTGGACTTCGTGACGGTGGTTCCGCGCAAGACCAGCCCGGAGAAGATCGCGCTCATCGAGCGCTACGGGGGCCGCTGCCACTTCGTGGACGATCCGCCGGCGATGTACAGCGAGGCGGAACGGCTGGCCGCCGAGAGCGGCGGCCACTACATGGACCAGTTCACCTACGCCGAGCGCGCCACGGACTGGCGGGGCAACAACAACATCGCCGTGTCGATCTTCGAACAGCTGGCGATGGAACGCCACCCCCACCCGGAGTGGATCGTGGTGGGCGCGGGCACCGGCGGCACCTCGGCGACCATCGGCCGCTACGTCCGCTACCGGCGGCTGCCCACCCGGCTGGCGGTGGTGGACCCGGAGAACTCGGCGTTCTTCCCCGGTTGGGTGACCGGGGCGCACGACTACGCCACCGGCATGCCGTCGCGGATCGAGGGCATCGGGCGGCCTCGCATGGAACCCAGCTTCGTCCCGTCGGTGATCGACCTGATGATGCCGGTGCCCGACGCCGCGAGCATCGCCGCGATGCGCCACCTCAACGACCTCACGGGACGTAGCGCGGGCGGCTCCACCGGCACCAACCTGTGGGGCGTGTGGCACCTGATCGCCAGGATGCGTCGAGAGGGTCGCAAGGGCAGCGTGGTCACGCTGATCTGTGACGGTGGCGAGCGCTACCTGCACAGTTACTACAACGACGAGTGGGTGTCGGAGAGGGGTCTGGACCCCACCCCGTACCGGGCGGCCATCGACCGGTTCCTCGCCGAGGGCGTGTGGGAGCCGCCCAAGACACCCTGAGCCGACGATCGAACGCCACGGGGCCCGCGCCGGAGGTCTTCCCTCACGGCGCGGGCCCCGTTGACGTTCACGGGCCTGTCAGGCGTCGATGCGCTCCAGGTCCAGTTCCTGGGCGCCCTCCTGGATGAACCGGCGGCGCGGAGCCACCTCGTTGCCCATCAGCAGGTTGAACACGGACGCGGCCTCCTCTGCCTGCTCCACCCGGATCCGGCGCAGGGTGCGGTGGTGCGGGTCCATGGTGGTCTCGGCGAGCTGGTCGGCGTCCATCTCACCCAGACCCTTGTACCGCTGCACCGGCTCCTTCCAGGAGATCTTGCGCTTCTCCAGGTCCAGCATGGTGCGTTGGAGCTCGGCGTCGGAGTAGGTGTAGATGTAGCGGTCCTCGGGCTTGGCCCCGCGCTTGCGCCGCACGTTGGTCAGCTCGATGCGGTGCAGCGGCGGCACGGCCGCGAACACCCGACCGGCCTCCAGCATGGGGCGCATGTACCGATAGATCAGGGTGAGCAGCAGGCAGCGGATGTGGGCGCCGTCGACGTCGGCGTCGGCCATCAGGATGATCCGGCCGTAACGCGCGGCGTCGATGTCGAAGGTCCGCCCCGAACCGGCCCCGATGACCTGGAGGATCGCGGCGCACTCGGCGTTCTTGAGCATGTCCGCGACCGAGGACTTCTGGACGTTGAGGATCTTGCCTCGGATGGGCAGCAGCGCCTGGAACTCCGAGTCCCGGGCCAGCTTGGCGGTGCCCAGCGCCGAGTCACCCTCGACGATGAACAGCTCGCTGTGCTCCAGTCCTTCACTGCGGCAGTCCACCAGTTTGGCGGGCAGGGCCGAACTCTCCAGCGCGTTCTTGCGGCGCTGGGTCTCACGCTGCTGGCGGGCGGCCAGGCGGGCCTTGGCCGCACCGACCACCTTCTCCATGACCAGGCGGGCCTTGGCCTTCTCCGTCTTCTTGGTGGAGGTGAGGAAGTCTCGCACGCCCTGACCGACCACCTGGGAGACGATCCGGGAGGCCGCGGAGGTGCCCAGGATCTCCTTGGTCTGCCCCTCGAACTGGGGTTCGGGCAGCCGTACGGTGACGACCGCGGTGAGCCCCTCCTGGGTGTCGTCCTTGGTGACCGGGTCGTCGCTGTTCCTCAGCAGCTTGGTGGCGCGCAACTGGTCGTTGATCACCCGGACCAGGGCGCGCTCGAAGCCGTTGATGTGGGTGCCGCCCTTGGGCGTGGAGATCACGTTGACGAAGGAGCGGACGTTGGTGTCGTAGCCGGTCCCCCAGCGCAGGGCCACGTCCACGTCCAGCCGGCGTTGGACGTCGGCGGGCACCATGTGGCCGGACTCGTCCAGCACCGGGACGGTCTCGTTGAAGTTGCCGGTGCCCTGGATGCGCAGGACGTCGCTGACGGCGTCGTCGGGTGCCAGGAAGGTACAGAACTCGCTGATCCCGCCGTCGAAGCGGAACTCCTCGGTGTAGACGGGGTCGCCCTCGGTCCGCTCGTCGCGCACGGCGATGGTCAGCCCCGGCACGAGGAAGGCGGTCTGGCGGGCCCGGTCCAGCAGGTTCTGCCGAACGATCTCGGCTTCCTTGAGGAAGATCTGGGAGTCCGGCCAAAAACGGGTGCGGGTGCCGGTGATCTTCTTGGCGACCTTGCGGACCTGCTCCAGACCGGAGACCGGGGTGAACTCGGCGTCGGGGCCGTCACCGGCGAACCGTCCGGCGATGCCGCGGTGGAAGCTTATGGCGTGGGTGTGGCCCTGCCGGTCGACCTCGACGTCCACCCGGGCGGACAGGGCGTTGACGACTGAGGCGCCGACGCCGTGCAGACCACCGGAGGCGGTGTAGGAGCCGGATCCGAACTTGCCGCCCGCGTGGAGCTTGGTCATGATCAGCTCGACACCGGGCATCCCCGACCGGGGCTCGATGTCCACCGGGATACCGCGACCGTCGTCGCTGACGGAGACGGAACCGTCCGCGTGCAGCGTCACGTCGATGCGTCCGCAGTAGCCGCCCAGCGCCTCGTCGACGGAGTTGTCGATGATCTCCCACATGCAGTGGGTGAGGCCACGGCTGTCGGTGGACCCGATGTACATGCCCGGCCGTTTGCGAACCGCTTCGAGGCCCTCGAGGACCGACAGGTGCCGGGCGGAGTAATCCTCGGGGTCGTGGACGGCTGCGGTCAAGGCGGTCACTCGGACATCTCCTGCGTCTTGTGGGCCATCGGGGGCGCTGATGCGGCGTGTGCCCTTTGTACCGCGCCGCACCGACGGTTGAAGGGGCCAGGTTACGACGGGCCGAAGGCTGTGTCGTGACGCGGGCCGTATGGGTGGGGTCGTGTCTTCCCCGGTCGTGTCTTCCCCGAGAAAGGGGCGCCTCCCCGACGTCGCCGCCGGGAGCGCTGCGACCGGCTCCACCGACGGAGTCGGGAATCGGTCGGGCCTGCCCCGCGCGAGACTACCACCTCTGACGGTTGCGACCTGGATACGCCCGATTTCCGGGGATAGCCAGGGCCTACCGATGGGTACAACGAGGAGGAGACAAGACGTCGGAACAGAAAGGCCCCACTCTGCATCTTCCAGACACGAACCGGGCGGATTCCGCTGTCGGCGTACACGGGATCAGGTTGGGAACGTCTGGGTCGGGTTAGATGTTGTCAGAGGTGACTAACGCCGAGTATTGAGGATGGCGAAGTGACTGGAACCCTTGCCCCCACTCAGCCGCTGACGGCTGCCGACCGTTGCGACCGCTGTGGTGCACAGGCCTACGTCCGGGTACTGCTGAATTCCGGCGGTGAGCTTCTGTTCTGTGCGCACCACATGCGCAAACACGACGACTCGATCCGCAAGATCGCCTCGGACATCCAGGACGAGACGAGCAAGCTCACCGAGAGCGAGAACAGCGGCGGGGATGAGCGTTAGCCACAACGAGCACGATTGCGATGACGGCGGCTCCCGAGGGGGCCGCCGTCGTCGTTCCCGGGTCGATCGTGCGTCGGGGCGCGTGCGGCCTCATCTCGTGAGCACCCGGTTGTGGTACCGGCAGACCTCGACGAACCCGGCGCCCCGGTACAGGCTCAGCGCCGGCCCGTTGCCGGCCACCACGCACAGGTAGGCGTTCCGGGCGCCCTCGTCGTGTGCCCGGGTGAGCAGGTCCCACAGGATCGTCCGGGCCACTCCCCGCCCTCGGGCCTCCGGCGCGGTGACCATCGCGCAGATCGCCACCGAATCCCCGTTCAGCACCGCGCAGCCACGGCCGTCCCCACTCTCGTGGACGCCGTACGCCGCGGTCACCCCTCCCAGGATGCGCGCCACCCCTTCGGCCCACGACGGGTCGTCACCCGCGAACGGTTCGACCCATTCCTTCGTGGGGCGGTCCGTGATCCGTGTGCGTCCGGGACCGTCGGGGCGTTCGTCCAGGTCACGGGCCAGGACCAGACTGGGTTCCACGGTCTCGTAACCGTGTTCGGCCAGTCGCCCGTCCACACTCTCCTGCCCCGGCCACACCTGCGCGCAGGGGGTCAGGCCTCGTTCCCGGTAGAACGCGGTGACCTCCGCGACGTCCGCGTCGAGGTCCTCCACCAGTGCGGAGTTGGCCCGCTTGGTGACGCCGTCGGCCACCCCGAACCGCCACCCTCCACGGCTCTGGACCTGGAACGGGGGCCAATCCCTGGACACTCTCGCCGCCCAAGCGTGCATGTTCGTTTCCTCACCCGTCGCCGAGTACCGGATCCTATCCACCGGCCTCGGGGCACGATCTAGCATGGGTGCGGGTTCCCCAGGCCCCCAGGCGTCCACGATCCAGAAGATAGAGAACCATCCATGCTCATCCTGCTCCCGCCCTCCGAGGGCAAGGCCACTTCCGGTGACGGTCCACGCCTGGACGTCGACGCGCTCACCCTGCCCGGGCTGGCCGCGGATCGGGAACGGGTCATGGCGGCGCTCCACGAACTGTGCTCCGGCCCCGAGGACACGGCCCGCGAGGTCCTGGGGCTGTCCGTCTCACAGACCGAAGCGCTCAAGCGCAACCTGGACCTGGCCACCGCGCCCACCCTGCGCGCCGCGGACCTGTACACGGGGGTGCTCTACGACCGTCTGGGACTACCCGGGTTGCTCACCGAACACGACGCCCGCGTACGCGAACGGATCCTGGTGTTCTCCGGGCTGTGGGGGGTGGTGGGCCCGGCCGACCACCTGCCGCCCTACCGTCTGTCCATGGGTGTGAGGTTGCCGCCCTTGGGTGGTCTGGGCGCCTACTGGCGCAAGGCGCTCACCGACCCGCTGGGCGAACTCGCCGAGGGACGTCTGCTCGTGGACTGCCGTTCGGCGTCCTACGCCGCGGCGTTCAAGCCGGCCGGTGAAACCGCCGAACGAACCGTGGCCGTGCGGGTCCTGCGCGAACGCGAGGTGGACGGTCGGGTGAAGCGTTCCGTGGTCAGCCACATGGCCAAGGCCACCCGCGGGGACGTCGCCCGGATCCTGATCACCGAGAACGTCCAGGCCCGCACCCCCGAGGAGTTGGTGACGGCGCTACGCGACCTCGGCCACACCATCGAGCTCCAGCAGGCCGCCAAGCCGGGCACCGCACGCACGATGGACGTGGTGGTCCGGGATTAGCGGTACGTGCTCCACTCGACCGAAGCGTGCACGAAATCGGACCAGGTGGATTTTATGCCACACCTACAGTGCGTGGGGCAGCATGGAACCCATCGGATGGAGATCGGACTCCGTGCGGGGGATTGAACAGCCCGGCGCTACGCGAGGGACACGCGGGGGTCGCCACACGCCCGTGAGCGGGCCGGGCATGAGAAAACGAAAGGCGCGCCTTCCCGAGGGAGGGCGCGCCTTCGCTGTCTCAGTCCACGGCTGTGGTCCGTTCCTGGGCCGACCGACTAGTCCAGGTAATCGCGGAGCACCTGCGAACGCGACGGGTGACGGAGCTTCGACATCGTCTTGCTCTCGATCTGCCGGATGCGCTCACGGGTGACCCCGTAGACCTTGCCGATCTCGTCTAAAGTCTTGGGCTGGCCGTCGGTGAGCCCGAAGCGCATGGAGACCACACCGGCCTCGCGCTCGGACAGGGTGTCCAGCACCGAGTGCAGCTGCTCCTGGAGCAGGGTGAAGCTGACCGCCTCGCCCGGCTGGATCGCCTCGGAGTCCTCGATGAGGTCACCGAACTCGCTGTCGCCGTCCTCGCCCAGCGGGGTGTGCAGGGAGATCGGCTCGCGACCGTACTTCTGCACCTCGACGACCTTCTCCGGGGTCATGTCGAGTTCCTTGGCCAGCTCCTCCGGGGTGGGCTCGCGGCCCAGGTCCTGGAGCATCTGACGCTGCACGCGGGCCAGCTTGTTGATGACCTCGACCATGTGCACCGGGATACGGATGGTGCGGGCCTGGTCGGCCATCGCGCGGGTGATCGCCTGACGGATCCACCAGGTGGCGTACGTGGAGAACTTGAAGCCCTTGGTGTAGTCGAACTTCTCCACCGCGCGGATCAGACCGAGGTTGCCCTCCTGGATCAGGTCCAGGAACAGCATGCCGCGACCCGTGTAGCGCTTGGCCAGGGAGACCACCAGACGCAGGTTCGCCTCAAGCAGGTGCTTCTTGGCGCGGCCTCCGTCCTCGGAGATCCACTCCAGCTCGTCGCGAAGCTCGAAGGTGAGGACGTCGTCCTCCTCGGAGAGCTTCTCCTCGGCGAACAGGCCGGCCTCGATGCGCTTGGCGAGCTCGACCTCCTGCTCGGCGTTGAGCAGCGGCACCTTACCGATCTGCTTCAGGTAGTCCTTGACCGGGTCCGCGGTGGCACCGGCCGCGACCACCTGGGCGGCGGGGGCGTCGTCGTCATCGTCGTACAGGACGAAGGAATCGTCGTCCTTGCCGGACTTGACCGGGGCACCGACCGTCTCCGGCTTGGTCGGCTTGACGGAATCGGTGTCCGGGGTGTCCTCGACCAGCTCCAGCTCGGCGCCGGTGTGCTCAAGGTCGTCGTCCAGGCCCTCATCGGCCGTGTCACCGGCGTCGGGCGCCAGCTCCAGGTCCTTCTTGGTGGACTTCTTGGTCGCCGCCTTCTTGGCCGGGGCCTTGGCCGCCGCGGTCTTCTTGGTGGCCGCCTTCTTGGGGGTGGCCGCCTTCTTCGCGGTGGCCTTCTTGGCCGCGGGCTTCTTCTCGGCGGTCTCCTCGGAGTCGACGACGGCGGTGACCGTCTCCGGCTGCTCCTGGGCGGCCGCCGCGGCGCGCGCGGGCTTGCTGGTCGAGCGGGTGGTGGTGCTGGACCGAGACGTGGTGGTCTTACGCCGCGTGGTCTTGCGCCGGGAGGAGGCCGACTCCGGAACCAGTACGGTCACACCCTCCTTCGCGAGGCTGCGGAGCACCGACTGCGCCTGCGACATCGGGATTTCGGCCTCTTCGAAGGCACGGCGCACGTCCTCGGGCTCAAGAAAGCCCTGGGACCGCCCACGCTCGATCAGCTGCTGAATGACGGGCTCTTGCAGTGACTCGGACTGCTTCGAGCGAGTCGAACTGGCAGATGACACAAACACCTCTCGAACGGACGTGTGGCGAGATTCGTCGGACCCGGTGGTCCGGATGGCCGGGACCGGGTACTGCACCCTCTCCCACCTGCGGCCAGGGATCTTCCCCACTGGGCGGGAAGCCGGGGTCACCCCCGCTTCATGGGGCGCGGCGGCTTCTTCACTGTAAGCAAGGCAATGGACTTGTTAGTACGGTCTACCGCTCTGACACCGAATCGATCACCGGAAGCTGAACGGCGAGCAGAGTGACATCATCGTCCTGCTCATACCCTTCGAGCATGCTCTCAACAAGGTACTCCAGCATCTGCTGTGGATCGCCCACCACATCGGGCCGGGCATCAGCCGCCTTCTGGACCAGCTCGTCGAGTCCCGCGTCGACCGATCGTTTGCGGTTCTCAACCAGTCCATCGGAGTAGAGGGCGACGGTGTTACCGGGTTGGACGAAGAATTTGTGGTGACCTCTCGTGGAGCTGACCCCGAGCGGTGTGTCCGGCTCGGTCTCCAACAGCGAGGGCCCGGCGTTACCGGCGACGACCAGCGGGGGAAGATGGCCCGCGTTGCTGAGGTCGAGTTGTCCGGTCACCGGGTCCAAGACGAAGTAGACCAGGGTCGTTACCTGATCCATTCCCTCCGTGGCCGAGAACATGCGGTCGAGTCCGGTCAGGACGTCGGCCGGCTCCGGCATGGAGAACGCCAGAGCGCGCAACGCGTTGCGGATCCGACTCATTCCCGCGGCGGCCGGGATGCCCTTGCCCATGACGTCGCCGAGGACCCCGGCGACGCGGCCGTCCGGCAGGGGGAAGGCGTCGTACCAGTCGCCGCCCACCTGCACGTGTTGGGAGCCCGACCGGTAATAGGCGGCCAGGCGCACACCGCGGACCTCGGGCAGTTCCTCCGGGAGCAGGCTGCGCTGGAGCTCCTCGGCGGTGCCGTGTTCGCGTTCGTAGACGATGGCCCGGCCGATGGCCAGGGCGCACTGTCCGGCGAGCGCCTCCAGGAAGACGCGTTCCTCGTCGGTGACCTCGCGCGGGGACGTGAAGGAGAAACGCAGGGCGCCGATGGGGCGGCCCGCCGCCATCATCGGTAGCGCCACCCAGGCGCGCTCGTCGGTGCGTTCCAGGATTTCCTCGACCTCGGGCGCGTCGTCGAGGAGTTCGCGTAGTTCGGCGGGGCCGGCGGCCAGTCGGGGCACGCGACCGGCCACGGCCAGCGCCGCGATGTCGGGGTAGTCCAGCGAGAACCCGTTGCGCGGCAACCCCTGGCAGTCGTCGGCGGAGAGCATGCGCAGGCGCAGTCGGTCCCGGTCGAACAGGGCCAGGGAGGTGTGGTCGGCGCCCACTCCGGAGCGGCCGATCTCGGACATGGCCTGGACGACCTCCTCGGCGGTGAGGGCCTCTGCCAGGTCGGAGGTGGCCTTCTGCAGCCGGGCGGTGCGCATGGCCGCCTCGCTGAGCTGCTGGTTGAGCCGTTGGCGCAGCTCGTCGGCCTCGCGTTCGGTGGTGATGTCCACCAGGGTGCCGACCCACTCGGCGGTCTCGGCTCCGTCCATGACCGGGTTGGCCCGGGCACGGTAGTGGTCGTAGCCGCCCGAGCGGGTGCGGACGCGGAACATGGCGTCGAAGGGGGTCACGTCCAGGACCGCGTCGTCCCAGGCGCGTTCAACGCGGGGACGGTCGTCGGGATGGACGGCGTCCAGCCAACCGTGGCCCAGGTAGGACTCAAGGTCCTGTCCGGTGAGGGTGCGCCACTGGGGGCAGTCCTCGTGTACCTCGCCGCCGGGGCCGGCCGCCCAGATGATCTGATTGCCGGCCTGCAACAGGGCGCGCAGGCGCCGCTCGCCTCGGTGCGCGGTGTCCTCGTGGTCGCGGGCGCCGATGAGCGCGATGTGTTCGTCACCGCCGACCGGATCGTTGACCGGGAACCAGGTCAGGTCCCAGGTCTGGCCCTCGCTGGTGCGGTGGTGGCCGCGCACGGCCCGGCCGGTCTCTCGCACCGATGCCACGGACTCGGCCTGGGCGGCGGCGCCGGAGGCGTCACCACCATCCTTCAGGACCTGGCCCGGTGTACGCCCCAGGCAGCGCTCGGGGGTGCTGCCGAAGACGGCGGCCATGCGGGGGTTGATCGAACCGAAGACGTCATCGGGTCCGAGCAGGGCGAACCCGATGGGAGCTTCGGTGAGCAGGGTCTGCACAGCGTCCGGTAGTTCCGCCACATTGATTCGGGGAGGGGGAATGGACGTCTCGGCGCTCAACTGCTCGACACCTCCGGAGCCGTTGGAATCCCCATCGGGGCTGTTCTCGGACCACGTGGTCCCTTGCGCACCGTGCCCGCCGTCCGTGTTCGATGACGCTTATGGCGCGGGGCGCGCGACGCCGATTCCGTTCGGGGGGCTCCGCGGCTCCCAGGAGGCACGCTCAATGACTCCTCTCGGCCGCTGTCACGGCTCAAGCATAAGACACGGCTCTGCGCACGCAACGTCCGTGGCTTCGGGGGCACGGTTGCGCACGGAAGGTAAATAGTAGGCCACCAGACGCCGTGCACACAGTCGACCGGGGGTCTCACTGGCGTGTTCTCCCATAATTCCAGACGCCGACCGACTTACGGAGAACTCTCTGGAACAGGACCGTTATATGTCCGAAACGTCCATTTCATGGTGATGGCCCGCGGGGGTGACGCGTCTCGGGTAAACGGTACCTCCCCGAGGTTTTATCAACAGCGTGCCGCGCGAGAGGTTGACAGTCGCTTCAGAACAAGTGGAATAGGTGGAGGTCACCGTCCAGACCATCTTCAGCTAGGGGTGTGAGCAAGAATGCTCCAGACCTTCCCGGTCCAGGATCTCAGTCGGATCTCGGCAAGGCTTCATGACGAGTTCAGCGCGCTGTCCCACCGATGCGTGGAACGTTGCGTCAGCGACACCTGGAAATGTGCCGAACACCTGGGCCTCCCGGTCACACCGCACCTCGTCGAGAGGGTCGCCCGCGAGCACTTGGAGGCGATGGTGAAGTCCGTGCCGCCCTCGCGACATACCCCACGACGTCCGGGAACCACACTGTTCACCGGTCGCCGCGCGATCCCCGAACCACGCTGACCCGACGAGGGCACCTCCTGCCGCCGACTGGCATACGCTCGGAGCGTGCCCTCCGCTACGCCCCCACCCACAGGACCCGACGTTCCCGTCGCAGCGTTCGAGGAAATGCTGCGCGCGGCCAGAGCGCTGCTCGCCATGCGCCACCCGCTGGACGCCGAGCTGTCCTTCAGTGAGCTGCTGGGCTCCTGGTGGGGACAACGGGTCCCCGGGGTGGACGTGGAACGGCTGCTCGGCGAGGGCCTCATCACCCACGCCACGGCCTCAGGGAAACCCGCCGGGCTGGGGGTACTCGCCGCGATCACCGCGCTGGGCACCTCGGCCTCCCAACGCGACCTCGCCGAACAGGGCATGATCGCGCTGCGCGAGCGGGGTCTGCACGCACCGGCCTGGGCCTCCCAATTGGGCGAGGTCACCCCCGTGGCCGCCTACGTCAACGGCGACCGCTTCGGTGACACCGACGACGTGGTGTGCGTGTACGCCCGTGACTCCGGCGAACCCGAGCACGCCCTCATCCTCGTGCTGGACCACAACAGCGGCGGCCTGCTGCGCGACGCGTGGGTGACCACCAAGGTGGACCGGCTCCTGGCGCAGTGCCGTGAACGCGCGCGCACCGATGACTTCGCCCGGTTCGAGGAGTCGCCCCTGCCCCAGGCTCGGGCGCTCCTGCTCCGCGCGCTGGAGCGCACCGAGAGCGTGGTGACCGGGGAGGTCGACAACCCCGTCGGGGTCTCACGGTCCGACCTCACCGGTGGTTCGCTGGCCGCCCACTTCGCCCTGGCCGCGTCCCGCATCAAGCGGCTGCCCGAGGGCAGGACGCACCAGCCGATGTGGCGGCGCGACCGCCGCGCGGTCCTGGCGGCCCGCTTCCTCGCCTCGGACCAGGCCGCCGAGCTGTCCGACTCCTACGCCGCCAGCCGGTGCGCGGACCACATCATCACCTACGGCTGCGACGTCGACTCCGGGCGCCCGCTGCGGGTCAGCCCGCGCAAGGTCGAGTCGTTCCTGCTGCACTGGCTGCCCGGTCGGGTGGTACTGCTGCCCGAGGAACAGGAGGCGATGCCGCACGTGCTCGCCGCGTGGGTGCGCTGGGCCGGGGCGCAGAACGACCTGCCCGACGTCGCGGTCGGTGCCGCCCTGGACACCGTGTGGGAGACCACCGCGGAGTTCGCCCGCACCTACCGCGACCCCGCCCGCCCCCTCGGGCTACGACAGGGGGCGGTGCGCCGGTTGTTGCCCGACGGCGACTTCAGGTCCCTGGCCCGCCGGATGTTCGCGTTCCCCCTGTTGGCCAGTGAGCTGATCACCGACGCTCCCGACGAGTTCGACCCGTCGACCTCCCGTGGCCGTCGCGCCCTGCTGCGCCTGGACCACTTCGCCGAGTACGAGGAGGCCCCGCACAGCGGCCGCCACCACTCCACCGGCCAGGACCGCTGGTACCGACCCGTGCAGGGCACCGACCCCGAGCGCGAGAAGGAGCTGGACCGCCACGAGCGCCTGGCCAAGCGCCTGTGGGACGGCCGTCCCGCCAACCTGTGGGCGGCGGCCCGGCGGATGCTGGATCGCGGTCTGGACCGCCCCACCGTACTCACCCATCTGACCGAGGCGCTGTTCGGCGCCACCGGTGAGAACGACCTGCGCCGCCGCCTCGACGCCCTGTGACCGAGGCGCGGCGCGCGTCGATCAGGCGAGCATGCGGACCTTGAGGTTCTCGATCGTTCCCCCCGACAGTTTGAGTCCCCGCTCGACGTAGCCGTCGAAGGACCCGTATTCCTGGTCCACGATGCCGAACGCGCTGTCCAGGTAGTCGGGCTTGACCCGGGTCATCGGCTCGATGTCCTCCCACGGCAGACCGCTCTCCTGGGACAGCAGTCGCATCCAGTGGTCGGTGGCGGCCTGACGATCGTTGCTGGCGACGTAGTCCGTCGTCACGACCTCCCGCTCCACGCCCAGGAGGGTGAGCAGCAGCGCCGCGCCCCAACCGGTGCGGTCCTTGCCCGCGCTGCAGTGGAAGACCAGCGCGGTCGGCCCCTTGGCGGCGCGTTCGATCAGGTCGCGGTAGCCGTCCAGGGCCTCGGTGTCGGTGACCAGACCGCGGTAGACGTCGTACATGTAGCGCTCGGCCGCACCGTCGCCGAACGCGACGCGGGCCTGCTCGGGGTCGGCGAACAGGTCGATGAAGTTGGCACCGGCCGAGTCGGTCTTCTGCACGCCGATCGCCGCGTACTCGGCGCCGTCCGGGATCAGGTCGGGGAGCCGGTCGCGTTCGTGGGAGCTGCGCAGGTCGATGAGCTGGCGGATACCGAAACCGTCGTAGGTGGTCCGCTCCTGCTCGGTGAGGGTGTGCAGCGCGTCCGAGCGGTAGAGCAGCCCGGAACGCACGGTGCGGCCTTCCTTCGTGCGGTGGCCGCCGAGGTCACGGAAGTTGGGGGCACTGGGGAGGAGGAAACCGTCGTTCGTCACGTTCGAGACGATACCCACCTCCCCGACGCCCTCGCGGCACGGGGTGCGACGGCCGGATGGATTCCGGCCGCTCGCGGAGGATTCAGGGGCGCAGGGCCTCGATCTCGACCCCGGCCTCCTTGACGTCCTTGGCGGTGTCCACACCGCGCCAGAACCCTTCGATGCGGTAGGCCGTGAGCCTGCCGGCCTCCGCCAGTTCGGGGAAGGTCGAGGACTCGTGGTCGCCCTTGGTCGGCAGCAGTGGGGTGATGCCGGGCTCGAACAGGTAGACGCCAGCGTTGATCCAGACCGGCAGCAGCGGGCTCTGGGTGAACCCCTCGATACGGTCCTCGTCGTCGACGTCGACGATGCCCCAGGTGGTACGGAACCGCGACAGCGCCAGTGTGGCGAGGCCGCCCTTGGCCCGGTGCCGGCGGGTCAGTTCGTCCAGCGGGAACCAGGTGAGGACATCGCCGTTGAGGGCGAAGTAGGGGGCCCGCGGGTCGCGCAACCCGCCGGCGGCGTAGCGCAGGGCGCCACCGCGGCCGAGCGGCTCGTCCTCCACCAGGAGGGTGATCTCGGGGCCCTCGGTGCGTGCCTCCAGGTGCTCGCGCAGGACCTCGGCCTTGTAGCCGCAGGACACCACGACCTGCTCGACGCCGTGCGAGGACAACCATTCGAGCTGGTAGTCGATGATGGGCCGTCCGGCCACCTCCACCATCGCCTTGGGGCGGGTGTCGGTGTAGGGCCGCAACCGGGTGGCCTGTCCGCCGGCGAGGATCAGTGCCTGCGTGACGGGGGTTTGGCTGGATGCAGATGAGGCGGTCATCGGATTGTCGGGTGTGGACACCCCGTCCTTCAGGGCGAGGAAGAAACACCCTGCTCCTTTTCCATTTCAGATACGTGCTCGTGGCCACGCTGGTTGACTATCGGTTATGGCGAGCAAAACCGTGAAGCGGGCCTTTCGGTACCGTTTCTACCCCACCCAGGTGCAGGCAGCGCAGCTGTCGCGCACGTTCGGGTGTGTGCGCCTGGTCTACAACAAAGCGTTGGCCGCCCGTTCCCAGGCCTGGGAGCAGCACCGGGAGCGGGTGGGCTACTCCGCGACCTCGGCCCTGCTCACCGGTTGGAAAAAGACCACCGAACTGGGTTTTCTCACCGAGGTCTCCTCCGTCCCGCTCCAACAGACCCTGCGGCACCTGCAAGGGGCGTTCTCAAACTTCTTCGCCGGACGCGCCCGCTACCCGCGATTCAAATCGAAGAAGAGGTCGCGAGCCTCGGCGGAGTACACCCCGAGCGCGTTCCGCTACCGGAACGGGCAGCTCACCCTGGCCAAGATGGACCAGCCGTTGGACATCGTGTGGTCGCGTCCCCTCCCGGATGGTGCTTCGCCGTCCACGGTGACCATCTCGCGGGACGCGGCGGGGCGCTGGTTCGTATCGTTGTTGTGCGAGGACACCATTGAGGCCGTCCCGGCGTCTGAGGGCGTGGTCGGTGTCGATGCGGGGATCACGTCCCTGGTGACGTTGTCCACCGGGGAGAAGATCACCAACCCCCGGCACGGACAGCGGGATCGGGCCCGCCTGGCCAAGGCGCAACGGTCCCTGTCCCGCAAGGCCAAGGGCAGTGCGAACCGGGCCAAGGCCCGTAAGAAGGTGGCGCGGGTGCACACCCGCATCACCGACCGCAGGAAGGACTTCCTGCACCAGCTGACCACTCGACTCGTCCGCGAAAACCAAGTGGTCGTGATCGAGGACCTGACCGTGCGCAACCTGGTCAAGAACCGCACCCTGGCCCGGGCCATCTCGGACGCGGCCTGGAGCGAGTTCCGCACGATGTTGGAGTACAAGACCGGCTGGTACGGGCGGGAGCTGGTCGTGGTGGACCGGTTCTTCCCCTCGACCAGGCTGTGCTCGACCCCCGGGTGTGGGCAGGTGCGTGCCCGGTTGCCGTTGAACGTGCGCACTTGGACGTGTGAGCACTGTGGCATCACACATGACCGCGATGTGAACGCGGCGATCAACCTCAAGGCCGCCGGGCAGGCGGCATCCGCCTGTGGAGCCGATGTGAGACCTCGACGGGAATCCTCCCGGACGAGGCGACCGGCGTCGAAACAGGAAGGCCACGGGGCGACCCGTGACGAGGCGAAAGCCTCGAACCACCGGTAGGTGGTTCCGAAATCCTCGTCCTTTAAGACGAGGAGGAAGTCAAGTACTGGACAGTAGCAGCCGCCGTTCCCACGGTTCCTCAGCTCTGTTGGGTGGCGTCGGAGTAGGCGCGGCGCACGTCGTCGCTGGTGATCACGGTCAGCTCGGTGGCGGTGGCCGACTCCCCCAATTCCCGGGATACCCGCAGGTCACGGTGGGAACAGGCGCCCTCGTAGAGGGAACGGGCGAAACGGCCGTTGCCCAGTTCGTCGATCCACCCGGCCTCGCACACATGCGTGAAGATGCTGTGCAGATCCTCCCGGGCGACGTCGTCGAAGACGTCACCGGTGCCCGCCGCCACGGTGTCGGCGATCTCGGAGAGCTCGTCGGCCGAGTAGGAGGGGAACCGCACCCGCACGTTGAACCGGGAGGCCAAGCCGGCGTTGGAGACCAGGAAACGGTCCATCTCGGTGGTGTAGCCCGCCAGCACCACCACGAGCCGGTCGCGGTCGTCCTCGGCGCGCTTGAGCAGGGTCTGGATGGCCTCGGCACCGAACGCGTCGCCGCCGCTGTAGCCGGGGTTGACCAGCGAATAGGCCTCGTCGACGAACAACACGCCACCCAGGGCCCGGTCGATGAGCCGGTTGGTCTTGACCGCAGTGGCGCCCAGGTGCTCACCCACCAGGTCGGCGCGTTGGGCCTCCACGACCTCGGCGCGGCCGAGCATCCCGAGCGCGGCGAAGACCCGGCCCAGGACGCGCGCGACGGTCGTCTTGCCCGTACCGGGAGGGCCGGTGAAGACCAGGTGACGCAGTGGCGGCTGGTGCGGCAGGCCCTGTTCCTCTCGCAGCCGGGCCACACGGAGCTGGGCGACCAGGGAACGCACCTGTTCCTTGACCGGCTCCAGACCGATCATGTCGTCGAGTTCGGCCATGGCCTCCTCCAACCCGGGTGCCTCACCGAAGCCGGGCAGACGGGAGGTGAGTTCGGTGTAGGCGGCCTCGACGTCGACCGAGCGCACGGTGACCAGGTCGTCGGCGCTGGGCCGGGGCGCCGGTTCGTCGCCGCCCACCCCGGCGGTGACCACCCGCACGTCCCGTGCCTGGCAGCTCTTCTCCACCATGGAGCGGGCGAAGCGACCGTTGCCGAGTTCGTCCACGGCCTGGCGTTGGACGGTCTGGTCGTAGCGGCGACGCAGGGTACGGGCGGCCTCGGTGTCCAGGGAGTCCCCGCGGGCGGTGACGAGGCGCTCGGAGATGCGGAACAACTCGTCGGCGCTGTAGCCGGGGAAGGTGATGCGCGTGGCGAAACGCGAGGCCAGACCCGGGTTGGAGGCCAAGAACGCGTCCATTTCCTTGTCATAGCCGGCGAGCACGATCACCAGGCCGTCCCGGTCGTCCTCTGCGCGCTTGAGGAGCGTCTGGACCGCCTCGTTGCCGAACCGGTCGGACTGACCGTCGCCTTCGTTGACCAGCGAATAGGCCTCGTCGATGAAGAGAACGCCGCCCATGGCGCCATCGATGAGCTCGTTGGTCTTGATCGCGGTCGCGCCGAGGTACTCACCGACCAGGTCGGCGCGTTGGGCCTCCACCACACGAGAGGTGGGCAACAACCCGAAGGAGTGGAAGATGGTGGCGAGGGTGCGGGCGACGCTGGTCTTGCCGGTTCCGGGTGGCCCTGAGAAGACCAGGTGGCGCAGAGGCCGTTCGACGTTCAGCCCGGCGTCGGCGCGCAGGCGGGCGGCCTCGATGGAGGCGGCCAGGCCCCGCACCTGCTGTTTGACGGGGTCCAGGCCGATCATGTCCTCCAGTTCGGCCAGCGCCTGGTCGACCGGAACGGGTTCGTCGTCCTCCCCGGTGTCGCCCTTGGCGGCGCGTCGTCCGGAGGTGTCGGCCGCACGGCCGCGCAGTGACGGGGCCTGAGCGTTCGTTCCACCGGATCCGGTGGCCTTCCTCGCCCGGGTTCCGTCCTCGGCGCGTTTGCGGTCGTTCTCGCGGCTCTCCTTGATGACCTGGTTGGAGGCGAGCAGTCGCCACAGTAGACAGGCGCCCGCCGCGACGTAGAGCGCGGCGATCCCGGCCTCACCGGGGAAGGGTTCGACGACCATGCCGAACAGGGCCACGGAGAAACCGATGATGAGTCCCGCGGTCAGCGACAGCAGGCAGGTGTGCCAGACGGGGAACTCGCGGGCGCGGCCCGCGACCAGGGTCACCAGCAGGGGCAGTGGGAGGACGAAGAGGACCACGGGTCTGGCCGGCAAGGGGATCTGGAACAGGGGCACGGCTATGGCCAGCCACACCACTCCGACCAGCACGGTGAGGAACGCGTCGAGGGACCTCATCAACGCGCTGAAGGCGATGAGGGCCAAGACCGTACCGACCAGGACCGGGAACACCGGTACGCCCAGCACGAAGGCGACGACCACCGCCACCGTGACCAGGACCAGTGCCGCCACGAGACGGCGGCCCGGTGGTACACGGTGGTAGGCCGCGCGTAGGCGGTCCAACCCCGAGGGTGGCGCCGCCCGCGTCGCGGCGGGGCTCGTCTCGCGCGTCATCCGTGCCCCTTCCTGCGTGGGGGTCGCCTGGACGGCCCGGGGGTGGGCCGGAGGGTGTGGGCAAAGAACAGCCTTGCCCCATCGGGGGTCGGATGTCCAGTGCGGGACCGCGTGTCGTGGGCCGGTCGGTGGAGGTTCAGAACAGGGGCAGGGCGCCGTCCGAGACCGGTCGGATCACCCGCAGGTGACGCCAGCGGGGCAGGGCGTCCAGGTAGGACCAGCTCATCCGGTGCTGGGGGGTGGGTCCGGCTTCGGCGAGGGTGGCGCGGTGGACGGGTGAGGGGTAACCGGCGGCCTTCTCGAACCCGTAACCGGGGTGGTCCGCGGCCAGTTCGGCCATGAGCGCGTCCCGGTGGACCTTGGCGAGGATGGCGGCGGCGGCCACGCTGACGCAGGTCAGGTCGCCCTTGACCTGGGTTCGCACCCGCCAGGGTCGACCGATGAAGTCGTGCCTGCCGTCGAGGAGGACGGCGTCGGGTCGGGGGTCGAGGGCGTCCAGGGCCCGACGGCCCGCCCTGTGCAGGGCCGCGGTCATCCCGACCTGGTCGATCTCGGCGGGTGAGGACCAACCGAAGGCGTGGTCGGCGACCCAGGGTTCGATCTCGGCGGCCAGTTCCCGGCGGCGTTTGGGGGTGAGTCGCTTGGAGTCGGTGAGTCCGGCGGGCGGCTCGCCCTCTCCGGGGACGGCCGCGCACACCAGGAGCGGCCCGGCCCAGGCCCCACGTCCCACCTCGTCCATTCCGGCCACCACACGGGCACCCGCGGCGTGGAGCTCGTTCTCCACTTCCAGGGTGGGGGCGGGCGGGGGGCTGGGCTTTCGGGAAGTCGTCGGCACGCGTTCCACCTTAGGGCGTCCCACCTCCCGGTCCGTTTTCCGC
Organism: Nocardiopsis sp. NPDC055551; assembly: GCF_053619415.1. Classification (NCBI taxonomy): domain Bacteria; kingdom Bacillati; phylum Actinomycetota; class Actinomycetes; order Streptosporangiales; family Nocardiopsidaceae; genus Nocardiopsis; species Nocardiopsis sp. NPDC055551. The sequence continues at coordinate 223,267 of NZ_JBSHJJ010000012.1, read as the reverse complement.
GCCTCCGGGAGGAGCCGAAACCCCGCCGTCGTGGGTCGTCGGGGTTTTCCGGCGGGTTTTGCGCGACCCACCGGCCATGACAGTCGGTCATTAGTGGTCACCTTGGGTAGTTTCCGCTTGTCGCCACCGCCGGTCGCCCGGAAGGAATGGACATGCAACAGGGCAGGCCCCGACCCTCTCCCCCGCCTTGGGCCCGCGGACGCCTCTACGACGTCGCCGCCGCGGTGACCCGCGTGGGCGTGGGCTGGTTGTTCACCGAGTTCGGACTATCGCTGCGCGGCCGGGAACACCTGGTCGCCGAACGCCTCTCCGATTCCGGACTCACCCCTCTCGCCTTTTTCGCCCCACTCGTGCCCGCCCTGCTCGTGGCGTTCTCGGTCGCCTTCGCAGTGGGTCTGCTCACATGGTTGACCGGTCCCGCGCTCGCCCTCGCGGCCGTCGTCGGCACCCTCGGCGCGGGCACGGAGCACCTGTCCCCGTTCGACTCCTGGGGTGCGACCGCGCTGGTCACGGCGGTGTGCGTGCTCATGGCGATGTCCGGGGGACGATGGTCCTGGGACCATCTGGTCCTGGGTGCCGGAACGTCCGCGCCTCGACCAGGCGCGGGAGGTACGACATCGACGGCGCGTGGGAAAGCTCCCGCGATTTCTCACCGACGCCCCGAACACGCCCCTCCACTGCTCTATCCTGTGGAGCAGGCCGCACTACGTCGGCCGTATCGAATGTGACGCGGCCCGTTCACGCCCCAGTGCCGTTACGCCCGCCGCGTCGCCATGACCAGGATTCGGTGGGGGGAACGCCATGTCCGCCTCAGCCTCCGGTCCGAACCCCGACGGGTCCGTGGCCAAGCTGATCGAGATCGCGGAGCAACAGACGCTGGGGCAACGCCTGATCGGTTGGGCCTCCCGACCGCCCGGTCGTCTCTACATCCCGGCCTGCGCCTTGGTCGGGCTCGTCCTGCTCTTCGAGGACAGCGTGCCCGCCGGGCACCTGCCCACGTTCATCATCGGCCTCGTCGGTGGCCTGCTGCTGGCCGGCATGGGCGCGCTGCGACTCGGTATCGCGCTCGCCGTCGCCCGTCCGATGATCCGCCGTTACCGGCTGCGTTGGGTGAGCGCCCCACTGATCGCGTTCGTGGCCATCGGCCTGGCCGTGGCCGACGTCCCCTTGCAGACCCGGGTGAGCGCCTCGACCGACCAGCTCCTGGAACTACGCGAGGACACCGGGGTGGCCACCGCGGTCTCCCGCAACGGCGAGTGGACCGGCATGTACCCACTGCGCAGCGTGTCCCAGGACGACGACGTCACCCACTACGCCATCGAGGGCGCCGGGCTCTTCCAGCCCGCCGGTCTGGCCCACAGCACCGAGGAGCTCCCCGTCGGGGTGTTCGTCCCCGGTCAGGGATCCCGGATCTACGAGCGTGTGTCCGATGACTGGTACGTGTGGGTCGACCACTGACCACGATCATCGCGGTGACGGCCCCGGGGACCACCCCGGGGCCGTTCTCTTACCCTCCTCTTTGCCGGTTCCTGTCCGCGTCCAACCGGACTCTCACCCGGGACCTGTAGGGATGGTGGTGCCCCCTGGGGAACCCCCTTCGGTTCTCCCTCGCCGCACTCACCCGAGGAGATGTCCATGCGCGAGTTCGTCCTCACCCTGCACCTACGGCTCCACGACTCCATCACCGCGTTGCGGCGCGCCCACGCCATCGGGGACGACGACCTGGCGACGTCACAGGCCGGTGAGATCGAAGACCTGGTGGAGATCGCAGCCCGACACGGAATCGACATCGCCGGCTACGCGGCCCTGTCCCCCGCGTCCTGAGCCGGAACGTCCTCGGGCCACACTCGAACGGCGAAGGGCCCCGCGGACGTGGCACTCGACCACGACCGCGGGGCCCTCACCTCTTCGGCGGGGACCGATCAGCGGCGACGCCCCTGCTTGCCGTACCCCTCACCGCGCTCGAACTGCTGACGCATCGCGGTGTCCTGCTGTTGCTGGTACTCCTCCGACATCTGCTGCTGGCGGGCGGCCGCCGCGGCCACCGCGCCCTGAGCCGAGTCCAACGCGTCCTGGGCACCGCCCGAGACCGCCGGCCGCCGACCCTGACCGCCGCCCATCACCTGCGGCAACAGCTGGGCGGTGAGCAGCGTCGACAACGTCGAGGAATCCCCCGAGCCGGCCTCGGTCTGCACCACGACCGGACGTGGGGCCCGCTCGGCCAGGACCGCGCCCACGTCCAGGCGACGACGGGCCAGCTCGTACTCCAGCACCGCCCGGTTGTCCCGGTAGGCGGTGGCCAGACGCTCCTGCGCCTTGGCCTCGTTCTCGGCCGCCACCAGGTCCGCGCGACCACGCGTCTCGATCTCGTACCGCACCCGCTGGGCCTCGGTCTCCTGCTCCTCCAGCATCTGCGCCACGTCCTTGCGCGCCTTGTTGAGGGAGGCGTTGACCTCGACGATCTTGGCGTCACGGGTCTTCTTGGACCGCTCGATGTCCATGAGCAGGGTGTCGATCCGACGCTTACGCGTGAGCTCCCACTCCTGCTCGTAGGCGACCAGTTCCTTGGCGACCCGCTCCCGGGTGGCCAGGTGCTGCTGGTACTGGCTGGGCAGCTGCACGTCCGGGATGTTGCAACCGGTGATGACCACGCCGTACTTGCGCAGCTGCTCGTTGAGCAGGCGACGCATGTCCTCCACGTTGGAACCGCGCAGGTCATAGGCGGACTCGGTGTTGACCAGCCGGCTGCGCTGACGGATGGCGTCCTGCACCGCGCTGGACAACACCAGGTCGAAGTTGCTCGCGCCGATGGTGGTGACGAACGCGTACGGCTCGTCGATGCGGAACTTCAGGAAGAACTCGATCGACTTCAGCGGCACGTTCTCCCTGGTGGGGCAGGCCAGGACCGGAGCCGTGTAGGGAATCTCGGTCCGGGTGTCCACCACGAAGTCCACGCGCGCCCACGGGTGCCACAGGTAGTGGCGGCCGGGGCCGATGTTCTTCGCGAAGGCGCCGTACTTGGTGAGGATGCCGGTGGTGCCCTCCTCGATCTCGACGATCGATCCACGCCACCACCACAGGATCGCGGCCGCGATGCTGAGCACACCGACCAGGAGGGTGGGTACGGCCAGCGCGCCGTAGATGCCGCCGCCGATACCACCCGCCACCGCGTGGATGGTCATGACCAGCGCCGACAGCAGCGCGAACAGACCGAACCACACCAGGACCATCCAGCGCAGACCACGGTTGTCGCGGGGGATGACGACCGGGACGATCGCGCCCTGGTCGCCACCGCGCAGCAGGCCGGCGAGGTCGCTCCATGAGGCGAGGGACTCCTTGATGTTGGAGCCGCCACCGGGGTTGAAGGACTCACTCATCTACTGACCTCCCGGGTTCTGACCGCCCTGCGACCACGGGGGCAACGGCGGGTCCTGCGGGTGCCGCGTCTGCTGGGGCGGCGGGGACTGGTGGTAGGGCGTACCGGAGGGCGGCGGAGCGTCGACCGGAGCCTGGGGCTCCGCGGTCTCGGGCGCGGCCTCCTCGGTGTTCGTCTCGGACAGACGATCACCGATCGCGTCCTCGCTCACCGACTGACGGATCTCCTCGACAAGGTCCTCACCCGGGTCCTCGGCGCCGTGTCCCCGACGCTCACCGGACTCGTCCTCGACGATCTCGTCGATCTCCTGCTGACGCTGGGCGATACGCCCGCGGATGTCACCCAGACGCCCCCGGATCTCCGCCATGTCCTCGGCGGAGAACAGGGCCGTGTCGGCCTGACCGATGATCTCCTGGGCGATGCGCAGGTAGTCGACGCTCGCGGCGTCCCCGGAACCGATGCGCAGGACCTGGGGCAGGCTGTCGGCGACCGACTCCAGCTTGTCCAGCAGGTTCTCCCGGAAACGGTAGTTGAGGATCTCCGGAGCCTCGGCAGCCGACACCGCGCGGATGTCCAGGGCCTGGGCCTGCAGGAGGGCGGCGTTGGCGTTGGCCTCGGATTCGGCCTCCACGAAACGCTGGTGGGCCAGGGAACGGGCCCGGTTGGTCTCGCGCTCCAAGGCGGTGTCCATCTGCGCCTGGTACTGGGCGATGTCGGCCTGGATCGCCGACAGCGTCTCGTTGAGGGTGGCGAGCTCCTTGTTCAGGTCACCCTCGTTCTGCTCCTTGCGCAGCTGCAGCTCGTACTCGAAGGTGTAGGCGTCCTTGGCCACCCGCACCATCTCCGGCGCCGCCAGGTCCATCCGGTACTCCTGGTTGGAGGGCTCGGCGTGGGTGATGTTGGCGCTGGTGAGAACGACGATGCCGCTGAACTGACGGTTCAGGGAGTCGAGGAGCCCCTGGGTGCTCTCGCCGACCATGTCGTAGATCGCCGAGGCCTCCTGCTCGTAGATGAGGCTTCGAGTGGTCTCGGAGATGGCGTTGTTGAGCTTCTCCTGGAAACCCGGGACCCCACCCAGGGTGTAGACGAAGTCGACCGCGTTCTCGATCTTGAACTGCACGAACAGGTCGATGGAGGCCTGGACGCCGCTCTTGGTGGGCGCGGAGCGGATGGGCGCGTTGAACGGGTACTCACGCCTGGTGTTGACGATGTAGGAGACGCGCTTCCACGGGTTGAACAGGGTGACGCGACCCGGCTGGAAGAGGTTCTCCATCTTCCCGAAGCGGGTGACGATGGCCTGGCAGCCCTCGGGCACCATCACCATGCCCTGACGCCACCACATGAACGCACTGATCGCGATGGTGACCAGCCAGTAGTGGAGGCCGAAGAACGGGTGTAGGAGCGGGTTGGCGTCGGTCATCACCGCGCCGGGCACCACGAACACGACCGTGCCGACCACACCGAGGATCACCAGGATGATGGCGGGCAGCATCGTGACGAAGGTGCGTCCGCGAGGGATCACCATGGGGCAGATGACGTGGACGGGACCGCTGCGGCCCCGCTCGTAGTAGCTGCGGTTGAGGGCCTCGCCCGCCGTGTTCAGCGAGGTGGTCTTCTGCTCGATGCGGGTGTCGACGGAAGCGCCCTGTTCGCGCGCGGCCACGAAGTCACGGGGGTCGAGCCCGTCCTCCGAGCCCTGCCCGGAACCCCGGTCGCCCTGACCTGACCCCTGGCCCATCGCTTGTTGGGCCGCGTCGGAGACGGCCTGACGCGGATCCGCCCCTTGGGCCACCGCACCGGCCGCACCGCGCACTGTCTGCGCGAACGACATAGGCAAGTACTCCATTCTGGAACTTGAGGGAACTAACGCCTTCGACGCGGCGTACGCCGCCTTGGTTCCAGTTGGGAGCGGGTTTCGCGCACAGGGAAGGGATAGTGGACAGAACACAAGGGTGCCACGACCCACAACCGAAACACAGTGCCCGTGGCCAGAGCGTGATGAGCCCTCCACCTGGTCATTACGGGCGTGCCGCCGAACGGCCACCTCCGGGCGAGGGCTAACGTCGGGGAGTAACGGACCACCCTACGAAAGAGGACCACGATGACCGCAGTGCCCAGCGCCGCCCTGACCACCGCCGGACTGATCGGTGGTTACTCGGTGGCCCGCGCCACCGGCAACCGCCCCCTCGGCGGAGCCGTCCTGGCCGTGTTCGGCGCCGCGGCCTTCGAGACCTGGCGCCGCCGCTCCGGACCGGGCACCGCCGTCGCGCTCACCGGAGTGTACGTGGGGGCCTTCGGCCTCTCCCACCCGCTGGCCAAGAAGATCGGTGCCTGGCCGGCCGTGCTGAGCGTGACCGCGGCGACCGCCGCCGTCGCGGTGGCGGCGAACGACCGCGCCGAGGGCTGACGATCGACGGCGACCTACTCTCCGTCAACTACCCATGGCTGAAGCCACGGGCTTGCGGGTAGGCGCCCACCTGGTGGATGGATCCGACCTCCCGCGTCCGACACACCTCCTATGTGGAGGGTGTGGGGGCGGTTGACCGGCGCCCCGCAGCCCACGCCACCTGGCCTCGGTGGGCGAGGTTGCGTGCAGCGTTCACATCGGCGTGCAGCACCACACCGCACTGACGGCACACGAACCGGTTCCGTGAGGGCCGGTTGCGTCTGCTGGTGTGGTCGCACTCCGAGCAGGTCTGGGAGGTGTAGGCCGGATCCACGATCAGGACCGGCACCCCCATCCTGCGGGCCTTATAGGCGATGAAGTTCCGCAGTTGGGCGAAACTCCATGAATGCAACGCGGCGCGTTGTTGTTTGGCCTGCCGTACCCGGCCACGGATGCCCCGAAGGTCTTCAAGGACGATGCCGTGATCGGTGCGTTCGGCCCGCTCCACGATGCGTTTGGAAATCCGATGGTTCATATCCCGCGCCCGGCGTGCCTCCCGGCGGCGCAGGCGCTTCAAGACGCGTTTGGCGCTCTTGGTGTTCTTGGCCTGGAGTTTGGCGCGGAGACGGTTCTGCCGGCGCCGGTATCGGTTCAGGTGGCGTCCGGCGGAGCGGTCCCCGGTGGAGGTGGTGGCGATCTCCACGATCCCCAGATCCACCCCCACGAACCCGGCAGGATCCGGGTTCTCCACCCGTTCGGGCACCTCACAGGTAGCGGACAGATACCACTGCCCGTCCTGGCGGAGCAGATCGCTCTCACCCTGGCGATACTCGGCCAGGAGTTTGAGCTGTTCGGGGGAGGTGACAAAACCCAGGTTCTTCATCCGCCCGCCCACGGTCCAGATCGAGACGGTGCGCGCGTCCATCTGCCAGGACAGACACCGATCATCGAAGGGTTGGGCCGCATTAGTGCGGAAACAGATCGGGGTGGACTCGATCCGTGTCCGCCTCGCGGAACCCTTCCGGCCCAGGTTCCCGGCTTTCAGGTTCACCTGCCGGGTGGTGTAGGCGTCCGCGACCTTGCCCAGCACCCGCACCGTGGGCTGCGCCGATAGACCGAACCTGGTTTTCAGCTCGTGGTAGACGGCCCTTTGCAGGGCGTACTTGTTCGTCGCTCCGGTGGCCTGAGCGATGCGGGAGGCGTGGTCGGCCGCCGTGTTACAGGCGTGCAGGGTCGTCTCAAGCACCTGCGCCTGTTCTGGCGAAGGCAGCAGCTTGACCCGCACCACCAGCTTCATGGTCCAATACGCTAACCACCCCCGGCCCGGCCATGGGGCCGGATCAGAGAACTTCTCCGCCTTTTTCCGGTCTTCGATGGCCGGGAAGGGTGTGCGGGGTGTTTCCTCCCGGCCCTGAAGGACCGGGCTTCCACACCCAAAAATCAGGTGACCACTTGCGGTTCAGCTTCTCCACGACGATGAGGTTCCCGGCGGGAAAGCGGAACGAGGGCCTTCACCGGTACTTGGCCCGCCACCGCACCTTGAAGGTGCCCTTCTCGGCGCAGGCCCGGTCCAGGTCCTTCAACGTCCGCTGGAGCACATGCGAGGGGGCGGCCTTGAGCCAGGGCTCTTCGGCCTTGGCCTCGGCGAGCTGTCCGGCTTACAGGTGGTAGCCGCAGAACCCACCTTGTCGGCCGCGGGTGTGGCGGTCCACGTACTGGCGGCGCTGGTCCAAAGCGGTGTTCCACACCGCCCGACACAGGTCACCGAACTCGGTACACATCGCAGTCTGCTCATCGGTCAGCGCAAGCCGATAACGACGGCCCGACAACACCGTGGAACACCCCCTTCCCGCTCAGCGGTTCTCCTGGTCCCCCAGGTCACGCTCGATGAGCTCCCAACAGGGCACTCCGACAGTGGCCACGAAGCAGCCGTGCGTCCACCGGGCCGGTAGGCGAGACTTGCGGGTGCCCGACATCCCTCACACACGATCTCCTTCAGCCCTTCCTCGGCACAGCCCCCGGTACGCGGTAGCGGTGCGGGGGTGCCAGAGCATGTGGAGGGCTCGGTGGAAAATCAACATGGGGGGACCACCTTCCGCTGCGGTGCGTGCCGAAGGGTTACCCCGGGTCCCGCACCGACAACCATAGGTATGGACCGGCCCGCCCGCCCCACGGTCAGACGCGAACGACCACCACCCGCTCGCCGCGAGGGCGTTCGGGCTCCTCGACCAGTGTCTCCAGGTCCTGCGGATCACTGGTCAGCAGCACCACCGGACGTGGTTGCCGCAACGCCGTGACCGCCACGACCGAGTCGATCGCGCAGCGGTGGCCGGTCAGGCCCGTTGCGCCGAGGAGTTCTCCCGACTCCCTCCCCACCTCGGGGGAGACCGGCATCACCTCGATCCTTGAGAGGACCTGGTGCACAGACGCATCCCGTGGGCCTCCCCGCAGGACCTCCGTGAGGGTAATGGCGCTGGTGACCACACGTGCGCCCCTACGTTGTGCCACCTCCAAGTGACCGCGGGCCCTCTTGTCGCCCATGGCGATCTTGGACAACCCTTCGCTGTGGAGGACCAGCGTTCCGTTTCCCGTCACTCGGCGTCCGGCCACGCCGCCTCCGCCTCCGTCACCAGGTCTTCCGGTACCTCGCCGTGCTCCTCTTCGAGTAGTTCGATCAGCTCCGCCAGGAGATCGGCTTCCAGGCGACTCGCGACCGCTTCGGAGACATATCGACTGAACTCTCCCCGCCCCACCCGTCGCCGGATCGCCGTGCTGAGGTTCTCCGGCATGGAGACGCTGATCTTGCGTGCGCGCTCACTCGGCTCGGAGGTGTCATCGGAGAGTTCGGGCGCCGACTTGCCGAGCCCATGAACCGCCGCGACGAGGGCGGCGCGTTCCGACGGCGAGAGTTTCCGCACTGCTCTCACAGTGTCCAATGCCTGCGAATCAAGCCTTCGAGGCTCATCCTCCGGAGTATCGCGTCCCGTTTCCATCAGTTCGACTCCCATACGAGCGATGCTACCGCCGGTGGTAAGTTCCTGCCCGATGAACGGGAGAACACACCACCGGCGTCTGTGCTTCCACGAACTCGAAAGGGGGAGACGGTCGGACCGCCTCCCCCTCCATGCGCGTTGGATCAGCTGCAGCCGCTGGTGGCGCCGCAGCCCTCACAGGCGTAGCAGCTGCCCGAGGGCCGCATCTTCGTCCCACAGGTGATGCACAGCGGGGCGTCGGCCATGAACCCCTCCCCTACCGGACGCGGGGCCACCGGGGTCTCGGATCGCTCCTCGGCCCGTTTGGTCGGCGCGGCGGACTGGGCGTAGGACTCCACCTGGGTGGCGACCTGCGTCGGGTCCTCCCCGTTCAGCTGCGCCTCGCGCTCGGAGGCCGACAGCACGCCCAGGGCGGCCCGCTCCTCGTAGGGCAGGTGATCCAGGGCCAGGCGGCGGAAGATGTAGTCCACCACCGACTGCGCCATACGGATGTCCGGGTCGTCGGTCATGCCGGCCGGGTCGAAGCGCATGTTGGTGAACTTCTCCACGTAGGTCTCCAACGGGACCCCGTACTGCAGGGCGATGGAGATCGCGATGGAGAAGGCGTCCATCACCCCGGCCAGGGTCGAACCCTGCTTGCCGAGCTTGAGGAAGACCTCACCGAGTCCGTCGTCCGGGTAGGAGCCGGCGGTGATGTAGCCCTCGGCGCCACCCACGGAGAACGAGGTGGTCTCACTGGGCCGCTTCTTGGGCAGGCGACGGCGCACCGGTCGGGGCGTCTCGGTCACCTCGGCCTTCTCCGGCGCGGCCTTCTCCTCGCTCTTGCCGGTGGACAGCGGCTGGCCGACCTTGCAGTTGTCGCGATACACCGCGAGGGCCTTGAGGCCCGACCGCCAACCCTCGTAGTAGATGTGCTCGAAGTCGGCGACCGTGGCCCCCTCGGGCACGTTCACCGTCTTGGAGATGGCACCGGACAGGAACGGCTGCACCGAGGCCATCATGCGCACGTGGCCCATGGGCTCGATGTAGCGGTGACCCATGGCGCAGTCGAACACCTCGTAGTGCTCGGGGCGCAGCGAGGGCGCGTCAACGACGTGGCCGTTCTCGGCGACGAACTCGACGATCGCCTCGCTCTGCTCCGCCTGGTAGCCCAGGTTCCCCAACGCCCGCGGGATCGCCTGGTTGACGATCCGCATGGAACCGCCGCCGACCAGCTTCTTGTACTTGACCAGCGAGAAGTCCGGCTCGACCCCGGTCGTGTCACTATCCATCATGAAGCTGATGGTTCCGGTGGGCGCGAGCAGCGAGGCCTGCGCGTTGCGCCAGCCGTTACGCTCTCCGACCTTGAGGCAGTCGGCCCACTCGGCGGTGGCCGCCGCGTGGATGGGCTCTTCCAGGGTGCCCACGGTGCGCAGGTCGTCGTTGGCGGCGGCGTGCTTGCGCATGACCCTCTTGTGGGCCCGCTCGTTGCGCTTGTAGCCGTCGTACGCGCCCACCACACCGGCCATCTCGGCGCTGCGGCGGTAGGCGGTTCCGGTCATCAACGAGGTGATGGCGGCGGCCACCGCGCGACCGCCCTCGGAATCATAGGCGTGCCCGGTCGCCATGAGCAGGGCGCCCAGATTGGTGTAGCCGATGCCCAACTGGCGGTAGGCGCGGGTGGTCTCACCGATCTTCTCCGTGGGGAAGTCGGCGAAGGTGATGGAGATGTCCATCGCCGTGATGACCAGTTCGGTGAGCCGGGTGAAGCCCTCCACGTCGAAGGAGTCGTCCTCGCGCAGGAACTTCAGCAGGTTGATCGACGCGAGGTTGCATGAGGAGTCGTCCAGGGACAAATACTCGGAACAGTTGGCCACGACAGTGCCACCGACGATATAGGAGTGGTTACGCGGCTCGGTGAGGTTGTAGGTCGTCTCGAACCCTCGGGACTCGCGTGAGACCAGGCGGATCGTCGTCTGCGTGTTGTAGGTCCGGCGATGGTCGAGTGCGCTGCCGAGCTTCGCGGTCTTGCTATCCAGAGAAAAACCGATCAGGGCGGCGTAGTCCCGCATGGAAGCGGAAGAGATGCGCAGGTCGTAGAACGGCCCCTCGCTACCATAGGTGACGGTCGTGCCATCCTTGCGCGTGTAGGTGAACGTATCCCTCTTCGCCTGGGAGACCTGGTAGACACGGCTCGCGATTTCGAACGGCGCCAAAAGCTCCTGTACGTCCTGGAGCAACCTTTCGGAGCGGCTGCCCAGACCGACGTAGCGAGTGCCGTTCACCTTCTGATCCACGGCGCATCCGTCCGCGTCGAACAACCCTTGGAGGAAACCCAACACGGTCTCTTCGGAGACCTCGAACATCACGGGCGGCACTGTCTTGTCGGCGGCGTGCGCACCCATTCCGAGAGCTCGGACGAACGCGACCATCGCCCTCCGAGTGACCCTGAGCTGTTGCGTACCGTTGGGTTGGGCACTCGGCTTACTCCGATGCCCTGTGAGACGTTCGATCAGGGCCTGGTGTCGAGGCAGGATTTCGGTTTGTTCCTCAGCCGTCCCGTAGATGGTGACGACTTTGGCGTCATCGATCGAACCGTCGCCGACCAACCACCCCAGGTAGTGAGCCAGGTCCGGGTCCTCGTCCCACTTGGTCGGCAGGTTCAGCTCCCGAACACCGGTTCGGCTCGCGGCCTTCCGAGCCGCTTCGAGGGCGTCTTCCGGGATCTCCTGGATCGGATTCGACCGAGGAGCGTACTGGAAGGAACGAACAATCCGGTCCTGCTCCGTCAATTCCTCGGCGTGCGCCCAGCCGCGATTACGCGTCCACACCCGGTGCCCCGGGGTGCAACGCAAGACGGAACCATCCGAGAACCGGAGTTCGAGGACCTCGTTGGTGCCAGTGACCATGTACTGCGTGGGGACGATGGCTACCACCGCGTCCCGAGGATTCGCCTCCGCCGTGACGTCGTTCGTGTAGACGGCGAAGGTCTCACCCTGTGCCGCCCTCCGGACAAGGTCGCCGATGGGGACGTGTCCTCGGTCGGTCAGCACCTTCTGATCAGCGGGGAAACACGGGTTGCTCGCGCTGATCCGTCCGGTCTCGGGGTTGGTGTGCCAGTCCTGGATGGTGCCGTCGTACTGGATGCCGGGGTCGGCGCACTCCCAGGCCGCGCGGGCCATGCGGTGGAACAGGTCCTTGGCGTCGACCGTGGCGACGACCTCGCCGGTGGTGCGGGAGGTCAGCCCGAACTCGGAACCGGACTCCACGGCGCGCATGAAGGCGTCGGAGACCCGCACCGAGTTGTTGGCGTTCTGGTACTGGACGCTGAACATGTCGTCGCCGCCCAGGTCCACGTCGAACCCGGCGTCGCGCAGGGCACGGATCTTGTGCTCCTCGCGCGCCTTGGTCTCGACGAACTCCTCGATGTCGGGGTGGTCGACGTCCAGCACGACCATCTTGGCGGCCCGACGGGTCGCGCCGCCGGATTTGATGGTTCCGGCCGAGGCGTCGGCACCGCGCATGAAGGAGACCGGTCCGGAGGCGGTGCCACCGGAGGAGAGGAGCTCCTTGCTGGAGCGGATGCGGGACAGGTTCACACCCGCGCCGGAGCCGCCCTTGAAGATGATCCCCTCCTCCTTGTACCAGTCGAGGATCGACTCCATCGTGTCGTCGACCGACAAGATGAAACACGCTGAGACCTGCTGGGAGGAGGTGGTCCCGACGTTGAACCACACCGGGGAGTTGAAGCTGAAGTACTGGTTGGCGAGGGCGTGCTTGAGCTCGTGGTCGAAGATCTCGGCGTCCTCGTCCGAGGCGAAGTAGCCGCTCTTGAGTCCGGTCTCGGTGTAGACGCCGACGACGCGGTCGATGAGCTGCTTGAGGCTCCACTCGCGTTCGGGAGCGCCGAGCGCGCCGCGGAAGTACTTGCTCGCCACGATCTGGGTGGCGTTCATCGACCAGGTGGTGGGGAACTCCACGCCGCGCTGCTCGAAGTTGACGCTGCCGTCACGCCAGTTGGTCATGACGACGTCGCGACGCTCCCAGTCGAGGGTGTCGTAGGGATGGACGCCCTCGGTGGTGAAGACGCGCTTGATCTTCAGCCCCTTGGGCCCCTTCTTCCCCTTGCGACTCGTCGAACCGCTGCTGGTCTCCGTCATGACGCTCCCCGAAGTGTCTGCTGTGCGCGGACCGGCTATGACCGCGCGGGTTCTTGCCGTCGCTGCGGTCTCGGGCGGTTTCGGTGAACGCCCGGGCCCGCTATGAGGCGGTGTCGGCCGTGGGCATGGCCGGATCGGAGTCCTGGTCCTTCTCCGTCCCGTCCTCACGGTCGGTCCGCAGGCTGGCGATCTCCGCTTCGAAGTCCGCCAGGCTTTCGAAGCCCCGATAGACGCTGGCGAAGTGCAGGTAGGCGACTTCGTCGAGGTCGCGCATCGGGACGAGGATGGCCAGTCCGATCTCGTTGGCCGGCACCTCCGCCACGCCACGGCCTCGGATCTCCTCCTCGACCTGTTGGCCGAGTTTGGCGAGGGCGTCCTCGGAGACGGGCCGCCCCTGGCAGGCCCGGCGCACCCCGGCGATGATCTTGCTCCGGCTGAAGGGCTCGGTGACCCCGGAGCGCTTGGCGACCATGAGCAGGACGGTCTCCTGTGTGGTGAAGCGTCGCTCACAGACCGGGCAGGAGCGGCGTCGCCTGATCGCGGAACCGTCGTCGGTGGACCTGCTGTCGATCACCCTGGTGTCCGGATGACGGCAGAACGGACAATGCATCCTGGTTCACCTGCTTCCCTATACCCGAACCACAACCCTTGAGTCTACCTAACCACAACTTCTAGGCACATACCCCATTGGTAACACCAGATGTTGTGGTCGAACCTAGACCCCGGGGGCACGGGTCGCAACCCGCCCCTAGGCGTGTTCCTCAAGTGGGGGCTCAGGACCCGCCTCCACCGGGGAGGAGGTCTCGAATACGTCGGGGGGTCGCTTCCAAGGATAAGGGGACCGCACCCGGGGGGACCCCGTTCGGCGCGCGTTCCACAGGTGAGGAATCCCTTGCCCGGCGGGCTTTCCGGCATCCACGCGACCTCCGGGGACACGCTCCGGGGCCGCCTCGGGCGAAGCACCGGGAAAGCCGTTTTCGGCATTCGACGGACAGCGGCGAGGGAACGCGTGTACATACTTAACCGAGGGTCATCGGAAAGGCCCGCCGAAAAGGCGAAGTCGCCGTCCTCGGCCGCTCGAACGCTTGTTTGATATCACCGTGTGCAACGACTAATCTTGACCTTGATTTCCCACCGGTTTCGCCGTCTCGCCCACTCGTGAGACGACGGACCCGTCACCGGCCACCCGAACAGGCCCTGACCGAACCGAACGCCGAGGAGGCCCGGCCGTGCCGGAGGACAACACCGAGGTCGTCGACCCCGGAAACACCACCGTTCTTTCGCCCGTGGGTGACACGGGCGGTGCCGTGCCCGAAGCCCCCAAACTGACCGCGCGCCAGCAAAGCGTTCTCAACTGCATCCAGCGTTATGTGCGCGAGCGCGGTTTTCCGCCGTCCATCCGAGAGATCGGGAACGCCGTCGGTCTTTCCAGCCCTTCCAGCGTCGCGCACCAACTCAAGGTGCTCCAGCGCAAGGGCTACCTGCACCGGGACCAGAACCGGCCGCGCGCGGTCGAACTGCGCGCCCCCGGCCGCGACACCGCGCAGAGCATCAAGCCCGAGGAGCTCACCGCCGACGCGACCCGGGCCGCCGCGGTGCCGCTGATCGGTCGGATCGCCGCCGGTGGCCCGATCCTGGCCGAGGAATCGGTCGAGGACGTCCTGGCGCTACCGCGTCAGCTGGTCGGCGAGGGTCGGCTGTTCATGCTGACCGTGGTCGGCGACTCCATGACCGACGCCGCCATCACCGACGGCGACCTCGTGGTGGTCCGCCAGCAGCCCACCGCCGAGAACGGCGACATCGTCGCGGCCATGTTGGACGACGAGGCCACCGTCAAGGTGCTGCGTCGCGGGGACGACGGCCACGTGTGGCTGATGCCCCGCAACGACGCCTACGAGCCCATCAACGGCGACGCCGCGACCATCCTCGGCAAGGTCGTCACGGTCATGCGCCGCGTCTGACCCTGGCCGGGAACGACGACCGCACCGCCCCGGCCACGCCCACCAGGGCACGGCCGGGATGGTGCGGGAGGGCACGGCCGATACGCTGAGGGCGTGTCCATTCCTGCCCACACCCCCGTCGCCCGCGGCCGCGTACGACGCCGTGGCCGCTCGGTCTCGGTGATCGCCGCCCTCACCCTGCTCGTCTCGGCCTGTGGCCCCGCCGAGGAAGAGGGCCCCGAACCTCCGGGGGTGAGCGGTGCCGAGCGCGAGCTCAGCTTCGAGGGTGGCGGGTTCACCGTCGACGGCACGTTCACCGCGCCGCGGGAGAGCGGCTCCGAGAACGGGGTGCCGGGCGCGCTCATCATCTCCGGCAGCGGCCCCACCGACCGGGACGGCAACAGCGCCGGGCGCCCCGAGGCCGACACCAACCTCAACCTGTCCCGGGTGCTCGGTGACGCCGGGGTGGCGACCCTTCGCTACGACAAGTTGGGCAGCGGCGACCCCGCCACCTTCGACGACGAGGTGAGGGAAGCCCTGGAGGAACCGGTCGATCCCGAGGTCTTCGACGCCCAGATGGCCGCCGCTTACACGGCGTTGGTTGAACAGCCCGAAGTCGACCCCGAGCGCACGATCGTCGTGGGCCACAGCGAAGGCGCGCTGTACGCGCTACGCGCGCACGAGGTGCTCGACGGCGCCGAACCCGCTTTGGTTCTGGCGGCTCCGCCGGGGACGCGCATGCTCGACGTCATCGACCGTCAGGTCTCCGAGCAGGTCCGGACCGCCGAGGCGCAGGGTGCGCTCAGTGAGGCCGAGGCCGTGCGGATGCTGTCCCACGCCCGGACGTCGCGCGCCGCGGTACGGGGCGGTCAGGAGTTGCCCGAGGGCGACACCACGGGTCTGTTCTCCCCGCAGAACCAGGACTTCCTCGCCTGGATCGATGCCTTCGACCCGCCCGAACTGGCCGCCGCGTTGCCCGAACGGACCCCCGTCCTGGTGCTCTGGGGCGATGAGGACGCCCAGATCACCCGGGACGAGGTCGACCGGCTGATGGGTGGTCTGGAGGGGGCCGAGCGGGTGGACCTGGCCGGGGTCGACCACGTGCTGCGCGAGTACGACGACTCCCCCGGCGCCGCCGCGTTGGACGCCGACCGGGCGTTCTCGCCAGAGGTGTCCCCGGCGGTGCGGGAGTTCGTCGAGGGTCTGTGGTGAGACCGCTCAGTCGGTCTCGTCCGCCTCGATGCTCTCGGGGAGTTCCGCCACGATCGACCTGACCAGCCGCTCGGATTCGGCCGCGGCCGCCTCCCCATCGACCGATCCGACGGCGTCGTAGTCGGTGGAGGCGGTGTAGCAGGACTCCAGGTAGAGGTTGGAGACGCGCACACCGGTGCAGCCGACCTCGAAGGCGCCGATCTCCACCCAGGTCAGGGCCTGGTCACCGAGATCGTCGATCGGTCGTGGGTCGTTGCCCGCCGCGGTGGACTCCAGGGTGTCGGCGGCGGTCTCGTCGCCGCCCTCGACCGGGGCGGCGACCAGCATGAGCGTGGCCGCGGCCGGGACGGCGGTTCCGCCTTCCTGCGGGGTGGCCCAACGGCACTGCGATCCGGTGCCGAAGGTGTCCTGGGCGCTGCCGACGGTCTCCTCGATCTCCAGTTCATGGTCGGGAACGAGCTCGGCCAGGACCTCGGTCTCGCCGATGGCGCACTCGGGGGCGGCCTCGTAGGCGCCGTGTTCGGCCCCGCCTCGGAGCAGGTACCAGATCAGCCAGCCGGTGAACGCGATCACCACCAGCACGAGCGCGACGAGGAGGACGACCGCGAAGGTACGGCTCTGTGGCGGAGGCGCTCCGGGGTCGGTCTCGTAGGTACCGCTCACAGCGCCTCACCGATTCGTCCGGCCACGTCCACGGCGGTGTCCCGGGCGTCCTCGAAGGAGACGGGGTCTCCTTCGGACTCCCCGGTGTAGGTGACCCGTACGAACAGGTTGGTGGTGTGGAAGGCGAGTTCGGCCGTGCCGGGGAGCTGTCCGCGCCAGACCTCGGCGCCGGCTGCGCCGGGGAGTTCGACGGGTTCGCCCCGGGTCGGCACCACGGCCTGATGGGCCAGGGCCGCCGCCTCGTCGCCACTGACGGCGGGTTCGGCCGAGGCGTCGGTGAAGCGGGCCGACAGGTCCACGCGCAGGATCGTCCGGTCACCATCGGTGGCCCCCGCGGTGCTCCACACGCACACGGTGTTCTCCCCGCCGCTCAGGGGACCTTGGTCGTCGGTCTCCAGGACGGCCCCGGGCAGTACCTCGGCGAGTGTGTCCTGGGGGACCGCGGCACACGTGGGGGCAGCGGTGTGGGTGTCGTCGCCACCGGGCAGGTCGGGGTCGTCGGCCGTCGCCCACATGCCGCCGCCGATGGCCGCCGCGCTCACCACCACCGCGCCCGCGGCGATGATCGACGCCCGCACCCACGGTCGGTGCAGGGCTCGACCATCCTTCGAAGCGCCCACCGGGCCACCGCCTCCCTATGTGTGTTGCGCCCAACGGTAGGGGGCGGGGGCCGCGGTCGCGACCACCGCCCCCGTCGGGTGTGTCAGCCGACGACGATGTTGACGAGCTTGGGTGCCCGGACGATGACCTTGCGGACCGTCTTGTCCCCGATGAAGCCTTGGGCCTTCTCCGAGGCCAGTGCCAGGCGCTCCAGTTCGGCGGGGTCGATGTCGGGGGAGACCGACAGCTTGTCGCGGACCTTGCTCTGCACCTGCACCACGCAGGTGACCGACTCCTGGACCAGCAGTTCGGGTTCGGCCTCGCGCCAGTTGCCGACGGCGACGCTGCCGACGTGCCCGAGCTTCTCCCAGCCCTCCTCGGCCACGTAGGGAGCGAACAGGGACAGGGCGATGGCCACGAACTCGGCGGCCTCGCGGACGGCCGGGTCGGCCGCGCCGGGGCCGGAGTCGATGGCCTTGCGGGCGGCCGAGACCAGCTCCATGCAGCGGGCGATGGCCACGTTGAAGCGCTTGTCCTCGATCAGTGCGGTGATCTGGTCGATGGAGCGGTGGGTGGCGCGACGGAGGTCGGTGTCGCCCTTGGTGAAGTCCACGCCGGGTTCGGTGGCGGCGCCGGCCTCGTGCATGACGCGGTAGGCGCGGTTGAGGAACTTCATCGCGGCGGTGGGCGAGACGTCGGCCCAGTCGACGTCCTCCTCCGGCGGGGAGGCGAACAGCATGGTCAGTCGGACCGCGTCGACGCCGTACGCGTCGATCTCCCGGCCCAGGTCGACTCCGTTGCCCAGCGACTTGGACATGGCCCGGCCCTGGTTGATGACCTGGCCCTGGTTGGTCAGGCGGGCGAAGGGCTCGGTGAAGTCGAGCATGCCCATGTCGTGCAGGACCTTGGTGAAGAACCGCGCGTACAGCAGGTGCAGGGTGGCGTGTTCCTTGCCGCCGATGTAGTGGTCGACGGGCCCCCACTTGTTGACCGTCTCGGTGTCGAAGGGGGCGGTGTCCAGCTGCGGGGAGCAGTAGCGCCACGGGTACCAGGACGAGTCCACGAAGGTGTCCATGGTGTCGGTGTCGCGCTCGGCCGCACCGCCGCACGAGGGGCAGTCCACGTTGACCCAGTCCTTGGCGGCGGCCAGCGGGGAGATGCCCTTGGGCGCGAGTTCGGCGCCCTTCAGCTCGGGCAGGGTGACCGGCAGCTGCTCGTCCGGGACCGGGACCTCGCCACAGGCGGGGCAGTGGATGATCGGGATCGGGGTGCCCCAGTAGCGCTGGCGGGACAGCAGCCAGTCGCGCAGGCGGAAGTTGACGGTGGCCTGGCCGGTGCCGCGCTCGGCCAGCACCTCGATGATGCGTCCGATGGCCTCGGTCTTGGACAGGCCGTCCAGCGGACCGGAGTCGCGCAGGACGCCCTCACCGGTGGTCGCCACGCCGGTCTCGACGGGGTCGGGCTCGCCGGTCTCGACCACGACCCGGACCGGCAGGTCGAAGGCCTTGGCGAAGTCCAGGTCGCGCTGGTCGTGGGCGGGCACCGCCATGATGGCGCCGTGACCGTAGCCGGCCAGGACGTAGTCGGCGGCCCAGACGGGCATGCGCTCGCCGTTGACCGGGTTGACGGCGTAACGGCCCAGGAACACACCGGTCTTGGGGCGCTCGGTGGTCTGGCGCTCGATGTCGGAGAGCTTGGAGATGTCGGTGCGGTAGGCCTCGAAGGCCTCGCGCCGCTCGGGCGCGCACAGCTCCTCGGCCAGGTCGGCGTCGGCGGCCACCACGAAGAAGGTGGCTCCGTACAGGGTGTCGGGCCGGGTGGTGTAGACGGTGACCGGCTCGTCGCGGCCCTCGATCTCGAAGTGCACGTCGGCACCGGTGGAGCGGCCGATCCAGTTGCGCTGCATGGCCAGGATCTCGTCCGGCCAGCGGCCGTCGTCCAGCTGGTCCATGTCGTCCAGCAGCCGCTGGGCGTAGTCGGTGATCTTGAAGTACCACTGGTTCAGGGCACGGCGCTCGACGTCGGAGTCGCAGCGCTCGCACTTGCCCTGGATGACCTGCTCGTTGGCCAGCACGGTCTGGTCCTTGGGGCACCAGTTGACCAGCCCGTCCTTGCGGTAGGCCAGACCCCGGTCGAAGAACCGGGTGAACAGCCACTGGTTCCACTTGAAGTACTCGGGGTCGCTGGTGTGGATGCGCCGGGACCAGTCCACGCCCACGCCGTAGTGGGCCATCGAGGCGGCCTGCGTCTCGATGTTGGCGTAGGTCCACTTCGCCGGGTGGGAGTTGTTCTTGATGGCGGCGTTCTCGGCGGGCAGGCCGAAGGAGTCCCAGCCGACCGGGTGCAGGACGTTGTCGCCGCGCTGGAGGCGGTAGCGGCCGATGACGTCGCCGATGGCGTAGGCCTCGGCGTGGCCCATGTGCAGGTCACCGGAGGGGTAGGCGAACATGTCCACGATGAAGGAGCGGGGACGTTCGTCGGCGGGGTCCTCGTTCGCGCGGAACGGGAGTTCGGCGGCCCAGCGCGCCTGCCACTTGTCCTGGAGGGCGCGGGCGTCGTAGGTGTCGCCCGTCGTCTGGTCGCCGTCTACCGCTGTCATCGCTGAGTGTTCCCTTGGCCGTTTCCTGGTGTGTCGAATTCAGGTTAGCGGCTGGCGGGCCCCTTCGCGGACCGGTTTTCGGGCGACCGCGATCCGGTTCGTCACGGAGCGTCAGGCGGGCGTCGGTGATTTCACGGACCCCATGCCCCTCCACACCGACCGCCCGGTTTGTTACTCTGCCGTTCAAGTGGCGCAGAACACACGATGCGGGTCATGCCTGCTGTTCGTCGCACCTGTTCCTCAATGACATGCCGCGGGAGGCCCCCATGTTCAACCTGTCCACTCTCTTGGAGGACGGTGCTCGTTCCGCTCCGGAGAAGGAGTGTCTGGTCTTCGGCGACACACGTCTGAACTACGCGATCACCGACATGATCGCGAACCAGGTCGCGAACCTGCTCGTGTCCCGTGGGATCGAGCCGGGCGACCGGGTGGCCCTGGCCAGCCCGAACCTGCCCTACTTCCCGTTCGTGTACTTCGGCGCGCTCAAGGCGGGCGCCGTGGTCGTCCCGTTGAACGTGCTGCTCACCCCGCGTGAGATCGCCTACCACCTGGAGGACTCCGGGGCCAAGGCCCTGTTCTCGTTCACCGGCTCGCCCGACCTCCCGCTGGGTGAGCGCGCCTTCGAGGCCTTCGGCCGGGTGGACGCCTGTGAGGTCTTCATCGACATGCCCGCCGCGGCGGGTGCCACCGAGTCCGACATCGAGGGCGCCGAAACGATCTGGGCGGCCCTGAACGGTCAGCCGGGGACCTTCGAGACCGTCCAGCGCGACGGCGACGACACGGCCGTCATCATCTACACCAGCGGCACCACCGGCCGCCCCAAGGGTGCCGAGCTGAGCCACACCAACCTGATGATGAACGCCGTGGTCTCCTCGGCTCTGGTCAACCCCCACCCGGACGGGCGCGACGTGGCCCTGGTGGTGCTGCCGCTGTTCCACATCTTCGGTCAGACGGTCATGCTCAACGCCGTCCTGTACCGGCACGGAACGATGGTGTTGCTGCCGCGCTTCGAGGGCGCCCAGGCCCTGAAGCTCATGCGGAAGGAGGGCGTCACCGGTTTCGCCGGTGTGCCCACCATGTACTGGGGTCTGCTCAACGCCGCCCGGTCCGCGGAAGCCGGCGAGTACGACCTTGAGCGGATCGCGGACGACATCGTCGACGCCGTCTCGGGTGGTTCGGCGTTGCCGGCCCAGCTCGCGGAGGACTTCACCGAACTCTTCGGGGTGGGCATCAAGGAGGGTTACGGCCTCTCCGAGACCTCTCCCGTGGCCTCGTTCAACAACCCCGACACCGGTGCGAAGACCGGTTCCATCGGCCGCCCGGTGTGGGGTGTGGAGATGAAGCTGATCGACCCGGAGTGGAACGAGGTCGTCAAGGAGGGCGAGGAGGACCCGGTGGGTGAGATCGCCGTCCGCGGCCACCTGATCATGAAGGGCTACCACAACCGCCCCGAGGTCAACGCCGAGGTCATCAAGGACGGCTGGTTCCGCACCGGTGACGTCGCCCGCCGTGACGACGACGGCTTCTACTTCATCATCGACCGGTCCAAGGACATGATCATCCGCGGTGGGTTCAACGTGTACCCGCGGGAGGTCGAGGAGGTCCTGATGACCCACGAGGCGGTCAGCCTGGCCGCCGTGGTGGGTGTCCCCCACGAGACCCACGGCGAGGAGGTCAAGGCCTTCGTGATCCTCAAGGACGGCGCCGAGGCCACCGTCGAGGAGCTGACCTCCTTCGCCCGGGAGAGGCTGGCCGCCTACAAGTACCCGCGCCAGATCGAGTTCCGGGACGAACTGCCGATGACCTCCACCGGCAAGATCCTCAAGCGTGAGCTGCGCGAGGGCTGATCCCGCCGCGCGTTCGAGGGCCGCTCCCCTTCTTCTGGGGGGCGGCCCTCGTCGCGAGCGTCCCGCCGACGCTCAACCCTTGACGGCGCCCTGTACCAACCCGGCCACCAGCCAGCGCTGGACCAGGATGAAGAACACCATCACCGGGATGGTGATGATCGTGGAGGCCGCCATGACGTGCCCCCAGTCGTTGGCGTACTGACCGAAGAATTGGCGCAGCCCGACCGCGACCGTGTAGTTCTCGCTCTGGGTCATGAAGGTCATCGCCAGAACGAACTCGTTCCAGGCCACGATGAAGGAGAAGATGGCGGTGGCCACCAGACCCGGCGCCACCAGCGGGAACAGCACCTTCCAGAACATCTGGGGCCAGGAGGCGCCGTCGATGTAGGCGGCCTCCTCCACTTCCTTGGGCACCGCCGCCACGAATCCGCGCATCATCCAGATCGCCAGGGGCAGCGACAGCGCGACGTAGGCGACCGCCAGGCCCAGCACCGTGTTGAGCATCTGCAGGTCCCGCACCTGGATGAACAGCGGGATGACCAGGGCCTCCAGCGGCACCATCTGCACCACGAGCACCAGGACCAGCACGGCCGTGCGGAACCGGAATCGGAAGCGGCCCACGGCGACGGCCGCCAGCATCGCGAGGACGCAGGCGATGGCCACGGTGATCGCGGCGACCGTCAACGAGTTGCGCAGGTACAGGAGGAAGTTGGCCTCCACCAGGACGTACCTGAAGTTCTCGAAGGTGAAGGAGGTCGGCAGCAGCGCGCCTCCGCCGGAGGTGGCGCTTTCGGAGAACGCGCTGACCAGCATGAAGTAGACCGGGAACAGGGTGAAGAACAGCAGGAGGGAGACCCCGGCCGCCTTGGCGACGACGCGGCCCAGGCGCAGGGAGTTCCCTCGCTTGTGGGCGGCCCGCACCTGGGCCTCCCAGTCGGTCTCGTTCCGTCCTTCGACGGTCCCGGAGCTAGAGGTGACCAACGGACCTCCTTTGACGGCGATGGTCCCGAAGCACCCCGGCTTCGGCCGGGTAGGTACTCGCGGGACATGGCCCAGGGCGTGTTCCGTGGATGCTGCCCGTCGCGAGCGGCGCATCCAGTGGTGCCGGCACAAGGCCGAAGAATGGAGTGCCCCTACTGTGCACACCTCGCAAGCTCGGCACTGTCGCACAGCGGGGGCCCGCCTGGGTTTGGCTGTCGACTGATGAGAACGCAGTGACGGTGCCGCTGGGGCGCCGCGCAGCAGGGTATGTATCCGCGGGACATGGCCTAGAATCCCCCTCGTTCCCGAGGGCGAAGACGGTGAGGAGAAGCGTGTGGGCGATATCGCCGGGCTCTCCCCCACCGAGGTGATCGCCGCGTGGATCCCGCACGACGCCAGGTTCCGGGCGAGCGCCGTCCGGCACGCCCGACGCGACCCCGGGGGGCGTCGACTGCACGCGTACGTGGACGGGCTGGTCAACCGGGGCAACGACGCCGGTCGTCCGCTCGACGAGGACGCCCTGCGGACCATGGCCGCCGTCCGGGAGGACCTGGAACGGCGTTCCCTGGCCTCGGTGGACTGGCGGGTGGTACGCGAGCTCCTGATCGAGGATCTGGGCTGAGGGCGGGGCCGGGCGAGGCGTTTCCCGGTTCGATCGAGGTCTCATCGCAGCTCGTCCTCCCGGAACAGCGCGCGCAGGTAGACGACGGTCACGCCCAGGAGCAGCAGGGTGAGCATGACGGCGATGGCGGAGCCCATCCCGAAGTCGTTCTGGCCGAAGGACTTCACGTAGGACCACACGCCCAGGTTGAGCATCTCGGAACCGCCGACGTCGCCGCCGGGCATCAGGTAGATCTGCGCGAACACCTTGAAGTCCCAGATGGTGGACAGCACCGTCACCACCGCGAACACCGGGCGCAGCGTCGGGAACGTGACGTGCCAGAAGCGCTTCCACGCGCCGGCGCCGTCGATGCGGGCCGCCTCGTACAGCTCCTTGGGCACGGTGAGCAGCCCCGCCAGCACGGTCACCGCCACGAACGGGAACCCGCTGTGCACGATGTTGAGGGTGACGATGGCGTAGAACCAGAACCGGTCGGCGAACCAGTTGTAGCCGCCGGGGTCGACGACGCCCATCCCCATGAGCGCCTGGGCGATCACGCCCTGGTCGACGTCGAAGATCCAGATCCACACGTAGGTGCCGCTGACCGCGGGCATGGCCCAGGCCACCATGATGCAGGAGACCACGATGATCCGTGGGAGGGGCTTCAGCGTGGACAACAAGAGGGCGACCAGTGTGCCCAGTACGACCGTGGTCACCACCGCGACCACGGCGAACGTCAGTGTGTTGACCAGTACGGTCTGCCACAGGTACGGGTCGGTCAGCAGCGTGACGTAGTTGGAGAGCCCGATGAAGTCGGACTCCCCCGAGACCAGGTTGCGCAACTTGAAGTCCCGGAAGGACAGCCACACGATCCGGCCGATGGGCAGGAGCAGCAGGACTCCGATGACGCCCAGCGGCGGTACCAGGAGGACCCACGGCAGGAGGGCGCGCCGCCCTCTCATGCTCAAGAGCGGCGCGCGCTTGGACCGCCGTGGGGCCGACGTGGGTCTCAATTGCCCTCGTTGAGGATGTTCTCGATGGTCTCGGCGGCGGTGTCGGTCGCCTCCTCGACGCTGGCGTTACCGTTCAGGATGTCCTGCTGCATCTTGACGATCACGCCCTCGGCCTCGACCTGCGACCAGGCGGGGACGGCCGGGGTGCTCTTGCCGGCCTCCAGCAGCTGGGTCGCGAACGGTTGCACGAGCGGGTCCTCGGACTCGGCGTAGCCCTCGATCTCCTCGACGCCGGCCGGGAAGAAGCCGCTCTCCTCGCCCCAGCGCTCGAAGTACTCGCCGTTGGTGAGGAGGTCGACGTACTGCCAGGCGGCCTCTTCGTTACCGGTGCCCTCGAACACCGACAGCAGCGACCCTCCGGCGAAGGACTCGGTGTACCCGTCCTCCTGCCCGGGCAGCACGAACACGCCGAGCTTGTCCTCCAGGTCGGGGTTGTTCTCGATGATGGCCTTGGGGTTGGAGCTGTTGGAGATCGCCATGATCGCCTGCTCGTCGGAGAGCGCCTCCATGACGTCGATCTCGTTCCAGTTGACCGCGCCCGTGGTGGACAGCTCGTCCTCCAGGGCCAGGTCGGTGAAGAACTCGACCCCGGCGCGCCCTTCCGGCGCGTTGATGGTGGAGCTCCAAGTGCCGTCGGCCTCCTCCACGGCGACCTCGCCGCCACCGCCCCAGACCCACGGCATGACCGAGTACTGGGCGTCGCCGGGCACCGGGAAGGCGATCATGTCCTCCTCGGCCTCGGCGAGGTCGAGCGCGGTGTCGCGCAGTTCCTCCCAGTTGGCGGGCTCCTCGTGGCCGTGTTCCTCGAAGATGTCCTTGCGGTAGATGATCGATCGGATCGACGCGTACCAGGGCACCCCGTAGGCGACGTCGTCGACGACACCCATCTCGTACATCTCCTGTTGGAACCGGGAGGGGTCGTCGATGTAGCCGGACAGGTCGTGCAGGACCCCGGCGTCGGCGTACTCCGGTGTGAAGGTGGTGCCCAACTCGACGACGTCGGGCAGGGTGTCGCCGGCGATGGCGGTGGAGATCTTGTCCTGGGCGTCCTGCCAGGGCACGAACTCGACCTCGACGCCGATCCCGTTCTCCTCCTCGAAGGCCGTTCCCACCTCGTCGAAGAAGGAGGTGGCGTCGGGGTTGGTGCCTTCCATGATCCACACCTGGAGGGTGTCGGTGTCACCGCCGCCGTCACCGCCGCCGCAGGCCGTGGCGGCGAGCACCAGGGCGAGTGAGGCCGCGGGGAGGGGAAGGTACTGGTGTACTCGTCTGCGTGCCATCGGCTCGCCTCCCGCTTTCTTTCGAGGGTCCCCTGAGGGTTGGTAGGAAACCTACGTAATTAACGCCAACTTGTGAAGTAAACCACTGCCACTTGTGTCTGAGCTGTTAGGGAGTGCCGGGGAGCCGGCCCCTCACTCACTCAGACCGGTGACCTGACGCAGGGTGGAGACCAGTTCGGCGCGCTTGTAGACGGCGAGGCCGATGGCGGCACCGAACGCGGCGAGCATGTGGACGTAGACCATGGGATCGCCCCTGGTGAAGCGTTCGGCGGCCTCCTCCTCGCCCACCGAGTGCGCCTCCCAGGCGGTGGAGACCGCGAACTCCAGTTCCGGGGGGAGCATCTCGGCGACGGTGCGGGCCACCGCCTCGCGGGAGTCGGCGGGCTTCCAGACCACACCGGTGGTCTGGACCCTGCGGCTGAGGAACGCCGCGATCACCTTCAACTCGGACAGGACACCGTCGGAGTCGTCGGTGGCCCGGGGGATCACACCGTCCAGCTCCTCGCGGTTGTGGTCCGCGTACGCGCCGATCAGCGCGATGGCGGTCTCCTTGACGTGGTCCGGCAGGTCGGGGCCGGACCCGGGGTCGGAAGCGGGTTCGGAGGGATGGTCGTCGGAGGACACTGCGGGTCCCTTCGCGGCTGCTGGTACTGGACGTTGACCATGATGCCGTCTGCCCGTACCCGCGTGGGGCAGGTGGTGGGCCGGGGGTGTCCGCGCGCCGCGAACGCCCCCGGCCGCCCTTCCGGGCCCGAACTCAGAAGTCGGGTCGTAGCGGCATGTGGGAGGCGGTGCCGTCCTGCTTGACGCCCAGGATCTGGTGGAGCTGCACGACGTCGCGCTCGAACCCGAGGACGCATCCGGCCATGTACAGGCGCCAGACCCTGGCGGTGCCCACGCCGACCTCCCGAACGGCCTCGTCCCAGTTGCGCTCCAGGTTCTCGCCCCAGTGGCGCAGGGTCAGGGCGTAGTGTTCGCGCAGGTTCTCCTGGTGGCGGATCTCGAACCCGTTGTCGTTCATGGCGGTCTGGATCCGGCCGGGGCCCTCCAGCTCACCGTCGGGGAACACGTAGCGGTTGATCACGCCCCCGGTGTTCATCGGTGGCAGGTCGTTGCGCGGACGGGTGATGCAGTGGTTGAGCAACCGGCCGCCCGGCACGAGCTTGTCGTTGAGCGACGAGAAGTAGGCGTCCAGGTTCCTCGACCCGATGTGCTCGGTCAGCCCGATGGAGCTGATCCGGTCGAAGCTGCCGTCGGGCACGTCCCGATAGTCCATGTGGCGGATCTCGGCGAGCTCGGTCAGGCCCTCCTGGGCGATCTTCTTCGCGCCCCACTCGGCCTGTTCCTTGGACAAGGTCACGCCGATCGCCCGAACCCCGTGCTCGCGGGCCGCGTGGCGGACCATACCGCCCCACCCGCAGCCCACGTCGAGGAGCTCCATGTCCTTCTCCAGGCCGAGCTTGCGGGCCACCAGGTCGTACTTGCGGAACTGGGCGCTCTCCAACGCCCCGTCGGAGGCGCCCACCCGGTCCAGGCCGCCGTCCTCCTCGTCGAAGACCGCGCAGGTGTAGGTCATCGACGGACCCAGGACCAGTGCGTAGAACTCGTTGGAGACGTCGTAGTGATGGTGGATGACCTCGGCGTCGCGCTCCTTGGAGTGGCGCATCCCCCGCCCGAGCAGGGTCCTGCGCCGCACCTCCTGGGGCGGCGGGGCGACCCGGTTGACGAACTTGACCCAGCCGATGGAGCGGACGATGTCGACGAGGTCGCGAGCGGACACGTTGACGCCCTCGGCGAAGGCGAAGTCCGTCATCCGTCTGAGCGCGGTGTACATGTCACCTTCGAGTTCGAGGTGACCGGAGACGTAGGCACGGGTCAGGCCGACGGCGTTGGGTGACTGCGCGAGGTGGTTGACGGCGACCGGGGTGCGCACGTGCAACGTCACGTCGCTGTTCGGATCGCCCGCGGAGCTTCCGTCGTAGGCGGTGAACCGAATCGGTGCGTTCGGCCCCACGACACGCTCGAAGATCTCAGCAAGTCGCATTGTGCGTCCTTCCTCCTCACGGACGCGGCCCGACCCGCGGGTCGCCTCCCGATGGTGGTGTCCAGTAGCTCAGCGATTGCGTACGCACTTGGCGTACAGGTCCAACAGCCGACCCTGCGGGTCGTAGGTGTCCTTGAGGTCGCGGTAGGCGGAGCCGTTGTACAGGGCCCAGAACTCGTCCTCGGTGTAGAAGGCGTCCGAGTAGAGGGACTTGTGCCCGCCGAGCCGCGCAACCTCCTCCTCCACCCGGCGGTTGTGGTGGGCGTGCCGCTGGCCCGGCTTCATGTCGACCAGCCCCCAGAACCCGAAGTTCACGTAGAGTCGGTCGTTCTCCAGCGGGTAGAGCGGCCACACGTGTTCGCCCTCGGGCGTGTCCGGGCGACGCGGCTCGCGCAGCCGCAGCGGACACATCCACACCGGGTTCATGCCGACCTCGGCGTGGAAGAAGTCCAGGAACTCGGCGCCGTGTTCGACGCCCACCTCGATGTCCTGGATGAGCGGTTCCTGTGGGCGTCGGCCCCGGTAATGGGCGAGCAGCCGGGAGAAGTCGCTGCGCCGGTCCCAGGCGACCAGCCTGCGGTAGACGTCGGAGCGTTTGAGGGACCGCGGCCACAGCGGCCGCACCAACGGGTTCTGGGTGCCGAAGGCCCTGGAGCACCAGAACCAGTCGGTGTCCCAGCGCCACAGGTAGTCGTGGATGGTGAGGTAGTCGCCGGGTCCGTCGCCCGCGTAGCGCGGGATGGACCGGTAGTAGATGTCGTTGCCCGTGTAGTCACTGGTCCAGGGGGCCTGGTCGGTGAAGCGGGCCAGGGTCAGGTACAGCTCGTCGGGACCGAAGGCCACCCCGTCCACGAAGTCGACCCGGTCCCCGTCGTGCTCGGCCGCCGCGCTGATCCGGGCCAGGGCGTCCATCGCCTCGGCGGCGTCGGAGAACCTCAGATGGCGCAGGTGGACGTACGGGGAGACCGGTTCGAGTTCGATGCGAAGCCGCAGGCCGTACCCGAGGGTTCCGTAGGAGTTGGGGAAGCCGTGGAACAGGTCGCTGTGCGCGTTGTCGCGGGTGGCGGTCACCACCTCGCCGGAGCCGGTGAGGATCTCCATCTCCTGCACGGACTCGTGCGGGAGCCCGTTGCGGAACGAGGACGACTCGATGCCCAGCCCCGTGACGGCCCCGCCCAGGGTGATGGTGCGCAACTGCGGTACCACCAAGGGCATGAGTCCGTGCGGCAGGGTGGCGGCGACGAGTTCCTCGTAGGTGGTCATGGCGCCGACGTCGGCCAGCCGTTCGACGGGGTCGATGGAGATGACCCCGGCGAACGCGGACACGTCGAGGGCCGGGGCGGAGGAGGGTTCCCGGAACCGGAAGAGGTTGGAGGTGGGTTTGGCCAGGCGGACCGGTGCGTCCGTGGGCAGGGCCCGATAGTCCCTGCTCAACTTCTGGGCCGCCGCGACGTGTTCGGTGAGGCCCGTGCCGGGGCCGGCGTGGCCGAAGGTTATGTGCTGCGGAGTCGTACCGGACTGTTCACGGGTCATACCGGCTCTCTCCTGACGATTCGCGAGGCTCAGCGTGGGCCGACCGGGCCCGGACCGTATGGTGCGCCGGGCGGGCCGACCACTCTGTTCTATCCACCGATAACGGTTCCGTGCCACCCCATTTCGGTACGTGTCCTACCCACTCTCGGCCGCTTTCGGCCAGGTTCGTGGAACCCTCGCGGGGACACCCCCGAACACCTGGTGTGATGGCGTGGTCACCGAAGGGGCCGCATAGGATTCGGTTCCGTGCGCATCGCTCTCGTTGATTCCGGCATCGGCATGCTCTCCACCGCGGCCGCCCTGCACGCGGCCCGCCCCGACGCCGACCTGTACCTGTCCATGGACCCGGACCACATGCCCTGGGGGCGCCGTACCCCGGATCAGGTGATCCGGCGCGCCCTGGCCGGGGCGGACGCCGCGACCCGGGCCGCCGTCGAGGACGGCGGCGGGCTGGACGCCGTCGTGGTGCCGTGCAACACCGCCTCCGTACACGGACTGGGCGCGCTGCGCGCCGAGTACGAGCCGCGTATCCCGGTGATCGGCACGGTGCCGGCGATCAAGCCCGCCGCGGCGGCGGGCACCCCCATCGCGGTGTGGTCCACCGAGGTCACCACCCGCAGCGCCTACCAGCACGGTCTGGTGGAGAACTTCGCCAAGGGCGTGGACGTGGCCCCGGTCGCCTGTGTCGGGCTGGCCGAGGCCGTGGAGTCGGCGGACTCCGATCGGATCGCCGCGGCGGTGGAGTACGCGGCGAAGCTGACCCCGCCACAGGTGCGCGGGGTGGTGCTGGGATGCACCCACTACGACCTGGTGGGCTCGCGGATCTCCGAGGCGCTGGGGCACCGCGCCGAACTGTTCACCGCCGCGGAGGCGGTGGCCGCCCAGACTCTGCGCCGAATCGGCGCGACGGAACGCCCGGCCGGGGCCCCGGGCCAGGTCCGGGTGCTGGCCAGTGGCCGACCGGCCCCACTCCCCGCGGCGGCACTGACCTACCCGGCGGGCAGGGCCTTGTCCGACGGGGCCCCCGTCGACCGCTGAGCCTCGGTCGGAAGGGGGGACTCGACGGGTTCCAGGGCGAGGCCCCGCTGGTTCAGCGAGGTTCGTATCCGCCCGCGACCTGGGCCATGCGACGTTCCCCCTCGGTCACGCGGTAGGCCCCCTCCACCAGGGTGGGATCGGAGCCGGGTACGGGGGCGCCCGGGTCCGAGGGCGCGCCCTGCCCCACCGGAACGCTCTGGGGCCCGCTCGGCACACGCGCGGGTCCACCCTCGGTGTCGGGCGCCCGGTGTGCGCCCCGCACAGGGGCCATCGGAGCGGGCTGTGCCGGGGCCGCCGTCGGCGAGGCCGAAGGCACCCTCTCGCCTTGGCCCGGCAGCGCACCCGCGGCCAGGGTACGGACCAGGTCGCGCACCCCACCGGTGTCGTTGTCGTGCAGCAGGGTCTCCAGCAGGGACAGGGCCGCGCGCTGGTCACCGGGTTGTTCGCGCACGTGCCGCCACTGCGGTTCGGTGGCCGCGTCGGAGAGCATGAGCGTGCGGCCCACCTGACCCAGCGCGCTCAACAGCGCGGAGTCGTGCGGCAGCGCGGCCAACGCCACGTTGACCTGTTCGGCCTGCTCCTCGGGGTCGACCTCCTCCGCGGGCTGGGCACGCAGGAACTCCAGGATGTTCGGAGCCGGGGCCAGTGGCCGGACCGGGTTCATCCCGCGCACCATCGCACGCGCCTCCGCCAGGTCACCACCGATCTCCTCGGCCGCGCCGAGTTCGCCGATGAGACGTTCGGCCCGCAGAGCCGAGCATTCGGCGACCCAGTGGGCGCCTCGTCCCCCGGCCAGGCGGGTGGCGGTCAGCGCCATCTCCGCGCCGCGACGCGGCGCCCCCACCCGTTCGAAGTAGCGTGACCAGGTGGTCACCCGTACCCCCAGCCGCCAGTCGTTGCGCACGCTCCCCTGACAGACCAGGTTCTCCACGGCCTCGGCCCAGGTCGGGCGCAGGTTCGGGCAGGCCTCGGCCTCGTCGACGGTCGGCAGCAGGGCGATGGCCTTGCGAGCGTCGCACAGGCCCAAGCGGGCCAGCCAGGACAGCAGCCTGGCTCGCTCGAAGCGGATGGCGCGCGACAGCGCGGGACTGCGCGGGTTGGTGGCACCGCGTTCCTCACCCAGTTCGAGTTCGGCCTCCAACCGGTCCAGGGCGTCCAGGGCGTCGGTGTGCTTGTCCTGGTGCCGCAACGCCCTGACCAGAGCGAACACCCCTTCGGCTCCGAGCAGGGCCGGTCCGGTGGCGGTGTGTTCGTAGCGACGCAGCTCCGCCTCGGCGCGGTCGGCCTGTTCCTCGTCGATGAGCAGGTGCACCCGGGCCAGGGTGAACGCCGGCCAGGCCGGGGTGTCCTCCCAACCGGAGAGGCTGCGAGAGGAGAGCAGTTCACGCCGGATCCGCGTGGTCCCCCTGGAATCGATGTTGGCGTGACAGCGCACCAGCGAGGCCAACGCCGAGACCGGCATCGGCCCGTGTTCGTGCGGGCCTGGTTCGTCCTCGACGACGGCCCGCGCCTGATCGAGTGCGCGACGCCCCTCTCCGAGTGCCCCCACCCGCACCGCCAACGGCCAGTGCGCCAGGAAGAACAACGTCGGTGGTCCGAACACCCCCGGTACCGCGGCCTCCTGGTTCCCCGCCTCGGCGACCAGACGTCTTGCGACGCGCATCGCCGACCGGGCCGAAGCCTCCACCTTGACGGCGTCTCCCGCCTCGGTGAGCTGTGGCAATCGGATCACCGCCTCGGCCAGGTCGTCCTGTCCCGCGGCGCGTAGTCGGCGTGCCGTCTCCCCCGCCCAAGTCCACATCGGCATGTCTCTTCTCCCCCTGACTGAGCCGTGTGCCAACAGAACGTAGCAGCGCGGTGACCGAGCTGTCCGGAAAACGCGTGAAACCGGTGCAGCCTGGGCACTCCCGGGCCGATTCGTTCGTTGTTCCGGTGGTTAGAATCGCTGCCAAGCCGGCGCGAGACGCGGGAACG
The DNA here is from genome assembly GCF_053619415.1 of Nocardiopsis sp. NPDC055551. NCBI lineage: Bacteria > Bacillati > Actinomycetota > Actinomycetes > Streptosporangiales > Nocardiopsidaceae > Nocardiopsis > Nocardiopsis sp. NPDC055551. The sequence goes on along the minus strand of NZ_JBSHJJ010000012.1, from coordinate 191,048 downwards.
CAAACATGCATTAAGGGGACATGGCGCCGATGGGATGGCGAGACCGCTTCGGCCTTCGCAAGGCCAACCGCAAGGGAAAGACCCGGTTCGACCGGACCTCGGAGGACTCCGACATCAAGGCGTTGGTCGAGTTCGCCAAGAGCAGGGTCGGGGTGGAGTTCTTCGTCGAACCCGAGACCTTCGCGACCCGGACCACCGCGGTCGCCGTCGCCACCGATGGTGAGTGGATCCGGCGTCGCTGCGGCTCCCCCGACGTGATCCGCAAGGTCGCCAAGAGGCTGGCCACCCCCGCCTACGACGTGCAGATCGTCGGCTACCCCCAGAGGATGCGGGACTGGACCGCGCGCAACAAGAACCGGCCGTCCCTGGACGACTGAGCCCCCGCGAGCCGGCCGGCCGAACGTGAATCCGGACACCCCGAAGTCCGGCGGAGCCCGCACGAAACCCGTCGTCCGGTCATTTTGGGCATTGATGACGACTCCTTGCCGCGACTTCCTCCCCGAACGGGTTCCCTAACGACCTCCATTCGTCGCATACTCACCTGGGAGGGGGGACTCTGATGAAGCAGGATCTCACTGCCTTGTGTTGCGAATGCGGCATGGTTCGAGATGTGAGCGAGTACCGGAGCGTCGGTGAGGCGCAGTCCGCCTACGGGCTGGCCCGCTGCGTGGTCTGGCGCAAGTGCCGTTCGTGCGGCTACCGCACCTACCACGCCTACCTGCGTCCCGACGAGGACCGCGACGAGCTGGAGGACGCCCTACGGCTCGACGGGGCACTGGCCGCCGAGGCCCTCGACGAGGAGGTCGAGCAGCTCCGGCTGTGCGGGGTGGAGATCGGGCACGCCACGGTCCCGGCCATCTGGGACGGTCAGTCCGTGGGCATGGTGACCCAACGTCTCACCGACCACGCCTACTCGATCGTCCTCGACCCGGAATCCTCCGTGGTCTCCCGGCTCAAGCTCATCGACATGATGTGGAGCGAGCTCCTGGTCGGCGAACACGACGACCGTTGGCACATCCATGAGCCACAGGACGACTCCCCCGGCTACGCGGTCCGGTTGTTCGGTTACCGCACGCGCGGTTGATCGGCTCGTGAAGGTGATGGCCGGGCGCCGAAGGTGCCCGGCCTCCTTCCTGTCCGGATGCCCCTGAAGACCTCAGGCGGCGGGCTCGGTCTCGGCGGCGTCGGCCTTCTCCGCCAGTCGCCGCAGCGCGGCCCGGGCCACCTCCGGGTCGGCGGTGCCCCAGTACGGCGGCAGGGACGAGCGCAGGAATCCGCCGTAGCCCGCCGTGGCCAGGCGTGGGTCCAGCACGGCGATCACCCCCCGGTCGTCGGTGGAGCGCAGCAGTCGCCCGGTGCCCTGAGCCAACAGCAACGCGGCGTGGGTGGCCGACACCGCCAAAAACCCGTTGCCGCCGTGCGCGGAGATGGCGCGCTGGCGGGCCGAGGCCAGTGGGTCGTCGGGGCGGGGGAACGGGATCCGGTCCACGATGACCAACTGCAGCGCGGGGCCGGGGACGTCGACGCCCTGCCACAGCGACAGGGTGCCGAACAGGCAGGAGCGTTCGTCCTCGCTGAAGCGGCGCACCAGTTGTCCGGTGGAGTCCTCGCCCTGGCACAGGATGGTCTGGTCCAGGCGTTCGCGGAGTTCGTCGGTGGCCTGTTGGGCGGCTCGCATGGACGAGAACAGGCCCAGGGCACGCCCGTCGGAGGCCTCGATGAGTCCGGCGATCTCGTCCAGGTACTCCTTGGAGAGCCCGTCGCGTCCGGGTTTGGGCAGGTGCCGCGCGACGTAGAGGATGCCGCTGCGGGCGTGCTCGAAGGGTGAGCCGACGTCGAGTGCGCGCCAGCGTGGCTCGCCGGCGGCGCGGTGCGGACCTTCGCCTCCGGCGTCCTCCGCCGCACCATTCTCGTCCACGCCCGGCTCGACGCCCTCGGTGTCCTCGCCGGCGTCCTCGTCGGCGATCGCGGTGTCCCGACCGGTGCGTGGGGCGGGGTCGACCGGTGGGACCGGGGCGGGGGTCCGTCCGGCCGCGAGGTCGGCGGCTTCCTGTGCCACCTCGCGGCCCAGCCCCCATTGGCGGGCCAGGGCGGTGAAGTCGCCGCCCAGGGTGAGGGTGGCGGAGGTGAGCACGACGGTGCGGTCGCCGAAGAGCTTCTCTCGCAGCAGTCCGCCCACCCCGAGCGGGGCGACGCTGAGCGATGGCGGTTTGGAGGGAGCCTTGGTCAGCCAGACCACCTCGGTGCGGTCGCGCAGCGCAGGTTCATAGGACTCCAGGATCCGCTCCGCCGCCTCGCGCACCTCCCCCAGGGCGGCCAGGGCCAGTTTGCGTTCGGAGGCCGCCTCGGGTTCGAGTTCGCCCGGGTTGGGGCCGATCGCGGTGACGCAGGCGGCCGAGGCGTCGCGGACGGCGGCGACCGCGCCGGCCAATCCGTCGTCGATGTGGTCGAGGCGGCCCTCGCCGACCTCGGTGAACATCAGGGCCAGGCCGTCCCCGCTCTCGGCGAGCCGTTCGGAGATACCCGGCTCGACCAGGCGGGCCGCGCGCTTGGCCGCAATGGAAACGGCCCGTTCGCCGAGCACACCGGTGGCCACCGAGGTGGCGCGGTCGACGAGTTCGTGCGCCTCGTCGATCATGATCGTGTCGTGCTCGGGCATGAGGTGGTAGCCCTGCGCCATGTCGATGGAGAGCATGGCGTGGTTGGTGACCACCACGTCGACGCTGGTGGTGGCCTCGCGGGCGAACTCGGCGAAGCACTCCTGGCCGAAGGCGCACACCCGCGCGCCCATGCACTCGTTGCCGCCCACGGACACCTGGCGCCAGGCCAGGTCGCCGACGCCGGGAACGATCTCGTCGCGGTCGCCGGTGGTGGTGTCCTCGGCCCACTCGTGCAGGCGCGCCACCTGACGACCCACCGACGACAGCTGCCTGGGGTCGAAGAGCTCGGCGCCCTCGGAGTCCTCGTCCACCCCGCTCTGGAGGCGGTGCCGGCACAGGTAGTTGCGTCGGCCCTTGAGCACCGCGAACGTGGGTTCGCGTGGCAGCAATGGGGAGAGCGCGGCGGCCAATCGTGGCAGGTCCCGGTCGATGAGCTGGTTCTGCAGCGCGATGGTGGCCGTGGAGATGACCACGGGCTTCTTGGTCGCCATCGCGCGTCTGACGGCGGGCACCAGGTACGCCAAGGACTTACCGGTGCCGGTGCCGGCCTGGACCACCAGGTGTTCGCGTTGCTCGACGGCCGTGGCCACTGCCTCGGCCATGGTCTGTTGTCCCTCTCGGCTGCTGCCGCCCAAGGCCTTGACGGCCGCGTCGAGCAGGGTGGGAACGTCGGGGAGATCTGCCACGCGTCGACATTACCCGGCCGGGACGACGGTTTCGGCGTTGTCCACAGGACCGACACCGACGCCGACCCCGGGGTGTCCACGTCGGACGCCCCGGGGTGGTGCGGGCCGGTCTCAGCCCAGGGAACGCAGAACCTCGGCCAACTTGTCCATGGACTCCTCCATGCCGGACTCCATGCCGGAGGCGAGCATCCCGTCGCGGTCCTCGATCGACTGGTACAGGGCCACGGCCTGGTACTTCGTGCGTCCGTCCACCTCGGTCAGGGTGAGCGTCTCCAGGGAGACGTGGCCGGGCATGCCCTCGAACTCGAAGGTGCGCACGACCCGCTCGGGCTCCTGGACGTCGTGGTGCACGCCACGGAAGGCGTAGACCGCGCCGTCGGGCGCCTTCTCGCTGATCCGCCACGGGGTTCCGGTGCGCACCTCGGTCGGGTCGACCTCGGTGGTGGTGGCGTCCAGGCCGAACCAGCGGCCGACGAGTTCGGGCTCGGTGACCGCGCGCCAGACCAGCTCGCGCGGAGCGTCGAAGGTGCGGGTGATGAGGATGTCCTGACGTCCCGGTTCGGCGACGACCTTGAGGTCACTCATGGTTGCTCTCTCCCTCGATCCTGCGTAGTTCCTCGTCAAGGCGGGTGAAGCGTTCCTCCCACCGGTCCCGGTAACGGTCGACCCAGCGGTCGACCTCCACCAGGGGCGCGGGTTCCAGCCGACAGGGACGCCACTGGGCGTCACGCCCCCGGGTGATGAGTCCGGCCCTCTCCAGGACCTTCAGGTGCTTGGAGACCGCTTGAAGACTCATGTCGAACGGTTCCGCCAGTTCGTTGACGGTGGCCTCGCCTCCGGCCAGGCGGGCGAGGATCTCCCGACGGGTCGGGTCCGCCAGCGCGGCGAACGTGAGACTGAGCGGATCGTCCGCCATAACCTTATTCAACCTTCCAGTTGATCAACCACTAGGTTGATTATGCGCCGAAGGCGTACCCGTGGTCAAGGGGTACCGCGGCCCCGCTTCCAGGTCAGCCTTGGCGGACACCGCGAGGATCGCTCACCGCGGTGTCCACGCCCGCGTCGGCCAGTTCGTCCAGTTCGGCCGCGAAGAGCGTGCGGGCCGCGTCGCTGAAACCGGAGACCTTGTCCAACTCGACCATCACCGTTCGCACCCGAGAGTCGTCGATCACCTCGGCCAACCGTGACACCACCTGTTCCGCGGCGAGGAAGTCGATCTCCCCGCACAGGCGCACGTCCAGCGTGCCGCCCGAACGACTCACGCTGTGCACCGGTGACGGCGGTTCCGAGGGTGTCTGGAGCATGTGCAGGTCGTAGTCGTCGGAGAGCCGTTCGAGGGCCGCCACCCCGCGCACACTGTTGCCCGCGTCGTCCAGGGGCGGGCTGAACACACCGACCCCGAACGCGCCCGGCGCGGACGCCAGGATGCCACCGCTCACCCCGCTCTTGGCCGGAATGCCCACGCGCAGCCCCCACTCCCCCGCCCGGTCGTACATGCCACAGCTCGACATGATCGACAGGGCGTGCCGCGCCGTGCGCTGGGACACCACCCGTTCCCCGGTGAGGGGGTTGACCCCGCCCACGGCCAGGGTCACGGCCATGACGGCCAGGTCCATCACCGTGACGCTCAACGAGCACTGGCGGAAGTAGTCCTGCACGGCCTCCTCCACCGAGCCGACCAGCACTCCCCCGGACAGGCTGAGGTAGCCCAGCGCCCGGTTGCGGTGCCCCGTCTCCGACTCGGACCGGTGCACCTGCTCGTCCACCATCAGTTCCCGCCCGGCGAAGGCCGACAGCACCGACCGGATGTGCTCGAAGCGCACGCCTTGCTCCCCGGTGCCCACCAGGGAGGTCGTCACGATCGCGCCGGCATTGATCATCGGGTTCTCCGGGCGGCCCCGCTCGTCGAGGCTGATCGCGTTGAACGGCTCACCGCTGGGTTCGGCCCCCACGTGTTCGTGCACGTCGTCCAGTCCGCGTTCCTCCACGGCCAACGCGTAGACGAACGGCTTGGAGATCGACTGCATGGTGAAGAGCCGTTCCGACTCGCCCACCGCGTAGACACGACCGTGCGGGCTGACCGCGGCGATCCCGAAGGTGTCGGGGTCGGCGTGGGCGAGTTCGGGGATGTAGTCGGCCACCTCCCCCTCGGACATGCCCGTGACCTCGTCCTGGATCTTCTCCAGGACTCCCATGACGGGGCTGTCGTCCTCCATGGCCCGGTGGGCTTGGGCATTGCGGGAGTGTCCGTTCACGGGGTGGTCCATACGACCAGTCTAGGAAGGTCCGCGACTCGTTCCCATGCCGTCGTTTCCGTGTCGACCAGGCGGGGAGCGCCTGGTGCGGGGTGCGGGCGACCGCGACGACCCGTGTCCGCTCCATCCGGACCCGGCGCGAGGGGCTGTGTCAACCGATCCTCGACGGTTTACCCTGACCGCATGAACGAGCGAGTGGACCGTGCCGAACGACGGATCGAGGCCTCCCTCCCGGAGGTGTACCGGGCTCTGGTGGAGCCGGAGAGCCTCGTGGAGTGGTTGCCGCCGGAGGGCATGACGGGCCGGTTCGAGCGTTTCGACCCCTCCGGATACCGGATGGTGCTGACCTACCGCGAACCCGGGCACGGCAAATCCTCGCAGGACACCGACGTCGTCGAGACGGAGTTCGTGGAGCGGGTCCCGGGCGAGCGCGTCGTCCAGCGGATCGTCTTCGACGCCCCGGACCCGGACTTCGCGGGCACCATGACGATGAGCTGGCTGCTGTCGGAGGCCGACGGGGGCACGTTGGTGGTCGTCGAGGCACGGAACGTCCCGCCGGGCATCTCCCCGAGCGACCACGAGGCGGGATTGGCGTCGTCCCTGGCCGGCCTGGCCGCCCACGTCACCGGCTGACCCCACCGAACCGTACCTGTCGTCCTGGCCGCACCCTCGTGCGTACGGCGTACCCAGCGGATGAGCGCACCGTACTCCCACGGCGTGGCCAAGGAGGAAGACCGTGCGGCCCCACAACACCCCGAACGCGATGTTCGGCATGCTCGACGGCGAACGACCGGCCTCGGGGGTCAGCCCACGACAAGGGGCGGAACGAGGTAGATGAGCTCGAAGGCCTCGTAGATCGCGCCGAGGACGAACAACACCAGGGCGGGCAGGCCCAGCCATCCGGCCCGTCGCAGTCCGCGTACGTAACCCTGCCGGCGGTTGTGGGCACCGACCGTCCCCGGGCGCAGCCAGGCCTTTCCGAGGACGTAGGCGGCGAACATGACCAGGATGTAGGCCTGGAACTCGATGAGGATCGTCAGCGAATGCGGGATCAGGAGCTTCGCCGTGACCGTGTCGACCGGGGCGAGGGTCACCCCGAAGTGGAACGCCCGGTAGGTGAACAGGAGGATCCCGGCGAAGGGCACCACCATCGAGGGCAGCAGGATCGTCAGCGCTGCGACCGTCACCACGTTCACCGCGAAGATGGTCAGGGCGAACAACCAGACGTTGTCGAGCAGGCTCACCACCAACCCCGCCGTCCCGTCATCCTCCATAGACGTGACCTGGGCGGCGTTCAGGTCGGGGAAGACCAGCGCCGTCCCCATACCGAGGAGGAACAGGCCGTACATGAGCACGTTCAACACGAGGTAGGCGCGCAGGTCGGCGCGGATGATCCGGAAGGGTTCGCGAAGGGCTCGCATGTGCTCTGCTCCCTGGCTGAGTCGATCGGTGAACCGGACTTCGTGTACGGCTCACCCGCAGCTCAGACCATGACCTCGGGGCAGGGTCAAGCACCGGTCAGGCACTGCCGTCCAGTAGCGGGTTCCAGCGCAGCCGTGTGGCCCGCTCGACCGCGGCCGTCGAGGCGCACAGGGCGAGCAGGGAGTTGAGCCCGATGGACAGGCCGATGGGCGAGGTGAAGGTGCCCAGTCGTTCGGCCACCGGAGGCACCGCGGCGAGCGCTTCGACGATCTGGAGGACGATGAGGGCGACCGAGGTGAAGAGCACGGACAGCGACAGCGCTCCGATCAGGCGACTCAGCACCGGATGCTCACGGTCGAACCTTGCACGGCGCCCCTCCGCCGAACGCTCGTCGGGCACGAGCCGGCTCGCGGCCCCTTCCTCGGTGACGTAGTGGCAGCGCTTGAGGCCGAAGGACGTGGGCACCACCTCGATGGTTCCTCCCTCCACGGGGAAGGCCGCGGGCAGCTTGGAGTGGGCGTGGTGCTCACCGTCACGGTAGAGGTGGGCCTTGCCGTGTCCGTCATCCGTCAGAACCCGTTGCCAGTAGGGGACGTCTACGGCGTAGACCACCGGGCGCCCCTCGCCGTTCGTCACGGAAAGGTAGAACAGGGCACGGGAAAGCATCTGCCACGGGCGGAAACGCTTCAACGAACGCCCGTTGCCGGCTTTGATCTGATGCGGATTCCGGACCATTTCGGGCTCCCCACCCTCGCGAAGGTCAACGGCCGCGTGGATCGTCCCCACGGGCCCGGGACCATCGGACAGTGTGCCCTGGGGGCAGGGTCAAGTACTTGACCCTGCCCCCAGGGCACACTGTCCGATAGGGGAAAGTACACGAAGGAGGTCTCACATGGCGTGGAGCACGCGGCAGCTCGCCGAACTGGCCGGCACGACGGTGAAGGCCGTGCGGTACTACCACCGGATCGGGTTGTTGGAGGTGCCCGCGCGAACGTCGAACGGCTACAAGCAATACGAGGTCGCGCACCTGATCCGGCTTCTTCAGATCAAGCGGCTGAGCGACCTGGGGATCCCGCTGTCGGAGGTGGCGGCGATGGAGCACCCGGATGAGGCGCCCGAGGAGGCGATCCGCGCGCTGGACGCGGAACTGGAGGCGACCGTCAACCGACTCAACCGCGTGCGGGAGGAATTGGCGCTCATCCTGCGTCACCGCGCCCCGGCCTACGTCCCGACCGCCTTCGCCCCGATCTCCCGAGGCTTCTCCGAACGGCAACGGTCGTTGCTGATGGTCTATTCGAGTGTCCTCAGCGAGGAGTCCCTGAGGGGGTTTCGCGAGATGCTCGGTGAACCGTCCGACACCGACGAGGAGTTCGAGGCGTTGCCTCCGGACGCGGACGATGCCACGATCGACCGCCTCGCCTCACGCATGCTGCCGTTCGTCGAGAACTCTCGTGAGCGGCATCCATGGGCGCAGGACCCGGCGGCGGACGCGCCGGGCGGTACCCGGCGGGCCGAACAGACGATGGCCGAGGCGATGGTGCAGCTGTACAACCCCGCCCAGTTGCGGGTCCTGAAGCGTTTGCACGACCTCCTCACGGAGACCGACCGCGACACCCCGAGCTGAACTCCCAGAGGAAACGACGAAGGCGACCTTGCGAACGCGCTCGCAGGGTCGCCCTGAGTGTGCGAGCCCCGGCGAGCACACACCGGGGGTCTGGGGGTCGCCCCCAGGAGAAACAACGGAACGACCCGGCAAGGAGGACGAAGTCCCCCGAGCAGAGTCGTTCCGGAGTGAAGTGGAGCTATGGGGATTCGAACCCCAGACCTCCTCCATGCCATGGAGGCGCGCTACCAACTGCGCCATAGCCCCGTGAAGCCGTACTTCCGATCCTAGCGGACGCGCGGGGGTGGGTCGGACGTGTTCCAGGGCACGTCCGCGCGACGGAGGCGGTGGGCCTACGCCGGCATCCCCTCACCCGGTCCGTCCGGGGCCGGGCCGACACGAAGTTCTATCCTGGCCGAGAGAGGTGATGTCATGCCCGAGAACCCCCAGGCGAGAGCACTGCTGCGGTGGGAGGAGCACGGAGCTCCGTGGCGCGTGGCCGAGCGGACCCCCACCAGCGTCACCGTGTCCCTGTTGACCTGCGACGACGGCACCGAGGTGGATCGTCTGGTCTCTTCGGACCCCGAGTTCCTGGCCCTGGTCGCCCGCCGGCTGGAGGACCCCGAGTCAGGCTTCGACTGAGCCCGCCCCCGCCGCTCAGCGCGACCCCGACCGCAGGGGGTTACCTCGGGGGGTTCGGGGGGTCGCCCCCCCGAAAACACGAAGGACGACCCGGAAAGGAGGACGAAGCCCCCCGAGCAGAGTCGCCCTGAGTGTGCGAGCCCCGGCGAGCACACACCGGGGGTCTGGGGGTCGCCCCCTAGGAGAAACAACGGAACGACCCGGCAAGGAGGACGAAGTCCCCCGAGCAGGGTCGTTCCAGAGTGAAGTGGAGCTATGGGGATTCGAACCCCAGACCTCCTCCATGCCATGGAGGCGCGCTACCAACTGCGCCATAGCCCCTGGTCTGCCGGACGGTTTCCCCGCTCGGCATGTGAATACTGTACCGGATTCCAAGGGTGGGTCGAACCGAGGTCGAACGTTGGTCGACCTCCCGGTGACGCTCCGGGTGGGTCGGCCCCTGGTGGGGGTGAATATCCTGGGGATGTGCCCGAATCCAAACTTGAAATCCAGATGCTCCATGATCGCCTGTTGGTCAAGGCGATCCCGGACAAGAGTGAGCGGCGCAGTAGCGCGGGTCTGGTCATCCCCGACACGGTGAAGTTGGCGACGCGGCTGGCCTGGGGCGAGGTTCGTGGCGCCGGAACCGGCGCCCGCCATGTGAAGACCGGTGATCGTGTGCTCTTCGATCCGGAGGAGCAGGGCGAGGTCGAGTTGAACGGCGAGCGGTACGTGATCTTGCGGGAGCGGGACGTGCACGCGATCGCGAACGAGGCCCCCGAGCGGGGCACCGGTCTGTACCTTTAGTCGTCGTTTCGGGGTCGGGGTCCATGTGGTGGGCCCCGACCCCTTCGTCATGCCCGGGGTTCGCGGCCGATCGCTTTGACCAGGGACATCAGGCACATGTTGTGCGCCTCGAAGGCGGGCACCTTCGCGACGTCGGTGTAGGTCCAACCGGCGTAGAGGGCGGCCCACAGGAGTTGCTGGGCCCACAGGGGTGTGACGCGCGGGTCGATGGTGCCGTCCTCGTGGCCGCGTTCGATGAGCTCGTAGAGCGCGAGGTCGCTGGGACCGCACTGCTCCTCGTCGGGTTCGTCGGTCATCTCCTCTCCGCCCATGGAGAGCATGATGACCTTGACCAGCCCGAAGTACTCGGAGACCAGACGGGAGAAGGCTTCGAGCGCGGTGCCTTCGGTGGTGCGGGCGCGCGCGGTGGCCTCGTCGGCGAGTTCGTTGGCGTAGCCCTCCAGGGCCACGACGAGGTCGGCGCGTTCGGGGAAGTAGCGCTGCAGGGTGCTGCGGGCGACACCCGCCCTGCCGGCCACCTGTGACAGCGGGGCGGCCCGATTCTCCGTCAGGACGTCGACGGCGGCCTCCAGGATCGCGCGGCGGGTGCGTGCGCGAGTCCTTGTCTCTTCCTCTGCGGGAGCACTCTTCACCATGTCTTCATCCTAGAGGGATCGGTACTCACTTGACAATAATCGGTCACCCGTGACCTAATTCAGACCATGGCTGATCTTTTCTCGGTGCCCGATTCCCGATCCTCGCCCTCCCCTGAACCACGTTTCGCCCAGCTGCGGGTGCTCTGGTCGTTCGTCCGACCGCACCGGCGCAAACTCCTGCTCGGCCTCGTGCTGGCCCTGCTGGGTTCGGCCCTGGAACTGGCCAATCCGATGGTGATCAAGCTGGTCCTGGACACGGTGTCCGACGCCGGCAGCCTGGCGATGCCGGTGACGATCCTGCTGTGCCTGTTCGTCAGCGGCATCGTGTTCGGGCTATGGCACTGGATCGTGCTGGGCACGGTCGCGGAGAAGGTGGTTCTGGACGCGCGCACGTCCCTGGTGCGCCGCTACTTCAGGGCGGCCATGCAGCCGCTGTCCAAGCGTCTCTCCGGCGAACTCGTCACCCGGGCCACCTCCGACACCGTCCTGCTGCGCGAAGCCGCTTCCAGCAGCGTGATCAGCCTGGTCAACGGTGGCGTGCTGCTGGTCGGCACGCTCATCATGATGGGTGTGTTGGACCTGGTCCTGCTCGCGGTGACCGCGTCCGCGGTGGCCATCGTGACGGTCCTGTTCCTCACCCTGATGCCCGCCCTGGCCAAGGCACAGGAGAGGGCCCAGAACTCGCTCGGTCTGATGGGCGGGGTCCTCGACGGCTCCCTGCGGGCGATCCGCACGGTCAAGGTGAGCCGCGCCGAGGAGCGTCTGGGCGACCAGATCCTGGGCCACGCCCAGGACGCCGCCGCGCTCGGCATCCGGTCGGTGCGCCGGGGGGCCGTGGCGTGGACGATCGCCTCCGGTGGGATCCAGCTGTCGATCATCGCGATCCTCGGTCTGGGCGCCCTCCGAGTGGCCTCCGGGGAGATCGCCGTTTCCACCCTGGTGGCGTTCCTGCTCTACGCGTTCACCCTGATGACCCCGGTCATGGAGCTCTCCCAGAGCGTCACCACGTTGCAGTCGGGCATCGCCGCCGCCAAACGCATCCGTGAGGTGGAGGCCATCCCCCTCGAACCCACCGCCGAGGCCCCGACCGACTCCCCCGCCGAGCGTCCCCTCGCCCCGTCCTCCGAGAACGGCCACGGGAGCCCGTTGTTGGAGCTGCGCGGGGTCACCGCCCGCTACGCCCCGGGGGCCGAGGCCGCCTTGGAGGAGGTCGACATCACCGTCTCCCGCCGCGGGCACACCGCCATCGTCGGCCCGTCCGGCGCGGGCAAGACCACGGTGCTGTCGTTGTTGCTGCGCTTCCTCGAACCGGAGCACGGCGAGCTGCTGTTGGAGGGCAGACCGTACCGTGAGCTCTCCCCTCAGCAGGTCCGGGCACACTTCTCCTACGTGGAGCAGGACACCCCGGTGGTGCCGGGCACCGTCCGTGACAACCTGCTGTTCACCCGCCCCGAGGCCGGTGAGGACGAACTACACCGGGTCCTCGACGACGTGCGGTTGACCGACAAGGTCGCCTCTTTGGATCAGGGCCTGGACACCCCGTTGGACTCCAACTCGTTCTCCGGTGGTCAACGCCAGCGCGTGGCCCTGGCCCGGGCCCTGTTGGGGTCCCCGGACGTGCTGCTGTTGGACGAGGCGACCTCGCAGGTGGACGCGATCACCGAGGCCGCCATCACCGAGAGCGTCCGCCGTCAGGCCGACCGCGGAGCCGTGGTGACCATCGCGCACCGTCTGTCCACGGTCATCCGCGCCGACCGCATCCTGCTTCTGGAGGACGGCCGGATCCGCGCCCAGGGCACCCACCGGGAGCTGCTGGAGCGGGACACCCTGTACCAGGAGCTGGTCGCGGCCCTGCACATCGCCCAGACCGAGGAACGCGGCCGCGAGCAGCCCGGAGACGACGAGGTGGCCGCCGGGGTCTTCCCGAACTGAATCACTCCGTGGCGCCCGCGCGCACACGCGGCATCCGGGTCGTGACGGCGATCCGGTTCACCACCCGGGACGCGGCCACGATCCGACGGGTGGGGCCTCTGCGGGCGCGGTCGTAGCGGGCCAACGCCCGCCCGAGCGAGGGTTCCTCCGTCAGGGCCCGGCTCAGGGTCGCGGCGTCGATGAGGGACTCACAGGCACCCCTGCCGAGGTTGGGCGCCATGGCGTGGGCGGCGTCGCCGATGAGCGCGTGGCGCCCCTTCGCGTAGCGACCGAACGCCGGCAGGTCGTACAGGGTCCTTCGGTCCACACCGTGGGTCCGGGCCCCGGAGACGATCCGCGCGACGTCGGGGTACCAACCGGCGTACTCACGGCGCAGGACTGCGGCGTGGACGTCCGGGTCGCGCGAGGCGAGTTCGGTCTCCGTGAGCAGGCGCCGGTCCAGGGCCGCGTACCAGTTGGTGGTGTGGGCGTCGAGCGGGGTGATACCGAAGATGCGGCGCCCGCCCCAGACCTCGGTCACCCCGTCCACTCGGCCGGGCCGTGTTCCCCGGTAGGCGACGGAACCGAGCGGGCGCGGCGGGCTCGCGCGGGAGAAGGCGGTGTCTCGAACGAGGCTGTGGATCCCGTCCGCGCCGATCACCAGGTCGTGGTAGCGGCCGGGGGCGAGGTCGGCGACGGTCACGGGGGTGTTCCACCGCACGGTTCCGGCGGGGAGGGCCCTCACCAGCAGGTCGAGCAGGGCGGACCGGGACACCAGGTGGCCGCCGCGGCCTTCGGCGCCGAGCAGCACGCGGCCGTTGGGCCGGCGCAGCCTCAGCGCGGACCGGTACTCGGCGCGAGCACGCACCTCCTCGCCCAGACCGAGCCGGTCCAGGGCGGCCAAGGCACCCGGCCATACGCCGAGGGCACCGCCGATGTCGGGCGGACCGGAGAGTCTCTCGCGAACCTCGACCTCCCAGCCGCCGTCGAGCAGTCCGCGGGCAACCGCGAGTCCGGCGATCCCTCCGCCCACCACCAGTGCCGTTGCGCGCATCGATGCCACCTCGTCCGTTCGCGGCGCACGGATACTACGATCGTAGTACCCCTTTACTACGAATGTAGTATGCCGCCATGTCCCAGACAAGAGCCCGTGCCCTCGACGCCGCCATCGAACTGTTGGGCACCCGAGGCCTGCACGCCCTCACCCACGGCAAGGTGGACGTCCAGGCCGGCCTGCCCAAGGGTTCGACCTCCAACCACTTCCGCACCCGCGACGCCCTCGTGCGCGGGGTCGTGGAACGCCTGGAGGAACTCGACCGCCGGGACCGGGCCGACCTGAACGGCCTGGAGGTGACCACCGTCGAGGGCCTGGTGGACACCCTGGCGCTGTTCGTCTCGGATATGACCACCACGCACCGAGGCCGGACCGTGGCCCGCTACACCCTGTCGATGGAGGCCACGCACAACCTGGAGGTGCGCGCCTCCCTCAATCGTGGGCACGACCTGCTTCGGGCCTGGGTCATCGAGATCCTCACCGACCTGGGGGCCGCCACGCCGCGCACCGCCGCCCGAACCCTGCTGGCCTACGCCGACGGGCTCATCATGCACGCACTGCTGCGGCCCGAGGCGGTGGAGCCGCGCGGTCAGCTCCTGCGCGTGACCCGCGCCTGTTTGACCCCCTGACCTCGCACACGACGGCGCCCCGGCGGGTCCACACGGGACCTCCGGGGCGCCGGCTCACTCGAACGGACCAGACCTCAGCCCTTCACCGCCCCCGAGGTCAGCCCCGCCACGATCCTGCGTTGCAGGACGAGCGCGAAGATGATGAGCGGGACGGACACCAGCACCGAGGCGGCCATGATCTGACCGATCGGGTTCTCGTAGCCGACCCTCTCGAAGGTGCCCACGAAGACCGGGACGGTCTGCACGTTCAGGTCACGCGGGGCGAACGAGAAGGCGAGCAGGAACTCGTTGGTGGCGTAGACGAACGTGAGGATCGAGGCGGCCCCCACGCCCGGCGCGGCCAGCGGCGCCACCACCCTCAGGAACGCCTGGAACGGCGTGGCCCCATCGACCTTGGCCGACTCCTCGATCTCCTTGGGGATGCCCGCGAAGAACGTCGTCAGGATGAAGATGGACAGCGGCAGGGTCAACGCCACGTACGGGATGATCATGCCCGCGTAGGAGTTGAGCAGGTTGATCCCGGTCCACTCGTTGAGTTGCAGGTACATCTGGTACAGCGGGTTGACCAGGGCGACCGGCGGGAACAGGGTCGCCACCAGCGTGGCCGCCAACAGCGCGAACTTACCGGCCAGCGGCAGTCGGGCCAGCGCGTACCCGGCGAGCGAGGCCACCGGGATGCAGATCAGCGTGGTCACCGACGCCACGATCAGCGAGTTGCGCAACGGGAACAGGAAGCCCTGGTCCACGACCTCCTGGTAGTTGCCCAGGCTGAACGGTCCGTTGAGGATGTTCGGGTCGGTCAACGCCACCGATCCCGTGCGCAGACTGGTCATCCCCATCCACAGGAACGGGAACAGGCACCAGGTCAGCACCACCAACAGACCCAGCAGCTTGAGTGCTCCGGACACCGCCGGCGGGGTGCCTCGTTTGGGACGGTGGACCGCGCGGGTCGCCCCCTGGCTCTGTGCGACGCTCATCGCTTCTCCTTCCGCCCCACGTCACCGACCATGTGGCGGCCCATCCGACCGATGAAGGCCAGACCGACGAGCATGACGATGACGAACGTGACCGTGGACAGCGCGTTGGCGTAGCCCGGTTGTGGTTCGGCGACCAGGAACCGCTGCGCGTACACCGACAGGGTCGCCAGCGAGTTCGAGTACCCGGAGAACACGTACGCGAAGTCGAACATGCGCAGCGCGTCCACGGTGCGGAACAGCAGCGCCACCACGATCGCCGGTCGCAGCAGGGGCAGCGTGATGGTCCAGAACCGTTGGAACACGTTGGCGCCGTCCATCTTGGCGGCCTCGTAGTAGTCCTTGGGGATGGTCTGCAACCCGGCCAGGAGCAGCAACGCCACGAACGGGGCGGTCTTCCACACGTCCGCGCTGATGATGCCGACCATCGACCAGGCCGGGTCGCGGAGCCAGTTGATGTCGGTGCCCAGCACCGCGTTCACGAACCCGGGGTTGTGGTCGAACATGTACCGCCACACCTGGGCCGCGACCGCGGTCGGGATCACCCACGGCACCAGGATGACCGCGCGGGTCAGGCCACGGCCGACGAAGACCTGGTGCATGATGAGCGCGAACGCCATCCCGACGACGAACTCCAGGGACACCGAGGCCACCGTGAAGATCAGGGTGTTCTGCGCGGCGTTCCAGAAGCCGGGGTCGGTCAGGGCGCCGACATAGTTCTCGACGCCCACGAGTTCTCGGTTGAACCCCCGGATGTCGTACAGGCTCATCCAGACGGCGTAGAACACCGGGAAGAGCGCGATCAGCGCCATGAAGGCGAGCGACGGGGCGAGGAAGATCCGCCCCATCGCCTGCTCCCCCAGTCCATGGGCGCGCCGGCGCACGGCCTTGACGACGTCGGGGGCGACATCCGTGGAATCGGACATCGCTCCTCTACTCTCCCTCGAGTGCGTTGCCGGCGGCGGTGTCCACGGCCTGCAGCGCGGTCTCCGGGTCCTCTTGACCGAGGAAGGCCGGGTGCAGGTTGTCCTGGATCTCCAGGGACAACGAGTTGTAGCCGGGCACCGGCGGGCGGGCCTGCGCCTCGGCGAGGATGTCTCCGAGCATCTCGAAGTTGGGGTCCTCGGCCTCCTCGTAGGCGCTGACCATGGTCGGCGGGAGGCTGTTGTCGGCGAGGATGGCCTGCGCCTCGGGGTCGGTGGCGGCCCAGAGCACGAACTCGCTCGCCAGTTCCTTGTTCTCGCTCAGGCTGCTGACGGCGTTGTTGAGCCCACCCAGGGCGCTGGTGCCCGACTCACCGGTGAAGGAGGGCAGCGGCGCCACCGCGAAGTCCTCGGCGACCGCGCTCTCCTCGCCCTCCTCGCCCTCCAGGAGCGGGACGGCGTAGGGCCAGTTGCGCATGTAGACGGCCTCGCCGGACTGGAAGAGGGCACGGGCGTCGTCCTCGACCATCGAGTCGAAGCCCTCGGCGAAGAACCCGTTCTCCTGCCCCTCGATCATGAAGTCCAGGGCGGTCTGGGCGGCGTCGCCCTCCAGGAACGTGGAGTTCTCCTGGGACTCGTCGAAGAGTTCGCCCCCGGCGGACCAGAACATCTCCAGGTACGTGACGACGAAGCCCTCGTACTGGTCGCCCTGACCGACGAAGGGCGCGATGCCCTCCTCCTCGGCTGCCGCCATGCCGGTCTCGTAGAGCTCGTCCCAGGTGGTGGGCGGCTCGTCGATGAGGTCGGTGCGGTAGTAGAGGAAGGCCCCGTTGGAGGAGTACGGCAGGGCGTAGAGCTCCTGCTGCCACTGCGCGCTGTCGATGGCGCCGGGCAGGCTCACGTCCTCGATGTCGCCGCGCATGTCCTCCAGGCTCTCGATGTAGCCGAAGTCGGCGAACTCTCCGGTCCAGATGACGTCGAGGCCGAGCACGTCGAACTCGCCGGCCTGGGCCTGCAGGTCCTGGAACATGGCCTGGCGCTGCTCGTCGGCGGTGGGGGCGAGGAAGAAGATCTCGACCTGCCGGTCGGGGTTGTTCTCGTTCCACAGGCGGGCCACATCCTCGTGGATGTGGCGGTCGGCGCCGGTGACCGCCCACACGAACTGGGGGTCGTCGGCCAGGCCGGCGCTCTCACCCTCGGCGTCGGACTCCTGCCCGGGGGGTTCTCCACAGGCGGTGGCCAGGGTCAGGACCAGGGTCGCGAGGGCCGCACCACCCGCTCGCCATGTGAATCGCCGGTGCCATGGAAGTGCTGGCATGCCTCTCTCCTTTTCGCGTCTCCGCGGGAGATGTGGAGACACGGCGTCGAGGTGCCGGGACAACGCCCGGTTCGGTTGTTTGAAAACGATGCCATCGAATATGTGATCTAGTCAACATACTTCCTTGATACGTGTGCATATTTGGTGGCGATGGAGGTGATGGTGTAGGTAAATCTATTGAAAACGTTGCCATAGTGGATGATCACTCCTACCGTGGAAGTATGAGCAAACACCCCCCGAGCATGCGGGACGTCGCACGTCGCGCAGGGGTCTCACTGTCCACGGTCTCGCGTGTGATGCGCGGCGTCCCGGGGGTCGCCCCCGCCGTCCGCGAACGCGTACAGGAAGCGGCCGACGAACTCTCCTACGTGGTCTCGCGCAACGCCTCAGGGCTGGTCACCGGGCGCACCGGCCGGGTGGCGGTGATCGTCCCGTTCCTGCAGCCGTGGTTCTTCGGATCGGTCCTGGCCGGCATCAGCGACGGTCTGCAGCGCGCCGGCCTGGACATGCTCGTGTACCAGGTGGGAGAGCTGCGCCGACAGCCCGGTTGGACGAGTTCGCTGCCGCTGAGGCGCAACAGCGACGCGGTCATCACGGTGGCCATGGACCTGTCGGCCGAGGAGTGCGGGCGTCTGGACGACGTCGGTGTTCCCCTCGTCCTCACCGGACAGTCCGTCCCCGGCCGGGCCGGGGTGTTCATCGACGACCGGCAGGGGGTCGCCAAGGCCACACGACACCTGCTCAACCTCGGCCACACCCGCGTGGCCTACATCGGTTCCGAGGGCGGTTCGTGGCGCGGCCGGAGCTCACGGGACCGGTTGGAGGGCTTCCAGAGCACCATGGTCGACGCCGGACTCGCCGAGTGGAGCGTGCTGAGCACACCCGGCCGGCGGGGCGGTGAACTCGCCATGGGGGAGCTGCTCTCCGACCATCGGCCGCCCACCGCCGTCCTCACCGAGTTCGACGACATCGCCATGGGCGCGCACCGCACGCTGCGCCGATCCGGCATCCCCGTACCCGGGGCGATCTCGCTCATGGGCTTCGACAACCACGAGGCCGCCGCGATCCTGGACCTGACCACCGTCGACCAGTCGCCCCGCGCGATCGGAACGGCCGCCGCCGACCTCACCGTGGACATCCTCGCCGGCGAGGCCCCACCGGACCGACACGTGGAGATGCCCACCCGGCTCATCCTCCGACAGTCCACCTCGGCTCCGCTACCGAGCGAGTGACCATCCCGACCGTCCGATCGACCAGGTCAGAAGGAGAGAACATGCGACCGTGGTGGCGCGACGCCGTCCTCTATCAGGTCTACCCGCGCAGCCTCGCCGACTCCGACGGTGACGGGGTGGGCGACCTGCGCGGGATCACCGACCGGCTGGACCACGTGGCGGGGCTGGGCGCCGACGGGATCTGGCTGTCGCCGTTCTACCGCTCTCCTTGGGCCGACGGCGGTTACGACGTGTCCGACTTCCGCGACGTCGACCCCCTGCTCGGCACGCTCACCGACTTCGACGCCATGGTCGAGGCCGCGCACGCCCGCGACCTGCGAGTGATGATCGACATCGTGCCCAACCACACCTCCCAGGAGCACCCCTGGTTCCGGGCGGCGCTGGCCTCACCCGACGCTCCGGAGCGGGACCTGTACGTGTTCCGGGACGGGCGCGGGCCCGACGGCTCCGAGCCGCCCACGAACTGGCGCTCCACCTTCGGTGGGCCCGCGTGGACCCGGGTTCCGGACGGGCGGTGGTACCTGCACATGTTCGCCCCCGAGCAACCGGACCTGAACTGGGACGACGAACGGGTCCGCGAGGAGTTCCGGGACATCCTGCGCTTCTGGAGCGATCGCGGCGTGGACGGTTTCCGCATCGACGTGGCCTACGCCCTGGTCAAGGACCTGGAGCCGCTGCGCGACCTGATCCTTGTGGACGGTGGGCGGTTCGAGGACATCGCCGCCAACCCCGACCACCCGTTCCTGGACCGGCCCGAGGTACACGAGGTGTACCGGGACTGGAACGGTGTGCTGTCCGCCTACGACCCGCCGCGCGCGACCGTCGCCGAGGTGTGGCTGCCCGGGGAGCGTCGTGTGCGCTACACCCGGCCCGACGAGCTCGACCAGGCGTTCAACTTCGAGTACCTCATGGCCCCCTGGGACGCGGACGCCTACCGGAGGGTGATCGCCTCCTCCATCGCCGACGCCACCAGGGTGGGCACCGTCCCCACGTGGGTGACCGGCAACCACGACGTGGTGCGCAAACCCTCCCTGCTGGGGCTGCCCGCGGGCACCGATCCGCGTCGCTGGCTGCTGTCGGACGGCCACGACCCCGAACCCGACCACGCCCTGGGCCGGGCCCGCGCCCGCGCGTTGGCGCTGCTCACCCTGGCCCTGCCGGGGTCGGCCTACGTCTACCAGGGCGAGGAGCTGGGGTTGCCGGAGGTCGCGGACCTGCCGGCCGACGCGTTGGAGGACCCCCGGTGGCGGGGCAGCGGACACACCGACAAGGGCCGGGACGGCTGTCGGGT
The DNA here is from genome assembly GCF_053619415.1 of Nocardiopsis sp. NPDC055551. NCBI lineage: Bacteria > Bacillati > Actinomycetota > Actinomycetes > Streptosporangiales > Nocardiopsidaceae > Nocardiopsis > Nocardiopsis sp. NPDC055551. The sequence goes on along the minus strand of NZ_JBSHJJ010000012.1, from coordinate 171,027 downwards.
CCCCCTGCCCTGGACCCGGGAGGGCGCCTCGTTCGGGTTCGGTCAGGGAGGTTCCTGGCTCCCCCAGCCCGACTGGTGGGGCGAGTACTCGGCCCAGGCCCAGGAGGAGGACCTGGACTCGACGCTGTGGCTGTACCGGAACGCGCTGCGGTTGCGCCGGACCTTCTCCGACGACGAGGTCCTGGTGTGGGACGACGCCCTGAACCTGGGCCCGGTGGTGGCGTTCCGCCGAGGCGAGGTGCTGGTTCTGGTCAACACCGGCCCCGAACCGGTGCCGTTGCCCGTCGGCGAAGTACTGCTGTCCAGCACCGACGTGACCACCGACCTCCCCGGTGACGCCGCCGTGTGGCTGCGCGCCGTCTAGGGGTCGACGGCGGCGGCGCAGCGGCGGGCCTGGGCCCGGAAGGCCTCCGCCAGACCCTCCGGGCCCTCGACCAGGGTGAAGTCGGTGTGCGTCGAGGTGATCATCCAGACCAGGTCGTGGAGGGTCTCCGCGCCCAGGTGCAGCAGACAGGAAGCCTCGTCCACGGCCTCCACGACCCCCATCCCCGGCCAGACGCGGTCGGCCACGGTATCGGCCGCCTCATGCAGGCGGACCACCGCCCGGCAGGGCCAGGTCTGCGACGACAGCCGGTGCGACAGGTAGGCCGCCACGTCGCCGTGCGGGGGCACGCGCGGGTCGAACCGGGGGCCGGTGGGCGTGCGCGGGACGAGTCGGTCGACCCGGAAGCCGCGCCAGTCCTCTCGGTCGAGGTCGAAGGCGACCAGGTACCAGCGGGCACCGAAGCTGACCAGGCCGTGCGGCTCCACCCTGCGCGCCGACGTGTCACCGTGCACGCCGGTGTGGTCCATGCGCAGCACCTCACGGCGACGGCAGGCCTCGGCGACCGCCATCAGCGTCTCGGCGGACACCGTCGGCCCGGGTTCGACGCCGGCCCGCACGGTGGCGCCGCGCAGGGTGCGCACCCGCTGCCGCAGTCGTGCGGGCAGCACCTGTTCCAGTTTGGCGAGCGCCCGCCCCGAGGCCTCCTCGATTCCACTCACCGACCCCGCGGTACGGAGTCCCACAACCACCGCGACGGCCTCCTCGTCGTCGAGCAGCAGGGGCGGCATGGCCGCGCCGGGACCCAGCCGGTACCCGGCGACGCCCCGGGTGGCGTGCACCGGATAGCCGAGTTCACGCAGCCGCTCCACGTCCCGGCGCACGGTGCGCGGGGTGACGTCGAGGCGTTCGGCCAGGGTGGCGCCGGACCATTCGCGTTGGGTCTGCAACAGGGCCAGGAGCGCGAGCAGCCGCGCGGAGGTCGTTTCCGCCATGGCACCATTCTCACGCGCGCTTAGGAATGATCCTGACCTAACCGGTTCCTAGCGTGGATGGCATGACGAACCCGGCGCGGCGAATCCGCCCCTTCCGCATCGAGATCCCCGAGGATCACCTGACCGACCTCCGCTCTCGGTTGGCGGGCACCCGTTGGCCCGCCGAACCACCCGGGGTCGGCTGGGACCGCGGGGTCCCGGTCGGCTACCTCAAGGAGCTGGCCGAGTACTGGCGCACCACCTACGACTGGCGGGCCGCCGAGGCGGAGATCAACGCCCATCCGCAGTTCACCACCGAGGTCGACGGCCAGAACGTGCACTTCCTGCACGTCCGTTCGTCCGAGTCGGAGGCCACCCCTCTGTTGATGACGCACGGCTGGCCCGGCGCCGTGACCGACTTCCTGGACGTCATCGGGCCGCTCACCGACCCGCGTGCCCACGGCGGCGACCCCGCGGACGCCTTCCACCTGATGATCCCGTCCCTGCCGGGCTTCGGCTTCTCGACCCCGTTGGCGGGCCCGGGGATGAACGCCTCCCGGATGGGAGGGGTGTTCCTCGAACTGATGGCCCGCCTCGGATACGAGCGCTTCGCCGTACACGGTTACGACACCGGGGCGTGGGTGGCACCGACCATCGGTGAGCAGGCGCCCGAACGGGTTCTCGGTGTGCACGTCAACGGGATGATCACCTTCCCGTACGACGACGAGGAGACCAAGGGCCTGTCCGAGCCGGACCAGCGGCGGTGGGACTCCATGCGGGACTACAACGACGGTTACCTGCGGTGCAACGGCAAGCGACCGCAGACCGTGGCCTATGGCCTGACCGACTCGCCGGTGGGACAGCTGGCCTGGATGGTGGAGAAGTTCAAGGAGCTCTCCCTGCCGGAGGAAGGGCTTCCGGAGGAGAGCCTGGACCGCGACCGGATGCTCACCTGTGTGTCCCTGTACTGGCTGACCGGTACCGCCGCCTCGGCCGCGCAGATCTACTACGAGGAGATGTCGGCGAGCGAATGGAGCGCTTCGGGAGACCAGGGTGATTCCGGGGGCTGGGACGCCGAGGAAAGCGGCGCCGAGGCCAAGGGGGCGCCGACCGGGGTACTGCTATCGGCCCACGACGTGACCGTGCGGCGCTGGGCCGAACGCGACCATCACGTGATGCGCTGGACCGAACTCGACGCGGGCGGCCACTTCCTGTCCCTGGAGAGGCCGGACCTGCTGGTCGGCGACCTCCGTGCCTTCTTCCGCGACCTGCAGTAGGCCGACGAGCCTCATGGCCCGTGGCCGGATCCGGCCACGGGCCCTTCGCTCGACACCGCGCGTACGCGCAATATCCTGACCACTTCCTCGACCGCCCTTCCAAGGGATCGGGGAGCCCTTGGGCGCCCACCACGAAGAATCGAACGAGGTGCCGACGGCACTGGAGACGACGACGTGATCACGACCCCCTCCCCCGACAACCACGTCCCCGCCGACCTCGACGCGCGAATGCGGCGCCTGCTGGAACGGCTCGTGGGCCGTAGCGACGTACACCACGCCTGCGTCGCCGTCACCGGCCGCGGCCACCACTGGGCGGCCGCGCGGGGCCCGGACGACCTCGGATCGCGCCCCGACACCCCGTTCTTCGTCGCGAGCGTCACCAAGCGCTTCATCGTCACGTTGGCCCTGCGGGCCCATGAGCGCGGCGAACTCGACCTGGACTCACCCTTGATCGCCCACCTGCCCGAGGCCACCGGCGTCCACGTCCTCGACGGGGTCGACCACACGCCGACCATCACGCTGCGGCACCTGGCGAGCCACACCTCGGGGCTCCCCGACCACTTCGAGAAACGCCGCGAGGGTCCAAGCCTCAACGAACACCTCGTCGCCGGGCGGGACACCGCCTGGATCTTCGAGGACATCCTGCGGACCACCCGTGAGCAGCAGCGACCGTACTTCCCACCCCAGGATCTGTCCGCCGCCCGACAGAAGGCCCGTTACTCCGACACCGGTTTCCAGTTGCTCATCCGTGTCCTGGAGCGGACGACCGGACGTTCGTTCGGTGCCCTGCTCGCCGAGCGGATCCTCGTCCCCCTGGGGTTGAAGGACACCCGACCGCCCGGCCCACCGCCTCCCGGCATGGCACCGCTGCACACGAAACAGCGCCGCGTCGAACTCCCCGCCCTGCTCACGTCCAGCAACGACCTGTACAGCACCACCGGTGACCTGATCACCTTTCAACGGGCGCTGCTCGACGGAAGGATCCTGGACGACCCGAGCCCACTGACCGAGCGGCGCAACCGACTGCGCAACCTCCCGATGATCCACTACGGGCTGGGCACCATGTACTTCCACGTCAATCGGCTCTTGGCCGGTGGCCGGGCGCCTCTCACGCTCATCGGCCACTCCGGCGGCACCGGGACCTGGCTGTTCCACTGCCCCGAACTGGACCTGCACCTGGCCGGGAGCATCGACCAGACCAAGGGGGCCGCGGTCCCCTTCCAGTACCTGGCCGGTTTCCTGAACGCCTGGCGTTCGTCGTAAGCCCTCTGGCCAGAAAGAACAAGGCCCCCGGCGAGCACACACCGGGGGTCTGGGGGTCGCCCCCAGAAGAAACGACGAAACGACCTGGCGAGGCGGACGAAGTCCCCCGAGCAGAGTCGTCCTGAATATCGGGGGTCTGGGGGTCGCCCCCAGAAGAAACGACGAAACGACCTGGCGAGGTGGACAAAGTCCCCCGAGCAGAGTCGTCCTGAATATCGGGGGTCTGGGGGTCGCCCCCAGAAGAAACGACGAAACGACCTGGCGAGGTGGACGAAGTCCCCCGAGCAGAGTCGTTCCGGAGTGGAGTGGAGCTATGGGGATTCGAACCCCAGACCTCCTCCATGCCATGGAGGCGCGCTACCGACTGCGCCATAGCCCCTTGTGGGAGTCGTCGGGGCTGCGCCCTTTCGACTCCCTGAACTTTAGCGGATGATCGGCCGTTCGTCGAAACGGAATCAGGCGTCGTCGCTGAGGACGACGGGCTCGGGGAGGCTGGCGGCGTTGTGTTCCATGAGTCGCCAGGTCTCACCACGGGCCTGGAGGACGGACCAGTTGCAGTTGCCGAGGGGGCCGAGGAGCTCGCGGCGTTCGTCGGGGATGTCGAGCATGCGCGAGATCCCCACACGCAGGGCCGCCCCGTGGCTGACCATGACGAGGAGGCCGCCGGCGGGGGTCTTGGCGAGTCCCCGTTCGATGGCCGCGCGCATGCGGTCGCCGACGTCGGCGATGGCCTCTCCGTCGGGGATGTCCATGGTCGGGTGTTGGGCGGGGTAGCGCTCGGCGAGTTCGGTGGCGGTGTGCCCTTCCCAGGATCCGCCGTAGCGTTCCCGCAGGCCCTTGTCGAACTCCACCGGAAGCCCGGAGGCACGTTCGAGGTATCCGGCGGTGTCGGCGGCGCGCTTGAGGTCGGACGCGACGATGAGGGCGGGGTTCAAGGTCGCGAGCAGCCGACCGGCCCGTTCGGCCTGAGCGTGGCCGACCGGGTCGAGGTCGATGTCGGTCTGCCCCTGGAAGCGTTTCTCGACGTTCCAGGAGGTGCGTCCGTGCCGCCAGAACAGCACACGAGGGGTGTCACTCACGTGGTGTGTCTCTCTTGTCCGGCGGCCCCTGCGGCCGCGTGGGCTTGCTACTCGTCCAGCGGGGTGCGTTCGGCCCCGCGGGAGCCCTCGGGGAGCTCGATCTCGGGGCAGTCCTTCCAGAGGCGTTCGAGCCCGTAGAAGCCGCGCTCCTCCTCGTGCTGGACGTGCACGATGATCTCGGCGTAGTCCAGCAGGACCCAGCGGCCGTCGCGTTCGCCCTCGCGGCGGACGGGCTTGGCGCCGGACTTGATGCGCAGCTGGTCCTCGACCTCGTCGACGATGGCGCGGACCTGACGGTCGTTGGGCGCCGAGCACAGCACGAAGGCGTCGGTGATCATGAGCTGTTCGCTGACGTCGTAGGCGATGATCTCCTGGCCGAGCTTGTCGGAGGCGGCCTCTGCGGCGACCTGGACCAGTTCCACTGCCCTGTCGGTGGCTGTCACGTTGTGGTTGCTGCCTTCACTTGATCGGGTGCGACCGGTGACGGTTGTGGTCCGTCACCTCATGGCTCCAGGTAGAGCCCGGTCTTGTGGATGTAGCGGACGATGCCGTCGGGTACCAGGTACCAGATGGGTTCGCCCTTGCGGACGCGTTCGCGGCACTCGGTCGAGGAGATGGCGAGCGCGGGGACCTCCACCAGGGAGACCTTGCCTTCGGGAAGGCCGGTGTCGCTGAGGTGGTGTCCGGGCCGGTTACAGCCTACGAAATGCGCGAGGTCGAAGAGTTCGTCGACGTTGTGCCAGCTGAGGATCGCGCCGAGGGCGTCGGCTCCGGTGATGAAGTACAACTCCACGTCGGGCCCGTAGGAGGCGCGCATCTGGCGGAGGGTGTCGATGGTGTAGGTCGGCCCGGAGCGATCGATCTCGGCACGATCGACCCGGAATTGGGGGTTCTCGGCCGTGGCGATGACCGTCATCAGGTAGCGGTCCTCGGAGGGGGTGACCTTGGCGGGGTCCTTCTGCCAGGGCTGTCCGGTGGGAACGAAGACGACCTCGTCGAGCCCGAAGAGGTGGGCGACCTCACTGGCGGCCACGAGGTGACCGTGGTGGATGGGGTCGAAGGTTCCACCCATGATGCCGACCTTGGTCGGGGACGTTCCGACCCGTCTCTGTCTCAGCGCGGTCTCGTCCTGGGGGGAGGCGCCGGTGGCCTGGTCCGTCACTGTGCGCTCCGTTTCGCCGTATCACTGTCTTGGTGGCCCGTTTCAGCCACCTGAGGGTAGCCGACCCCGGGTACCGGTGGTCGACCGTGTGTCGTGTCATCATCGCCCTGAACTGCTCGAACAAGGCCTGTGCCCGCTTCCTTCCCCGCAGGTCGTGAAGGATGTGCACGAACGCGTCATATCTCGTTCGCCGCAAACCGTGGCCAAGCCGCATCGTGACGCATAGCATGCCGATATGGCCAACTCACCAGATCGCGTCCGTGTCCGGCTCACCGATATCTCCGCGCGTGCCTACGAGCACCCCGCCGATCGTGGCGCCCTGGTGGCGCTGCGATCCCTGACGGGTTTCGACACCCTCGTCAAGTCCGTTTTCGGGCGGATCAACGAACGCTCCCTGCGCCTGATGTTCCTCTCCAGCGCCGTGCGGGTCAGCCCCACCCAGTTCCCGGAACTGCACGACTACCTGCGCGACGCGGCCTACGTCCTGGACCTGGACGAGGTTCCCGAGCTCTACGTCAAGATGGATCCCCAGCCCAACGCCATGGCGATCGGCCGCAAGAAGCCGTTCATCGTCATGACGACCGGTCTGTTCGACCTGTTCGACGCCGAGGAGAAGCGGTTCGTCATCGGGCACGAGGTCGGGCACGTGCTCAGTGGCCACACCATCTACCGCACGTTGCTCCTGTTGCTGGTGTGGCTGTCCACCAAGATCATGTGGATCCCGTTGGGCGCCATCGCCATCCAGGCGATCCTGGCGGGGCTGCGGGAGTGGCAGCGCAAGTCCGAGCTGTCCAGTGACCGTGCCGGGCTGCTCGCCTGCCAGAACCCGGACGCCGCCAAGCGCGCCCTGATGAAGCTCGCCGGTGGTTCCAACCTGTCCCAGATGAACCCCGATTCCTTCATGGAGCAGGCTCGCGAGTACGAGGGCGGCGGCGACGCCGTGGACAGCGTGCTGAAGCTGATGACCACCGTTCCGGCGACGCACCCCTTCGCGGTGGTCCGGGTGGCCGAGCTGCACCGGTGGGTGGAGAGCGGCGAGTACCAGCGCGTCGTCGACGGCGACTACCCCCGCCGCTCCACCGACCGTGACGCCAAAGTCACCGAGGAGGCGGGCAACGCGGCCAGGTCCTACCGGGACGAGTGGAACCGCACCAGCGACCCGCTGGTCAGCACCCTGCGCGGGGTGGCCGACGGCGCCGGGCGCGCGGGCGGCCGCATCTTCGACTCGATGGCGGACCGCTGGCGGAACGGTGGGAACCAGGGCGACACCCGGGGCGAGTCCGGTTCGGGCGGCACGAACGGCTCCAACGACAACTGACCTCGACCGGAACACCGTCGTGGTCGATGGCGGGGGTGGAGGGGTCGATCGGTATGGTCGCCCCTCCACCCCCGCCGTTCGTCGTGCGGGCCCGGTCGTCAGCGGGCGCCGAGGGCGTCGCGCACGGTACGCCAGGCGGTGTGCGCGGGGTCGATGACGGCGAAGTGGTCGGCTCCGGCGATCTCCCGGTACTCCACGGGGTCACCGGCGGCCCGGGCCGCGGCCACGTAGTCGCGGCTGTGTTCGACGGGAACCCGCTGGTCGGCGGCGCCGTGCACGATCAACTGCGAGACTCCGATGGGGAGTCGGTGCAGGGGCGAGGATTCCGTGTACAGCTCGGGGGCGGGATCGGGGCCGAGGAAGGGTGCGACGGCGTCCTCTCCCAGCCCGGCGTCGGCGCAGCGGCGCAGGTCGGTGATGGGCGCCAGGGCGACCACGGAGGTGACGAGGGAGTCCGCGGCGGTCATGAGGGCGAGGTGCCCGCCGGCGGAGTGACCGATGGCGACCACGCGTGAGGTGTCCAGCCCGTCCTCGTGGTCGGCGGTGGCGGCGAGCAGGTCCAGGGCGCGGGCGACGTCGTGGGCCGTCCGTGGCCAGCCACCGCCGTCGGTTCCGGTGCGGCGGTATTCGACGTTCCACACGAACCACCCGGCGGCGGCCAGGTCCCCGGCCAAGGGGTCCATGAGGCGCGCGTCGTGCAGGTCCCGCCACCAGCCGCCGTGCAGTAGAACCGCGACCGGGGCGGGTCCGTCGTACCGGCGTGGCTCGTGGCGGTGGACGATCTGGCTGGGGTGGTCGCCATAGGCGGTCGACACCGTGGTCTCCCTAGGGCTCGTCTCGGGTGGTGTGGGGACGCCACCGTCGGTGCCGGGTGGAGTCGTCGCCGGACCGTAGCAGTTCGAGTCGGGGACGCGGCCCGTCGGTGCGTCCGGTGGGGGGTTTGCGGCTACCGGCGCGGAAGGGGACCGGCCAGGTGACGCCGGGGCCCGCGTAGTCCTGTTCGGCGGCGGCGTGGAGGGTCCAGTGCGGGTCGTACAGGTGGGGGCGGCCCAGGGCGCACAGGTCGGCGCGACCGGCCAGGATGGTCGAGTTGACGTCGTCGTGGGAGGAGATGGCGCCCACGGCGATGACGGGGACACCGAGTTCGCGGCGGACTCGTTCGGCGTAGGGGACCTGGTAGCTGCGCCCGAACGCGGGTTCCTCGTCGGGGGTGACCTGTCCGGTGGAGACGTCGATGGCGTCGGCTCCGGCCGCGACGAGGGCGCGGGCGATCCGGACCGCGTCGTCGCCGGTGGTGCCGCCCTCGACCCAGTCGGTGGCGGATACGCGCACGGTGAGGGGTTTGTGGTCGGGCCAGGCGGCGCGCACGGCGGTGAGGACTTCCAGGGGGTAGCGGAGCCGGCCGGTCAGGTCGCCCCCGTAGGCGTCGGTGCGTCGGTTGGTGACCGGGGACAGGAACGAGGACAGCAGGTAGCCGTGCGCGCAGTGGAGTTCGAGCAGGTCGAACCCGGCCCGGTCGGCGGCGTGGGCGGCGGCGACGAAGTCGTCGCGGATGGCGTCCATGGCGGCCCGGTCCAGTTCCCGGGGTACCTGGTTGACTCCGTCACGGTAGGGCAGCGGCGATGGGGAGACCACCGGCCAGTTGCCGGTGGTCAGGGGTTGGTCGATCCCCTCCCACATCAGTCGGGTGGAGCCCTTGCGGCCGGCGTGCCCGAGCTGCACTCCGACGCGGGCCCGGCTGTGCTCGTGCGCGAAGTCGGTGAAGCGGCGCCAGGCGGTCTCGTGTTCGGGTGCGTAGAGTCCGGCGCAGCCGGGGGTGATGCGGGCGTCGGCGGACACGCACACCATCTCGGTCATGACGAGTCCGGCGCCACCGAGGGCCTTGCCGCCCAGGTGGACGAGGTGGAAGTCGCCGGGGGTGCCGTCGGTGGAGGAGTACATGTCCATGGCCGAGACGACGACCCGGTTGTCCAGTTCCAACGCGCCCAGGCGGAAGGGGTGGAACATGGGCGGGCGAACTGCGGGGGCGCCTTCTCCGCCCGTGACCTCGCGGGCCACCTTGTGGGCGAACCAGTCGTCGACCCGGGCGACGAACTCCGGGTCGCGCAGGCGCAGGTTGTCGTAGGTGACGCGGCGGCTGCGGGTCAGCAGGTCGAAGGCGAACGGCAGCGGGTCGGCGTCGACGTGGCGGTGGATGTCCTCGAACCATTCCAGGCTGGCCTGGGCGGCGCGTTGGGTGCTGGTCACCACGGCTCGGCGTTCGTCCTCGTAGGCGTCCAGGGCACTCGGCAGATCGGGGTGCTCGTGCAGGCGGGCGGCGAGCGCCAGGGCGTCCTCCATGGCCAGCTTGGTGCCGGATCCGATGGAGAAGTGCGCGGTGTGCGCGGCGTCGCCGAGCAGGACGACGTTGCCATGGTGCCAGGTGCGGTTGCGGACGGTGGTGAAGCGCTGCCAGCGGGAGTTGTTGGGCAGCAGTCGGTGCCGTCCCAGGACGTCGGCGAACAGCTTCTCGCAGCGGGCGATGGCGTCGAGGTCGCTCTCCCCGGGGGCGAGGTCTCGGTCGACGAACCCGGCGGCCTCCCACACGTCCTCGGCCATCTCCACGAGGAACGTACTGGCGTCGGTCGCGTAGGGGTAGCAGTGCAGCTGCATGATCCCGTGCGGGGTGCGCAGGATGTGGAAGTTGAACGCGTCGAAGACCAGGTCGGTGCCCAGCCACATGAACCGGTTGCTCCGCGGTTCGAGGGTGGTGCCGAACGCGTCGGCGTGGGCGGTGCGCGTGGCGCTGTTCGCTCCGTCCGCGGCGACCACGAGGTCGTACTCGGCGGCGAGTTCCGCGGCGGGCGGCGCCTCGGTGCGGGTGTGGACGCGCACTCCGAGTTCGGCGCAGCGGGCGCGCAGGATCTGTAGGAGGGCCCGGCGGCCGATGGCGGCGAAGCCGTGCCCGCCGGAGGTGGTGACGGTGCCGTCGAAGTGGACGTCGATGTCGTCCCAGCGGGCGAACTCCGCGGTGAGTCGCTCGTAGGCTCGGGGGTCGGCGTGTTCGATGCCGCCGAGGGTCTCGTCGGAGAGCACCACGCCGAATCCGAAGGTGTCGTCCGGGGCGTTGCGTTCGTAGACGGTGATGTCGTGGGTGGCGTCGAGTTGTCGGGCCAGGGCCGCGAAGTACAGTCCCGCGGGTCCAGCGCCGATACACACGATGCGCATCGCGCCGCCTTCCTGTTCGTTGACGTCCTGTTCGTCGACGTCACGGTCTGCCGGGTGCCGTCGCCCGCGCGTCGGGGCGGGCCGCTCGGTGGTCGGGACTCGCGTGTGGTGTCACAGGGTGCCCTCCCGCAGCCGGAAGCGCTGGAGCTTGCCGGTGGCGGTCCGGGGCAGTTCGTCGACGAAGACCACCGAGCGCGGCGTCTTGTACGGGGAGATGCGGGAGCGCACGTGTTCGCGCAGGCGATCGGCCAGGGCGGTGTCGGCGGTCGGACCCGGCCGCGGCACCACGTACGCCCGTACGGCCAGGCCGCGTTCGGGGTCCTCCACCCCCACCACGGCCGCCTCCTCCACGTCGGGGGAGGTGAGCAGCGCCTCCTCCACCTCGGCGGGGGCGATGTTGTAGCCGGCGGAGACGATCATGTCGTCGCTGCGCGCCCGGTACCAGAAGTAGCCGTCCTCGTCGCGTACGTAGGTGTCTCCGGTGTGGTTCCAGCCGTGGCGGACGTACTCCCTCTGGCGCGGGTCGTTCAGGTAGCGGCAGCCGACGGGGCCGCGGACCGCCAGGTGTCCGGGTTCGCCGTCGGGGACGGGGTCGCCCTTGTCGTCGAGGACGGCGGCGGTGAACCCGGGGACGGGCCTGCCGGTGGAGCCGGGGCGCATGTGGTCGTCGGTGGAGGAGATGAAGATGTGCAGCATCTCGGTGGCGCCGATGCCGTCGAGCAGCCGCACACCGGTGGCCTCGAACCAGTCCCGCCAGGTGACCGCCGGCAGGTGCTCACCGGCGGACACGCACCGGCGCAGGGTGGACAGGTCGCGGTCGTCGCGTCCGGCGAGCATGGCCCGGTAGGCGGTGGGCGCGGTGAACAGGATGGTGGCGCCTCGTTCGGTGACGGCGTCCAGCAGCGCCTCGGGGCGCGGGCGTTCCAGCAGCACCGTGGCGGCTCCGGCGCGCAACGGGAAGATCAGCAGTCCGCCGAGTCCGAAGGTGAACGCGAAGGGCGGGCTGCCGACGAACAGGTCCTCGGGGGCGGGCTTGAGCACTTGGGCGGAGTAGGTGTCGGCGATGGCGAGCACGTCGCGGTGGAAGTGCACGCACCCCTTGGGGTCGCCGGTGGTACCGGAGGTGTAGGCGATCATGCAGGCGTCGTCGGCGGCGGTGCGCACGGCGGTGAACGGGTCGGGGTGGGCGGCCACCCGTGCGGTGAGGTCGTCGGGGCCCTTTCCGCCGTACACCAGGGTCGAGGGGGCGTCCTCCCCCACCCGCCGGGACGCCTCGTCCAGGTCGTCCAGGAAGCGGGCGTCGCACAGCGCGTGGGCCACGTGCGCGGAGCGCAGGATGGTGGCGAGCTCACCGGCGCGCAACATCGGGAGGACGGTGACGACCACGCCCCCGGCCTTGAGCACGGCCAGCCAGCAGGCGGCGAGCCAGGGGGCGTTGGGGCCGCGCAGCAGCACCCGCTCCCCCGGTCTCAGGCCGCGTTCCTCCACCAGGACGTGGGCGATGCGATCCACCCGGTCCCGCAGTTCTCCGTAGGTCAGCGTCTCGTGTTCGCCCACGACGCAGCGCCGGTCGGCGCCGTGGCCGGCGATGGTGCCGTCCAGGAGCTCTTCCGCGCAGTTGAGGCGCTCGGGTACGTCCAGGGGTTCGATGAGCGGCCACTGTTCCAGGGGCGGCAGGTGGTCGCGGGTGAAGGTGTCCTCGTACGCGCTCGGGGTCGAGGACGGTGGGAGCGGTCGGTCGGGCGGAGAGTGCGACATTGCTGGACCTCCGAGTGCGGGGTGCGACAGCGGGCGGCGTGGCCGTGGTGACGGCTCGGTGTCGGCTCGTGGACGACTACATGTGACGGGCGATGATCTGGCGCTGGACCTCCGAGGCCCCTTCGTAGATGCGGGGTGCGCGGACCTCTCGGTACAGGTGTTCCAGGAGGTGGCCCCGGTGCAGGGCACGCGCACCGTGCAGTTGGACGGCGGAGTCGACCACGTACTGGGCGGTCTCGGTGGCGAACAGCTTGGCCATCGCCGCCTTGAGCGTGACGTCGGGCCCACCCGAGTCGTACTCCTCGGCGGCGGCGTACACCAGCAGGCGGGCGGCCTCGGTACGCGTGGCCATCTCGGCGAGCGTGTGGGAGACGGTCTGCAGAGCGGTGAGGGGTCCGCCGAAGGCGCGACGCTCGGCGGTGTGCTCCTTGGCGGCGGCCAGAGCCGCCCGGGCCATGCCGACGGCGAACGCGCCGACGCTGGGACGGAACAGGTCCAGGGTGCGCATGGCCACCGAGAACCCCTGGTCGGGGGCGCCCACCAGGTCCTCCGAGCCGACCTGGACCCCGTCGAAGACCAGGTGCCCCAGAGCGTGCGGGGACAGCATCTCCAGGGGCTCACCGGACAGGCCCGGGCGGTCGGCGGGGACGCAGAAGGCGGTGACGCCCCGGGAACGGGTGCCGGGGGTGGTTCGGGCGAAGACGGTGTAGAAGTCGGCGTCCGGCGCGTTGGAGATCCACGTCTTCTCACCGTGCAGTCGCCAACCGTCGCCGGACGGTTCGGCGCGCAGCTCCAGCGCGGCGGCGTCGGACCCGGCCTCGGGTTCGGTGAGGGCGAAGGCCGCCACCGCCCGTCCCGCCGCGGCCTCGGGGACCCAGCGCTTCCGCTGTCGGTCGCTCCCGGACTGCAGGAGGGGGTAGGTCCCCAGCCCTTGGAGGGCCAGGGCGGTCTCGGCGTGGGTGTCGACACCGGCCAGGTGTTCGCGGAGCAGGCACAACCGAGTGGCGGGGGCCTCGCGCAGAGGTCCGTCGTCGGCCGTGCCGGGGAACAGCGCGGGCAACAGCCCGCTCTCGCCCAGGCCCTGGAGCAGTGCCCGGTCGACGCGTCCCGGTTCGCCGGGGGTGTCGTCGAGTTCGGTCGCCCGGTCGGTGACCCATCGGGCGAACTCGTGGTCGTTTTCGTGGGGCGGGAGCGCCATGGGCGACCTCGACTCTCTCGGGAACGTGATCCGCCTCACTCCGAAGATGCACCCAGAACGTGACGGCCGTCAAGAGAGTGATATGAACTTACCGGGAAACCAAACGTGATGAGGGTGAAGGCCGAGCACCGCAAGGGGTGCCGACACCGGCGGCTATCGTGTGCCCATGATTGTCAACAGCGACCGAGCAGCCCCGGACCCCACAGCCGACGCCGACCGCGTCCTGCGCCGTCCCCGGGCCCTGATCGTGTCGTTCTTCGGCACCTACGCCCGCGACGTGGGCGGATGGACGGGGGTGGCCGACCTGATCGCGTTGATGGGCGGACTCGACGTCGACGGCCCCTCGGTCCGCTCGGCGGTCTCCCGGCTCAAACGCCGTGGACTACTGGTGTCCGAGCGTCTGGGCGGCGCTGCCGGCTACCGGCTCTCCGACGAGGGACGCCGCATACTCGGCGAGGGTGACCAGCGCATCTTCGGCCACCGGGTGGCTCGCGCCGAGGACGGTTGGGTACTGGTGGTGTTCTCCGTTCCCGAGTCCGAACGTCGCCGCCGGCACGCGTTGCGGACCCAGCTGACCCGGCTGGGGTTCGGCACCACCGCCGCCGGGGTGTGGATCGCACCCGCGCACCTCACCGACCAGGCGCGCGCCACCCTGCGGGAACTGGACCTGGAGGAGCACGCGGAGCTGTTCCACGCGACCCACCTGGACTTTCGCGACCTGACCACGTCCGTCGCCCGCTGGTGGGACCTGCCCGCGCTTCAAGCGATGTACCGGGGGTTCCTCGACGAACACGAGCCGGTGCTGACCGCGTGGCGCCGCCGCGGCACACCTTCGGACCACGACCCCGAGCAGCGGGCGATGGCCTTCGCCGACCACCTGCGCGCGGTGGACTCCTGGCGGAGGCTGCCGTTCCTCGACCCGGGGCTGCCACCCGAACTGCTGCCCGACCGGTGGGCGGGCAGCAGGGCCGCGCGTGTCTTCTTCGACCTGCACGCCCTGCTGCGCGGGCCCGCCCTGGACCACGTCCGCGCCACCGTGGCCCCCTGAGGTCAGTCGGTCGGCCCCGGGATGACGGCGTCGCAGACCAGTTCCAACAAGGCACCGGGTTCGAACAACTCGGCCACCCCGAACAACGCCACGGCCGGGTAGTGGCGACCCATGTGGGCGCGATAGACCCGGCCCAGTTCCCGCCCGGAGGCCCGGTAGCCGGGCACGTCGGTGGTGTACACACTCAGACGGGTCAGGTGTTCGGGTGAACCACCACAGGCTCGCAGGGCGGTGACGACGTTGGCCAGGGCACCGTCGAACTGGTCGACCAGGGACTCGGCGGCCAGCCGCCCGTCGGGCCCGGAGGCGATCTGTCCGGCCAGGTGGACCAGACGGCCCGGGGCGGGGACCACGGCGTGGGAGAAGCCCGGGTTGGGTCCGAGTTCGGGCGGGTTCACCAGTGTGTGCGGGGTGGGCGGCAGGTGTACGGGTTCCACTCAGCGTCCCTTCCATTGGGGGGTGCGACGGCCGGTGAAGGCGGCGTGGAATTCGGCGTAGTCCTCACCGCGCATGAGCAACGCCTGGGTCATGGCCTCCAGTTCGATGGCCCCGGACAGACTCATGTCGAGTTCCCGGGACACCAGGGCCTTGGTCTGGGCGTAGGCGAAGGAAGGGCCCTTGGCCAGCCTCTCGGCGAGCCGGTCCACGGCGGCGTCGAGCTCGTGGTCCTCCACCAGTTCGCTCACCAGACCGATGCGTTCGGCCTCGTCGGACTCCACCGTGTCGCCGAGCATGAGGACGCGGGTGGCGTTTCCCAGGCCGACCATGCGGGGCAGCAGGTAGGCGGCGCCCATGTCGGCCCCGGACAACCCCACCCTGGTGAACAGGAACGCGAAGCGGGCCGAGCGGGCCACCACCCGGAAGTCGGAGGCCAGGGCCAGGACCGCGCCGGCGCCGGCGGCCATGCCCTGGATCCCGGCGATCACGGGGATCGGGCACTCGCGCATCGCCCGGATCACCTCCCCGGTCATGCGGGTGAAGGCGAGGAGTTCGTCGGGGGCCATCTCCAGGGTCCGGCCGATGATCTCGTCGACGTCGCCACCGGAGCAGAAGGCCCGGCCCTGGCCGCGCAGGACCAGCACGCGGGTGTCGTCGCGGTGCGGCAGTTCCAGCAGCAGGTCCCGCAGGTCGGCGTAGGCCTCGAAGGTGAGTGCGTTGAGCCGGTCGGGCCGGTTCAGGGTGACGGTGGTGACCCCGTCGACCCGGGTCAGGTCGAAGTGGTCCCACCGGTCGGTGAGCGGCACGGAGCCGCGAAAGGCGCTCATCGTTGGGTGTCTCCTCCGTCAAGGGTGAGGGACTGGCCGTTGATCGCCCCGGCCAGGGGGCTCGCCAGGTAGGTGACGGCGGCCGCCACCTCCTCGGGTTCGATGAGCCGGCCCAGGGGCGTTGCCTCGGCGAGGGCGCGTTCGGCCCGGCCGGGGTCGCGTCCGGTGCGTTCGGCGATACGGGCCACCGAACGTTCGGTCATGGGGGTGCGTACGAAGGAGGGGCACACGGAGTTGACGGTCACGCCGGTGCCGGCGACCTCGTCGGCCACCGAACGGGCCAGGCCGAGGACGGCGTGCTTGGCGGCCGCGTAGGCGACGGTGTAGCGGGTTCCGGTGTGCGCGGCGGTGGACGCGACGAAGATCGCGCGCCCGTGGTCGCGTTCGAGCATGCCGGGTAGTAGGGCCCGGGTGAGCAGGAACGCGGAGGTGGCGTTGGCGTCCAGGTGGTGACGCCACAGGTCGAGGTCGGTGTCGCGCAGGCGGGCGCTGTGCGCGGAGCCGGCATTGTTGACCAGGACGGACACGGGGCCGAGTGATTCGGTGAGTTCGGACACGGCGACTTCGTCGGCGAGGTCGCACACCCGGGTGGCGACGAGGTGCCCCCGCTCCCGGGCGTCGTCGGCGAGCAGAGCGAGGCGATCGGGGTCACGGCCCAGGGCCACCACCTCGTGCCCGGCCTCGGCGAGCGCGAACACGACGGCTCGTCCGATGCCACCGGAGCCGCCGGAGACCACGGCGAGCCGTTGGGAGTCAGCCATGGCGCGAACATATCACTCAATCATGACCGTCGTCACGGGTGCGATATAAACCGGAAAGGGTTGGCGGCACAACGACGGCAGCGCCGCCGGCCGGAGGCCGTCGACGCTGCCGTGATCCGTTCACCCGGGCACCGACGAAGTCGGAAGGTCCGAGGCGAGTGGGTACCCCTAGAAGGCGGGACCGGCCTCGATGGCCGCGTCCACGGTCTCGGCGCGGGCCTCCTCGACCTCGTCCGCCAGGTCGGCCTCGTGGGCCTCGAACTCGGCGGTCACCTCGGCGGCCAGCGCGCGCATGGCGACCTCCTCGGTGACGATGCCGCCACGCACGCGGTTGGCGTCACCGATCTGGGCGGTCGGGCTGTTGCCGGTGGCCACCAGGTCGCCGCCGACGATGTTGTTGTCGATGTAGGCACCACCGGAGACGCCGGTGACGGACAGGTCACCGTCGACGTAGTTGACCGAAGCGCAGAAGTCGTCGCTCTCGCCGGCACCAACCGCGATCGGGCCGGAGCTGTCGCTGTAGGTGGCGTTGCCCAGGACCTCGCTGTCGCACAGGATCCCGCCGGAGGCGGAGCCGTTGACGGTGAGGTCGCCGCGGACGACGCTGTCGTAGATGTCGGCGTAGACGACACCGTCGGCGTTCACGCCGTCGGTGATACGGCCGCCGTTGACGTAGAGCTCGCCGGTGGTCGCGTCCACGGACGCGGCGGAGGCACCGACCACGTAGACGAAACCGTCGTTGGCGGCGCCCTCGGCGGCCTGGGCCCGCAGAGCGGCGACCGAACTGCCGTCCTCCAGGTAGGTGCCGTAGGAACCGGAGTTGACCACGTCACCGTCGACCGTGGTGTCGGAGGCGTCGAAGTAGGCGTCGCCGGCGACGGACACCTCGCCCTCGATGGCGCCACCGATGATGTGGAGGTTGGCGTCCTGCTCGACGGTGACGTCGCCCTGGACGACGGTGCCGTCCAGGAAGCAGCTCGCGCCGGAGGGGACCTTCAGATCGGTCGGCAGGGTGATCTCACCGCCGTGACCGGAGCACAGGGTGACCAGATCGGCCTGGGCAGGAGCAGCCATCATGGTGACGCTGCCGATCGCCAGAGCCGCGGTGGCGGTGGACGCGGCGATCTTACTCCCGAGCTTCATGCGGGGGATTTCCTTTCGTCGTGACCGGTGGGGGCCGGACGCTCCTGATTAGGGTGCGGGAAGAGCGCCGTGTGACACCAAAGCGAAAGTACCGATCGGCGACGGCTTTGGGAATACTTGTCCGGGGAAGTTTCGCCTCTGCCCAGGTTTCGCCGAAGGAAACAACCGAGGTGACGCAAGTGACCGTCATGGCGCGTGTGCCCATCGGTACCGGGGTTCACCACGGTGGCATGAGAACGGGGAAGGGCCGCCCGATTCCTCGAACGGCCCTTCCCCGAAGTCGCATGCCACCCGGCGTGTGGTCACTTCAGGTGACCGTCACCGGTGACCACGTACTTGGTCGATGTCATTTCGGCGAGACCCATCGGACCCCTGGCGTGCAGTTTCTGGGTGGAAATACCGATTTCCGCGCCGAATCCGAACTCGCCACCGTCCGTGAAACGGGTGGAGGCGTTCACCATCACCGCGGCCGAGTCCACCCGGGCCACAAAGTACCGGGAGGTGGCCAGCGAGTCGGTGATGATCGCCTCGGTGTGCTGGGTGGAGTACTCGCGGATGTGCGCCAACGCCGCGTCGACGTCGGGCACCACTCGCACGGCCAGGTCCATGTCCAGGTACTCGGTCGCCCAGTCCTCCTCCGTCGCCTCGACCACCGTGGCCCGGGTCGGGTGGGCCGCGGCGATCTCCAGGACCCGAGGGTCGCCGTGGACGGTCACACCGGCCTCGGCGAGGGACTCCAGTGCCCGCGGCACGAACGCCTCGGCGACCGCCTCGTGCACCAGGAGCGTCTCCGCGGAGTTGCACACCGAGCAGCGCTGCGCCTTGGCGTTGGTGGCGATGGCCACCGCCTTGTCCAGGTCGGCGTCGGCGTCCACGTACACGTGGCACAGGCCCTCGCCGGTCTCGATCACCGGAACGGTGGAGTCACGCACGATGGCCTGGATGAGCGAGCCGCCGCCACGTGGGATGAGCACGTCGACCAGGCCACGCGCACGCATCAGCGCGGTGGAGGACTCACGGGTGCGCCCGGGGACGAGTTGGATCGCGTCGACCGGCACCTCGGTGCCCTCCAGCGCGTCCCGCAGCACCCGCACGATGGCGGTGTTGGAGTTGTAGGCCGAGGACGATCCGCGCAGTAGCGCGGCGTTCCCACTCTTCAGACACAGTGCGGCCGCGTCGACGGTGACGTTGGGCCTGCCCTCGTAGATGATCCCGATGACACCCAGTGGCACGCGGATCTGCCGCAGGTCCAGGCCGTTGGGGAGCACGCCTCCGCGCACCGACTCGCCCACCGGGTCCGGCAGCTCGACGATCTCGCGCACGGCCTCGGCGATGGCCTCGATCCGCCGTGGAGTGAGGGTGAGCCGGTCGATCATGGCCGGGCCGGTGCCCTCGGCTCGGGCGCGCTCGACGTCCTCGGCGTTGGCCGCGGTGATCTCGTCGGACCGCTTGAGCAGGTTATCGGCGATCGCGTTCAGGGCGGCGTCCTTGGCCGACCTGCTGAGCGTGGCGAGGTCGACGGCCGCGTCCTTGCCGCGTCGGGCCACATCGTGGACCTCACGCTCGATGTCACTGTTGACTGTCATTTCGGGCTTCCTTGCTCGGGAGGCCGCCCCGGCCGGTGGCGCCTGCGGCGTCGAAGGGCACCGTCGCCGGAGGGATTCCCTCCAGCGTATAGCGCCTGGTCGACCACCGCAGGGGTTGTCCACGGGCCGAGCCGGTCCCGGGGTCGGAAGAGGTCAGCGCCAGCCGTAGCGGTCGCGCAGGACGGCGGCGACCTTCCAGAAGATGTCCTCGTTCATCACGGCGGCCTCGCGGCGGATGTCGTCCTCGTCGAACTCGAAGAGGCGGTCCACCCGCAGGTAGGAGTCGCGTTCCTCACGGTCCCAGGGGCCGGAGCCGATGGGCAGCCAGTCCTGGCGCTCGTGGTCGTCGGGCCGCTGGGAGGACAGCATCAGGCCGTGCAGGCGGCGACCCTTGCGGCCGACCACCAGCATGGGCCGGTCCTTGCCCTGGCTCGCGTCCTCCTCGAAGGGCACCCACGTCCACACGATCTCGCCGGCGTCGGCGAGACCGTCCCTTTCCGGGGCGTAGACGAGCTTGGTGGCGTTGCGGCCGGTCGGGATCTCGCGGACGGCGCCCTCGTGCGGATGGGAGTCGCCGTGCTGTGTCGTCTGTTGAGTCACGCACCGCATCCTAGTGCCGCGTCTCGGAGCGGTCGTGGTCACTCGGGTGGATCCGGCTCCGGCAGGACACGAGGGCGCGGACGCGGTGGCCCGCCTCGGTCGTTCCACCGACCCGGGTCATAGTGTCGACGCGATGGACCCGGCCCGACCCCCGGTGCTCGACACCGCGTGGAGGCTCGACCGGGGCGGACCCACGATGAAGAGCGGCACGGAGAAGCGCACATGAGCAAGGGAACGATCCTGATCACCGGGGCCTCGGCGGGCCTGGGCGCGGAGATGGCGCGCCGGTTCGCCGCCCTCGGCTACGACCTGGGCCTGTGCGCCCGGCGCACGGAGAAGTTGGGCTCCCTCAGGGACGAGATCGTGGCCGCGCGTCCCGATCGCCGGGTGGTGCTCAAGGCACTGGACGTCACCGACGACGAGGCGGTCTTCCGGGTCTTCGGGGAGTTCGCGGCCGAGTTCGGCACGGTGGACCGGGTCATCGTCAACGCGGGGCTGGGCAAGGGCGCCGCGCTCGGCAAGGGCCGCTACGACGCCAACCGGCAGACCGCCATGACCAACTTCGTGGGGGCGCTGGCCCAGTCGGAGGCGGCCATGGAGATCTTCCGTGCGCAGGGTCACGGCCATCTGGTGATGATCTCCTCGATGTCGGCCCTGCGCGGCATGCGCAAGGCCATGACCGTCTACGCCGCCACCAAGGCGGGCGTGGCCGCCATCGCCGAGGGTCTGCGTTCCGAGCGCGTCCCCGGTCTGGACGTGTCGGTGATCTATCCGGGCTACATCCGCTCGGAGATGAACGAGCACGTTCGGCAGAAGACCCGATTCATGGTGGAGACCGAGGTGGGCGTACGTTCCATGGTGGCCGCGATCGAGAAGCGCAAGGTCAAGGCGTACGTCCCCGCCTGGCCGTGGGCGCCGATCGGTTTCCTGATGAAGCGCCTGCCTCTGCCCGTGGTCAGGAGGCTGTCCTGAGCGACGGCCACGTCACCCCGCCCACCGAACGCGTCCCACGAGGGTGTTTCACAGCTCCTCGACGGTCCGCATGATCCGCGCCCGCGCCTGGCCCCCTTCGGGGACGGGGAGCAGCGGGTGGACGTGGAGCGCCCCCTCCTCCTCGAACAGACGTACCTCTCCCCCGGCCCGGGTCACCTGGTCGTACAACCGGCGGGTGTCGGGCCAGAGCAGGTCGCGAGTGCCGATGTACAGGTCCATGGGCGGCAGGCCGGCCATCGGCCCGTAGATGGGGCTCAGCCGGGGTTCGGTCAGGTCGTCGCCGCCCGCCCACTCCTTGGCGGCCTCCAGGAGCCCGACCGGGTTGAGCCAGGGGTCCGCCCCCTCCACCTCCAGGATGTCGGGGTTGGACATCGTCAGGTCGAGCCAGGGAGAGATCAGGACCAGCCGTGTCGGGGCGGGCAGGGCGACCTCCGGCAGGGTCTGTGTCAGGGCGAGGGCGAGCCCTCCGCCCGCGGAGTCCCCGGCCAGCAACGTGCGCGTCGGATCGACGTCCGCCATCAGCTCCCGATACACCTCGTGCAGGAACCCGAAGGCCTCCCGGTAGGTGTGTTCGGGGGCCAGCCCGTAGATCGGCACCTCCACCCGACAGCCGGCGTCGACCATGCGCGAGATCAGCACCCCGTGCCAGCCGGAGATCTCGCTGACGTAGGTGCCACCGTGCAGGTACAGCACGGCCTTCTCGGGTTCCCGCACACCGCGGGGACGCACGGTGAAGGTGGAGAAGCCACCGACCCGTCGACGCGTGATCCAGTGCCGTCGGGTGAGCCAGTGCGGAGCGGACGGGTCCTCCTTGGGCTCGTTCATCCACTCACGAGCGCCCTCCACCGATCCCATGGGGCCCTTGCGCACCACTCGCAACCCCAACGCCAACAGGTGGGTCAGCAGACTCGACATGGGTGGCACCCTCCTCAGGACATCCTGCCCCGACCCTTTCACGGACCGACGACGGCACACGAGAAGGGCGCACACGGCGAGGAGAGATCTCGGGCACTTCCACCCGACCCGTCGAAGGAGCGTCGGGGCATCGGCTCCGCCCGGCCCCGCTCTACAGCACCACGAGGTCGTCGCGGTGGACCAGCTCGCGTTCGTAGGTGGGGCCCATCTCGCGGGCCAACCACCGGGTGGATCGACCCATCAGGTCGGGGACCTCGGCGGCGTCGTAGTTGACCAGCCCTCGAGCGACCAGGGTGCCCGACTCGTCGCGCAGGTCGACCGGATCGCCGGCGCTGAACTCGCCGTGCGCCTTGACCACACCGGCCGGCAGCAACGACGCCTTCTCCTCGACCACCGCCTTCACCGCTCCCGGGTCCAGGACCAGGCTCCCCCGTCCCGCGGTGGCGTGCGCCAGCCACAGTTGCCGGGCGGAGGGGCGGCGGCCGTCGGCCGGGGCGAAGAACGTGCCGACCCTCTCCCCCGCCAGGGCGGCCCGGGCGTTGGCCACCGAGGTCAGCACGGTGTGCACGCCGGCCTCGGTGGCGATGCGCGCCGAGTCCACCTTGGTGACCATGCCGCCGGTACCGACACCGCGTTTGCCGGTGCTGCCGATGTCGATGCCGTCGAGATCCGCGCGGCCCCGGACCAGGTGCACCACCGAGGTGCCCTCGTCGGCCGGATTCCCGTCGTAGAGGGCATCCACGTCCGAGAGCAGCACGAGCGCGTCGGCGCGCATCAGGTGGGCGACCAGGGCCGCCAGGCGGTCGTTGTCGCCGAACCGGATCTCGTGGGTCGCCACGGTGTCGTTCTCGTTGACGATCGGCACGGCGCCGATGTCGAGCAGTCGGCGCAGGGTCCGTTGAGCGTTGCGGTGCTGCACTCGCCGCATCATGTCCTCGACGGTGAGCAGGACCTGGGCCGCGGTGAGTCCGTGTCCGGCGAGTTCGGCGGTGTAGGAGGCCACCAACAACCCTTGGCCGACGCTGGCGGCGGCCTGCTGTGAGGCCAGATCACGAGGGCGCCGGGTCATGCCCAGCGGACTCATTCCGGCCGCGACCGCACCTGAGGAGACCAGGATCACCTCTTGGCCGAGGGCGCGGCGCGCGGCCAACACCTCGACCAGGTCCCGGATACGGCCGGCGTCGATGAGTCCGTCGGGGGTGGTCAATGAGGAGGACCCCACCTTGACCACGACCCTGCGGGCCTGGGCCACAGAACGGCGACCGGCCGCCTCCATGGGTTCGACGTGCTGCTTCGGGGTGTCTGCGCTGTGCACCACGAGGGACTTTCCATCCGTGGCACGGCGCCTTTTCCGGGCGCCGTGCGCTTGCCTGTGTGGGTTCGGCCGGTGTGGAGCGGTCGGTCCCCGCGCGGGTCAGCCCAGCCGGGCGTCGGTGCCGCGCGGGCCGGACGGGACGACCTCGGCGTCGAGCGAGTCGTCCCAGTCGAAGACCACCGAGTCCTCCTCGGTACCGATGCGCACCTCGGCCCCCTGGGTGGCGCCGGCCTTGGCCAGTGCCCCCTCGATACCGAGCCGGTTGAGTCGTTCGGCCAGGTAGCCGACGGCCTCGTCGTTGGAGAAGTCGGTCTGGCGCACCCAACGGGCCGGCTTGTCGCCACGCACCCGGAAGATGTTGTTCCCCAGCGGGACCACCTCGAAGGGCGTGTCACCGATGAGCTTGGGCCGCAGCACGATGCGGGTGGGTTCGGCCGCCGGTTCGCTCTGTCGCGCGGCGGCGACCTGCTCACCGAGGGCATAGGAGAGTTCGCGCAGGCCCTCACGGGAGGCCGCGGACAGCTCCATGACCTTGTAGCCGCGCTCCTCCAGCATGGGACGGACCATGTCGGCGAGCTCGCGGGCGTCGGGCACGTCCACCTTGTTCAGGGCGACCACGCGCGGCCGGTCGGACAGGTCGACCCCGGTCTGCTCCCCGTAGGCGGCCAGTTCGGCCTCCAGGGCCTCCAGGTCGGTGACCGGGTCGCGGCCGGGCTCGAAGGTGGCGCAGTCCAGCACGTGCAACAGGGTGGAGCAGCGCTCGATGTGGCGCAGGAACTCCAGGCCCAGGCCCTTGCCGTCACTGGCGCCGGGGATGAGCCCTGGCACGTCGGCGACGACGTACTGGACCGAGCCCGCCTCCACCACGCCCAGGTTCGGGATGAGGGTGGTGAACGGGTAGTCGGCGATCTTGGGCCGGGCCGCGGACATCGCGGCGATCAGCGAGGACTTGCCGGCGCTGGGGAAGCCGACCAGACCCACGTCGGCGATGGTCTTCATCTCCAGACGCACGTCGACGACCTCGCCCTCCTCACCCTTGAGGGCGAAGCCGGGGGCCTTGCGCTTCTTGGAGGCCAGCGCGGCGTTACCGAGACCGCCGTTGCCGCCCTGGGCCAGCACCAGGCGGGTGCCGTGACCCACCAGGTCGGCGATGACCTCGCCGTCCGTCCTGGTGACCACGGTGCCGTCGGGCACGGTCAGGACCAGGTGCTCGCCGTTGGCCCCGGCCCGGTGACCGCCCTGGCCGGGCGTCCCGTTCTCGGCGGTGCGGTGCGGCCTGCGCTGGTAGTCCAGCAGGGTCGCGCTCTGGGTGTCGACCTCCAGGACGATGTCGCCGCCCCGGCCGCCGTTTCCACCGTCCGGTCCACCCAGCGGTTTGAACTTCTCACGGTGCACGGAGGCGCAGCCATGCCCGCCGTTCCCGGCCTTGACGTGCAAGACCGCCTCGTCGACGAAGTCAGGCATTGCTCTCCCCGTAACTCGTGGGGCCACCGCCTCCTGGCGGGGCCGTGATGCGACGTGCCACCCGCGCTATGCGCCGTCCTCGAAGGGACTCCCTAGTGACAACGCGAAGGGCGGGCCAGTGTTCCCTGGCCCGCCCCGAAGAAATCGTCGCGGCTCGACCTAGACGGCGGCCGGGACGATGTTCACGGCCTTGCGGCCGCGGAAGTTACCGAACTTGACCTCACCGTCGACCAGGGCGAACAGCGTGTCGTCGCCACCGCGACCGACGTTGGCGCCCGGGTGGAACTTGGTGCCCCGCTGACGAATGAGGATCTCGCCGGCGGAAACGGCCTGGCCACCGAAGCGCTTCACGCCGAGGCGCTGGGCATTCGAGTCGCGACCGTTCTTAGTGGACGAAGCGCCCTTCTTGCTTGCCATTTCTCCAGGCCTCCTACTTCGCCGCGATACCGGTAACGCGCACCTGGGTGTGCTTCTGGCGGTGACCCTGGCGCTTCTTGTAACCGGTCTTGTTCTTGTACTTCATGATGTTGATCTTGGGGCCCTTGGTCTCACCGAGGACCTCGGCGGTGACCGTGTAGCCGCTCAGCTTGTTCGCCTCGCTGACCACGTTGTCACCGTCGACCACAAGGATGGGCTGCCACGTAAGGGTGGCACCGGTCTCCTCGGAGACCCTGTCGATGTTCAGGACGTCGTCGACAGACACCTTCTCCTGTCGGCCGCCCGCTCGCACGATCGCGTACACCGGGGAACTCTCTTCCTGCTCGCTCAACGAAAAATGCGCTCACTGATGACCGTGATGCCACGATCCACGAATCGCCTGTAGCGGGGCGCGGGGATCTGAGGGAAACAAACCCACCTGGTGGAGAGCACTGCGGTCTCGGGGCGCGCGAACACTTGGGGCGCGCCGACGCACCGTCCATCAGATTACCATTGCCCTGGTACAGACCCGCACAGTCGGTCCGGTCCGGACCCGGTCGTTACCGGGTCCGGACCGAATTCTCGTCCCGCCTCGCTCGACCTCAGCCCGCGTCGACGGCGGAACCACCGGTCGGTGAGGTCACCGCCGCCTTGGTCCGCCGGGTGCGGCGACGCTTGGGCCGTTCGGTGGCGCCTTCGGCGTCATCGTCGGCCGAGTCGGACTCGTCGCCATCCGCCGTCGCCTGCCCACCCTCACCGCTGTCGGCCTCGACGGCCTTGCGGGTGGTGGTGCGCCGGCGGGTCCTCTTGACCGGGGCCTCTGCGACCTCGGCAGGTGCCTCCTCCGTCTCGGGGGCGGCCTCGGCCTCCTGGGGAGCCTCAGCGGTCTCCTCGGCGGCCTTCTTCGCCTTGGAGGTGCGCTTGCGGGTCCTCTTGACGGGGGCCTCCTCGGCCTCCCCGTCCGAACCCGCGGCGTCGCCCTGGTCGGCGTTCACGGTCGGCTCGGTGCTCTCCACCGCGGTGTCGGTCTGCTCGCCCTTGGCGGCCTTACGGCTCCGGGTGCGCTTGGCGGGCTTGTCGCCCTGCCCCGCGGTGTCCTCGGCGACCTCGACGGGACGGTCGACCTGGTCGTTCTCGACCGCGGGCCGCTCGGCCCCCTCGTCCTTGGCGGGCTGCTCGGACTTCTCCGACTTGTCGCCCTTGTCGCCGGATGCGTCGGACGCGGACTCGGAGTCGCCCTTGCCCTTCTTCTTCTTGCGACCGTTACCGTTGCCACCGCCGTTGCCACCGCCCTTGTTCTCCACCGGCTCGGAGGAGATCACCAGGCCACGGCCGTTGCAGTGGTCACAGTTGTGCGAGAACGCCTCCAGCAGCCCCTGGCCGACCCTCTTACGGGTCATCTGGACCAGCCCGAGCGAGGTGACCTCGGCCACCTGGTGCTTGGTGCGGTCCCGGGACAGGCACTCCAGCATCCGACGCAGCACCAGGTCGCGGTTGGACTCCAGCACCATGTCGATGAAGTCGATGACGATGATGCCGCCGATGTCGCGCAGCCGCAGCTGGCGGACGATCTCCTCGGCCGCCTCAAGGTTGTTCTTGGTGACCGTCTCTTCGAGGTTGCCGCCCTGACCGGTGAACTTTCCGGTGTTGACGTCGACCACGGTCATGGCCTCGGTCCGGTCGATGATCAGCGAACCACCGCTGGGCAGCCACACCTTGCGATCGAGGCCCTTGTTGATCTGCTCGTCGATCCGGTACGCGGAGAAGACGTCCCGGTCCTCGGTCCAGTGCGAGAGCCGCTCGGCGAGGTGGGGCGCCACATAGTCGACGTACTCGTGGACGGTGTTCCAAGCCTCGTCACCGGAGACGACCAGACTGGAGAAGTCCTCGTTGAACACGTCACGAACGACCCGGATCGTCAGGTCCGGCTCGCTGTTGAGCAGGGACGGGGAGCTCGCCGACTTGGACTTGCGCTTGATGGAGTCCCACTGCTTGGCCAGGCGCGTGATGTCACGCTCCAGCTCCTCCTCGCTGGCGCCCTCGGCCGCGGTGCGCACGATCACGCCGGCGCCGGAGGGCATCACCTTCTTGAGGATCTGCTTGAGGCGGGCACGCTCCTTGTCGGGGAGCTTGCGGCTGATGCCGGTCATCGAACCGCCGGGCACGTACACCAGGTAGCGGCCGGGCAGGCTGATCTGACTGGTCAGGCGGGCACCCTTGTGTCCGACCGGGTCCTTGGTGACCTGCACCAGGACGGACTGACCGGACTTGAGCACCGACTCGATCCGCTTGGGCTGGCCCTCCAGACCGAAGGAGTCCCAGTTGACCTCGCCCGCGTACAGGACGGCGTTGCGGCCCTTGCCGATGTCGACGAAGGCGGCCTCCATCGACGGCAGCACGTTCTGCACCCGGCCCAGGTACACGTTGCCCACGTAGGAGCGGTGCGTGGCCCGGTCGACGTAGTGCTCGACGAGGACGTCGTCCTCCAGGGTGGCGATCTGGGTGCGGTCGCCGATGCTCCGGATCACCAGGTCGCGCTTGACCGCCTCACGGCGGGCCAGGAACTCCGACTCGGTGACGATCGGGGCGCGGCGCCGGCCCTGTTCGCGGCCTTCGCGGCGGCGCTGCTTCTTGGCCTCCAGGCGCGTGGAGCCGCGGACCGCCTGGACCTCGTCCTCGATGGGACGTTCCTGGCGAGGCTCGCGCACCTTGACCACGGTGTTGGGCGGGTCGTCCGAGGTGCTCTCGCCGCTCCCGGAGGAGCCGGAGCCCGAACCGGAGCGGCGGCGACGCCGACGGCGCCGACGGCTACCGCCGTTCTCGCCCTCGTCGTCGGAGTCGTCATCGGAGTCGGCGGAGGGCTCGTCGCGTCCTTTGCCGTCCTTGGTGTCGGAACCCTTGGTGTCCTTGTGGCGCTCTTTGACGGTGTCCTCGCCGGAGTCGGCGGAGTCGAACTCCTCACCACCGTTGTCCTCGGGACCGCGCGACCGGCCACGGCCACGACCGCCCCGACGACGGCGCCGACGGCTGGGACGCTCCTCGGAGCCCGTCTCCTCGGCGGGGGCCTGAGCCTCGGCGTCGGAGTCCTGCTCGGTCTCCTCTTTCTCGACCTCGACCTCGACGGCCTTGCGGGTCTTGGCCGGGACGTTCTGCTGGGCGACCGGAGGCTGGAAGAGCATGCCGCCGGGCGGGGAGAAGAGGGAGCCGGAGGCGCCGGGGGTGTTCTCCTCGGTCTCCTCTTCCTCGACCGTTTCCGGGGCGGGTGCCTCGACGGTCCTGGGTGCGCGCGAGCGCGCTCGGGAGCGGGTGCGTCCGCGGGAGGCGCTTTCCTCGGCGCCCTTCCCGTCATCTCCGGAGTTCCCCTTGGGGGCGGCGCTCTTGTCGGCCGCATCCCGGGGAGCGTCGTCGTCCTCGGAGGCCACTCGGGTGCGTCGACCACTGGTGGCGGCGGGAACGTCCGCGGGCCGGCCCGCGGCACGGACCGTGCGCCTGCGCACCGGCGTGGGCGAAGAGGTCTTGACCGTTCCGCCCTCACCCGAACCGGCGAGCTTGGTGCTCGGCGTGGTCGGTGGCGTGAAGACGTCGTCGGGTTCGGGGGGTGGTCCGGCGGCGCGGCGAGCGCCCTTGGTGGGCGCGGGTGTGGTCACCCGAACCCCGCCGTTCCCCGCCGGGGGTGTCCCCGCCGTGTTCTCGGTTGTTTCAGTTGTACCCGCGGTGCCGTCGGCACCGCTCTTGGGCTCGTTGTCGAGCATCCGGGCGGTCTCCCGTCAAAGTTCTCGGGCGCGCCGTCGGGCCGCGTACGGTCCGACGCTGCGGCTCACGAGAACTGTCGTCGCTGTGTCAGCGCCGGCGGCACCGGGGTGTCGCCGGGGCAAAGTCCTGTGGTTTCGCCCATGTACCCCGCGTTGGGATCGCTCATGGGCGCGATCCCGTCATGGGCGACGGCCGTGGTGCTCGGGTGCGTCGATCGTTCGTCTCATCGTGCGCGGACCCGGTGCTCTCTGTGGTGGAAGCTTCGGGTCGGTCCGCGTCGAACGGGTCGGCGATCGCACCTGTCACCTCGTCCAGCGGCCCCTGCGCCAGCCGGGTCATCGTGGGTGATGACGGCGGCGCGAGGTCGGCCACGTGGCGAAGGCCGGTCAATACGTCGTCTGGTCGGACAGCAGGTGTCGTGTGCCGTACGACCATTCGAAGTATGGCATATGTCGTGTGTCGCTCCCCTGGGGCGCGCCCATGGGGACCGTCGCACACGTCGATACCGAGTACGGCCGGGCGGGTGTCGAAGCGGCGTCGGCCCTTCTTCGTCATCCGTTCCACCTCGACGCTTTCGGCGGCCAGGTAGTCGGCCACCGCCTTGGCGGCGTCGCCGGGGTCGACGTCCGTCATCTCCACGCGCCATATGGAGGCCTGGAGCCGGTCGGCCAGGCCCGTCACCCGAGCCTCGACGACTTCGAGCACGTCGATCCCGTCGGGCATGGTCGCGTCGATCGCGTCCCTGACCTGATCGGGTCGGCACTCCTCGGCCATGGTGAGCTCTAGATACTCCGCCTCACTGGCGACCCCTGTGGGAGCCGCACCTGTGTAGGAGATCTTGGGATGTGGTGAGAAACCGGCGGAGAACGCCACGGGTAGGGAGGCCCTGCGTAGGGCTCTCTCCAGGGCCCGGGCGATGTCACGGTGACTCGCGAATCGCATGCGTCCACGTTTGGCGTAGCGGACTCGGAGCCGTTGGCCGGGTTTGGCGGTGGAGGGTGAGGTGGTGCCCTCGTGTGCGGGGGGCAGCTCAACTCCTTTCCTCATGCCCCCTCTGTGCGGGCCGTCGGTGGCGACCCGAAAGGGGCTGTTCCTCGTCCTGTTCAGCGTACGGTGCGCCGTGGTGCACATGCGCCGGCAGGACTGCACATACCGGTTCCTGCCCCGCTGACCTGGAATCGAAAAGTCTCGAACAGATTCCGAAGGGTCGTCCGAACCGGTGTCCACCACCTGAACACGGAGGGCCGGAAAAAAAATCCAAAGAAAATCCGCAACCGATGGCAACCCACCGGCACCCCCGCGAGTCTTACTTTACGTACGGCCCGGCGCGAGCGGGGCGCCGGGCCGTACACCTTCCTCCCGGGAGACTCCGAACCTCACGCGAGCGCGACGCGGACACAGCGAACGCGAGCGCACCGCAGGACGAAGACACCCGGAGCGCGAACTTTACTCTTTCACCCCAGGACACACCAGTGCCCTGGGGTTCTTTGTGTCCCACCCCGCGCACACGGTTCTTCGGTGACCTCCCACGCGAGCGCACCGGGGTCCTGGGACGGTGCTCCGTGCGCCCACGTGGGCCCTCATCGCATCAGGGACAGGTCAGAGCACGGTCAGGGGCAGGAGCTTCCTGTCAAGGTCTGCCAGTTGTGGGGTTGAGCCCATGCTGGGGCACACGCCGCAGTCGTAGCAGGGGTTCCAGCGGCAGTCGTCGACCTCCAGCGATTCCTCGCCGTGCAGGGAGTCCTGCCAGTCCTGCCAGAGCCAGGCCCGATCCAGCCCGGCGTCCAGGTGGTCCCAGGGCAGGACCTCGTCTTCGTCCCGATCTCGGGTGGTGAACCAGTCCAGGTCCACCCCGGTACCGGCGAGGCCGACCTCGGCCGCCTTCTTCCAACGGTCGTAGGAGAAGTGCTCGCTCCAGCCGTCGAAGCGGCCGCCCTCCTCCCAGGCCTGTTCCACGATCCGACCCACACGGCGATCGCCGCGGGACAGCAGTCCCTCGATGATCGATGGTCGGCCCTCGTGGTAGCGCAGACCGATCGACCTCCCGTACTTGCGGTCACCGCGCAGTCGGTCCCTCAACTTGCGCAACCTGGCGTCCACGTCCTCGTGGGAGGTCTGGCCGACCCACTGGAACGGTGTCTGCGGCTTGGGCACGAACCCGCCGATGGAGACCGTGCAGCGGATGTCCTTGCGCCCGGTCACCTCTCGCCCGGTCCGAATGACCTCGGTGGCCAGGTCCGCGATGGCCAGGACGTCCTCGTCCTCCTCGGTGGGCAGCCCGCACATGAAGTACAGCTTCACCTGTCGCCACCCGGCCGCGTAGGCGGCGGTGACGGTACGGATGAGGTCCTCTTCGGTGACCATCTTGTTGATCACCCGGCGCATGCGTTCGCTGCCGCCCTCGGGCGCGAAGGTCAACCCGGAACGGCGGCCGTTGCGCGTGAGTTCGTTGGCCAGGTCGATGTTGAAGGCGTCGACCCGGGTGGAGGGCAGCGACAGGCCGGTGTTGGTGCCCTCGTACTCGTCGGCGAGGTTCTTGGCGATGTCACCGATCTCGCTGTGGTCGGCGCTGGACAGGGAGAGCAGACCGACCTCCTGGAAGCCGGAGTTGCGCACGCCCTCCTCCACCATCTTCTGGACGGTGTCCTGGTTGCGCTCTCGTACCGGGCGGGTGATCATCCCGGCCTGACAGAAACGGCAACCGCGGGTGCAGCCGCGGAAGATCTCCACGCTGTAGCGCTCGTGCACGGACTCGGCCGTGGGCACGATGGGTTTCTTGGGGTAGGGCCACTCGTCCAGGTCCATCACGGTGTGCTTTTGCACCGTGCCCGGAACCCCCGGCCGGTTCGGTGTGTAGGCGGCGATCCGGCCGTCGTCGTGGTAGCCCACGTCGTAGAAGCGCGGGATGTACACCCCGCCGGTGGCGGCCAGGCGCGACAGCAGTCCGTCGCGCCCACCCGGTTCGCCCTCCTCCTTGAACTCCCGGATGATCTCGGTGACGGCCAGGGTGATCTCCTCGCCATCGCCCAGCACCACTGCGTCCAGGAAGTCCGCGATGGGTTCGGGGTTGAAGGCCGCGTGCCCGCCGGCCAGCACGATCGGGTCGTCCTCGGTGCGGTCGGCTGAGCGGCGCGGGATACCGGCCAGGTCCAGCGCGGTGAGCATGTTGGTGTAGCCCATCTCGCTCGCGAAGCTCAGTCCGAGCACGTCGAAGGCGCGTACGGGACGGTGACCGTCGACCGTGAACTGCGGGATGCCGTGCTCGCGCATCAGCCCCTCCATGTCCGACCAGACGGCGTAGGCACGCTCGGCCAGGACCCCCTCGCGTTCGTTGAGGATCTCGTACAGGATCTGCACGCCCTGGTTGGGTACGCCCACCTCGTAGGCGTCCGGGTACATCAGCGCCCAACGGACCCGGGTGTCGTCCCACTCCTTGACCACGGAGTTGAGCTCACCGCCCACGTACTGGATGGGTTTGCTCACCCGATTCAGCAGGGGTTCGATACGCGGGAAGAGACTTTCGACGGACATGGTGTGGGCCTTCGATCGGCGGACATCGTGTCTGCCCGGCTCCTGGCCGGATACCCGCGGGGCCGGTATCGCCCACGCGCGGTGGATCTCCCAGGTTACAGCCGTAGGGGGCCTCCGACCGGTTTTCCACAGGGTCTTCGGTCCGGGTCCCTGTCGGGTGCGTCCCTGGCGGGGCCCGGACCGAACGGGCTCAGTACTCGAAACCGCGGTCGCGGGAGTTGACGCCCAACACCAGCCCCAGGGCGAGCATGTTCGCCATGATCGCGGTGCCGCCGTAGGAGACGAACGGCAGTGGAAGGCCGGTCACCGGCACCACGCCCAGGCACATACCGATGTTGATCAGGCCCTGGAACGCGAACCAGGCGGCCACTCCCACGCACAGCATCCGCGGGTAGGGCAGGTCGCAACCCAGGGCGATCCGCAGGATCCTCCAGATGATCACGCCCATCAGCACGATGATCGCGGCGGCACCGACGAACCCGAGTTCCTCCCCCGCCACGGTGAAGATGAAGTCGGTGTGCTGTTCGGGTACGAACCGTCCGTGGGTCTGCTCGCCCTGGAACAGGCCGGTGCCGTCGAAACCGCCGGACCCCACCGCGATGAGGGCCTGGGCGGAGTTGTATCCCGAGCCCTGCGGGTCGGCGGCCGGGTCCATCAGGGTGGCGATGCGGTCGACCTGGTAGGGCTCCAACATCTCGAACCACCACACGGCGAACGCGCCGGCGGCCCCGACGGCGAGCATGCTCCCCACCCACACCAGGGGCGCCCTCGACAGGGTGAGCATGCCGAGGAAGGTCGCGCACAGCACCAGGGTGGTGCCCAGGTCGGGTTGGAGCATGACCAGGGCGAGCGGGATCGCCACGACCAGCACGCACAGCAGCACGTCGCGGCTCATCGGCCGGGTCTCGCCGTCCCGGGGTTCGCCCAGGAAGGTGGCCAGGACCAGGACCAGTCCGATCTTGGCGAGTTCACTGGGCTGGAACTGGAACCCGGCGATCACGAGCCAGCCCCGCGACCCGTTGACGACCGCACCCAACGGGGTGAGCACCAGGACCAGGGCGATGACCGTCACCGCGTAGACGATGGGCGCGTAGGCACGCACCGTCCGGTAGTCGATGGTCGCCACGACCAGGCACACCACCCACGCCACCGCCAGGTGGGCCAGGTGGCGCAGGAGCGCGTCCATGGAGTCACGGGGGTCTCCCCCGTCACCCGGCAGGGTCGCGGACCACACCAGCAGCGCCCCGATGGCTCCCAGGAAGAGCACCGAGAGGACGAGGACCCAGTCGAGGCGTCGAGCGTTCCCCATCGCGGTGGCGGCGGTCCGGCCGAGGTTCCGTCGCCGGGACGTTCCGCTGTAGGTGTCCATCAGGGCTCCAGCGAGTCGATGGAACCGTCCGAACGAACGGTGGGCAGGTCGGAGTGGGGCTTGCCGTCGGGCAGCAGTTCCTTTCCGTCCCCGATCCCGTAGATGGCCTCGTAGATCTCGCGGGCGATGGGCGCGGCCGTCTCGCCACCGGTACCGCCCTGGGAGACCAGGACGGCCACCGCGTACTGCGGGTCGTCGGCCGGGGCGTAGGAGGCGAACCAGGACGACACCTGGCGCTGCTCGGCGTCGGCGCTACCGGTCTTGCCCGCCACGGACACCTCGTCCTGCGGGAAGTCGCCGAAGGCACCGCCACCGGTACCCGTCTTGGTCACCTCGGTCAGCGCCTCCTGCAGGTAGCGAAGGGTCTCGTCGCTGACGGGAAGCTCGCCCTTGACCGTCGGTTCGATGGGTTCCACGTCGGATCCGTCCGCGGCGACCAGGGCCTTGGCCACGCGCGGCTCGTACAGGGTCCCGCCATTGGCGATGGCGGCGTAGGCGGAGGCCAGCTGCAACGGGCTCACCAGCACGTCGCCCTGTCCGATGGAGAAGTTGATGGCCTCGTTGGCACGCCACTCGAAACCCTGGACGCAGTGTTCGTGCGCGAGTCGTTGAAGGTAGGAGGCGTGCGATGGGTTGGTCTCGGCGATCTCCGGGTATCCCTCGTCGGCGCGGGCGCAGTTACCCTCCCGGGTCTCCTCCCAGAAGGTGCGCTTCCACTCGCGGTCGGGGATGCGACCACCGGTCTCGTAGGGCAGGTCCACCCCGGTCGGCGAGCCGAATCCGTAGCCGCGGGCCATCTCGGCCATCGCTTCCTTCGGTTCACCGTCGGGATGCAGCCCGCCGTCCTGTTGCCACATCTGGTAACCGAAGTTGTAGAAGACGGTGTTGCAGGACTTGACGATGGCCTGCTTCAGACTGATGCTGCCCTGTCCGGCGCCCGCGTAGTTCTCGTAGGACTGCCCGGCCAGACTGACCGAACCGGGGCAGGCGTAGCTGTCGTGCAGCGAGTAACCGTTCTCGGCCGCCGCCGACATCGACGACACCTTGAAGGTGGAGCCGGGCGGGTAGGTGCCCTGAACGGCTCGGGAGAGCAGGGGTTCGCCCGCCTCCTCGCTGAGGATGTCGTCGAAGGTCTGCTGGTCGATCCCGCCCTGCCAGATACTCGGGTCGTAGGTGGGCAGGCTCGCCATGGCGACGACTCCACCGTTGGTGACGTCGAGGACCACGGCGGCGCCGGAGTCGGCGCGGTACTTGGGTCGTGCGCCCTCCATTCCCCGGGCGAGCGCCTCCTCGGCGGCCTTCTGCACCTCGATGTCCATGTGGGTGACGATGTGGCGGCCGGCCACGGGCAGTTCGTCGGAGATCACGTCCATGACCTCGCCGTGGTTGTTCACGCCCAGGGTGCGAAGACCGGCGGTGCCGCGCAGTTCCTGGTCGTAGACGGCCTCCAGGCCGTCCCGGCCCACCTGGTCGATTCCGGTGAAGCGGGTGCGCAACTCCTCCCGGGCGTCGAGTTCCTCCTGGGTGACGGGCTGGAGGTAGCCGAGCATCTGTCCGGCGTGCTCGCCCTGCGGGTACTCGCGCGAGGCCTGGGCCTGCGCGGTGATGCCGGGAAAGTCCTCGGAGCTCTCCATGATCTGCAGTGCCACCTGGCCCTCGATCCCCTCTGCGAGGGTGACGGGCTGGTAGGGCGAACCGGGCCAGCATGGGCGCTCGACCTCGGGGCTGCACAACCGCACGCGCTGTTGGAGGTCCTCCACGGGGACGTCGAGGACCTCGGCCAGGTCCGTCAGGACCTTCTCGCCGCCGTCCTCCATCGCCTGGAGCTCGTGGTAGTCGGCGGAGACGACGAGTTCGGTGCGGTTGTTGACCAGGGGTCGCCCGGCCGAGTCCAGGATCTGGCCTCGGGTGGCCGGCACGACCAACTGCTGGTGGTGGTTGGCCACCGCGAGCTCCCGGTAGTGGTCGGCCATGGGCACCTGCAGGTACCAAAGACGACCCACCAGGGCGGCGAACATGATCAGCACCATGAACTGGACGAAGAGCAGACCGGCCCGGCCGAGTTTGGGGCCGGGGAGCCTGGGGTCGATCGGTGGTTTGCGCACGACGTCACCACCTGCCCACGGAGGTCGGTCCCTGGATGGTCGCGAAGTCCTCCTCGGTGAACATGGATCGCGCGCCCAAGACCGGCAGGGTGACCAACGGGGCGACCAGAGTGGTCGCCAAGGTACCGATTCCGACGTTGGCGGCCACCGAGCCCACGGTCACGTGGGCGTCGCCCATGACCAGCCCGATGAACGCGTACCCGAGTCCTACGATGAGAGAGCCCACGGCCACGACGCCGAGGGCGGTCCACCAAGGGATCCGGCCTCCGACCGAACCTCCCAGACCGGTGTTGGCGCGCAACAGGGCCACCAGGTAGGCGGCCACGCACAGCACCAGGGCGTAGCGGCCCATGGGGTGCTCGGCGGGCGGCAGGACGTCCATGGCCAGTCCGGCCGCGAAACCGCAACCGGCGGCCGCGGCGGGGCTCGTGGTCAGGGCGACCGCCACCACGGCGGCCAGCACCAGGTCGGGCCCCGGCCCCCAGTCGAACGGGAGCCGGTTGACGATGGTGGCCTGGACGAGCACCGCGACGGCCACCATGAGCAGGGTTGCGACGGACCTCACTGGTCCCCCTCCGGTTCGGGCTTGGGCGGCAGGAGGGAGTCGCGCGGGTCCTCGGACGGACCCTTGACGACCACTCCCACCACGTCCAGGGCGGCGAAGTCCACCGCCGGGGTGATCTTGGCGATCCGGCTGAGCGCGCCGGGCGCCACCTCCACCTCGTCGACGGTTCCGATGGGCACCCCCGGAACGAAGGGCGCGCCCTCGTGCGAGCCGAGCGTGACCACCCGGTCGCCCTGGTCGATGGGCGCCTCCAGGTCGAACAGTTCCAACGTCATGTCGGCCTCGGGACCACCGGGGACGCTCCCCCCGGTGATCGCGCCGATCTTGCGGGACTCCTCCAGGCGGGCGCCGACCGAGGAGTCGACGTCGGTGGCGAGTTTGACGGTGGCGGTGCGCGGACCGGCCTCGATGACCCGACCGACCAGACCGTCGCCGTTGACCACGGTCATGTCCGTTTCGATGCCCGAATCCGTGCCGGCGTCCAGGGTCGCGGTGTGCGCGTAGCCGCGCGCGGTGGTGCGGGTGACCGCCTGGGCCGGAACGACCTCGTAGGAGCCGAGGCCGGACAGGTGCAGCATGTCGTCGAGCCTGTCGGCGCGATGGTCGTCGATCCGGGCGGCCTGGAGTTCGGACTCCAGCTCGGCGTTGGCGTCCTCAAGCTCGCCGATGCGGTCGGCCGCCTCCGGCCCGGCACTGAATCCTTCGTGGACACGAACGAACGGCCCGGAGACCAGACCGACGGCGGCGGCGGTGGGCGCGAAGACCAGTTCGCCACCGCTGCGGGCGATCGAGGTGACCGGATCACTGCCGGGACGCGCGTCGACGACCAGCAGGACCAGGGCGATCGCGGCCAGCACCGCGAGGACCAGCCGGGACCGCGTGGTGTCGCTCAGCATGTCAACGCCGCCGTTCCGGGACGAGGACCTGATGCAGGCGCTCGTAGTTCTCCACGCAGGTGCCGGAGCCGATGGCGACCGAGTCGAGCGCGTTCTCGGCGACGTGGATGGGCATCCCGGTCTCGTGGAGGAGTCGTTCGTCCAGGCCGCGCAGCAACGCGCCGCCGCCGGTCACGGCCACTCCGCGGTCCATGATGTCGCCGGACAGCTCCGGCGGGCACTTGTCGAGGCTGGTGCGGACCGCGTCGATGATCGCGATGACCGGTTCCTCGATGGCCTGACGCACGTCGGACTCGGACATCACGATGGTCTTGGGCAGACCGCTGACCAGGTCGCGTCCACGTACCTCGGCGTGCAGCTCCTCCGCCCCGGTCGGATAGGCGGAGCCGATGGCCACCTTGAGCTCTTCGGCGGTGCGCTCCCCGATCATCAGGGAGTACTCCTTCTTGACGAAGGTCGTGATGGCCTCGTCGAGCTCATCGCCCCCCACCCGGATGGACTGGGAGGTGACGATACCGCCCATGGAGATGACGGCGACCTCGGTGGTGCCACCGCCGATGTCGACGACCATGTTCCCGGTGGGTTCGTGCACGGGCAGCCCGGCGCCGATCGCGGCGGCCATGGGCTCCTCGATGATGTAGACCCGCCGGGCTCCCGCCTGGTAACCGGACTCCTTGACGGCGCGGTGTTCGACGGAGGTGATACCGCTGGGCACCGCGACGATGATGCGGGGCTTGGCGAAGTGGCGACGGCGGTGGATCTTCTGGATGAAGTAGCGCAGCATCCGCTCGGTGACCTCGAAGTCGGCGATGACGCCGTCCTTGAGCGGTCTGATGGCCGTGATGTTGGAGGGCGTGCGCCCGATCATCTGTTTGGCCTCGATACCGACCGCCACGATCTTGCCGCTCGATGTGTTGAGCGCGACCACAGAAGGCTCGTTCAGTACGATTCCGCGCCCGCGCACGTACACCAACGTGTTGGCGGTACCCAGGTCGACGGCCATGTCCCGGCCTAGAAATGCAAGGTTGTTCGGCATGTAACGTCCTCAGAGGCGCCCTACAGGCGCGGAAACGCGGACGACCATACGTAGTCGTTCCGGCACGTTATGTATGCAGTCCCCCGTATCGTAACCCTAGGCACTTAGTCCGTTACGCAAACACACCGATTCGTTGCCCCGCTCCGCGCACACGGCGCGAAGAACACCACCGAACGCCCCGGAAACGACGAACGCGCCCCCGAAGGGACGCGTCGCGTCGATACTCGTCGCCCACGAGGGGCGCGCCGCAACCCTTACAGGTCCGGGAAGAAGAGCTTGATCTCGCGCTCGGCCGAGTAGGTCGAATCCGAACCGTGCACGATGTTCTGCTGCACCTCCAGGGCGAAGTCGCCGCGGATGGTGCCCGGGGACGCCGTCACCGGGTCGGTGGCGCCGGCCAGGGCACGGAAGGCCTCGATGGCGCGCTCGCCTTCGACCACCATGGCGACCAGCGGTCCACCGGTGATGAAGTCGACCAGCGACTCGAAGAACGGACGCGTGGCGTGCTCCTCGTAGTGCGTCTTGGCGGTGTCGGCATCGAGCGTGCGCAGCTCCATGGCGGCCAGGTTCAGGCCCTTGCGCTCGATGCGCGAGATGACCTCACCGACGATGTTGCGGCGGACACCGTCCGGCTTGATGAGAACGAGAGTGCGCTCCACGTGCGTTTCAACTCCTCACTGGACCCCCGCGCGGCACACGCGGCACTGGGCCCTCGGCGAGGCCGCGCGCGGTGGGGTGTACGGGTGTGCGTCCGGGACCGGCGGATGAGGGGAGGCCCGCTCGACGCGGCTCCTGGCCCGCCCGGACGTGCGTCACACTATCGCGTTTGCGGCCCCGACGACGCGGTGGTCACGTCCTCACCGCCGGAAGCGCCCTCGCCCGCCACGGACTCCGCGCGCGCGGCGTGGGCCGCCCGCGTCTCGTCGACCCGACGGCCCAGGATCACCGCGACCACCCACAGGGACACGAACACGATCGCGACCAACAGCGCGCCACTGACCATGAACGAGCTGAACAGGAAGGCGGCCTGCAGGGCCCAGGACGCGTAGTGCGCCCAGGTGTACTTCTGCAACCCGGACAGCAGCAGCGCGGCCACGGCCATGCCGCCCCACACCCCGCCGGCGATGGACGGGTCCACCCCTTCCAGCTGGATGGCGATGGGGATCGCCAGGCCGATCACTACGGCCTCGAACACGAGCACTACGGCGCAGACCACGCGCATGGTGTTTCCCTTCGTAGGAGGATCGTGGCGCCCGCTATCCGCCGGCGCCGCGCAGCAGGTGCACGACGTCTCCGGAGGTGACCACGGAACCGGTGACCAGCACGCCGACCCCACCGAACTCGCCTTCCGCCTCGGCCAAGCCCACGGCCCGGTCGATGGCGTCGTCGAGTCGGGGAGCCACGTGCACCCGGTCCTCACCGAAGATCTCTTCGGCGAGCGCGGCCAGCCTCTCCGGTTCGAGGGAACGCGGCGAGGAGTTACGGGTGACGACGATCTCGTCGAGCAGTGGTTCCAGGGGATCCAGAATCCCCTCGACGTCCTTGTCGGCCATGATGGCCACCACGCCGATCAGCCGGGAGAAGGCGAAGGCCTCCTCGACGGCGGCGACGGTGGCGATCATCCCGGCCGGATTGTGTGCGGCGTCGGCGATGACGGTCGGGCTGGTGCGCACGACCTCCAGACGCCCGGGTGCTTCCAGCCCCGCCAGAGCCTCGGCCACGATCATGGGATCGAGCCCGATGGCGTCCTCGGCGGCGGAGAAGGCCTCGACGGCGGCGACGGCGACGGCGGCGTTGCCTGCCTGGTACTCGCCGAACAGCGGCAGGAAGAGGTTGTCGTAGGTCCCGGTGAGGCCCTTGACGACGATCTGCTGACCTCCGACGGCCACCTCACGGGAGGTCACCCCGAACTCCAGACCCTCGCGTGCGACGGTCGCACCGACCTCGGCCGCGTGCCGGAGCAGGACCTCCGCTGCGGGCAGCGGCTGCTGCGCGACCACGGCGAGGGAGTCGGGTTTGATGATGCCCGCCTTCTCCTCGGCGATGCCGTCGAGGGTGTCGGGCAGGTAGTCGGTGTGGTCGATTCCGATGGGTGTCACCACCGCGACGTCTCCGTCGACGACGTTGGTGGCGTCCCAGGTCCCGCCCATGCCCACCTCCACCACGGCGACGTCCACGGGGGCGTCGGCGAAGACGGCGTAGGCCATGACGGTGAGGATCTCGAAGAACGACAGAGGGGCGTCGTTCATCGAGTCGGCCATCTCGATGTAGGGGTGGATGTCGTCGTAGGCCTCGACGAACCGCTCCTGGGAGATGGGCTCGCCGTCCACGACGATGCGTTCGCGTATCGTCCGCAGATGCGGGCTGGTGTAGCGGCCCGCGCGCAGGCCTCGTCCACGCACCAGGGCGTCGATCATGCGTGCCGTGGACGTCTTGCCGTTGGTCCCGGTGACGTGGATGACCCGGAAGTTGCGCTGCGGGTCGCCCAAGAGGTCGAGGACGGTACGGACCCGGTCCAGGCGTGGATCGATGTCGGTCTCTGGGGCGCGGGAAAGGATCTGCGCGGTGACCTCGGCGTAGCGCTCATGGGCGCCCTGGCCGCTCACAGGGTCTCGTTGGTCGGGGTGTACACCCGCGTCAGTGTACGCGGCCTCACCTGGGCCCGGGCTCCGGGTCGGTCGTGCGAAGCCCGATGTCACCGAGACCATACTTGGAGCATGCCAAGCCTTGACCCCTTCTTCTCCGAGTGGGCCGGCCGCGCCCCCGGACAGGCCCGCAGCCTGGACCGGGCGACCGCCCTACTGACGGCCTTGGGCCTGTCCAGCGAGCGCGCCCCGGTGTTGGGGGTGGTGGGTTCCAAGGGCAAGGGGAGCACGGCGACCGTGGCCGCGGCGACCCTGTCCGCGGCCGGGGCGCGCACGGTCCTGGTGACCGGGCCGAGCTTTCGGGGGTACCGCGAACGCGTGCGGGTGGACGGGACCTCCGTCACCGACACCGAACTGGACGCCTTGGGCGCGGAGATCGAGAACGCCCGGGGGACTCTCCCCGAACACGGCGGCTACCTGGCCCCGAGCGGGTTGTTCCTGGTGGCGGGGCTACTCAAGGCGCGTGAGATCGGCGCCGACGTCTGTGTCCTGGAGGCCGGCATGGGCGGTCACCGGGACGAGCTACGTCTGGTCGGCCCCGAGGTCGTGGCGCTCGGTATGGTCTTCGCCGAACACCTGGGGGTTCTCGGCGACACCGTGACCGAGATCGCCCGGGAGAAGACCCGGGTGGCGGGTGAGCGCACCCGGGCCCTGGTCTCCCTGCCGCAAAGCCCCGAGGTCTCCCCCGTCATCGAGCGAACCCTGTCGGAGGTCACCGCCGGCCGTGTCTCCCCCGAGATCGTCGACCCGGATCTCCCCGGCTCGGCGCCGCCTCCGGCCCTGCGTCCCCCGGGTCTGTCGGCCGCCTCGGGTGTCCTGGGCGTGGCCGCGGGGACCCGCGCGCTCGAACTCCTGGGCCACGGGCCCGCCCCCACCGACCGTCTGCACCAGGTGCTGGGGACCCTGAACCTGCCCGCCCGGCTGTCCGAACATCCCGTGCCCGGCAGCGCGACCGCCCGCGCGCTGGTGGACTCGGCCATCGACCGCGTGGGAGTGGCGACCGCCCTCGCGCGGGCCCACACCCGTTGGGGCGGTGTCGACCACGTGCTGCTCTGCCTGCCCGACCACAAGGACGTGTCCGGCGCCATAGGTGCCCTCGGTGGAACACCGGTCACCGCCGTGCGCTTGCCCGAGGCCCACCTGCGCTTCGACCACGACCTACCCGCCCACTGGGACCGGATCGACGCCGAGAGGATCACCCCGGACTTCGTGGCGTCCCTGGGCGACCGCGTCCTGGCCCTGGGCACGGTGTACTTCACCGGCCGTATGACCGAGGTCCTGGACGCCCCCACCGATCGCCTCTTCGCCCCTCGCTGACCTCGGGTCCCGGCCATACCCGTATTCGTCGATTCCTCGAAAACACCGACGCACCGCCGGAAATCACGCCATGCTCACTCTTGGTAACCCCTCGCAGGTCGGAATGTCTTCATGGCGTTGTTCGACCGTGTCCGAACCCCAGGAATCCGCATGCCCACACGAGAACACGAAATTCCTCTGCGGTTGGTACAGAACCAGCCCGCGATGGCCCCCGTACTACTGGAATCCCTCGGTTTCGAGGTCCCGCGACACACCGAAGTGCTCAACACCAGTTCGGTGCTGACCAACTGCGACCCCAAGAAACTCAACAGCGACGGTGCCGTGGTGTTGCGAGACGGCACCACGAACGTCATGGCGGTGGTGATCGAACGTCAACACGGGTATGACCGAGAAAAGCACCGTAGTTGGCCCGCCTACTTGGTCACCCTGTACGTCCGATTGGGGTGTCCGACGATGCTCCTGGTCCTGTGCCCGACCGACACCATCGCGTCGTGGTGCGCCAAGCCGATCCGCACCGGCCATCCGGGTTTCGACCTGGAACCTCTGGTGATCGGGCCAAGCGACACACCAAGGATCATCGAGAAGGAAGAAGCTCGGAAACTTCCCGAACTGGCGCTGCTGTCCGCCAGGGCGCACGCCGACCACGACCCTGAAGCCCTGAA
This sequence comes from Nocardiopsis sp. NPDC055551, assembly GCF_053619415.1. NCBI lineage: Bacteria > Bacillati > Actinomycetota > Actinomycetes > Streptosporangiales > Nocardiopsidaceae > Nocardiopsis > Nocardiopsis sp. NPDC055551. Next base: position 128,083 of record NZ_JBSHJJ010000012.1, on the reverse strand, counting down.
GGTCGTGGTGGAGGCTTTGAACTCCACGACCCCGGAAAATCGGACCTTCTATTATGACTATGTGCTCGCCGGCCTCAACGAGGCCGCTCGGAAGGAGCTGGAGGACTTGATGGCCGTGGAAACCTACGAGTGGCAAAGCGATTTCGCCCGCAAGTACGTCGGGATCGGTCGCGAGGAAGGTCGATCCATCGAGGCCGCCGAGAACGTCATCACTTTTCTGCAGGCTCGCGGGCTCACCATCACCCCCGAGGTTCGCACACGGATCGAATCCTGTACGGATCTGAAGACTCTGCGGCGATGGGTCCTGGCGGCGGCCAAGGTCGACCGGGCCGAGGAACTCTTCGAGCGGGAGTAGAACCCGGTTCGCCCACGGGGCGCGGGAAGGGGTCTCCCCCTTCCCGCGCCCCGTCCTGTCAGCCGGTCAGCGGCCGGGTCGGTAGCTCGGTTGGGTCTGCGGGTTGAACTCGTCGTAGGTGACGCGTTCGGCCGGGCGCAGACGCGGGTCGGTCAGTTCCAGGACGTCCAGGCCCCGGCGCATGTCCGAGGAGTAGACGTGGCCGTTGTAGTAGTAGGCCGACCAGGAGCTGCCGTTCTCGATGTCGGGGTCGATGCGGTCGTCCGGGTCCCAGTGGCCGATCTCGCGGGGGTTCTTCGGGTCGTTGAAGTCGATCACCGAGACACCGCCCTGGTACCAGGCCTGCACGAAGTAGTTCTGGCCGGGCACCGGGATCAGGGAACCGTTGTGCGCCACGCACACCTGCTCGTCGCCCTGGTGGCGTTCCAGTTTGTAGTAGGACTCGAAGTCGAGGGTGGCGTCGGTGCCCTCGCCGTCCAGGGTGTAGATGGCGTTCGCACCGCGTTCCGGGCCGATCTCCTCGGTGCAGGTGGCCGCGCCGCCGCCGCCGAGCTCGTCGGTGAAGATCACCGTGCTCGCGTCGTTGGTGAAGGTCGCCGAGTGCCAGAACGCGAAGTTCTCGTCCTGGACGACCTCGGTCACGACCGGTTCGACCGGGTCGGAGATGTCCATGAGGACGCCGTCGCCCATGCAGGCGCCCGCGGCCAGGTCCTTCTCCGGGTAGGCGGTGATGTCATGGCAGCCCTCGGTGGGACGTAGCAGGCCGTCCTGGTCGTGGTTGCCGCCGTCGGGGAACAGCACGGGTTCGTTGACGAGCGCGGCCGAGGCCGGGTCGTCCAGCGGCACCTCGATGACGGAGATCTTGTCGTGCGGCGGCTGACAGTTCGGGAACTCCTCGGCCGGGGCGTAGGAGGACACGTAGACGTACTCGCGTTCGTCGTCGCCGGGCACGAGGGTGAGGGTGTGCGATCCGCAGTCGGTACGCACGGCCGCCACGTACTGGGGGTTGGCCTTGTCTGAGATGTCGAAGACGCGCACGCCCTCGAAACCGTCCGGGTCGGTCACCGGAACCGCGGGGGCACCGCACTCGTCGCTCGCGTTGGGGTAGTCCACGGCGAAGTACACCAGGTCGCCACTGACCGACAGGTCCCCCTGGCCACCCGGGCACAGGACCTCGGAGACGATCTCCGGGTCCGCCGGCTCGGATACGTCGTAGATGACGAACCCGTCGTAGTTGCCACCGATGACGTAGTCACCGGTGAAGGCCATGTCCGAGTTGGTGTTGCTGACCGCCTCGGGCTTGGGCAGGTTGGCGATGTGTTCGACGTTCTCGCTGGTGACGTCCTCGGAGGGCGGGGCGTCGGCCTGGGCGCTCGCCGGGCCGAGCAGCCCCGCGAGCAGGGTCGCCGCCGCGGTGAGGGCCACGACGGTCGATCGTCGAACTCCTCCGCGTCTCGGGGAAGCTGCGGGCATGCTTTCTCCTGTTGGTCGCATAGAGGGCGGGGGCTGTATGCGGCGGGGCCGCGGCGAACGGCCGCGGCCCCTGGTCCTCCCGTTTGCCCTGACTCCCCAGGAGGAGCCACCGGGAGGGATTCGTGGGGTCGGTCAGCGGCCGGGTCGGTAACTCGGCTGCGACTGAGGATTGAACTCGTCGTAGGTGACGCGTTCGGCGGAGCGCAGACGCGGGTCGTCGATCTTCAGGACGTCGAGTCCACGGGTGATGTCGGAGGAGTACACGTAGCCGTTGTAGTAGTACGCCGACCAGGAACCACCGAGGACGAGCCGATCGTCGTCGATCGGGTCACGGTCGAAGTGGCCGATCTCGCGGGGGTTCTTCGGGTCGTTGAAGTCGATCACCGAGACACCGCCCTGGTACCAGGCCTGCACGAAGAAGTCCTGGCCCGGGACCGGGATGAGCGATCCGTTGTGGGCGACGCAGTTCTCGGTGGCGGTCTGCACGCGCGGGAGCTTGTAGTAGCTCTCGAAGGTGAGTTCGGGATCGTCGTCGGTGCCGCCGATGGTGTAGATGGCGTTGGCGCCGCGCTCCTCCCCGTACTCCTCGGTGCAGATGGCGCCGCCGCCACCGCCGAGCTCGTCGGTGAAGATCACCGTGCTCGCGTCGTTGGTGAAGGTCGCCGAGTGCCAGAACGCGAAGTTCTCGTCCTGGACGACGTCGGTCACCACCGGGTGGGCCGGATCGGAGGTGTCCATGAGGATGCCGTCGCCCATACAGGCTCCCGCGGCCAGGTCGATCTCCGGGTAGGCGGTGATGTCGTGGCAACCGGTGGTCCTGGTGTTGCCGCCGTCGGGGAACAGGACCGGCTCGTTGACCAGGGCGGCCTCGGACGGTGCGTCGATGGGGATCTCGACGATGGAGATCTTGTCGTGCGGCGGCTGACAGTTCGGGAAGTTCTCGTTGGGCGAGTAGGAGGACACGTACACGTAGTCGTGTTCGCCGTCCTTGCCCGGGACGAGGGTGTGGGTGTGCGATCCGCAGTCGGTGGCCACCGCCGCCACGTACTCGGGGGCGGCCTTGTCGGAGATGTCGAACACTCGAATGCCCTCGAACCCGTCCGGGTCACTGGTGGGCACGGACGGCGCGCCGCACTCGTCGCTCGCGCGCGGGTAGTCGACGGAGAAGTACACCAGGTCGCCGCTGACCGACAGGTCGCCCTGACCGCCCGGACACAGGACCTCGGAGACGACCTCGGGGGCCTCCGGCTCGGAGATGTCGTAGATGACGAAGCCGTTGTAGTTGCCGCCGATGGCGTAGTCGCCGGTGAAGGCCAGGTCCGAGTTGTAGTCGTCCATGGCCTCGGACTTGGGGAGGTTCGCGACGTGGGTGACGTTGGGGCTGGTCTCGGCGTCGCTTTCGAAGGGGGTGGTGTCGGCGGCCGCACCGACGGGGCCGAGGAGGCCCACGGTCAGGAGCGCGGCGGCGGTGAGGGCGACACCGGTGAGTGCTCTGCGGTGAAGCGGGCGTCCTGCACGGGGGTGGGTGGGGGATGACGCCATGTGTACTCCTGATTCCTAATGGAGCGAAACAGAAAGAACGTACACAGTTCAACATCAATATGTATAGAGGGAAACAAAGGAAATATAGGTCTTAACAGTTCGAAGGCGCGGTACTGCGGGCCTCTGCGACGGTGACATCCCCCTGTCTTCGGGGACACACGACTGTGGCCCTCAGGACATCCCCACGAACACGCCGACATCGGCCGCGCGCCGACGGCGGACGCTTGGAGACGGCCGGACGAACACCGGTTCCGCACTGGACAAAACACCCACGGAGTGAGTAGAAAACCCGCAGGATGTCGCATACCACCGACACCGGCGGTCCCCACCCGGCCCGTCCGCCCCACCCCCTGGAGGAGACCACGTGCGTCGCCTGGCACTCGCCGCCGGAACCGCCCTCGTCCTGCTCGCCGCCCCGGCCTGCAACGCGGACGACGACGGACAGGAGTCCGCCAACGTCATCTCCCCCGGCGCCCCCGGAGAGTCCTCCACCCCCGCGACCGCCGAGGAGATCGCCGCGCTCGCCGAGGAACAGGGACACAACGAAGCCGACGTCACCTACCTGGTGATGATGATCGAACACCATTCCCAGGCCCTGGAGATGACCGACCTGGTCCCGGACCGTTACCGGCGCGACGGCGTCGAACGCATCGCCGACCGCATCGCCGCGGCCCAGGACCCGGAGATCTCCGCGATGGAGAGCTGGCTGGAGGAGAACATCTTCGGTCCGGCCCGGGACAACCCCGCCCACCAGAACTTCTGCGGTCTGGAGGGCGAGGGCGGCCACCACTCGGAGGGCGAGGACGTTCCCCTCTGTGACCTGGAGGTCGACCACGACGACATGCGGGGCATGGTCTCCGAAGAGGACATGCAACGGCTCACCGACGCCGAGGGCGACGAGTTCGACCACCTGTTCGTGGAATTGATGACCGCCCATCACGAGGGCGCGGTGGCCATGGCCGTGGACGTCCTCTCCGACGGACACGACCAGACCGTGATGCGGATGGCCAACGACCTCATCGCCGAGCAGAACACCGAGATCGCCCGCATGGAGGCGGTCCTGGAGGACGAGGACTGATCCTTCCCGGACCGAACGCCTCCCCCGGGGCGCCCCGGGCACCAGGTGGTCGCACACACGACGGGGCGCCCTCGCTCGATGCGAGGGCGCCCCTTGTCGTGCGAGAGCGGTTCAGGGCCGCACGGAATCGATCAGGCGGACTTCTCCTGGCGATCGTCGTCCTCCGGCTTGCGGCGCGGGACGATCGTCGGGTTGACGTGCTGCTCCACCGACTCGCGCGTGATGATCACCTGGCCGACGTCCTCCCGGCTGGGCACCTCGTACATCACCGAGAGCAGGACCTCCTCGATGATGGCGCGCAGACCACGGGCACCGGTACCGCGGATGATGCCCTGCTCGGCGATGGCCTCCAACGCATCCTGGGTGAACTCCAGCTCCACGTTGTCCAGCTCGAACAGCCGCTGGTACTGCTTGACCAGGGCGTTGCGCGGTTCGGTGAGGATCTGGATCAGCGCGGCCTTGTCCAGGTTGTGCACGCTGGTGATCACCGGCAGACGACCGATGAACTCCGGGATCATCCCGAACTTGAGCAGGTCCTCCGGCATGACCTCGCCGAACAGCGCCCGCTCCGATTCCTCGGTCTTGGGCCGCAGCACGGCGTTGAAGCCCATGCCCTGCTGCCCGGTACGGGACTCGATGAGCTGTTCCAGCCCGGCGAAGGCGCCACCACAGATGAACAGCACGTTGGTGGTGTCGATCTGGATGAACTCCTGGTGCGGGTGCTTGCGCCCGCCCTGCGGCGGAACACTCGCGGTGGTGCCCTCCAGGATCTTCAGCAGCGCCTGCTGCACACCCTCCCCGGAGACGTCCCGGGTGATCGACGGGTTCTCGCTCTTACGGGCGACCTTGTCGACCTCGTCGATGTAGATGATCCCGGTCTCGGCCTTCTTGACGTCGTAGTCCGCGGCCTGGATCAGCTTCAAGAGGATGTTCTCGACGTCCTCGCCGACGTAACCGGCCTCGGTCAGCGCCGTGGCGTCGGCGATGGCGAAGGGAACGTTCAGGATCTTGGCGAGGGTCTGCGCCAGCAAGGTCTTGCCCGAACCGGTCGGACCCAGCAGCAGGATGTTGGACTTGGCGATCTCCACGTCCTCGTCACCGGGACGGTCGCCCTCGGAACGAACCCGCTTGTAGTGGTTGTACACCGCCACCGACAGAGCCTTCTTCGCCTGCTCCTGACCGATCACGTACGAGTCGAGGAAGTCGAAGATCTCCCGCGGCTTGGGAAGGGAATCCCACGTGAGCTCGGTGGCGTCGGCGAGTTCCTCTTCGATGATCTCGTTGCACAGATCGATGCACTCATCGCAGATGTACACGCCGGGGCCCGCGATGAGCTTTTTCACCTGCTTCTGGCTCTTACCGCAGAATGAGCACTTCAGCAGGTCCCCGCCGTCGCCGATGCGTGCCACCCAGCCACTCCTCAAAACTAAGGCCACCCCGCCCCCGACGCGTTTCACGTCGGACGGCACGGAAGCGAACTCCCGTGAATCTTCCGTCCACGACCGACCGGTCACGGACGGGGCGATCTGTGTGTCGCTCCCCGCCAGGGTAAGCGAAAAACCGGACCGGCTTCACCACCGGGTTGTTCCAGGCGGGTCCCGAACCGGTCCGGCGCATGCTTTACGAGGCCGGAGAACCCCTACCGGAACATCCACGCGAATGCGCGGAGTCCGGTTCGGCTCGGGGTTTCTCCGGCGGGTGCCCTACTTCAGGGAAGCCTTGCGGTAGGGCAACACGAAGTCGATGAGACCGTACTCGACGGCCTCCTCCGCGGTGAGGATCTTGTCGCGCTCGATGTCCTTGGACACCTGCTCGGGCGAGCGACCCGTGTGCTTGGACAGGGTCGTCTCCAGCTGCTGCCGGATCCGGGTGATCTCGTTGGCCTGGATCTCGATGTCGCTGGCCTGGCCGTGCATGCCCTCGGTGGCGGGCTGGTGGATCATCATGCGGGCGTTGGGCAGCGCGCCGCGCTTGCCCGGGGTGCCGCCCGCCAGCAGGATCGCGGCGGCCGACGCGGCCTGTCCGATGCACACCGTCTGGATGTCGGGGCGCACGAACTGCATGGTGTCGTAGATCGCCATGAGGGAGGTGAAGGAACCACCCGGCGAGTTGATGTACATCTGGATGTCCCGCTCGGAGTCGAGCTGCTCCAAGGTGATGAGCTGGGCCATCAAGTCGTTGGCGGAGACATCGTCGATCTGCACGCCGACGAAGATGATCCGCTCCTCGAAGAGCTTGTTGTACGGATTCATCTCCTTGACGCCGTACGACGTGCGCTCCACGTAGGACGGCAGCACGTAGCGGCTCTGGGGAGCCATCGAGGCCGCGCCGCCGATCAGACTGGGGTTGAACTCGGTCATTTCACGCCTTCCACGCACTACGCCGATCCATGGACTGGGTCAGGACAGCACTGAGTACGGTCAACTGGTCACATCGAGGGTGCCTTCGAGCACCTCGTCGATGAAGCCGTACTCCAGCGACTCCTGGGCCGTGAACCAACGGTCCCGGTCGGCGTCCTTCTCGATCTGCTCGACCGTCTGCCCGGTGTGCTCGGAGATCTTCGTGATGAACATCTTCTTCACGTAGAGCAGCTGGTCCGCCAGGATCCGGATGTCGGAGGCGGTGCCCCCGATGCCACCGGACGGCTGGTGCATCATGACGCGGGTGTGCGGCAGCGCGTAACGCTTACCGGCCGCACCGGCGCACAGAAGCATCTGCCCCATGGACGCGGCCATACCGATACCCACGGTACGCACGTCGTTGGGGATGTACTGCATGACGTCATAGATCGCCATGCCCGCCGTCACGGAACCACCCGGCGAGTTGATGTACATGGTGATGTCCCGCTGGCGGTCCTCGGCGGACAGCAGTAGGAGCTCACCGACAAGGCGGTTGGCGATGTCGTCGTCGACCTGTTGGCCGAGGAACACGATTCGCTGGCGCAACAGGCGCTGAGGCGTCTGCTCAATAAAAGGGGAAAGTTGCGGGTCCGACGTACGAGCGTCGAATCCCGGGGACTCATCAAAGGTCGGCGGCACTCTCGTCACCTGCTCCGGAATCGAAACGGTTGCGATACAGCGACACTAACGCCGCTGGGCGTCGGGCTCGTCCGTATAACGTCCCTGTTCGCTTTGAGCGCAGGGTGCGGGAGGGGTGGAAGACACCTTTTCTCCTGACAGCGAACAAAGCACCACGGGCCCCGATCGCCCCGGTTCCGGGGCGGTCGGGGCCCGTGCGAACGCTACGGACCCGAAGGACTACTTGCTGTCGTCCTTGGCGTTCTCGTCGGCCTTCTCGGACTCGGCGGCGTCGTCTTCGACGACCTCCACGGTCTCGACGACCTCGACGTCCTCGGTGGCGGCGGCAGCGGCCTTGGCCGCGTCCTCCACCACGTCGGTGTCCTCGGCCGCCTCGACCTGCGGGGTCTCGATGACGTTGCCGTCCTCATCGGTCACCTTGGCGTCGGCCAGGACCAGGTCCATGGCCTTGCCGCGGACGACCTCGGTGAAGGCGACGCGGATCTGGTTCGACTCGACCAGGTGCTGGGCCAGCTGGTCCGGGCTGACGCCCATGCGCTGGGCCTGCTCGAACACGTACTGGCTGAGCTCGCCCTGGTCGGCGCTCAGGTCCTCCTGGAGGGCCAGCTGGTCGAGGATGAAGCCGGCCTTGACCGCCGAGTTGGCGCCGGTCTTCAGCTCCTCCTCGAACTCCTCCTCGGTCTTCTCCTGCGACTCGAGGTAGGCCTCCTTGGTCAGACCGCTCTGGGCGAGCTGCTGCTCAAGGCTCTGGCGACGACGGGTGATCTCCTCGTCGACGACCGCGTCGGGCAGCGGCACCTCGACGGACTCGATGAGCTTCTCCAGCGCCTTGTCACGGGCGGCGGAGAGCTGCTGCATGCGACGCACGTCGGCCATGCGCTTGCGCACGTCGTCGCGCAGCTCGTCGATGGTGTCGAACTCCGAGGCCAACTGGGCGAACTCGTCGTCCAGCTCCGGCAGCTCCTTCACCTTGACCGAGTGCACGGTGACGGTGACGTCGGCTTCCTCGCCCTCGTGGTCGCCACCCACCAGGGTGGTCTTGAAGGTGGCCTCGCCCTCGGCCTCCATGCCGCGCAGGGTCTCGTCGAGGCCCTCCAGCATGGCGTTGGTGCCGACCTCGTAGGAGTAGCCGCTCACGGCCACGTCCTCGAGCTTCTCACCGTCGACGGCCGCCGACAGGTCGATGGACAGGTGGTCGCCGTCCTCGATCGGACGGTCGGCGCCCACGAGCGTGGAGAAGCGCTCGCGCAGGGTGCCGATCTGCTCGTCGACCTGCTCATCGGTGGCGGCCGCGTTGTCGACGGTCACCTCGATGCCCTTGTAGTCCTTCACCTCGAACTTGGGGCGGACGTCGACCTCGGCGGTGAAGGCGAGCTCGTCGTTGTCCTCCAGCTTGGTGACCTCCACGTCGGGCTGACCGAGCGCGAAGATCTCCTCCTTCTGGATGGCTTCGTTGTAAAGCTCCGGAACGGCGTGGTTGACCGCTTCGCTGATCACCGCACCTCGGCCGACGTAGCGGTCGATCAGCCGCGCCGGTGCCTTGCCCGGGCGGAAGCCCTTGATCCGAACCTGCTTCGCGAGCGACTTGTAGGTCACGTCGAAAGCGTGCTCGAGCTCCTCGAAGGGCACCTCGATGGTCAGCTTGACCCGGGTCGGGCTGAGCTCCTCGACATCGGTCTTCACGGGGCGGTACTCCTAGGTTTGCCGGCTGGTGTCCGCGTCGGCCCGCAGTCGCACCACACGAACGGCGAATGCACGCGAGCACCCCGGACCGTGGAGACCACGTTCTACTGGGGTGCCCTGCGACGGGCTGGGACTTACAGTTTCCTGCTGATCGCACCAAGTCTAGGGCAGATACGCAGGGGGCCACGGCCGCCGGCCGAGAGGCCGGACGGCCGCGAAAGATTTCGTCGGGGTGGCGGGATTCGAACCCGCGGCCTCATGCTCCCAAAGCATGCGCGCTAACCAAGCTGCGCTACACCCCGTTGCCCGGCGGGGACACACCAATCCGAAAACGAGTGTGCGACCACCGCCCTGGAGACTGTACTCTTATCTCCAGCGGCAGGACGAGTCTAGAGGAAACTCAAGGGCTCTGAAGCCATGCGGGCGTAGTTCAATGGTAGAACCCCAGCCTTCCAAGCTGGTCATGCGAGTTCGATTCTCGTCGCCCGCTCCACTCGGAGCGAGCCGTGTGCCTCCAGGCACCGGCTCGTTCCGCTATTTCACCAGGGGGGCGACCCCCTCACCCCCGCCCCACTCGGAGCAAGCCCTATGCCTCCAAGCACCGGCCCGCTCCGCTATTTCACCAGGGGGGCGACCCCCTCACCCCCGTCCCACTCGGAGCAAGCCCTATGCCTCCAAGCACCGGCCCGCTCCGCTATTTCACCAGGGGAACGACCCCCTGACCCCCGCTCCACTCGGAGCGAACCGCGCACCCCCCGACACCGGCCCGCTCCGCCATTTCACCAGGGGAACGACCCCCTCACCCCCGCCCCGCTCGGAGCGAGCCCTATGCCTCCAAGCACCGGCTCGTTCCGCTATTTCACCAGGGGGGCGACCCCCTCACCCCCGCGGGGACGACCCCCTCACCCCCGCCGCACCACTTTTCCGTTCCACATCGCGAACTCTTCACGTGATGGGACACACATACCGCTCACGGGGTTCCCGGCAACGTCCGTCACACCCGCGGTGAACACCGTTCGGTTCTCCTCCCCAGAGGCGGAATACCCCCGCCCGGCAGGTACGTTGACCTTTCGGGTGAGCCCGTCCACGCGAGCGGACGCGGACGCCCCTCGGTCGTATGGAGGGAACGGGGGCCACATGCGGGAATCTGGCACGGACGAGGCGTACCAAGCGGCCACGCCGCTGGGTCTGCGTTGGTTCGAACGACCGGACCCCCTCGAACGACCGGTCGTGGTCACCGGGGTCTTCGACGTACTGCACGTGGGACACATCCGATTCCTGGGTGCCATCGCCGAACGCGGCCACCCCCTCGTCGTGGGCATCGAGTCCGACGAGCGAGTGCGAGCCTGGAAGGGCCCCGAACGGCCGATCAACCCGGCCGAGGAACGGGCCGAGACCATCGCCGCGCTCGCCTGTGTGACCGGTTCCTTCATCATCGACGGACCCCCCACGGTCGCCGACTGGGCCGCCTACGCCGACCTGCTTCGCCCCCTGGCCCCCGCCGCCCTGGCCTTCACCGCCGGGGACCGCTACACCCAGGCCAAGATCCGCGGCGCGGAGGCGCTCGGCGCCCGCTCCTGGGAGCTGCCCTTCACCCCGGGCCGCTCCACCACGGCGGCGCTGGGTCGCCTCTCGCACTCGCTCTGAACCCTCGATTCCCCACCACCCCCTCCCCCGCATGCTCGGGAAGCGGCACGGCCCCATCGGTGTTGACACATGCGTGGCGAACCGATGTACGAAACGAGGCCGTCGATGATGTCAGGGAGGCCCTCCTACAGGGCTCTGGTCAACGATGGGAGCGCGCGAGGGCAGAGGCTGCCCCCGGGGATCACCCGACGCATCCTGTCGTACGCCCGACCGCACTGGCGGTCGATCCTGCTGTTCCTGTTGGTCACCTCGATCGGCGCGGGCGTGGTGGTGGCCAACCCCCTGCTGCTGCGAGCCATCATCGACCAGGGAATCATCCCGGGGAACACCTCGGTGGTGGTGTGGTTGGCGGTCGCCGCGGGTGCTCTGGCCCTGCTGGAGGGCGTCATCACCCTGACCGGCCGGTGGTTGTCGGCCCGGATCGGGGAAGGCGTCATCTACCTGCTGCGCACCCAGGTGTTCGCCCACGTGCAGCGAATGTCGATCTCCTTCTTCACCCGCACCCAGACCGGTTCGCTGATCAGCCGCCTGAACACGGACGTGGTGGGCGCCCAGCGGGCGATCACCTCGGTACTGCAGTCGGTGGTGTCCAACCTCATCAGCGTGGTGGCCGTGCTCATCACCATGCTGGCCCTGTCCTGGCAGGTGACCCTGCTGGCGTTGGTACTGGTACCGCTGTTCATCGTGCCCGCGAAACTGCTGGGCCGCAGACTCGCGACCATCTCGCGCGACGCCATGGACAACAACGCGTCGATGAGCTCGCTGATGACCGAACGGTTCAACGTCGGCGGCGCCATGCTGGTGAAGCTGTACGGCCGTCCGGACGAGGAGAACCGCGGGTTCTCCGAGAAGGCCGCGCGCGTCCGTGACCTGGGAGTCCAGCAGGCGGTGTTCGGTGGCCTGCTGTTCACCATGCTCGCGACCATCACCGCGCTGGCCGTGGCGATGGTCTACGGCGCGGGCGGCCTGCTCGCGGTGCGGGGCTCCTTCGAGGTCGGCACCCTGGTCGCGCTCACCACCCTGCTGACACGGCTGTACGGTCCGGTGACCACCCTGTCCAACGTGCACGTGGAGATCATGACCGCCCTGGTGTCCTTCGACCGGGTCTTCGAGGTGCTGGACCTGGAACCGCAGATCAAGGAGGACCCGCACGCCCGGCCGTTGCCGGAGGGTCCGTTGAGCGTGGAGTTCGACCAGGTGTCCTTCCGTTACCCGGGCGCCGCCGGGTCGTCGGTGGCCTCCCTGGAACTGGCCCCACAGGCGGAGAAGGACGAGGACACCCAGGTGCTGAGCGGGGTGTCGTTCCACGCCGAACCGGGCCGGATGGTGGCGTTGGTGGGCCCCTCGGGTGCGGGAAAGAGCACGCTCACCCACCTGGTGTCACGACTGTACGACCCGACCGAGGGGCGGGTACGGGTGGGCGACCTGGACCTGCGTGAGGCGACCGGCGACTCCCTGCGTTCGGCGATCGGCGTGGTGACCCAGGACGCGCAGCTGTTCCACGACACCGTCGGCGCCAACCTGCGCTACGCGCGTCCGGAGGCCACCGACTCCGAGTTGGTCGAGGTGCTGCGCATGGCACGTCTGGGCACGCTTCTGGAGCAGCTGCCCCAGGGCCTGGACACCATGGTGGGAGATCGCGGTTACCGGCTCTCCGGGGGCGAGAAGCAGCGGCTGGCGATCGCTCGGTTGCTGTTGAAGGCGCCGTCGGTGGTGATCCTGGACGAGGCCACCGCCCACCTGGACTCGGAGTCGGAGGCCGCCGTTCAGGAGGCCCTGGCCGTTGCCTTGGAGGGGCGCACCTCCCTGGTGATCGCGCACCGGTTGGCGACCGTGCGGGAGGCCGACCAGATCCTCGTGCTGGAGGACGGGCGGATCCTGGAGCGCGGGTCACACGAGGAACTCCTCGGCGCGGGTGGCCTCTACACGGCGCTGTACCGCACCCAGTTCGCCCCGCAGAGTCGCTGACGGCCCACGGCGCGGTCCGGGCCTCCGGATCGCGCCAGTGCCGCGTCGGTCAGGGTTCACCCCGTCGCGGCACTAGACCTTCTCCGGCTTCTTCCTTTTCTTCTTGGACTTCTTGGACTTCTTCTTGTCCTTGCCGTCCTTCTTGCTCTTCTTCTGCGCCTTGGCGTCCTCGCCCTTGCCGTCCTTGGGCTTCTCGCGCTTGGGCTTCTTGCGTTTCTTCGGCTTCTTCGCGTCCTTGGAGGTGACGTGGTCCGCCAAGACCTCGGGAAGCGGGGCCAGACCGGGACCGCCCTCGAAGATCCAGTCGTCGACGGCTTCCAGCAGGTCGTCCTCGGTCATCTCACCCAGCCAGACGGGGCGGCCACCGGCGGCGCGGCCCATCGCGGAGGGCTGGACCACGACGACGTTGGCCTGGAAGCAGATGCCCAGACACTTGCTGGTGCGGACGGGAACACGGCGGGCGGAGTGGTCGTCGATGGCGCTCAGGCGGGCGAGCTGGGCGTCGTGGTCGACGCCGGGGACCTTCTTCTCCGTTCCGCAGCAGCATCCTCGACAGACCGTGAGTTTGCAGGGCGCGTCCTCGACCGCACTCATCCCCCACCCCCTCACCCGCTGGTCGGGTTCGCCTTATCCGGCCAGGGTAATCATTCGTAGCACCACCCTGACCAGCGGGTACTCGATCGGTTGGGTGATCTTCCGGTGTGGGGGCACCGAAACGGCGAGGAGCGGATGGGGCGCCCACTTTCGTGGACCCGCCCCACCCGCCCCGTGTTCCGAGGAATCTTCGCCCGGCTCGAAACTATCCGCGCCGGTCGTCCTCGTCGGAACGGCCCTGTCCGCGGTCCTTCGAATCGCCGGTGTCCTCCTCCGAACGCCCCGCCCCGTCACCCTGCTTGCGCAGGTAGTCGGTGGCCGCGCCGGAGGCCTTGTCGATCTTGTCGTCGTGGGCGCCGCCCGTGGCCTTCTTCGCGGCGTCGGCGGCCTTCCCCACCAGACCCTCGGCCTTGTCCGCGTTGTCCTCGACCGTCTTGCGCAGCTTGTTGAACGCGTCACCCGCACCGGCCATGGTCTCCCCCTGGGGTCGTCGTCGATCGTCCGGGCCCACCCCGGGTTTCTCCGGGGTCCGCCCTGGTCACCCATCGTACGGAAGAGGGCATGGTTCAAGACACCTCTTCGACCGACGAGTTCGTCGGACGGGCCCCGTTCCGGTCAGATCCCCAGCACCGCGCGCGCGATCGCGAAGTAGATGAGCAGGCCGGTGGCGTCCACGAGTGTGGCCACCATCGGGGAGGAGACCACCGCCGGGTCCACTCCGACCTTGCGGGCGAGCAGCGGCATCGACGAGCCGATGATCGCCGCCCAGGTGCAGATCGCGACCACCGACAGGGCGACCGCCACCGCGACCGCGAAACCCACGAGCAACGAGCCGATGGCCAGGGCCAGGAGCGCGAGGATCACGCCCAGCAACAGGCCGACCCGGCTCTCCTTCCAGATCACCGATGGAAGGTCGCGCACCCGCACCTCGCCGACGGCCAGGGCGCGCACGATGGCCGTCGCCGACTGGGCTCCGACGTTGCCGCCGGTGCCGATGAGCATGGGCACGAACATGGCCAGCGCCGTCACCTGTTCCAACGTCGCCTCGTACACCTGCATGACGTTGACGGTGAACGTGGCGGCGACGATGAGCAGCATCAACCACACCGACCGTGCCCCCACCAGACGGAGCACTCCGACCGAGGCGTAGTGGTCGTCGATGGGACTGGCACCGGACTGGAGCGCCATGTCCTCGGAGTCGGCGGCCTCGATGACCTCAAGGGCGTCGTCGACGGTGAGCATGCCGACGAAACGGTCCTCGGAGTCCATCACGGGCAGGGCGACCAGGTTGGCCTCCTGCATGAGTCGGGCTGCGTCCTCGACGGGTTCGTAGGCGCGAACCCGAGGCGCGAACACGTCCACCAGGTCCTTGAGGATCATGTCGACGTCGCTGACCACCAGGTCGCTGAGGGTGACGGTGCCGACCACACGGCGGCCGTCGCTGACCACCGGCAACGTGTAGATGATCTCGGCGCCGGCCCCCTTGGCGCGGACCACCTCCAGCGCGCGGCCGACGGTGAGGTCACGGTGCAGGACGACCGTCTCGGGGGTCATGTACCGACCGACGGAATCCTCGGGGTAGCCCAGGAGGGCGGCGGTCATCCTGCGTTCGGAGGGGCTCAGGCCGGCCAGGGCACGGGTGGCGATCTTGGCGGGGGCCTCCCCGATGAGCCTGGCGCGGTCGTCGGGCTCCATTTCCTCCAGGAGGTCGTGGAAGTCGGTTCCACGCAGGCCCAGGAGGATGTTCTGCTGTTGGCTCGAATCGAGTTCCTCGAACACCTCCAGCTCCCGGTCCTTGTCCAGGAGCCGGAAGGGGATGATCGCCTCGCGTCCGGTCATGCGGGAGAGTTCGTCCGCGATCTCGTGGGGCCTGTGTTCGGCCAACCAGAGTCTGATCCCGGTCAGGTCGTTCGTCTCGACCAGATCGATGAGTTCTTCAGCGCGCTCGCCGTCCATGCGAAGCACCCCCTTGCATCGCCGGGGCCCGGCGCACACGTCCGCCGGGCCGGTGGTTCGGGAAAGGTCCGGCCCCTCGTCGCTGGTGGGGTCGGCCGTGCGAGCGTCGGCGTCTGGGGGGACGGGGAGGGCGGGCACGGCGATCCGGGGACGTGTACGAAGAACCTCGTACGGGGTCGGGGAACATGACGACCCTACCTCTGGCGGCGGCCGTCCGGTCTCATCCGGGACCCGTCGGCGCGGGGCGTTCGCCCATGAGCGCGCGGTGGGGTCTTCAGTTGCGCCAGAGGACGACGAGCGCGCAGTCGTCGTTCTTGTCCTTGCTGAGGGTGTCGACGATCTCGCTCGCCCCGGTGGCGAATCCCTGGGTGACCAGGGTGTCCGCGGCGCCGAGGAGTTTGTCGATGCCGGCGTCCAGGTCCTCGCCGGGGGTCTCGATGAGCCCGTCGGTGCAGAGCATGATGGCGTCGCCGGGACGGAGCCCGCCCTCGACGAAGGTGTAGGTCAACTCCGGGATCACGCCGAGGACCACGCCCTTGGCCTCGGTGGTGCTCCATACCCCGCCGCCGCCGTCGTAGTGCAGGGCGGGCGGGTGCCCGGCGGAGGCCACCTGGTACTCGCCGGTGACGATGTCCACGCTCAGGTGGACGGCCGTGACGAAGCCCTCACCGCCGCTGTTGCGCATGAGGTAGTCGTTGCAGTGGGCGAGGAAGTCGCGGGCGGGCACCGCGCCGATGAGTCCGCTGAAGGCACCGGAAAGCAGCAGGGCCCGGGTCCCGGCGTCCACCCCCTTGCCGGACACGTCCACGAGAGCGACGTCGAGCCGGTTCTCCCGAAGGATCGAGACCACGAAGTCGCCACCGAAGGAGGAACCGCCGGCCTGACGCAGCACGGCGGTGCGCCCCCATCCCTTGGGGAGCTTGGGCAGCCGACCCTGGTGGCGTAGTCGGTCGCGCAGGTCCAGCAGCATCATCTCGCCGCTGAGCCCCTGCACTCCGAGGCGTTCGCGCAGCCCGGACAGCAGGTACGAGAGCACGGCGGTGACCCCGATGGTGACCAGCAGCCCCGGCCCCACCTGACCGAAGTCGAGCATGTAGGCCACGAACACCAGGACCGCGGCGACCACGGCCAGCAGGAACGCCAGGCTCTTGCGTTTGAGGAGCAGGCCACCGGCGAGAACGGTGAGGATGGTGGAGCTGGGTGGGAACCAACCGGTGGGACCCCACACGGCCCCCACCCCGATGCCCACGGCCAGGGTCACCAGGGTGATGAGGACGAGCCGGTAGCGGAACAACACCTTGCGCCGGAGCACCGCGACGAGCCGCTGCGCGGTCGAGCGCAACAGCCGGGTGGTCTTGGCGGTCGGTGTGGAGTTCATGGGTCCTCGCGATCGGCGCGCCCGCTTCGCTCGCGGGGGTTACTCCTGGTCGTCGTACGGCGCACCGCCGCGGCCGGGGTCGCGTCGGGGCGGATCTCGCGTCGGCGGGCCGGGGGCTCGTGGGGGATCACCCGAAAGGAGTGGCGGTCGCCCGGAGGGTGACACCATCGCACCGCGGATGGCTCTGACCCGCCGCTGTGCACGAACTGTAGCGCTTGGGGCCTCGAAGTGGCACGTGCATCCGGGCCGGATCCGCCCCACTATCCCGGGTTTGGGGTCCGCCTAAACCCGTGGGGACGCGCCCTCGGCGGGCCGCGCCGTACCTGGTCACGCACCAGGATCCCCTGGCCGCCGCCGGCGTCGGTGGCGACCCCCGGGAGCGTTCGCCCCGATCCCCGACGACACGGCGTGTCCCGCCCCGGAAACACGAAGGGCCCCCACGGTGGGCGGGGACCCGGTCCGGCCGCTCGTGGCGGGCCATCGACGAGACGTTACGGAAGCGGGGGCAGTTCGCCGGTCCGCTCGTAGTCACCGAGCATCGCGATGCGGCGGGTGTGCCGCTCCTCGTCGCTGTAGGGGGTGGTCAGGAAGAGTTCCACGAACCGGGTGGACTCCTCCAGGGAGTGCATCCGCCCACCGATGCCGAGCACGTTCGCGTCGTTGTGCTCGCGCGCCAGTTTGGCGGTGTCCTCGCTCCAGGCCAGGGCCGCACGAACGCCCTCGACCTTGTTGGCGGCGATCTGCTCGCCGTTGCCGGAGCCACCGATGACGATTCCCAGGGAACCCGGGTCCTTCGCCACGCCCTCGGCGGCGCGCAGGACGAACGGCGGGTAGTCGTCCACCGCGTCGTAGACGGCCGGCCCGGCGTCCACGACCTCGTGGCCCCGCTCCTTCAGCCAGGAGACGAGGTGTTCTTTGAGCTCGAAGCCCGCATGATCTGATCCAAGGTAAACACGCACGTCACCAGTGTGACAGCTTCCACGCACGAAAAACGCCGCGCCCCACCCGTGAACGTTCGGGTGGGGCGCGGCGGAGCGTGTGGGAGGCGTACGCCTCGTCCGTGGGCCGCTCAGACTCCGGCCGCGGCGGCGGCGACGCTCAGCCCGAGAGCGGCGAAGCCCGCCATCGACAAGATGGCGATCACGTTGCTGATAAGGATCGACTTGAGGTCCTTACTCAGAGGACCTGCCTTGGAGACCGCAGGCTTGTTGCTCAACTCACACCTCGTTTGGTTTCGACCGGGGATGCCCGATCGGGATCTTCCCACACCGCACAACACACGCTTCACCGGGGGTGATTCCCCGCGAACGCGGTCCCGCGAAGTGACACCTCCCACAGGCGCCCCCGGCCACAACGACCCCGGATGCTACATCTGTACGGCCTTGACCTCGCAGAACTCCACCAGACCGGGCAGACCCCACTCCCGACCGTTGCCCGAGCGCTTGTATCCGCCGAAGGGCGCGAGCGGGTTGAGGGCGCCGCCGTTGAGCTCCACCTGACCGGCGCGCAGCCTACGGGCCACCTCCAGCCCCTGCTCGGAGTCGCCCGACCACACGGCCGCGCTGAGCCCGTAGACGGTGTCGTTGGCGATGCCGACCGCCTCCTCCACCGTGTCGTAGGGGATGAGCGCCAGGACCGGGCCGAAGATCTCCTCCTGGGCGATGCGCATGTCGTTGCGCACGTCCGCGAAGACCGTCGCCCGCACGAAGTAGCCCTTCTCGTGGCCCTCCACCGGCTCGGAGCCGCCGGTGACCAGGCGAGCCCCCTCCTTCACACCGAGGTCGATGTAGGAACGGACCTTCTCCAACTGGGTGGCGGAGACCAACGGGCCCAGGCGGGTGCCCTCGTCGGTCGGGTCGCCCGGGACGTACTTGGCGACGGACGCGGCGGCCAGTTCCACGGCCTCCTCGTAGGAGTCGCGGTGCACCAACATGCGGGTGAGCGCGTTGCAGCTCTGCCCGGTGTTGCGCATGACGTCGGCGACACCGCGCTTGACCGCCTGCGTCAGGTCGGCGTCGGGCAGGATCACGTTGGGCGACTTACCGCCCAGTTCCAGGGCGACCCGCTTGACCGTCTCGGCCGCCACCTGGGACACCCTGGTCCCGGCGCGGGTGGAGCCGGTGAAAGAGACCATGTCGACCTTCGGGTGCGCGGCGATGGCCTCGCCCACCACCGGGCCCGTGCCGCTGACCAGGTTGAACACACCGGCCGGGAGCCCGCTCTCCTCGAACACCTCGGTCAGGGCGTAGGCGCCCAGCGGGGCGACCTCACTGGGCTTGAGCACCACGGTGTTTCCCGCCAACAGGGCGGGGACCACCTTGAGCACGATCTGGTGCAGCGGGTAGTTCCACGGGGTGATGGCGCCGACCACGCCGATCGGTTCGTGCACCACCAGGGAGTTGCCGACCTTCTCACCGGTGAAGTAGCGCTCCCCGTGCTGCTCCACCAGGTCGATGTAGGTGCTGAACATCAGGGAGGGGAGGCCGACCTGCACCTTGGTGGCGAAGCCGGTGGGCGCGCCCATGTCCTCGGTCATGATCGCGGCGATGTCCTTCTGCCGCGCGGCGAACAGCTTCAGGGCCTTGGTCAGGTGGGTGACGCGCTGCCCCGGAGTGAGCGCGGACCACCCCTCGAACGCGGTGGCCGCGGCCTCGACCGCGGCGTCGACATCAGCGGTGGATCCGGCCGGAACCGTGTCGATGACCTGCTCGGTCGCAGGGTTGATCACGTCCAGGGCCTCGTCGGAGGTGGAATCGCGCCAGGCGCCATCGATGTAGAGGGATCGCATGACACCACCTTCGCAGAACGGGATTCGGGTTGGCCATACCCCCCGACGGCGAACGACCCGGTATCCGTGGTTTCACGGATACCGGGTCGTGTTCTCTGCGTCTTCGCCGGCGCTTCGGCGCGTGTTCGGGGCCTTCGCAGACGGTTCCTCATCGTCGTCTACGCCCACCACCCTCAACGGGCATCCCCTGTGACCCCCGTGGTGGTGTCCGGGTGGGCCGGGCTCAGCCCCAGTGCGGGGGGCGGTCGGCGATCAGTCGCGCCGTGGAGTCCTCCTCGGTGTCGCCCCACCCCTCGGCGCGCTCGTCGCCGGTGATGTCGGGCAGGATCTCCAGGTCATCGAAGAAGTCGACGCGACGGTCGTCATCCGGCCCGGGCATGGGTTCCTCCAGGGTGGGTCAGTCGAAGATGGGGTCACGGGTGCGGGTGCGCTTGAGCTCGAAGAAGCCGTCGATCCCGGCGACCAGACGCACGCCGTCCCACAGCTTCCCGGCCTCCTCGCCGCGCGGCGTCGGGGAGACGACGGGGCCGAAGAACGAGACACCCTCGACCTGGACGACGGGGGTACCGACGTCCTCGCCGACCAGCTTCATCGCCTCGGCGTGCGAGGCCCGCAGGGCCTCATCGTATTCGGTGGAGTCCGCGGCCTCGGCCAGGTCCGCCGGCAGGTCGGCGTCGGCCAGCGCGGCGCGGATCGTCTCGATGGCCTGGGGCTCGCCCTGGTTGTGGAAACGGGTGCCCAGCGCCGTGTAGAGGCGGTCCAGGACCTCGGGTCCGAAGCGCTGTTCGGCGGCGACGCACACACGCACCGCCTTCCAGGAGCGTTCGATCCCCTTCTTGTACTCCTCGGGCAGGTCCCGACCCTCGTTGAGGACGCCCAGGCTCATCACGTGCCAACGCACCCTCACCTGGCGTACCTTCTCCACCTCCAACAGCCAGCGAGAGGTCATCCAGGCCCACGGGCACGCGGGGTCGAACCACATGTCGGCCCAGACGACCTGATCGCCCTGCTGTTCGGGGGTCTGCGTCATTTTCCGGTACTCCTCGTCGAGTGGGTCGCGAACTTTCGTCGCGTAGATCCACAACCCCACGCATCGGTTGCGCATTCCGCACCCGCGCGTGGCAGGATCGAAGCCGATGGACGACCTCCGGCCCGACGAGGCCCGCCCCCGGCTGATCCGCTGGTCGGTGGGCTCGCCGTGACCGGCAATGAGACTCCGGCCGGCGAAGACGGCGGCCGCGAAGGGAGCTTTGCGTGGCAGGGAACCTCACAAGGGACGAGGCCCGGGAGCGGGCGCGCATCCTCGGCGTCGACTCCTACGACGTGGAGCTGGACCTGACGACCGGGGGCGAGACCTTCCGGTCCACCACCACGGTGCGTTTCTCCTCCTCCGAACCGGGTGCCCGTACCTTCATCGACCTGGTCGCGCCCACGGTGCGGGAGGCCACCCTCAACGGCGTGGAGCTCGACGTGGCCGCGCTGTTCGACGGTGAGCGGTTGGCCCTGCCCGACGTCGCGGCCGACAACGAGCTGACCGTGGTCGCCGACGCCGCCTACATGCGCACCGGTGAGGGCCTGCACCGCTTCGTCGACCCGGTCGACGAGGCCGTGTACCTGTACTCGCAGTTCGAGACCGCCGACGCGCAGCGTATGTTCACGTGCTTCGACCAGCCCGACCTGAAGGGCACGTTCGAGCTGACCGTGTACGCGCCGCCGTCCTGGGAGGTCGTGTCCAACAGCGCTCCCGACGTCGAGCGTGAGGCGGCCGGGGACGAGCGCGTGCGCTGGCACTTCCCCGCCACCCCGGTGATGTCCACCTACATCACGGCGCTCATCGCCGGTCCCTACCACGTGGTCCGCGACGAGCACGACGGCATCCCGCTGGGCCTGTACTGCCGCGCGTCCCTGGCCGAGCACCTGGACTCCGACGCCCTGTTCGAGGTCACCAAGCAGGGCTTCGACTTCTTCCACGGCCTGTTCGACGTGCGCTACGCCTTCGGCAAGTACGACCAGCTGTTCGTGCCGGAGTTCAACGCCGGGGCGATGGAGAACGCCGGCGCCGTCACCTTCCTGGAGGACTACGTCTTCCGGTCCCGGGTCACCGACGCCCGCTATGAGCGTCGCGCCGAGACCATCCTGCACGAGATGGCGCACATGTGGTTCGGTGACCTGGTCACCATGCGCTGGTGGGACGATCTGTGGCTGAACGAGTCCTTCGCAACCTACGCCAGCGTCTACTGCCAGGCCAACGCCACCAAGTGGACCGACGCGTGGACCACCTTCGCCAACGTCGAGAAGGCGTGGGCGCTGCGCCAGGACCAGCTGCCCTCCACCCACCCGATCGCCGCCGACATGGTCGACATCCAGGCGGTCGAGGTCAACTTCGACGGCATCACCTACGCCAAGGGCGCCTCGGTGCTCAAGCAGCTCGCGGCGTACGTGGGCGTGGACGACTTCTTCGCGGGCGTTCGCGCCTACTTCAAGGAGAACGCGTTCGGCAACACCGAGCTGAAGGACCTCTTCAAGCACTTGGAGGCCGCTTCGGGTCGGGACCTGTCCGGCTGGTCGCGCGAGTGGCTGGAGACCACGGGCGTCAACACCATGCGCCCGGAGTTCGAGGTGGACGCCGACGGGAACTTCACGTCCTTCGCGATCCTGCAGGAGGCCCCCACCGAGCACCCGACCCTGCGCTCGCACCGTCTGGCCGTCGGCCTGTACGACCGCACCGAGAACGGCATCGTGCGTCGTGAGCGCGTGGAGCTGGACGTGAGCGGCGAGCGTACCGAGGTGCCCGAGCTGGTCGGTCAGTCCCGCCCCGACCTGGTACTGATCAACGACGACGACCTCACCTTCACCAAGATCCGGTTGGACGAGCGTTCCCTGCGCACCGTGATCGAGGGCGTCGGTGAGATCCGCGAGTCACTGCCCCGGGCCCTGGCCTTCGGCGCCGCCTGGGACATGACCCGCGACGGTGAGATGGCCGCCCGCGACTACGTCGAGCTGGTCATCTCCGGGATCAGCGGCGTGAGCGACGTCATGGTCGCCCAGACCCTGCTGCGGCAGGCCGCGGGCGCCATCGTCAACTACGCCGACCCGGCCTGGCGTCCCGTCGGCTTCGAGAAGCTGGGGACCCGTCTGCGCGAGCTGCTGTCCTCCGCCGAGCCCGGTGGCGACCTGCAGCTGGCCTACGTCAACGCGCTCGCGTCGGTGGCGGTCACCGAGGCCGACCTGTCACTGCTGCGTGGGCTGCTGGACGGCGCGCTCACCGTGGACGGGCTGACCGTCGACACCGACCTGCGTTGGACCCTGCTGCACCGTCTGGTCGCCGCCGGTGAGGCGGGCGAGACCGAGATCGCCGCCGAGTCGAAGGCCGACCCCACCGCCGCGGGTCAGCGCAACGCCGCCGGAGCCCGGGCCGCCGTGCCCACCTCGGAGGCCAAGGAGGCCGCCTGGGAGCGGATCGTCGGTGGCGACCTGGCCAACGCCGAGTTCCGCTCGGTGCTGCTGGGCTTCACCGAGCCGCTGCAGTCGGACCTGTACCGCCCCTTCCTGGACCGGTACTTCACGCAGTTGGCCCCGGCCTGGGACAAGTGGACCGGTGAGTTCGCCCAGACCTTCGCCGAGGTCGCCTACCCGAGCCACCTGGTCGAGGAGGGGACGCTGGAGCGCACGGACGCCTACATCGCCGAACACTCCCCCGCCCCGGCGCTGCGCCGGCTGCTGATCGAGGGCAAGGCCGGGGTGGAGCGCGCCCTGCGCGCCCGCGCCACGGACATCGCCGCCGGCCAGGCCTGACGCCGGGTCGAACACACGACGGCCCCGGAAGGGATCTTCCTCCTTCCGGGGCCGGAGTTTTCCTCGGGACCGGCTACCGGATACGCCCGGGGCCGCCCAGCGGGCCCAGGGTGCGCCGGATCCGGCCCACCGTTCGCGGGTCGGCGAGCAGCTCGTCCACCAGCACCGGTTCGCCCTCGCCACTGGTCAGTGGAATCCGCCAGTTGGGGTACTCGGTGCTGGTGCCCGGCTGGTTCTGCATGCGTCGCTCCCCCACCACGTCGGTGAGCGCCACCCCGAGCATCCGGGCCGGGGTGGCCTCCAGGTAGGCGTGCATGGCGGCGACGACCGCCGCCGGGTCGGCCAGCGGGTCGACGTCGGCGTCCAGCAACCCCAGTTCCACGAGCGTCTCGCGCCACCGGCCCACGCGTTCCTCGGAGTCCGCCCGCTCCTCGGCCACGGGCCGGTCGAGCAGTCCCAGGCGGTCGCGCAACTCCACGTGTTCGGCCGACAGGAACGACGCCACCGGCGGCAGGTCGTGGGTGTCGACGGTGGCCAGGCAGTCGGTACGCCAACGGTCGGGCGTGCGCGGCCGTCCCCGTTCGTCGTTCTCGAACCACAGCACCGAGGTTCCGAAGATCCCCCGGTCCGACAGGTGTTCGCGCACCCACGGCTCCACGGTGCCCAGGTCCTCGCCGATGATGACCGCGTCCGCCTCGCGCGCGGCCAGGGCCAGGACTCCCACCATGCCCTCGTGGTCGTACTCGAGATAGGTGCCCTGGTCGGCGGAGGCTCCCTCAGGTACGCACCAGAGCCGGAACAGCCCCATCACGTGGTCCATCCGCAGGCCGCCCGCGTGCCGCAGGTTGTGGGCGAGGATCTGGTGCAGCGGGCCGTACCCCTGCCGGGCCAGGTCCGTGGGGTGCCAGGGCGGCTGTCCCCAGTCCTGCCCGAGGCGGTTGAACTCGTCCGGGGGCGCGCCCACGTGCAGCCCCCGCACCAGCGTGTCCTGGAACATCCAGGCGTCGGCGCCGCCGGCCTGCACCCCGATGGCCAGGTCGTGCACGATGCCCAGACTCATCCCGGCGTTGAGGGCGCCGTTCTGGGCGAGGGCGAGTTGCTCGTCGAGGATCCACTGCAACCACCGGTGGAACTCCACCCGCGGCCAGCGTCGGAGCGCCTCCTTGCCGACGGCGAGGGCACCGACGTCGCGTAGGTGCGCGGGCCAGGTCCGGTGGTCGGAACCGTACTCCTCGGCCAACGCGGACCAGGTGGCGAACTCGACCAGCGCCTGTCCCTCACCGTCCAGGTAGCGGCGTAGTACCTCCTCGCGGCCGGGCGCGCGCGGCACTTGGAAGAGGACCTCAAGGGCGGCCTTCTTGGCCTCCCAGACGGCGTCGCGGTCGAGGAGGTCGGCGGTCCGTCCGCGTTCGCGCAGTGGCCGGGCCAGGCGTTGGACACCTTCGCGTTGGGCCGGGTCGAGCCGCGCGTACTCGGGCACGTCCTCGATCCTGATGTAGAGCGGGCTCCCGTAGCGACGGCTCACCGGCAGGTACGGCGAGGGTTCGATGGGGGCCGTCGGCTCGGTAGCGTGCAGGGGGTTGATCAGGGTGAAGTCGGCGCCCAGGTCTCGGGCGCTCCAGTCGGCGAGTTCGGTGAGGTCGCGTAGGTCGCCGGTGCCCCAAGAAGCGCGCGAACGCACGCTGTAGACCTGGGCCATCAGGCCCCACAGTCGCGGGTTCCGGCTCAGCGCGGTGGGTTCGATCCGGTCGGGGACCACCAGCAGCGGAGCGGCGTGGTCGGTGCCGTTGTCGGTGACCCGCAGGGTGTGCACGCCCAGTGGCAGTCCCGGGTCGAAGGGCAGCAGCGCCCCGTCCGCGGTCTCCACGACGGCGCGCGCACCGTCGGGCAGCACCAGGTCGGGTGCCTTTCCCTCGCGGAGCACGACCGCCGGTGGCAACGGCCCTCTCTCCGGGCGCGGCTCGGGGTCGGCCGGATCCACCCCCATCGCCGCCAGGACATGACGGATCGTGTCGAGGCCGACGGGCACCCGTCGTCCCCGCCAGTCCTCGTACGTGGTCGCGATCCCGTACTGCTCGGCCACCCGGGCAAGCTGAACGTCCCTCACAGAAACCGATCATGCCCCACCAGGGCGTGTGTACACCGGAGGGCGCCCCGGCGTGGGGGCGAAAGGTGGTCGCCGGTTCCGTACCCGGACCGAACATGAGCCGAGCTCTTCGGCGACTTTCCGGTACGAACGGTGACCTCTGTCGCACGGTCCGTTCGTTCCGTCGCGGCTCCGCCCGGTCAAGCGCATAATCGGGAGCGTGCTCGCCAACTACCGACGGCTCTTCGCCGTGCCCCACGTCATGTCCCTGCTCCTGTGGTCCCTCATCGCGCGGTTCTACACCCCGGGACTGATGATCGCGGTCACCTTCCTGGTGCAGGGATGGACCGGTTCCTACACCTTGGCGGGTCTGGTCGCGGGGGCGTTCACCCTGGGCATGGCGTTGGTGGGGCCACTACGAGGGCGTATGGCGGACCGCGGCGGCGGTGACCGCCTGGTCCTGGTGTGCGGCGTGGTGTTCACCGTGGGATTGACGACCATGGCGCTGCTGCCCGCGTCGCTGTGGTGGCTGTCGATGCCGTTGGCGCTGGGGACCGGCCTGTTCGGCACCCCGGCCAACCAGATCGTGCGGGCGCTGTGGCCGCGGTTGACCCATGGGCCCGAGCGTCAGGCCATCTACGCGGCCGAGGCCACCACCCAGGAGTTGTTGTTCGTCTTCTCACCGATCCTCACCGCCGCCGTGGTGGCGATGGCCGGCCCCCGATACGCCCTGTTGATGTTGGGCCTGCTGGGGCTGGCGGGTTCGGTGGGGTTCGCGTGGGCGTTGCGGCGCGCCGGGGTCACCGGTCCGGCGTCGGTCGGGCACGGGACGTCCGCCGAGGCCGGAACCGACGAGGCCGCCGCTCCGCGAGAGGTACGGCGGCGGAGTCTGCTGGCGTCCCCCGCGCTGTGCCTGATCTTCGTGACGTGCCTGCTCATCGTCTCCGGTGTGGTGGGCATGGACCTGGTGATCGTGGCGTGGGCCAACGAGTTGAACGCGCCCCGGTACGTGATGGTGCTGGCTTCCGTGTGGGCGCTGGGATCGTTGGTGGGCGGTGCCGTCGCCGGCGGTCTGAAGGGCGTGCCGCGCCTGCCGCTGCGGGCGTTCGGCGCCGCGGCCGGTATCGCGATCCTGGTTCCGTTCGTGCCGCCCATCACGCACCTGCCCACGCCCCTGCTCATCACCCCGCTGCTGTTCGTGTCCGGGCTCGCCCTGGCTCCGACGCTGGCCGCGGTGATGGGACGGCTGGGCGACACCGCGCCCTCCCACCGGCGGGCGGAGGCGTTCGGGTGGATGGCCACGGCCATGAGCACGGGCGGCGCCGTGGCCGGTCCGCTGACCGGCGCGCTGGTGGACTCCAAAGGCATCGCCGGCGGGGTGTTGGGCGCGGTCGGCCTGGTGACGCTGGCCGCGGTGCTCACCCTGTTCCTGCGTCACCCGTCGACTCGCGAGGAAGCCCCTCCCCGGGAGGAGGCCCCGGTCGACCGTTCGGAGGTCACTCCTCCCAGCCCGGCGGGAAACGGTGCGCCCATGGACGCGCCCTCTCCAGTTGGGCCGACAGGGACAGCAGGGTCCCCTCTCCGCCCATGCGACCCGTGAGCATCACACCGATCGGCAGACCACGCTCGGACCAGTGCAGCGGCACGTTCACCGACGGCTGTCCGCTCACGTTGTAGACCGAGGTGAACGGCGTGAACTCCGTCATCCGTCGGAACTCGGTCTCGGGTCCGTCGCCGGTGAAGTGGCCGATGGGGACCGGTGGCGCGGCCAGGGTGGGGCTCAGGACCGCGTCGTAGGGCTCGGTGGCGGCCAGCAGTGAACGCACGCCGCATTGGAGCCGGGCCCAGGCCGCGACGAGGTCGGGCGCGGGGGTGGACCCGGCGCGTTCGCGCAGCCAACGGTTGATGGGGGTGAGTTCGCTCTCGCGGGCGGGGTCCACCGGGGTGGCCGCGCTCATCGCCTCCCACAGGTACTGGAAGTCGTCGGCGTAGGTGCCGGCGAAGTGGGCGTCGACGGGAGCCTCGATCGGCGTCACCTCGTGTCCCAGTTCCACGAGCAGCCTGGTCGTCTCCTCGTAGGCGGCCAGCACGTCGGGGTGGACGGGGATTCCGGCGGATCCGGTGTCGGTGTAGCGGCCGATCCGCAGCCGCCCCGGTTCGCGTCGGGCGTGGCCGGCGAAGGTCTCGCCGGGTGCCAGGGGCGGGGCCGCGTAGACGTCGCCGGGGTGATCGGCCGCCATGACGTCCAAGAGCAGGGCCGCGTCCAGGACGGTGCGGGTGATCGGCCCGGAGGTGGACAGACCGAACAAATCCACCCGGTCGGGGCCGATGGAGATCCGCCCCCGGGTGGGCTTGAGTCCGAACAGGCCGCAGACCGAGGCGGGGATGCGGATCGAACCGCCGCCGTCACTGCCCTGCGCCGCCGGCGCGAGTCCGGCGGCCACCGCGGCCGCGGCGCCCCCGCTGGAGCCGCCCGGCGACAGCCGGGTGTCCCAGGGGTTACGGGTGGGCGGGGCGATGTCGTTCTCGGTGTAGCAGGTCGACCCGAATTCGGGGGTGTTGGTCTTGCCGAGGAACACCGCGCCGGCCTCGCGCAGTCGCGCGACCACCGCGGAGTCGGTGGGGGCGGTGAGGCCCGTGTACAGGCGGGAGCCGAAAGTGACGGGTGCGCCGGCCAGGGGGTCCAGGTCCTTGACGGGCAAGGGGATCCCCAGCAGGGCCGGAAGAGTGGCCGGCGTGTCGGAGACGACCCGCTTCTCCGCATTTCGGGCCTGCTCTAGGGCGCTTTCTTCGAGGACCGAAACATAGGCGCCGGAACGTTCGTCGAACCTGCGAATCCGCGTCAGATAGTGCTCAGTGATCTCAACAGGCGACAGCTCACGACTGCGGACCAGTGCCACGAGCCGATGAAGGGGAAGTTCGTGCATCCGGGTCATACCGCCAGAGATTAACGGGGTAAGGCAACGGGCACCACGCGAATGAGGTCGATCTTCTCTAGAGAGACGACAAAAAAGTAACCCTTCCCCATTCTCGGCATCCGAACACGTACGGATGCAAGGGCGCAAGGTAAGAAAAGTGTGAGAAGTAATGCACTAGGACTCGGATATGGATGGAACTAACCTGTCCGTCGTGGAATCGGCAACCAGAGTGAACAGTCGCAACTCATCTTCCGGAGGGTCCGAACCCGAAGGAAACAACGCCCTCTTCTTCCCCAACCAACGCAGGACCGACGGGATCGGCGGCAAGGCCCTGTACGGGGCCCTCAAGTCCAACGACGCCCTCCGCCGGTGGATCATCCGGAGCACGATCGCCGCGATCGTCGCCGGTGGCATCGGCATGCTCACCGGGGAGTGGCGGGTCGGCGTCACTTTCGGACTGGTCGCCCTGGTCTCCGTCATGGTCTGGAGCTCGCGCCGGGAGTCCGAAATCCCACGCTGGCGCAAACCCTCGGCGGCACAGCGTCGCACCGAGGCCCAGCTCAAGGTCATGAAGCAGCTCGGCTACCGCGTCCTGCACGCGCGCGCCGTGCCCGGCGGCAACGGGCAGATCGACCACTTCATCGTCGGTCGCCGCGGCGCCTTCGCCATCGACTCCGAGTCCTGGGACAAGCGCCTCCCGCTGCGCAACAAGCTGGAGAAGCTGTACCACGGTCGGTTCAGCAAGAACGAACGGATCGACGAGGCCCTGGAAGAGGCCGAACGCGCGGCGGAGCTCGTCGGCAAGGAGCTCGGCCGCGAGATCAAGGTCCGCGCCTCACTGGCCATCTACGGTCCCGGCATGCCCTGGGACAGCCACCGCCTGCGCGGAGTGGACATCATCACCGGCACCAAGGTCCGCAAGTGGCTGCGCACCGGCCGCGACCGGCTCAGCGAATCCGAGATCGAGGAGATCTACCAGGCCGCGAGGAAGGCCCTGCCACCCCGATATTGACTTCGGTCCCCCGCCGCCGCTCGGCCCGGAAAAGCGCCACGACGCCGTGGTTCCGGGCCTTACGTATGCCCGAGACCGAAGCGACTCGGGCCGGCAGGAAGGAGCCGTCCGGCGCGCGAACGAGACCGCCGCCGGACGGAAGGCCAGGGACCTGACCGGGGAGAATCCACCCCGATGTCTCATTATCCGGAACGCCCGTCTTCCCGGGCGAGACCGAAGCGGCCCCGGAAGGGGACTACCATCGCAGGGAAACACCCGTAACGATGGGAGTCCACCCATGCCGCCCCTACGTTCACGTACGGTCACCCACGGCAGAAACATGGCCGGCGCACGCGCTCTCATGCGCGCGACCGGTGTGGAGCGCGAGGACTTCGGCAAGCCCATCGTGGCCGTGGCCAACAGTTTCACCGAGTTCGTGCCCGGTCACGTGCATCTGCGCGAGGTCGCCGAGGTCGTCGCCAACGCCATCCGCGAGGCCGGTGGCGTGCCGCGCGAGTTCAACTCCATCGCCGTCGACGACGGCATCGCCATGGGGCACGGCGGGATGCTGTACTCGCTGCCCAGTCGCGAACTCATCGCGGACTCGCTCGAATACATGGTCAACGCGCACTGCGCCGACGCCCTGGTCTGCGTGTCCAACTGCGACAAGATCACCCCCGGCATGCTGCTCGCGGCGATGCGCCTGAACATCCCCACCGTGTTCGTCTCCGGTGGTCCCATGGAGGCCGGCAAGGTCACGGTGGTCGAGGGCACCGCCGTCACCGTCAAGAAGCTCGACCTGATCAACCCGATGATCGCCGCCGCGGACGAGAGCGTCTCCCAGGAAGAACTGGACGAGATGGAGGAGAACGCCTGCCCGACCTGCGGTTCCTGTTCGGGCATGTTCACCGCCAACTCCATGAACTGCCTCACCGAGGTGATGGGCCTGGCCCTGCCCGGCAACGGCACCGTCCTGGCCACTCACACCGCCCGCCGCGCCCTGTACGAGGACGCCGGACGCCTGGTCGTCGAGGCCGCCAAGCGCTACTACGAGGACGACGACGACTCGGTGCTGCCGCTGTCCATCGCCACACCGGCCGCCTTCGGCAACGCCATGGCACTGGACGTGGCCATGGGCGGCTCCACCAACACGATCCTGCACCTGTTGGCCACCGCCACCGAAGCGGGCGTGGACTTCGGGCTGCCCGAGATCGACGAGGTCTCCCGACGCGTCCCGTGCCTGTGCAAGGTCGCGCCCAACACCGAGAAGTACCACATCGAGGACGTGCACCGGGCGGGCGGCATCCCCGCCATCATGGGCTCGCTGGCCCGCGGTGGGCTGCTGGACACCTCCCTGCCGACCGTGCACGGCAAGACCATCGGTGAGTTCATCGCCGAGTGGGACATCACCACCGACACCGCGAGCGACGTGGCCGTGGAGCTCTTCCACGCCGCGCCCGGTGGCCGCCGCACCACCAAGGCCTACTCGCAGAGCACCCGCTGGGAGACCCTGGACACCGACCGGGAGAAGGGCTGCATCCGCTCGGTGGAGCACGCCTACACCAAGGACGGTGGCCTGGCCGTGCTGTTCGGCAACCTCTCCCCCGACGGCGCGATCGTCAAGACCGCCGGCGTGGAGGAGGAACTGTGGACCTTCTCCGGACCCGCCAAGGTGTTCGAGTCCCAGGAGGACGCCGTCGACGGCATCCTCAACAAGCGGATCGAGCCCGGTGACGTGGTCGTCATCCGCTACGAGGGCCCCAGGGGCGGCCCCGGCATGCAGGAAATGCTGTACCCGACGAGCTTCCTCAAGGGGCGCGGCCTGGGCAAGGCGTGCGCGCTCATCACCGACGGGCGCTTCTCCGGCGGAACCTCGGGGTTGTCCATCGGCCACGCCTCCCCCGAGGCGGCGGCCGGCGGCGACATCGCCCTGGTCGAGGACGGCGACACCATCAGCATCGACATCCCCAATCGGGGTCTGGTGCTGGAGGTCCCCGAGGACGAGCTGAACACCCGGCGTGAGCGGCTGCTCAAGGAGCTGGGCCGGTTCCAGCCGCGCGATCGGCGGCGTCCGGTGACGGCGGCGCTGCGCGCCTACGCCGCGATGGCAACGTCCGCTTCCACCGGGGCCGCTCGCGACGTCACCCAGATCGAGAGGTAGGGGACGAGTCGAACATGGAAAGGGGCGGCCCCACCAGGGCCGCCCCTTTCGGCTGTGGACAACGGGTGGCCACGGACGACGCGCCGCCGTGGGCAACGCGTGGTC
This sequence comes from Nocardiopsis sp. NPDC055551, assembly GCF_053619415.1. Classification (NCBI taxonomy): domain Bacteria; kingdom Bacillati; phylum Actinomycetota; class Actinomycetes; order Streptosporangiales; family Nocardiopsidaceae; genus Nocardiopsis; species Nocardiopsis sp. NPDC055551. The sequence continues at coordinate 96,527 of NZ_JBSHJJ010000012.1, read as the reverse complement.
GTAGGCGACCCGCGTTCGGGAACGGCGTAGGGCTCAGCCGCAGCAACCGCCCCCGCAGCAGCCGCCTCCCCCGGAGGGAGCCGGGGCCGTGGCACGACCGCCCACGGCGACGGTGGACAGGAGACGCACGGTGTCGTCGTGCCCCTGCGGGCAGGCGGCCGGACTGTCGGACTCGGCCATCGGACGGGACAGTTCGAAGGTGTCGCCGCACTCGCGACAGCGGAAGTCGTATCTGGGCATGTCCCCAGAATAGGACGCCGCCCACCGCGTGTGGGGGGACCAGGGACCCGAACCTCCGGGCAAGGGGACGCCCCCGGGGTCGAAGGGGATTCGACTCCCGGGGGCGTCTGAGGGGCCGGGTGTTGGGACGCCCGGTACTCCGACCCTCACAGGCCTCGTCAGGCGGCCAAGTGCGCCATGTACGGCTCCCACTGTGGGTCACCGTGCAGGTCACCGTTGATCAACCGCCAGTGGGGACCCTTGGGCACCTTGGGGGTGATGTGCAGTTCCCAGCCGATCTCGTCGAGGAACTTGTCCGCCTTGCGGTGGTTGCACGGCTTGCAGGCCGCCACGACGTTCTCCCATACGTGCGCGCCACCGCGGCTGCGCGGGATGACGTGGTCGATCGTCTCGGCCTTCTTTCCGCAGTACCCGCACGTGTGCCGGTCCCGCCGCATCAGTGCGACACGGGTGAGCGGCACCCTGCGGCTGTACGGAACACTGATGTAACGCCGCAGTCTGATCACCGACGGCACGTCGTAGGCCCTCGTCGCCGAATGCAGCACCGCTCCGGTGCCGTCCTCGTGCACGACATCCGCCTTCTCTCGGAGCACGAGCAGAATCGCCCTGCGCAGTGGAAGTGTCGTCAGTGGTTCAAAACTGGCGTTGAGCAGCAGCACGTGGCGTCGGGCGGTGCCTGGACCGCCCTCCTTGCTGCGCCGGCCGCTCATCGCGTCACCTCGGCCGTCGCGAACGACCGCCGTGTCTCTTCCCCGGCCAGCCGATCGGCCAGCCAGGAGACCTCCCTGTGCACCGATCCCAGGATCGGTGTCTTCTTACGCCTTGCCACACGGACCTCCCGGTGGTTCCCGCCGAGTTGCGTCCCGCATTCAGTCTGCTTGGTGGAAGCACTCCAGCGCCACCCCAATTTACGCTGGGCTGCCCAGAAAACGTCTGTTGTCGATTTCTCGAACCCATTGTGCGGCCCGCACGGTGAGTTCCATGGTGACGCCGCGCCGAACACGCAGGGTGAGATATGGGTGGATAGGGTGCAAAGCATGCGCGAACTCCGCTATCCCCCGGCCGAACGGCTGGACATCGAAGAGAACCTGCACGGCCACACGGTCCACGACCCCTACCGGTGGTTGGAGGACGCCGACGCCGCTTCCACCAAGGAGTGGGCCTCGGCGCAGGACACCCTGTACCAACGGATCGGCGTCGACCAAGACGCCCGTGAGGTGTTCGCGGAACGGCTGCGTTCCCTCATGGGAGCCGGCGGCGTCGGTGTACCGCTGTGGCGGGGCGACCGCCGTTTCGGCGTACGCCGCGACCCCGGCCAGGAACACGCGGTGCTGTACGTACGCGATGGCGAGGGTCCCGAACGTACGCTCATCGACCCCGGGGCCATGGATCCCTCCGGGCTGACCACCCTGGACTCCTGGCGGCCCTCTCCCGATGGCCGACTGCTCTCCTACCAGCTCTCCGAGGGCGGTGACGAGGAGTCGCTGCTGCGGATCATGGACGTGGAGACCGGCGAACCCGTCGACGTCCCCATCCCCCGCACCCGGTACAGCCCGGTGGCGTGGCTACCCGACGGCTCGGCGTTCTACTACGTGCGTCGCCTGCCCGAGGAACGGGTCCCCGACGGTGAGGAGGCCTACCACCGTCGCGTCTACCTGCACCGCCTGGGCACTCCGGTGGAGGAGGACCCCATCGTCTTCGGCGAGGGCCGGGACAAGACCGACTACTTCGGTGTCTCCCTCAGCCGGGACGGTCGCTGGCTGACCCTGACCTCGGTGCGGGGCACCTCGTCCGCCACCGAGGCCTGGGTCGCCGACCTGAGCACGAGCCCGCTGGAGAGCCCCCGCCTGCTCACCGTCCAGGAGGGTGTGGACGCCGACCTGAGCCCCCATGTGGGTCGGGACGGACGCCTGTACCTGCTCACCGACCGTGACGCCTCGCGTGGGCGCCTGTGCGTCGTCGATCCCGCCGATCCGTCCTACGAGAACTGGACCACGCTGGTCGCCGAGGACCCCGAGGCCGTCCTGGACGGTTTCGCCCTCCTGGACGGGGACGGGCTCGACTCGCCCGAGCTCCTCGTCACCTGGAGTCGGCACGCGATCAGCGAGATCACCCGGCACGACCCGGCCGACGGCGCCCCCCTGGGTTCGGTGCCCATGCCGGGCCTGGGCAGCCTCGCCGGCCTCACCTCCCGCCCCGAGGGCGGCCACGAGGCGTGGTTCGGCTACACCGACAACACCCACCCTTCGTCGGTGTACCACTACGACGCCCGCACCGGCGCGGTGGAACTGTGGGAGCGCGCACCCGGCGACATCGACGTGCCGCAGGTGCGCACCGAACAGGTCGCGTTCACGTCCAAGGACGGCACCACGGTGCGAATGTTGGTGGTGTCCCCGCCCGAGGCGGCGGACGGGCCTCGGCCGACCATCCTGTACGGCTACGGCGGCTTCCAGATCTCGCTGACCCCCGCCTACTCCGCGGCGATCCTGTCGTGGGTGCGGGCCGGCGGCGTCTACGCGGTCGCCAACCTGCGCGGTGGGCTGGAGGAGGGCGAGGCCTGGCACCGCGGTGGCATGCTCGCCGCCAAGCAGAACGTGTTCGACGACTGCGCCGCGGCCGCCGAACACCTCATCGACACCGGAGTGACCACCCGCGACCGGCTCGCCGTCATGGGTGGCAGCAACGGCGGGCTGCTGGTGGGTTCGATGGTGACCCAGCGGCCGGACCTGTTCCGCGCGGCCGTGTGTTCGGCGCCCCTGCTGGACATGGTGCGCTACGAGCGCTTCGGCCTGGGACAGCTGTGGAACGTCGAGTACGGCACCGCCGACGACGCCGAACAGCTGGGTTGGTTGTTGGGCTACTCGCCGTACCACAACGTGCGCGAGGGCACCCGATACCCGGCGATCCTGTTCACGGTGTTCGACAACGACACCCGGGTGGACCCACTGCACGCCCGCAAGCTGTGCGCCGCCCTTCAGCACGCCACGTCGGCTCCGATCGGGGAACGCCCGGTGTTGCTTCGCGCCGAGGCTCAGGTCGGGCACAGCTCCCGCTCGGTGAGCCGGAGCGTGGCGCTCAGCGCCGACCAGCTGGCCTTCCTCGCCCACCACCTGGGACTGGAAGTGGGCCGGTAGGTCCGGTCACCGCACGCTTCGGGGCCCGGGGAGAGCAAGGACACAAGTTCACCCGGGCCCCGTGGCCTCCCCCTTTGCGAGAATGGGCGGATGGCTGTCCCCGTGCGCGCCGCGCCGGGCAACGCCCGCGCACGGCCCCCGTCCTCGGGGGCTCCCCAGGGAGAGGACCCCAGAAGTGACCCAGACCCAGGACGAGGTCGCCACCATCGCACCCAAGCGGCACGTGCACCATCAGCAGGTGCGCTACGCCGACCTGGACCCGCAGCAGCACGTCAACAACGTGCGGATGCTGACCTACCTGGAGGACGCCCGGGTCTCGTTCCTCAACTACGGAGGGGTGGCCGGCGGCGAGGGGTTCGGCGCCATGGTGGTGGCACGGCAGGAGGCCGACTACGTCGCCCCGCTGCTGCCCCGTAGCGAGCCGGTGCGCGTGGAACTGTGGGTCACCGAGGTGCGCAACGCCAGCTGCACCCTGGCCTACGAGATCCTGGACGACGAGAAGGTCTACCTGCGCGCCAAGACCGTCCTGGTCGGTTTCGACGTACCGACGCAGAGCGCTCGGCGTCTGAACGACACCGAGCGCGCCCTGCTCGCCGAATACTCCTGAACCGATCGGTCACCGCTTCAAGGAGATGGTGATGGCCTCACCGTCGTCGCCGTCGTCGCGGCGGCTCTCCTTGCGGGCCTGACCGTCGCTACCGATGGTCATCGAGGTGGGTTCGGCCACCGCCGGCGGCGTGGCCTCCTCCGCGACGTTGACCATGCTGTGCGCGGCCATGACCATGTACTCCCACATCTGGCGGTCCAGAGCCTCGGGCAGCTCCAGGGAGTCCATGGCCACACGCATGTGCTTGAGCCAGATGTCCCGCTCGGCGGCGCCGATGCGGAACGGAACGTGGCGCATGCGCAGGCGGGGGTGCCCACGCCTCTCGTTGTAGGTACGGGGTCCGCCCCAGTACTGGATCAAGAACAGCCGGAGGCGCTCCTCGGCGGGGCCGAGGTCCTCCTCCGGGTACATGGGTCGAAGTTCGGGGTCCTCGGCCACTTCCTCGTAGAAACGACGGACCAGACGGACGAAGGTGTCCTCGCCGCCAACGGCCTCGTAGAACGTCATCTGCGCGGGCTCTTCGCCGGCGCCCTGGTGGTCATCACGCGCGGAACTCATCGTCACCAGGGTATGCGACGTTCGCCGACGCCCTCCGGGACCCAAGGACCGGGGGACAACGACACAGGTCACCTCCACACCAGGGCCGAGGTTCCCCGCCCTAGGACGACGAAGGCCCCGCCGACCGGACGGTTCCGGATGGCGAGGCCCTCGTCGTCGACCACCGCGATCAGTCGCGGGTGAGCTTGCGGTGGGTGACCGCGTGCGGGCGCGCGGCCTCCGGACCCAGGCGCTCGATCTTGTTCTTCTCGTAGGACTCGAAGTTGCCCTCGAACCAGAACCAGTTGGCGCCACCCTCCCAGGCGAGGATGTGGGTGGCGACGCGGTCCAGGAACCAGCGGTCGTGGGAGGTGATCACCGCGCAGCCCGGGAAGTCCAGGATGGCGTTCTCCAGCGACCCGAGGGTCTCCACGTCCAGGTCGTTGGTGGGCTCGTCCAGGAGCAGCAGGTTGCCGCCCTGCTTGAGGGTGAGCGCCAGGTTGACCCGGTTGCGCTCACCGCCCGAAAGCACACCGGAGGCCTTCTGCTGGTCGGAGCCCTTGAAACCGAAGGCGGCCACGTAGGCGCGGCTGGGGATCTCGACCTTGCCGACCTGGATGAAGCTCTCCCCGTCGGAGATGCTCTCCCAGACGTTCTTGCTGTCGTCGATCCGACCCCGGTACTGGTCGACGTAGGAGATCTCGACGGTGTCACCGACGGTGATCTTGCCCTCGTCGGGGGTCTCCTCCCCCACGATCATCTTGAACAGGGTGGTCTTACCGACACCGTTGGGGCCGATGATGCCGACGATGCCGTTGGGCGGCAGCGAGAAGCTGAGGTCCTCGATGAGGACACGGTCGTCGAAGCCCTTGGTGAGGTTCTTGACCTCGACCACGGTGTTGCCCAGACGCGGACCCGGAGGGATCTGGATCTCCTCGAAGTCCAGCTTGCGGGTCTTGTCGGCCTCGGCGGCCATCTCCTCGTAGCGGGCCAGACGGGACTTGCTCTTGGTCTGGCGGGCCTTGGCGTTGGAGCGGACCCACTCCAGCTCCTCCTTGAGGCGCCGGGACTTCTTGGCGTCCTTTTGCCCCTCGACCTTCAGGCGGGCCTGCTTGGTCTCCAGGTAGGTGCTGTAGTTGCCCTCGTAGGGGTAGAACTGGCCGCGGTCCAGCTCCAGGATCCAGGTGGCGACGTGGTCCAGGAAGTACCTGTCGTGAGTGATCGCGATGATGGTGCCGGCGTAGTTGGCCAGGTGCTGCTCCAGCCAGTTCACGCTCTCGGCGTCCAGGTGGTTGGTGGGCTCGTCGAGAAGCAGCAGGTCGGGGGCTTCCAGCAGGATCTTGCACAGGGCGACCCTGCGCTTCTCACCACCGGAGAGCTGGGTGACGTCGGCGTCCCCGGGCGGGCAGCGCAGCGCGTCCATCGCCTGTTCGAGCTGGCTGTCCAGGTCCCAGGCGTTGCGGTGGTCGAGCTGCTCCTGGAGCTTGCCCATCTCCTCCAGCAGGGCGTCGGAGTAGTCCGTCGCCATCTGCTCGGCGATCTCGTTGAAGCGGTTCAACATCGCCTTGGTCTCGGCGACGCCGTCCTCGACGTTCTCCAGGACGGTCTTGGTCTCGTCCAGGTGCGGTTCCTGGGCGAGCAGGCCCACGGTGAAGCCGGGCATGAGTCGCGCCTCGCCGTTGGACGGCTGCTCGATGCCGGCCATGATCTTCAGCAGCGTCGACTTACCCGAGCCGTTGGGGCCCACGACGCCGATCTTGGCTCCGGGCAGGAACGAACCCGAAACGTTGTCCAGGACGACCTTGTCGCCGTGCGCCTTGCGCACGTTTTGCATGGTGTAGATGTACTCCGGCATGCCTCCCAGCCTAGGCCGTCGGAGACCGTGCCCCCGCCACTTCCGTCTCTGAGTGCGGAACCCGTGCCCACACCCGACCGGCGCCGGATGTGGGCACGGGGTCAACGTGGTGGTGGGACACGACCCGGACCGGGTTCCGTCCCGTCCCCGGGCCCTGCGTCGAACTCGAACCGGTCCGCGTGCTCGGCCATGTGCCGGGCCCAACGTTGGGCCGACAACCCCCAGCCCAGCGCCCGTTCCATCAACACCGCCATCGCGTATCCGGGCCGCGCCGCCAGGGCGCTCTGGATCGCGGCCCGGGCCAGGGCCATGTCGCCGGCCTGCCAGGCGGCCACGGCCAGCAGGGAGGCCGGGCCGGCCCGGTGCCGGTGTGGGACGTGCCGGGTCACCCGGGACCACAGCCGCCGGTGCAGCGGGGCCTCCTCCGGGGTGATGCGGGCCCACACGGCGTCGCGGACCCGCAGGTCGAGGATGGCCACGCCGAGCATCGCCAAGGTGTCGGGGTCGCGGACCCGCTCGCTCACCTCCCGGCGCACCACCGACCGCACCCGCCGGATCCGACTCCGTGAGGCCTCGCGGCCGCGTTCCGCGCGGAACCGTTCCTCCAGGAGCGCCGCGGACTCGGCGACGGCCGCTCGTTGCTCGCCCGCCACGGGTTCCAGCAGCGCCCGGACCCGGGCCGGGTCCGTCTCCTCCGACCCCGCGTCCTCGGGCTCCACGGCCTCGCGCTCGACCGGTCGCGATGACCCGTCGTGTCGTTCGGCGACCAGGTCCGGAGGTTTCCACAGGGTGGCGCGGGCGCGCGGGTCGAAGGGCGTCCCCTCCGCGGGGCAACAACCCTCGTCCTCGCACAGGTAGGACCAGAACCGGTCCCCCGTCGCCCGGTAGGCGGCCGGGACGGGCAGACCCGCCGCGGCCGCCTCGGTCAGGAACGACCTGACGTGCGGGTCCACGCGTTCGGGCGGGCCGAACCCGGCCAACAGGGCCGCGCCGCCGGACAGTTCCAGCGCCGCCCGGACGGCCACCGCACCGCTGCGCGCGGCGGTCAGGACGTGGTCCAACCGGTCGAGGGTGCCGTGCAGCAACCCGCGTGGGTCACCCCGGTCGACGACCAGGACCAGCACGGAGTCGCGCACCGAACGCCGCGCCATGGTGGGCAGGGCGGCCAGGAAGGCCCGTGGGTCGGCCAGGTGGGCGGGCGGAATCGCGGAGCGGGGTGGGGGCAGGGCCCGCGCACCGGGGCGGGCGTGATCGTGTCGGGAGGATGCGCCGTCGTCGTGTCCATGCTGATCACAGGGCATGTACTCACGTTCGGTCACCGAGGCCCACACGGCAAGCGACGCCCTCCGAGCCTGTGGAAAACTCACACCGGCCCGGAGGTATCAGCAGGTCAGGGGCGGTTCTCGGTACTTCCGCCATCGTAGACGCCGCCCTCGCGCGGCCCGGGTATCCGGTTACTCACCTCGGGCCGCCCGGCGGGCAGGCACACACGGTCGCGGCCGGTCTCCTTGGCCCGGTACAGCGCCAAATCGGCGGCGGTCAGCAATTCCACGAGGTCGTCTCCGTGGTCGCCGACCACCGCCACACCGATCGAGATGGTGATCGAGACGGGAACCTCGTCCACCGCGATCTCCATCCGGCCGACCTGGGAACGTAGTCGCTCCGCCGCCTGCCAGGCCTCGGTGACGTCGGAGCCCGGGAGCAGGACGACGAACTCCTCGCCACCGAACCTGCCCAGCAGGTCCGACTCCCGCAACTGTTGGGAGATCGTGGTGGCCACACCCAACAGGACCTGGTCACCGAACAGGTGTCCGTAGGTGTCGTTGACCCGTTTGAAGTGGTCGATGTCGACGATCAGCACCGCGGCCCGGCCTCGGGACTCCCGCGCGCGGGCGATCTGACTCGCCGCCTCCCGCTCCCAGGTGGGCGCGTTGAGCAGCCCGGTCTTGGGGTCGGTCCGCGCCGCGGTCTGCAACTGCTGGTAGACGAGGCTCCGCTGCAGCAACAGGACCGGCGGGACGGCGATGACCAGGAGGAACAGGGAGAGCTGGGCCAGGATGGCCACGGTGACGCCGACACATAATTCGACGCAGTCCACCAGGAACGCCTCGCGGTCCCACATGCTCGGCGTCCCACCGTCGGGGCTGAGCCGGGCCGCCAGGAACACCAGCGCCGTGTTGAAGAGGGTGAAGACGACGCAGCACAACAGGGCGAGGAAGACTCCGTTGACACTGGCGAGGGTGGCGTGCGCGGTGGTGGATCCCCCGAGCCCCTCGACCGGTCCGCTCTGCGCACCGTGCCAGAGCAGCGAGGCCACGAACCCGGAGACGCCCACCGCGGCCGTGTTGAACATCTGGCGGTGCAACATCGCGCGCCGCTTGCGGCGTTGGAGCAGGAAGACCGGGATGGGGATGAGCAGGGAGTACAGGGGTGGCAGCAGGAGCATGGCGGGGAGCCACCACGCGCCCAGCAGATCGCGGCTCAGTCCCTCGGGCACACCGATCCGACGTATCGCCTCCAGACACACCAGTGCGCACAGGACGAGGGCGACGAAGAGCACGAGGTCGAAGCTCGTGATGGACGTCTGGGCGACGGTCACGCCGATCAGGAACAGTGCGGAGGTCACCAGCAGGACGAGGTACACGACCAGCCCACGGGGCTGTTGGAAGACCGGCCAGGACCGTCGTCGCTGCCCGGGCGGATTCTCCTCGGGGGCCATCGGCTTCTCCGAGATGCTCACCGCTCCGTCCTCCCTTCCCGCCACGCCCTCTGTCGTCCGTACGCGACTACCGACTCTGATGTGCCCACCGCCTCTCACGGTTCTCACTACGACGAACCGGAATCGCCTCCCGTTCCCCCGCGGTGCCGCTCGGTCACCGGGTCCGACGGAGAACCCCCGATTCGAAGACCGGCAAGCACACCCCCTCACTTTACATTACTTTGGGTAATAACTTAATCGCCGATTGTATGTAGCCCGCAGGTTGAGCCTACGGTAGCCGTCACCCTGTGTCTCTGGGGCATTTACAAGCGTCACGATTTGTCCTCTACTGGCCGTGAACCTCCCCCGGACACGCGAACGGGGACGGTGCCCATCGGCATCCGCCCCCGCCCCTACGGCGATTCCTCGAAATCGCCCAGGTCAACCCCTGGGTCGAGCCACCTCGTAGGCGGCACGGAAAGCGCGGTGGCGCGCCAACTCGTCCTCCATCGGGGTCACCACACGCATCCCCGCGATCTCGCGGACCCGTTCCCGGGCGTCACGCTCCACGTCCTCACGGCGCTGGACCGCGGCGACCTCCACGAGGTTGCCGCATCCCACCCCCGTCAGCCAGCCCACCAGCAGGCTCGCCACGGCCACCGCGCCCGCGTAGGCCATCGCGGCCGGATCGTCGAACAACACCAGACCGGTGATGCCACCGCCCGACCAACTGACCAAGGAGGCCAACGTCCACAGCAGACCGACACCGGCCACGGTCAACAGCGCGTACTGCACCGTGCGCGCGGCCTTCCACCAGGAAGGGCTGCGGTCCGGGTCGCCGACCGCGGCGGTCACCGCCTCACCCAGCTCGGCCGGCAGCTCCGAGACCCCGCTCCGGGCGGCGCCGCGCATCCGCCGACGCCACACCGCGGGCATACCCTCCGACACCTCGTCGGCGGACTCGCCCAGGACCGTCTCCAGTTCGGCCTCGTGCGCGTCGACCGGGCCACCCACACCGGGGGTGTCCCGGCGCAGGAACTCCAACCGCACCGCGGCGAGCGGGTCCTTGCGCAGCTTCATCGCGCGGCGGGCCACGGGCCAACCGACCCGGCGTCGCCCGCGACGCACGTCGTTGGTCTCCACCACGTCCGCCACGGCGGACACACCGGCGGCGTCGGCCAACCCCTGCTGGATCCGTGACCGCACCCGGGCGGACACGGTCCCGTCGGGCTCGGTCCCGCCGTGGAACTCCTCGAACGGTTCGATGACCTGGTCCAGGTCGGCGACCAGGCGATCCACCAGGGCGTGCTTCTCGGTCACCGACTCACTGAGGAACTCACGCAGCTCGTCGATGCCGTGATCGGTGATGGTGGAGGTGGTGATCACCCGCGGGTGCACCCCGGACTCGGTCTCCAGCAGGCGACGCAGGTCGGTGAGGAGCTCCTCCAGCTCCTCCGGCTCGACCTTGTCGACCTGGTTGAGCACCGCGACGGTGACGGCCCCGTGCCCGGCCATGTTGGCCAGGTAACGGTGGTGCACGGCCGCGTCGGCGTACTTCTGCGGGTCCAGCACCCACACCAGCAGGTCCACCGAGCCGATGAGCCGGTCCGCCTCGGCGGTGTGCATGCTGCGCACCGAGTCGTGGTCGGGCAGGTCCAGCAGGACCAGGCCGGTCAGTCCGGATTCACCGCTGTCCAGGACGCTGGTGCGGGAATGACGGTAGCGGGTGGGCACGCCCAGCCAGCTCAGCAGGGCGTCGGCGCCCTCGTGCCCCCACACACAGGCGTGCGCGTTGGAGGTGGTGGGGCGGGTGACGCCGGTCTGCGACAGTTCCAGCCCGCACAAGGCGTTGAACAGGGAGGACTTACCGCTTCCGGTTCCCCCGGCCAGGGCCACGACCGTGTGGTCGCCGGACAGGCGCAGCCTCGCCCCGGCGTGGTCGAGCAACTGTCCGGCCCGGCCCAGCACCTCCTCGGGCAGGTCGTCCTTGCCGATCTCGACCAGGGTGCTCAACGCGTCCAGGCGTTCGATGAGTTCGGCGCGGCTGGTGGTGCTGGTGGGCTGCCACCGGTCGTGGTTGGTGGGTCGGTACTCCTCGTCGTCGGTGGAGGGGTCCTCATCGGCCGCGGAATCCGCCTCCGCCGAAGTGGCGGTGTCGTTCCCGATGGCCCGGAAGGCCCCGGAGACCGCCGAGGGTCCGGGGACCCTGCGTGGCAGCGGAGGGGGAGCGTCGTCCGTGGCGTCCGCGGCGGCCTCGCCGGTCTCGTCGGCCGGTTCGGCGACCTCGACCCGTTCCGGGTGGGAGGCGCTCGTGTCCTCGGAGGGCGCCAGGACGTCACCGCCGCCGGTGTAGGCGGCGCTCGTCCCCTCGTCGACGTCGCCGGGTCCCACCCGAGTGGCGGCGGGGGGCTCGGGCTCGGCGCGCCAGACCCTGGAGCCCACCGTGCGACCCTGCTCGGCGCGGGAAACGTCGCGCTCGGGACCCTCGTCCGAGGCCTCCTCGGTGTCGGAACCGCCCGGGGCGTCCTCGTCGGGGCGCACGACCGGGAAGGACCCGGTGTGACGACCGGCGATGCGGGTGTCGTCGGCGGCCTTGCTGAGGCTGCCGACCCAACCCGCGAGGTTGTCCGGATCGTCCTCGCGCGTCTCCTCGCCCGAGGCACGGCGCCCGGCACCGGGCTGCCCCGCGGCGAGACGGGTGTGCCGGCCGCGCCGCTGCGCTCCCCGGTCCCGCTCCTCGGGCCCTTCCCCGGGCTCGTCCCGGCGCTCGTTCTCGGAGGGGTTCCGTGGCACGCCCGGGTTCTGCAGTCCACCGAGGGCGGCACCCGCTCCGGACGGATCCGGGTAGCCGGTGATGCCGTCGTAGGCGGCGGGTTCCTCCGTGCCGCGGATCCGTTCCCGAGCGTGCTCGGGATGTTCGGGCACCGGCATGGTGTAACCACGCCACGGGCCGCTCTGGTAGGGCTCCGGCGCCTGCTCGTCCGCCCAAGGTTCGGGGGTCGACGAGCTCTCGCGCTCGGTGTCCTCACCTGGGGTGTTCGACTCCCCGGGGCCGCTGTCCCCCGCCTGCGCGGGGTTCCACTGAGTCGTCATCTGGCAATCTCGAGGTTGTACGTGGCCTGATAGAGCTGGACGGCGCTGTCATCGGACGGAATTCCGGCGGAGGACAGGGCGGTGTCGAAGGGGACCCGTTCCCGGGCCAGCAGGCCCAGCACGCGCCGGCGCAGGTTCTCCCGCGCCGACCGGCCGATGCCGCGCAGCGACTGCGCGGCGAAAAGCCCCTTCAACAGACGTTGCGGGGACGTACCCGAGGTGTCGGCGGCGTGGGCCCCGCCCCCGGAGTGTGAACGTTCGTAGCCCAGCAGGTCGATGATCATGACCAGGGCGACGACGTCGTGGTCGAAGGTGACGAAACGGGCGACCGAACGCTTGGTGGCGCCGTCGGCCGTGGTCATCTCCGCGATCTCGCCCCGCCACTCGTCGATCTCCTGGCGGATCTCCTGGGCCAACATCCCGCTTCCGGGCATCTCCAGCGCCTTGGCGGCCAGGTCGCCGCCGCCGGCCACCTGACGCCAGCGCTGTTCGACCTGTTCGGCGGCGCGCTCACTGCTGGAGACGATCAGGGCCTCCAACGAGTCGCGCACCGCGCGTTCCAGGGCCTGGATCCGCTCGCCGCGCTCCACCTGGACCTCGCGGGCCTTGCGGGAGCGCTTCTTCTTGCGTGGACGCATGCTCTTGGCGAGTTCTCCGCCCGCGGCGAGCTCCTGCCAACGGGCCGAGAGCGAACCGCGCAGCAGCGAACCGTCGGCCAGGGAGGTCTCGATGTGCTTCTCGGCCGCCGCGTAGGCGTCGTCGACGGCGGATCCCAGAGTGCGGCCGGTCTCGATCTGCGCCTCGACCTGACGGGCCAGTTCCGGCACCCGGGTACGGAAGCTGTCGATGACACCGATGAAGGTGCGCCGGGAGACCCGGTCACGCTGTTCGGCCTCTCCTGCCACGTTCGCGAGGAAGTCACGGATGTGGTCGGCGACGTTGGAGGTGAAGCGTTCGCCCTCGATCTGGTCGGTCTCGGGGATCGCGAACCGGGAGGCGTTGCTCAGACCGTTGGCCTCCAGCATGGCGCCGAAGTGGTCGAGCAACTGGCGACGGCCCTTGCGCGGCACCCGGGAGAGCACCACGGCCAGGGAGGTGTCCCGGTCCCTGGCGACCTGGAGGAACTCCCAGACCCGCGCGTCGGCGTAGCGTCCGCTGGTGGTGACGAACACCCACAGGTCGGCGGCGTCCAGGAACTTGGCGGCGAACTCGTGGTGGGCCGACACCGCGGAGTCGACGTCGGGAGTGTCCAGCAGCGCCACCCCCGCGGGCATGGCCTCGGTGGCGGCCAGCACCAGCATGCCGTCCTTGCCGGGCATGGCCAGACCCTGCTGACGTACTCGCGGCAGGGTGGGGATGAAGGAGGCCTCGCTGAACCAGTCCACGTCGGCCGGGTTGCAGGCCAGGACGGGGCTGTTGGTGGTGGGGCGACGCACGCCCGTGGTGGTCACCTGCTCGCCGACCAGACTGTTGACCAGCGTGGACTTACCGGCACCGGTGGAACCGGCCACGGCGATGAGCAGGGGGATGTCGGGGCGGCGCACCCGCGGCAGGACGTAGTCGGACAGCTGGGCGAGCACGTCCACCTGAAGGGCCTTGCCATCGTCGGCGCCGGCCAGCCCCTCGGCGAAGCGCAGATCGCGGATCTGCTTGCGCAGCGACTCCAGGACCTGTTCGAAACGGTCGTCCTCGTTGCCGGGCGCCCGATGTTTGGCCGGCCCGGAGGGCACGGGAACGGTGGGACCCCGGCGGCCGTTGTCGGGGGTCTCGTCCCCGTGCACGGCTGAGGGGTCCGCGGTGGGTCGCGCGGAGGTGGCGTCCGGTCCGGTGGTGAACCGGTCCGGGGCATCGGAACCGGAGGTGTCCGGTGCGGCCGACGGCCGGGTCATGATCGGTATGCCCTCCTCATCACTGCTGATGGTCCCCGTCGACGGGCCTGGCGTGTGCCGCCGTCGGAGGTCTCACTCCAGATCGCGCCCGGTCGCCAGACGATCCAGGTCGCTCTGGGTTCCCGTGTGCAGTATGTCAAGTTCCCGCGCTGTTCGGACCACTTCTCCGATGATCACCACCGCGGGGGGCCGCATTCCGGCCGATCGAACCGTGGCTGCGATGTTCGCCAGCGTACCGGTCACGGTTCGCTGCGATGGCAGGGTCGCTTCCTGGACCACGGCGACGGGGGTGTCCCCGGAGCGACCGTTCGAAGTCAGCGCCTCGACGATCGCCTCGATCCGTTCCAGACCCATGAGAGCGACGATCGTACCGTTGGAACGGGCCAGGCCCGCCCAATCGACGGTCGAGCGCGCGTCGCCCGGGGCCACGTGCGCGGAGACGATGTGCACGTCCTGCGTCACTCCGCGGTGGGTGGTGGGGATGCCCGCTCCGGCCGGGGCGGCCAGCGCGCTGGTGACCCCGGGGACCGCGATGACCGGGACGCCTGCGGCGACGCACGCGGCCACCTCCTCCCCACCTCGACCGAACAGGAAGGAGTCCCCGCCCTTGAGCCGGACGACGAACTTCCCCTCCTTGGCCCGTTCGACGAGGACGGAGTTGATCTCGTCCTGGGTCATGGAGCGGCCGTAGGGGATCTTCGCGGCGTCCACGATCTCCACGTCCGAGGGCAGCGCGTCCAACAGGGAGGTGGGGGCGAGCCGATCGACCACCACCACGTCCGCCTGGGACAGGAGCCGGCGGCCGCGGACGGTGATCAGGCCCGGGTCGCCCGGGCCGCCGCCGACGAGGGCGACGCCGCTGAGGCGTTCGCGTCCGCGTCGGGCGTCCAGGGCGCCCTCGGCCAGACCCTCGATGATGGCGTCGCGTACCCCGGCCGAACGTTTGGGATCGCCGGAGGCCACCACGCCCACGGTGATTCCACCGGAGTCACCGCTGGCCGGGGTCCAGGCGGAGGAGGCGTGCCGGTCGTCGGCGCGCACGCACCAGATCCGGGAGTCCTCGGCCTCGGCGGCCACGGCGGCGTTGACCTCGGCGGAGTCGGTGGCCGCGTGCACCAGCCAGTAGGCGGGGGAATCGGGACCGACCACGTCACCGGGTTCGAAGGGGCGGCGCACCCAGGTGAGACGTCCCGCGTCGGCGAGGTCCTCCAGCGCGGCGGACACCTCCGGAGAGACGAGGGTGACCCGGGCGCCGGCCCCGAGGAGGACGGGCACCCGACGTTGGGCGACCCTTCCGCCGCCCACGACCAGCACGTCACGGTCCCGCATGCGCAGGCCAAGGAGATAGGTCACGGATCGTACCCCTCATGGTCGTCCGTACCGGCCCCCGACATCGGCGGCGGGGTGCGCGCGGGACCGATGCCCCGGCACGCCGCCGGAGTAATTTCGGCGATTGCTCCAAAATACCTTGTCAAAGCGGTATTACAGCCGTGTAAAGGGGTGAGCACGGAGCGGGGTGACTCCCGCCGCATCGACGCGAGGGGACCCCACCACCTCCTCTGGTGGCGGGGTCCCCTCGTCCCAGGACACGTACCATCACGGCCCGACCGGATCACCGGTCCGTGGAGACCCCCGCGGAATCGAAGGTGGCGACGGTGCGCAGCGCCCGCGCCGAGCCCTGCAGCAGAGGCAGCGCCAGCAGCGCGCCGGACCCCTCGCCCAGTCGCATCTCCAGGTCCACCAGCGGGGTCAGTCCCAGGTGGCGCAGGACCACACCGTGACCGGGCTCGGTGGAACGGTGCCCGGCGAAGCAGGCGCTCAACGACTCCGGGGAGATCGCGGCGGCGGCCAGCGCGGCCGAGCCGGCGATGACCCCGTCCAACAACACCGGGATCCGCAGCGCCGAGGCGCCCAGGATGAATCCGGCCAGCGCGGCGTGCTCCAGGCCGCCCAAGGCCGCCAGGGTTCCGATCGGGTCCTCGGGGTCCACCGGGTTGGCGGCCAGGGCCTTGCGAACGACCTCGACCTTGTGTTCGTAGGTGGCGTCGTCCACACCGGTGCCCCGACCGGTGGCCTCGGCCGGGTCGGTTCCGGTGAAGGCGCACACCAGCGCCGCGGCGGGGGTCGTGTTGCCGATCCCCATGTCCCCGGTGATCAGGCAGCGGTTGCCCGCCGAAACCAGGTCGCGGGCCACCTCGATCCCGCCTTCCAGGGCCTGTAGCGCCTGCTCGCGGCTCATCGCCGGCCCCTGGGTGAAGTCGGCGGTCCCCCGCGCGACCTTGCGGGGCAGCAGACCGGCGGCCGAGGGCAGGTCGCCGACCACGCCCACGTCCACTACGGTCACCTCGGCGCCCACCTGCTCGGCGAAGGCGTTGACCACGGCACCGCCGTCGATGAAGTTCTGCACCATCTGCGCGGTGACCTCCTGCGGCCAGGCGGTCACCCCCTGGGCGTACACACCATGGTCACCGGCGAACACCGCGACGGCGGCCGGTTCGGGGATGGGCGGAGGGCACTCCCCCGCCAACCCGGCGAGCTGCACCGAAACGTCCTCCAGCACGCCGAGGGACCCCAGCGGCTTGGTCATCCTGGCCTGGCGGTCTCTGGCCTCCTCCACGGCGCGGGCGTTCAGCGCTCCGATGGCGGTGATGGTCTCCTCCAGGAGGGTGGTGGGCTCCTGGCCGGGCAGACCGCGGCGACCGTAGCGGTCACGGTGCACCGCCCAGGACAGGGGGCGTCCCTTCACCCAGCCGCTGAGGCCGAGCTCGGGTTCGGTGGGGAACTCGTCGACGTAGCCGACGCACAGGTAGGCGACGACCTCCAGGTGGGAGGGCAGGGCGAGCACGTCGGCGACACCGCGCTCGTCGGTGATCCCGACCCAACCTACGCCCAGTCCCTCGGCGCGGGCGGCCAACCACAGGTTCTCGACGGCGAGCGCGGCCGAGTAGGAGGCGGGCTTGGCGTGGCGTCCGGGCGCCTGCGCGCCCCGGGTCGGGTCGACCGTCACCGCGATGTTGAGCGGGCTGTCCAGGATCGCCTCGACCTTGAGACCGGAGAAGGCGTGGGCGCGAGCGCCGGGACGGTCCCCGGAGTGGGAGTCCCGTTCCCGTTCGGCGAGGTCGCGGACCCGTGCGCGCAGTTCCGTGTCGTCGATGACCAGGAAGTCCCAGGGCTGGGTGTGCCCGATGCTGGGCGCCTGGTGGGCGGCCTCCAGGACGCGGGTGAGCACGTCGGCGGGGATCGGGTCGGGCCGGAAACCCGCCCGGACGTCGCGACGTTCGCGGATGGCGCGGTAGACGGCGGCGCGTTCGGCGTCGTCGAAGTCGTGGCCGGTGTGCCGCCAGGCGTCGTCGGCGGGCGCTTCGGGGGCCGGGACGGGCCGGCCGCGGACGTCGCCGGCCGGCTCTCCCACCCGGGGTGGCCCGGTGTGCTGCGGCTCCGGGAAGGAGGCCGCTGCTTCGTGTGCGTGCACGGTGTCGCTCTGCTCCGCTGGTTCGGCGGCCGCGGGGACCTGGTCCACGTGGCCGGGGTTCGTGGCTGTGTCGGGTTCGGTGGAACCCTGCGCGGGGGGTGGTTCCTGTGCGATTCCTTCTCGCGGGGAGTCGGACCCGGGTGCGGGGGGCTCCTGTGGCCGTGCCGCCGGGTGGGGGCCGCCGCGGAAGGGGATGACGTTCGGTCGAGGATCGCGGGCGGTGCCCGGCGCCCGTGTGGACACGGGTTCGGCCTCGGGTTCCGGCGCGGCCTCGGGTTCCGGTTCCGGAGCGGGCTCGGGTTCCGGTGTCACGTTCCTGGGCGGTGCGGGTGGAGCGGCCGGTGCGGGCGGGGTCGCCGGGCGCACCTGCCGAGTGGGCGCCGCGGGTTCCCGCAGGGGTCTGCGGAAGGGGTTGCCCGGCACGGGCCGCGACTCCTCCCCTTGCGGGGCCGGTGCGCCGGGGGCGCCCTGGGCGCCCTTGCCGCTCTCCGGCAGCCCGTCGAGCAGACCTCCCAGGCGCGGGCCGAGGCCCGGCGAGGGCTTGCCGCGCCGTGGTTCGGAGGGATCGCCCTCCGTGTGACGGGCTTCCTCGCGGTCATCGTTGGTCATGGTCGCTCCCCGAAGGCAGAGGTCCGTGGGCTGCCCGTTCGGGCCCGGTCCGAGATGGATCCGAACCAGCGTAGTCCGCGGCGTTCGCGCCGCTCAGTGGGGGTCCCTCCGACCCCGGGCAACCCGTTCCCGGCACACCGCCGGGCCCTCAAGTCACCATCAACTGTGCCAGAGTCCGCGTCAGCGCGTGCCGTGTACCGGAGTCCCGCACCGCCACACGGAACCACTCCGGCCCCAGTCCAGGGAAGGTGTCGCCGCGTCGGACCGCGATGCCCTCCTCACGCAAACGAAGCCGCAACGATTCCCCGTTCACCGCCTTGACCAGCAGAAAAGATGCTCTCGCGCGAGGGACGACGGTGAGTCCGTGGTTCGTCAGGTCTTCGGTGAGCGCGCGACGTTCCTCGGCCAGGCCCCGAGCCCAGTGCTCCGTCTCGGCGAGGGCCTGGGGCGTGACGCACTCCTCCATGGCGGCCAGGGCCGGGGTGGAGACCGACCATAAGGGTTGTGCCTCGACCAGGCGGGCGACCAGATCCGGTGCGGCGAGGAGGTAGCCGGCCCGTAGCCCGGCCAGCGACCAGGTCTTGGTGAGGCTGCGGACCACCACGAGGCCGGGCAGGTCCGTGCGGTGGGCCAGGGACTCCGGTTCGCCCGGGACGCAGTCCGCGAAGGCCTCGTCCACCACCAGGATCCGCCCCGGTCGGGCGAGTGCCGCGATCGACGCGGCGGGGTGCAGGACCGAGGTCGGGTTGGTGGGGTTGCCGACCACGACGAGGTCGGCGTCCTCGGGGACCGACCCGGGGTCCAGGAGGAAGTCGGGTGCCGGCAGCAGGACCCGGTCCACCCCGTGGCCGGCGGCGCGCAGGGCGGCCTCGGGTTCGGTGAACTGGGGGTGGATCACGACGGCCCTTCGGGGGTTCAGCGCCCGGGCGACGAGCACGAACGCCTCCGCCGCGCCGGCCGTCGGCAGAACCTGACGGGGGTCGCGTCGATGCCGCCGGGCCACGGCCACGCGGGCCCGTTCGGGGTCGGGGTAGGAGCCGAGGTCGGTGAGCGAGTCGGTGATCCGACGGAGCACCCGGTCCGGCGGGGTGCGCCCGCGGACGTTCACGGCCAGGTCGAGCAGTCCTGATCCCACCTCCGCGTCGCCGTGGTGGCGCAGGTCGTGGTGATCGTCGTCCATGTGCTCGCCGTCTCGGTCCTCTCCGGTCCGTTCCAAAGCCCCACCCGTCCTTGTTTCCGATGTGACCAGTGGTTCCAGTGTGGTCCCCGCGTCCGAGCGCTTCGGACTTCGAGGACGCGCCCACGTGCCGTATGTCACAGGCATGTGGCAGGCTGTTGCGGTCCCCGTCCCCTGACGCCCTGCCCCGCGATGGACACAGTCGGCGAACAGAACGGACACACATGCGACGGCGTACCTTCCTGACCATCGCCACGGCGGCGGGCCTCGGCTCCTTGGCCCCCGTGCTGCTCACGCCCACGGCCGCTTCGGCACAGGGCTCCGACACCCGGGCCGTCCCCCGGGTGCTCACCGAGACCACCACCTCCACCGGCTCCCCCGTACGCCCCGACCGCCGGTTCGACCTGGTCTCCGTCTCCCGGTCGCCCGAGTGGGCCTCCGGCGCCTCGGTGCGCTTCGAACTCCCCGACGGGTGGGGCTCCTGGCGGGAGCTGCACTTCCACACCGAAGGACCGGACCACCTCGACCCGGCCTCCACCGCGATGGTGCGCGCCCCGGAAGGCGCGATCGGCTACCAGGTACGCGGCGCCGACGGTTCCGACCTGACCGCGGTGAACGTCCGCGACGGCGAACCGCTCGCCTTCGGTGGACCGGAACGGACCGCGCTCTCCGCCGAGGGCGGTGAGTACCGGTCGTTGTCGGGCACCTCCCTGTTGCCGGTGCGCACGCGGGCGGGCTGGGGCGCGGACGAGTCCCTGCGCTTCGACGAGGACGGCGACGACCTCTGGCCGGCCGAGTTCCATCGGGTCCAGGCACTGACCGTGCACCACACGGCCATGGCGACCACCGACGACCACGCCGCCGACGTGCGCGCGGTGTATCGGCTCCACGCGGCCGAGCAGGCTTGGGGCGACATCGGCTACCACCTGCTCATCGACCCCGACGGCGTGGTCTACGAGGGTCGACACTCGGGCGAGGACCGGATCCCGGTCTTCTCCGGGGTGCCGCTGCCCGGCCGCGCCCGTTCGGTGACGGCCGGCCACGCGGCGGGCTTCAACCACGCCAACATCGGCGTGTGCCTGCTCGGCGACTTCACCCACGAGGTGCCCACCCGCGCCGCCCAGGACTCACTGGTGACGGTGCTGCGGGTGCTGTGCGCGCTGACCGGCGTGGACCCGACTCGGGAGATCGAGTACGTGAACCCGGACACCGGCGCGGTCACCCCGCAGGAGGCGGTGGCCCGGCACCGGGACTGGCTGGACACCGAGTGCCCCGGCAACGCCTTCGCCGACGTGTTCGACTCCGCCATCCGAGAGCGGGTGGCACGCGGCCTGCTCTAGCACCCCTGTGGCGAAGGCCTCTTTTTGCAGGTCACGACGGTGGCCACCTCGATATCCGGTTGCGGCGCCCCTGGCCGGCGCGGCTATCGTGAGCGCTGCCGCCACGCCATGGGTGCGCGGCGCGATTCGAGGAAAGAGGGTCCGACTCCACCATGACCACCGTTCAGAGCACGCCGATCATGCCCGCGGTCATCCTGGAGACCGAGCGACTCCGACTGCGATCGGTACTCGAACGCGACATCGACGACGTGTACGCCTCGTGCGTGGACCCCGACCTCCAGCGGTGGGTTCCGCTACCGTCCCCGGGCGAGCCCTACACCCGGGAGAGCGCGGAGGACTTCTGTCTGCGTCTGGCACCCGGCATTCGTACGTCCGGCGACGGCCAGCACTGGGCCCTGTTGGAGCGCGAGGGCGGCCGGTTCGTCGGTTCGGCGGCCCTGCTGCGCACCGAGTGGCCCGCGAAGGTCACCGAGGTCGGCTACTGGATCTCGCCTTGGGGGCGGGGCCATGGCTACGCCGCCGAGGCGGTCGTGGCGGTGTCCCGCTGGGCGATCGAACAGGGCTTCCAACGGATCGAGATCAAGGCCGCGGTGGGCAACACCGCCTCTCGCCGGGTGGCCGAGTCCACCGGATTCGTCCACGAGGGCGTGGAGCGCAACGCGATGCCGCTGAACGAGGGCCGCACCGACCTGGCCGTCTACAGTCTCCTGCCGACGGACCTGGAGACGACCCCGTAGACGAGGACGGCCGGGTCGGTGGTGGTGCCGACCCGGCCGTCCCCTGTTCTCCCCCGGATCATCCCCACACCCGGGAGAGCAGCCACTCACCGGTGGTGGTGTCGTGCCGGAGTTCGTACACCCCCTGGGAGTAGGACGATCCGGCCTCGACCCTCCAGTGCCGACATTCGGGCACCTGGGAGCTCTCACCCGGTGTCCAGTCACGGCGCAGGGTCACCCACTGGTCGATGATCCTGCGCACCCCGTAGACCCGCCCGTCCCACACGAAGCGGGTGGGCCTGCCGTCGTCCTCCACGACCGTGACGTCCGCTCCGTAGTACCGCCCCACAACCGTTCCCCCAAGCATCGACCGACTCCTCGTTTGGCGTCCGGCGGTGCCAGGGCGCACCGCCGGGGTGCCCGCACGCGGGGAAGTACGAGCAGGCATTCGAACGTGTGATCGAATACTAGCGAAGGGAAGGCCGCCGTGGAACTGTTTCCGCCTCGACGACATCACCACCTGTGAAACCATCCGTTGGACCGAGAAGCCCCCGAGCCACGGACCCGCGAGCACCGTGGCACTCGGCGCCCCCACGACCCCCACGAGGCATCCCACATGTTCAACGGGCACGACGGCCCCGCCACCCCCCATTCCGGAGACCCCACGGAGATCGGCGGATACCGCCTGTCGCGCCGGCTGGGACGCGGCGGCATGGGCACCGTGTACCTGGCCGAGGACCACTCCCGGCGACAGGTCGCGCTCAAGGTCGTCCACCCCGACCTGGCCGAGGACCCCTCGTTCCGGCGGCGCTTCGCCCGCGAGGTCGAGACCGCACGCCGTGTGGCCCGCTTCTCCACCGCCGGGGTCATCGACGCCCGCCTGGAGGGCGACCCCCTGTTCGTCGTCTCCGAGTTCGTCCCGGGCCCGGACCTGTCCCGGGCCGTGCGCGAACGCGGTCCCCTCCGCGGCGGTGACCTCGAAGGACTGGCCATGGGCGTGGCGGCGGCGCTCACCGCCATTCACCGCTCGGGTGTGGTCCACCGCGACCTCAAACCCGCGAACGTGCTGCTCTCCCCCGTCGGACCGAAGGTGATCGACTTCGGCATCGCCCGCGCCCTGGACGACGACGGCGGCGGCATCACCCGTTCCAGCCGGCTCATGGGCACGCCCTCCTACATCGCGCCCGAACTCCTGCACGGTCACCCGGCCACCCCCGCCGCGGACGTGTTCGCCTGGGGATGCCTGGTGGCGTTCGCCGGCACCGGCAGGACGCCCTTCCACGCGGCGACGGTCCCGGCGGTCCTGCACAACGTCACCACGGCCGCGCCCCGGCTCGACGGGCTGGACCCCGCCCTGACGGTCCTGGTGCGCCAAGCCCTCGACAAGAACCCCGCGAATCGGCCCACCGCCCAGGCGATCCTGGATCGGCTCGTGGGACGGCCCGGCGTCTCGGAGGAGGAGGCCGGTCGCACCATCAGCGCCACGTGGACGCCGCCCCCGGTCACGGCCGTACCCCCGGCCCAGACCGCACAGGGCGCCGGCGGATCCCCCACACGCCGCCGCGGACTCCTCCTCGGAGTCGGGGCCGGCGCGGGCGCCGTGGTCCTGATCGCCGGTCTCTCCTTCGCCTTGGTGGCGGGGAACGACGCGCCTCCGGAGGGCCTCACCACCCTGTACGGCTCCGACTTCGCCATCGACCCCGGGTGGGGCGGCTCCATCTACGACGAGGACGACGACCCTTACGACAGCGGCTACGCGCCGGGCGAGGGGATCATGATGGCGATGGACCCCAACGCGGAGATGGATCCGAGCGTCGGACGCAACTGGATGGCCCCCTCCACCCAGGGTGTGAACACCACCGAACGGCTCCTGGTCACCAGCGACGTCCAGGTGCTGGAGGGCTACGACTACCTCACCGTCGGACTCCGGTGCATCCGCGACCTGCACCCGGCCGACGCCGAACTGGACGAGGACGACACCGACGGTTACCCCGACCACCCGGACCAGGACTACACGGCGACCTATCGTGCCTGGTTGCGGGCGGACGGCGCGGAGGCCGTGATCGACAAGGTCTCGGGCACCCTGGCCGACGACTCCTGGGATCCCGAGGAACTGGCCAAGGGCGAGGTCTCGGAGTTCCGCCCCTATCCCGCGGTCCCCACCGACGGAGCGGACCAGGCCACGTCCCGTGGAGAGGAACCGGAGCCGGTGAGCAACAACATCAAGCTCGCCTGTGAGTTCACCCCGGGCGACGAGGGTGAGGTTCCGACCGCCGAGATCCGAATGTGGGTCAACGACGGACTCGCGGTGAGCGCGGTGGACGAGGAGCCCTACCCGGACGACTACGCCGACCACCAATACGTCCAGCGCCAGGCCGTGCAGTACCACCGCGGTCAGAGCACGTCCCCGTTCCGGGTGCTGTACGAGAACTTCCGGGTGGAGCGGATCCTCGACGAGTGACCGTGGCGGTTCCCGCGCTTTGACGACCACCACCGACAGAACCGTTTCGTCTCCAGTGGGATCACACCCCTCCGAAACGCGCTCCGGTACCGGCGTCGGTACGCTGATAGGCGCTTATCACACGATTTGTGAGGACCCTCGACTGTGACGTCCAACGGCCACTCAAGCGGCAAACCCCTGCGCGCGGGCGACCCGCGCGAACTCGACGGTTACCGCATCGTCAGTCGGCTCGGACGCGGCGGCATGGGCACCGTCTACCTCGCCGAGGATCCCGGCGGCCGCTCCGTCGCCGTCAAGCTCATCCACCCGGACCTGGCCGACGACGAGTCCTTCCGGAAACGGTTCGCCCGAGAGGTGGACGCCGCCAGGCGGGTGGCCCGTTTCTCCACGGCCGGGGTCATCGACGCCCGGTTGGAGAGCGAGCCGCTGTTCATCGTTTCGGAGTACGTGGCCGGCCCGAACCTGGACGAGGCTGTGCGCGCGCAGGGGCCGATGCACGGCGGCACCCTTGAGGGTCTGGCGATGGGCGTGGCCGCGGCGTTGACCGCCATCCACGGCTCCGGGGTGATCCACCGCGACCTCAAACCCGCCAACGTTCTGCTGTCCACTGTGGGGCCGAAGGTGATCGACTTCGGCATCGCCCGCGCCATGGACGACGCCGGCGGCGGCATCACCCGTTCCAGTCAGCTCATGGGCACCCCTTCCTACATGGCGCCGGAGCTGATCCTGGGAGAGCAGGCCACACCGGCCGCGGACATCTTCGCCTGGGGTTGCCTGGTGGCGTTCGCCGGCATCGGGGACGCGCCCTTCGACGCGGCGACGGTGCCCGCGGTGCTGCACAACATCTCCTCGGCCGAACCCAAGCTGGACGGGTTGGATCCGAGCCTGCTGGACCTGGTCGGGGGCGCGCTGGACAAGAACCCCGCCAACCGTCCCTCCTCCCAGCAACTGCTGGCCAAGCTGACCGGTCAGGAGGACCCGGAGGAGTCGGAGGTACGACGGACCATCAGTACCTCCTGGGCACCACCGAGTAGCGCTCCGGTGGCGGGCACGCCACCGCCGGAGGAATCCGGTCCACGGCGGACGGGTGCCGCTCCCACGGACCAGGTGCCGACCGAACACCTTCAGGGCCCCGGCCAAGGGCAGACGCCCAATGGGGGCGTCGCCCCGCCCATCGGCGGTCCGGTCCCGCCGCACACCCGACAGGCGCACCAGGGCGGGCCGGGCGCCCCGGGGCAGCCCGGGTTCCAGGGCCCCTCCGGTCCCCAAGGGCAGCCGGGCGTCCCCGGTGCGCCCGCAACCCAGGCCTTCCACCCGCAAGGGCACCGGCAAGGCCCCATGGGAGGTCACGGTGCCCACCCGCAGTCCGGCCCCCAACACGGCCAGGGACAGGTCGGGTGGCACGGGCAAGCGCCCCCGTACGGTCAAGCCGCGTACGGGATGCACAGCGGCCCGAACGGCCCCGGTGGTCCCGGCGTCCCGAACGGCCCCGGACAGCCGGTGAACGGCGCCTCCGGTGGCGGCCGGCGCAAGCTCATGCTCATCGGCGGTGGTGCGGTCGCGCTGGTGTTGGTCGCCACCATCGGCGGCTTCGCGCTGTTCTCCGGATCGGACGCCCCTCCGGAGAACGTCACGAGCATCTACACCACCGACTTCGCCACGGACCCCGACTGGCCGAGTTCCACCCATTTCGACCAGCAATACCCCGACCTGAACAGCATCGGGTACTGGGACCAACAGAACGCCATGGTGGTCTCGATCGACTCGTCGTTCAAGGAGGGCCAAGGCGCGCGCGTCCCCTCCGTCGGGGAGACGCCCCCGCAGGTCCTCATCAGCACCACCATGGCGCCCCTCTCCGGTCCGGGCGAGGCGACCACGGGCGCCTACTGCTGGGGACAGGAGGATGAGGAGGGCACCATGTACGAGGCACAGGTCCGCCTGGACGGCGGCGAGGCGCAGATCCGTCGGGTGACCGAGGAGAGCGGCAGCACCGCGCTCGCCTCCACCACCGAGATCGAGGGGTTCTCCACCTACGACCTGTTCGACGAGGAGAGCGAGGTCGACGGTCTTCCCTACGACACGAACCTGGGTGACCTGGTCACCAACAACCTCAAGTTCTCCTGCGAGTACGTGACCGAGGAGGGCGAGGACCCGTACATGGACCTGAGCATGTGGATCAACGACGAACTCGCGCTGAGCACCGTGGACGAACAACCGCTGCCGGACAGCTCCGACCTCGACGACGACGAGCGACGCCAGGTCGGTCTGATCCAACGGGCCGCCTCCGGCAACGAACAGATCGCCGTGGCGTACACGGACTTCGCGCTACACCGCGTCGACACCGAGTAGGGAATCCATCCTCGGTCCCACCCGGCTCCGAAGCGGGCGTTCCCTCCCGAGGGCGGGCGCGTTAGCGTCGAGGCCACGACGACCAGGGTGATCCGGTGGCCCTCGGAGGTCATCGCGACAGGGAGGACGAGACGACATGCGCGCCATCGTGATGGAGGAGTTCGGCGGACCCGAGGTCCTACGCACACAGGAGATCGACGACCCGACCCCCGGCCCGGGCCAGGTGCTCCTGGACGTGGCCGCCCGGGGCGTCAACTTCATCGACGTCTACCAGCGCGGCGGCGTCTACAAGGTGGACCTGCCGTTCGTTCCGGGCATGGAGGCCTCGGGCACGATCACGGCGGTCGGTGAGGACGTCACCGACCTGAAGGTGGGACAACGCGTGGGCTGGGCGATGTCGCCCGGCGGGTACGCCGACCGCGCCACCGTCGACGCCCGCCTGGCGGTCCCCGTCCCCGACGGGGTCACCGACGAACAGGCCGCCGCGCTGCTGCTCCAGGGCATGACCGCCCACTACCTCACCTACTCGGTACACCCGGTGGCCGAGGGCGAGACCATCCTGGTGCACGCCGCCGCGGGCGGCACCGGGCTGCTCATCACCCAGCTGGCCAAGGCCCGGGGCGCCCGGGTGATCGGCACCGTCTCCACGGAGGCGAAGGAGGCCGTCGCCCGCGCGGCCGGCGCCGACGAGATCGTCCGCTACACCGAGGTCCCGGTGGCCGAAGCCGTCCGTGACCTCACCGACGGCGAAGGCGTCGCGGCGGTCTACGACGGCGTCGGCAAGGACACCTTCGACGCGAGCCTGGCCTCGCTGCGCCCGCGCGGGGTTCTGGCCCTGTTCGGGCAGTCCAGCGGCCTGGTGGAACCGGTGGACCCGCAGCGGCTCAACAGCGCCGGTTCGGTCTACCTCACCCGCCCCTCCCTCGCCCACTTCGTCACCGACCGCGAGGAGCTGCTGGGTCGGGCCCGCGACCTGTTCGAACTGGTCGAGCGGGGGCGTCTGGACGTTCGGGTCGGCGGCCGCTACCCGTTGGAGGAGGCGGCCCGGGCGCACGAGGACCTCACCTCGCGTGCCACCACCGGCAAACTGCTGCTGGTCTGAGGGTCCACGCGACGTGCGGTGGCCGCCCGTTGTCGGGGCGACCACCGCCATCGTCGTCGATTCCGTCCGGTCGGCCTCACTCGCCCTTGCGCTGGGACGGGGTCGAACCCATGTTGGCCCCGGCCCGGCGAACGTCGTCCCGGGCGTCGGCGACCGCCTTCTCGGCGGCCTCCGCGGCCTGCGCCGCCGCCTGAGATGAGGTGGACCTCGCCGGGTCCGGGCCGGTGATCTGCGCGGGGCCCGAGTCCCCCGCCTCCCGCTGCCCCTTCTCCGTGGACGGAGCCGTCTTGGCGGCGTCGCCGGCGAAGGCGTGCGAGACGTTCTTGACCGCCTCGGTGAACTCGCCGGGGATCACCCAGAACGTGTTGCCCTCGCCCTCGGCGAGGCTCGGCAGGGTCTCCAGGTACTTGTAGGCGAGCAGCTTGGCGTCGGCGTCGTTGGCGTGCACCGCCTGGAAGACCTGCTCGATCGCCTTGGCCTCACCGTCTGCGCGCAGGATCGCCGCCTGCTGGTCACCCTGGGCCTCAAGGATGGCCTGCTGGCGGGCGCCCTCCGCCTTGAGGATGCGGGACTGGCGTTCACCCTCGGCGTGCAGGATGGCCGCGCGCTTGTCGCGGTCGGCCCGCATCTGCTTCTCCATCGCCTCCTTGATGGTGGGCGGCGGGTCGATCGCCTTGATCTCGACCCGGTTGATGCGGATGCCCCACTTTCCGGTGGTCTCGTCGAGGACCCCGCGCAGCCGGGTGTTGATCTCCTCGCGGGAGGTCAACGTGCGTTCCAGGTCCATGGAACCGATGACGTTGCGCAGCGTGGTGACGGTGAGTTGGTCTATTGCCTGGATGTAGTTGGCGACCTCGTAGGCGGCGGCCTTGGGCTGGGTCACCTGGTAGTAGAGGACGGTGTCTATGTTGACCACCAGGTTGTCCTCGGTGATCACGGGTTGGGGACGCGAGCTGAAGACCTGTTCGCGCAGGTCGAACTTGGAGTTGACCCGGTCCACCCCCGGAATGATGAAGTTCAGTCCGGGGTCGAGGGTGCGGATGTAACGGCCGAAGCGCTCGATGTTGTAGGCGCGGGCCTGGGGAACGATTCGGATCGCCGACAAAGCGATGGCGACCAGGAGAACGGCGATGATGATGAGCGGTATCGCAGGGTCCATCTTCTGTACCTGTGCCTAGGTCGATTGGTGGCTTGTGCGGCTCGGTTTCGGATGACCGTGGTGACCGTGGTGGCCGTGATCAGTCCGCTTCGGGACGGTCCTGTCCCGGTCGGGTCTGGTCGGGACCGTTCGGCTCGATGGGTTCGGGCAACGCCTCGCGCGGATAGACCACGGCGGTGGCCCCGTCGATCTCCACGACGTCGACGTGCGCGCCCACCGGGATGACGAGGTCCTCGTCGATGGACCGCGCCGACCATTCCTCCCCGCTGAGCTTGACGAGTCCGTGGTCGGCGTCGACCGGCTCCAGGACCAAGGCGGATCGCCCCACCAGGGCGGCCGTGCCGGAACGAACGTCCGGTCCGCGGGCGATCTGCCGGTCCATGATCGGTTTGACCAGCCAGACCCCGGCGGCGGAGGCGACGGCGAACCCGATGATCTGCACGACCACCGGTAGTCCCAGGGCCCCCAGGAGGCCGGCGACCAGTGCGGCGGTGGCCAGCAACCCCAGGACGAAGGTCAGGGTGAAGAACTCGGCGGCCCCGAGGGCGGCCGCGAGGATGATCCAGATCAGCCAAGCAGGCATGTTCCTGTCGGCCCTCCCGCTGTGGTTTCGGGTAGTCCTTAAGCTACCCACACAACCCTGGCCAACCACAAGAATCCGGTAATGGATACAGGATCGCGGCCCGTGGCGGGATGCCACGGGCCGCTCTCGTCCCCTATGCGCGGGTGGTGGGCGTCACCGGCCGCCGGAGAACTCGTAGACCAACTGGTAGGTGGGCCGGTTCTGCCAGGCGATCGGCCACATGTCGATTCCGCCCACCGACTGGTGGATCACGGTGTCGGCGCACAGCTGGTCACCGGCCGAGCAGTGCTCGTCCCCGGGGTAGACCTCCTCGGCCGGGGTGGCCGCGGCCGAGGCGAGGCTGTCCAGCAGCACCGTCCGGCAGTCGCCGAGGTCGCCCTCGCCGCAGTAGACCCGGTCGCCGAGCGCGCCGTCGACCTCCTGGTCCAAGGCCGTTCGCAGGTCCTTGTCCACGTACGACCACCAGCCGTACTGGAACGCCGAACCACGGTGCGGCTGCCCCTGGTTGACACTGCCCGGTTCGCCGCCGCCGATGGAGCCGGAGGGCGACTCGTCGGTCTGGACGGCGCGGGTCAGCTCCTCGTACAGACCCTCGCCCAGACCGGGTTCGAACTGGGCTCGCACCAGGATCGGCCACCAGGCGTCCAGCACCCGGATGGCGTCGGCGTGCTCGTAGTGACCGGCGTCGCGTTGGGGTTCGCGGCGCAGGGCCCCCGAGTCCGCCCAGGTGCGCAGGGACTCGACCGTCTCGGCGAGTTCGGGGTCGTCCACCTCCGCGGTGTCGATGACCTCCAACAGCAGTGGAAGGACCTGTTCGGCGCGCAGGTCGGCGACCCCGGCCTCCATCATCGTGCCGGTGAGGGAGGCCGTGGTGAAGCGGTGGCCGTCCTCGATGAGGCCGGAGACGCGACCGTCCAGCAGGTCGTTCCGGTGCACCGAACCGGTCGACCAGCCCGACGTGTAGCCCTGGGCCGGCTTGTTGTTCCAGTTGACGATGTAGTCCGGGTTGATCTGCTGCGGGTGGTCGGACGGCGGATGGTAGTCGGCCCCGTTGGTGGCCGGGTCCCAACCGGACCAGCCGGCGTCGGAATAGGCGTCGATGGGCATGTTGGGGTCGGTGCCCTCGGTCCGGACGGGGTTGTCGCCGGAGTTGATGAACGCGATGTCCTGGTCGTCGACGTAGTGCCAGTTGAACGCGTAGGCGATGTCGTGGGCGGCCTCGGTGAAGGTCTCCGCCGAGTTGATCAGGTCGGGGTCGTTGAACTTCTGGAACCCGATGATGGAGTCGACCTCGCGCATGTAGGTGGACCGCAGCTCGGTGAAGGCCACCGGTGCCCCGTCGACGGTGGCGAAGGAACTCACCAGGCCGTGTTCGGAACGCAGCGATGTGAGCGTGTAGCCGCCCTCCTCGGTACCGTCGGCGATGGTGGGCGTCCAGTCGTTGCTGACGCTCAGGGCCTCGAAGTCCACGCAGTCGCCGGAGGAGTTCACGTAGGAACGCGAGGCGGTGGTGGGCTCGGAGCCGTCGGTCTCGCACAGGTCCACGGCGAAGGTGTCGGTGATGTCCTGGCCCGCCGAGGTGGCGCTCCAGGCGTAGTCGACCCCGCGCCCCATCTGGACGTAGAAGCTCACACCCGCGAAGGAGGCGCCGCGCGCGCTGATGCCCGGCCCCTGGAGTTCCTGGAGCATGAGCAGCTGCGGGGAGAAGTATCCGGTCTGCGGTCCCATCACCGCGACGGGGTTGCCGCTCTCGGTGTGCTCGCCGGACACCAGCAGGGCGTTGGACATGCCGCGCGGGTCCATGAAGCCCTCGGGCAGCACTCCGTCGTCGAAGATGCCCTCGGCGGCGGACAGATCGCCCTCCTCGACCATCTCCTCCAGCTCGGCCCGCTGGTCCTCGTCGAGTTCCGCCACGGTGGGCGCGTCGGCTTCGGGGACGTCCGGGGCCTCGGTGGTGGAGGCCTGGGACGCGGCGTCCGGGGCCGCCGAACCGTACTCGTCGTGGACGATGTCGTAGGGCTCGACCGAGCCGGGATCGGGGACGACCTGACCGATCGGATCGTCGGGGGTCTGGGAGTAGGGGAACTCGCCGTCGACGGTCACGGAGGCCTCGGGATCGTTCTCCATGCGCCAGGCCCGCCAGAGCTCCAGGCCCTCCTCGGCTCCGTAGCGGTCCTGGAAGTTGGCCAGGACGATCGCGGACTGGACCTCACCGCCGCCACCGCCGCCGAAGATGCCGCCGACCATGGCGGCGATGCCCACGACGTCCGTGGTGGTGAAGGGCTCGATCTCACCGGAGTTGGTGATGGCGTCCTTGTGCCCGGTCAGCACGTACTCGCCGGGGAAGTAGCGCCCGCCGTCGGCCTCTTCGATGTAGGCGTTGACGCCCTCCAGGTAGGAGTCGACGTCGGCGAGTGCCTGCTCGCCACGTTCGCCGCCCTCGCTCGCGATCCGGTCGATCTGGAGCTGTTTGTCCTCCTCGGTGTAGGGGGCGGTGGCCCACAGGTCCTGTTCGAGGCCCCGGTTGCCCTCCGCTCCGCCGGCGAAGGAGGTGAGCTCACCGCGACCGACCCGGCGCAGGATGTCCATGAGGAAGAGGCGGTCCTCACCGGCCGCGTACCCGGCACCGAACATGGTGCCCTCTCGCGTGGTGCCGGTGATGTGTGGGATGCCGTGCGCCGCGTCACGGACGATGGTGACGTCCTCGCGCGGCCGGTACTCGCGGTCGACCTCGTCCTCGTCGACGCCGTAGGAGGCGTCCTGGAAGAAGTCGTCGAGACCTTCCTCGGTGAGTCCGTCGTAGTGGTGCACGAGGTCGTCGTACATGTCGAGTTGGCTGGAGGAATGCTCCGGGCGTGTGCCGAAGACCTGGTGGCCGAGGATCTCGACCAGCGTGGCGTTGCCGTTCTGGCCCGGGGGAAGGATGTCGTGGCACCCGGAGGGCGCGCAGTAGTCCTCGTAGGCGACCGGCTCGGCCATGACCGGGGGGGCCGGCAGGGCGGCTGCGAGGGAGGCCGTGACGGCCAGGGCCGCGCCCATGGCGCCGGCGCGGAACGGGATCCTGCGCGAGGAGGGTCGAAGGGGCGGGGGTGCGGGAGACATATACGTCACCACCTGGGGGTGCGGGCGATGGATCAGCGAAAGGTTACGCACGAGTAAGGAAATCGCGAAAGACTTTCATGTTTTTCGGGAGGGTCCACCGCACACCGGTTCGGAGCGCCACGTTTACGGTGAGCCAGGCCACACCAGCCGAAACGGCTGCGTACAACCCGTATCCACCACGCCACCGAACGTCGAAGGGTGGCCACAACCGGCCACGATCCACACTCGACCGTCCGCAGGGCATCGGCCGGGACAGGGGCTTTGACACAATTCCCACATGAACGAGTACCCCGAGCAAGGCCGCCCCTGGCAGCAGCCGGACGGCCAGACCCCCGGCTGGGGCCTTCCCCCACAACAGCACTCCGGAGGGCAACTGGAGCCCTACGGAAACCCCACCGGTGGTTACCTGCCGGCCGACCCGGGAGGCCACCCCGCCCCCGAACCCACCCTGCTCACCATCGGGGACATCGCCGTCACCCAGACCAGCGTCATCACCCCCGCCGGCCGCTTCCCCATCAAGGGCAGCGTGTGGACCCTGTCGGACATGAGCCGCACCGAACAGTCCACCCCCACCTGGGCGATCATCGTCGCCATCCTCATCTTCTGGTGGACCTGCCTGCTGGGCCTGTTGATCCTCCTGGTGAAGGAGACCAAGACCACCGGGCACGTGCAGGTCACGGTGCAGGCCGACGGCAGGTACCACGCCACACAGCTCCCGGTGAGCAGCCCGGCGCTCGTGCGTCAGATCAACCAGCAGGTCAACTACGCCCGATCCCTGGCGGCCTGACCCCTCGCGTGTCCCGGGACGCCCTCGGTCGGGCGTTCCCGGTGACCGCGCGCCGGGTCACGACACGCCCGGCGCCCCCGGCGGGATGAACGGCGCCCCCTTCGGGACACCCTCCCCGAGCAGTCGCCACACCGCGTCGGTGTCCACATGCTCCGCCACCAGGTCACCCAACGCGTCCAGTCGTTCCGCGCGGGCGGCAGCGAAGTCCGTGTCCGGAGCCACCACGAAGTCACGACCCGCCACGTGCGCCACCTCGGTCAGGAAGGCCCGGCGGAATCCGTCGTTCTCCAAGGCTCCGTGCCAGGTGGTCCCCCACACACGACCGTGCCGGCAGCCGTCCAGGAACGGTTCGCCCCCGCGCACGGACACCCTGCCGTGATGGATCTCGTAGGCCTCCACCCGCTGCCCATAGGCCCA
This sequence comes from Nocardiopsis sp. NPDC055551, assembly GCF_053619415.1. Taxonomy (NCBI): domain Bacteria; kingdom Bacillati; phylum Actinomycetota; class Actinomycetes; order Streptosporangiales; family Nocardiopsidaceae; genus Nocardiopsis; species Nocardiopsis sp. NPDC055551. The sequence continues at coordinate 63,200 of NZ_JBSHJJ010000012.1, read as the reverse complement.
TCCCACCGGACGTCCCAACGTCTTGTCCGCCGCGAACTCCACCGTCGTGGGCAGCAGACCCAACCCCGGCACCGAACCCGCGTGCGACTCCACCTCGTCGCGGATGGACTCGGCCAGCATCTGGTAACCGCCGCAGATCCCCAACACGGGCCGGTCCGCCAGCACCCGGTCGATACCGCGCTCGCGCACCCACGCCAGATCGCGCACGGTCGCCCGGCTGCCCGGCAGCACCACCAGGTCGGCGTCGGCGGCCTCCGTCGCGGAGGTCACGAACCGCACGTCGACCCCCGGCTCCACGGCCAGGGCGTCGATGTCGGTGAAGTTGCTGATCCGCGGCAGTCGCACCACCGCGACCCGCAGCGTGCGGGCGAGCGGCGGAGCCATGGGCCCCCGATCCACACCGAGCGCCAGGGAGTCCTCCACGTCCAACCACAATCCGTCCAGCCACGGCAGGACCCCCAACACCGGGCGCCCGGTCAGGTTCCGCAACATCTCCAGGCCGGGTTCCAACAACGACCGGTCGCCCCGGAACTTGTTCACGACGAAGCCCGCGACCAGCGCCTGGTCTTCCTCGGCCAAGAGCGCCAGTGTCCCGAACATCGACGCGAACACCCCGCCGCGGTCGATGTCGCCGACCACCACCACCGGTAGATCGGCGGCGCGCGCCAGCCCCATGTTCGCGATGTCCCCGGCCCGCAGGTTGATCTCGGCCGGGCTGCCCGCCCCCTCGCACACCACCACGTCGTAGTCCTCACGCAACCGGGCCAGGCCCGCCAAGGAGGCGGCGCGCATGCGTTCGCGCATGACTCCATGGCCCAGGGCGTCCACCTCGCCGACCGCCCGTCCGTCGATCACCACCTGGCTGCCGCCCGCCCCCGGCTTGAGCAGCACCGGGTTCATGTCGGCGGTGGGTTCGATCCCACAGGCGGCGGCCTGCATCGCCTGGGCGCGGCCGATCTCCGCCCCACTCGGCGTCACCGTGGAGTTCAACGACATGTTCTGCGCCTTGAACGGGGCCACCCGCACCCCCTGCCGGGCCAGCCACCGGCACAACCCCGCCGTGACCACGCTCTTGCCGGCGTCCGAGGTGGTACCGGCGACCAGGATCGCGTTCACCGGGCCACCGCCACCAACAACGCGCCCAGGTTCACCACGCGTGCCAGACGCACGGCCCGACGAATGTCCGCCACTCCCACCTCGGGCCCCTCCCCCATCACCGGTCGATGCTCCACCCGGTCCCCGTAGACGTTCGTGCCACCCAACCCGCGATCCAGCGCCCCGGCGAACGCGGCCTCGCACTGCCCGGCGTTCGGACTCGGATGCGCACCACCGTCCCTTCGCCACACCCGCCACGCCCGTTCGGGGCTTCCACCCACCACCGGCGCCGCCGCGATCGCGAGCAACGCGGTCAGCCTCGACGGTGCCCAACCGGCCACGTCGTCCGAGCGCGCGGCGGCCTTGCCGAACCGTTCGTAGCGCTCACTTCGGTGTCCGACCATGGCGTCCAGTGTGTTGACCGCCCGGAACCCCACCAGCCCGGCGGGGCCGCACAACGCTCCCCACAGCAGCGGCCCGACCACTGCGTCGGAGGTGTTCTCCGCGACCGACTCGACCACGGCCCGCGCCATCCCGTCCGCGTCCAGGTGCTCGACCTCGCGCCCGCACAACCCACCGACCAACGTGCGCGCCCCGTCCAGATCCCCACGCTCCAGTGCGTCGGCCACCCGTTCGGCCTCTCGCCCCAACATGCTGCCGCCCAGGACCGCCCAGGTCGCGACGGCCGTGACCGCCGATCCCCGCAGCCGTGACCCCGCCGCCACCACCGGAAGCACCGTCGCCCCGACGAACAGAACGCCCGCGGCCACGGAATCCCGGTAAAGTCGACGTTCACACCATCCCGCGGCCGCCCCGAAGAGCGCCACGGGGTGTCCCCTCCGGGGGTCCGGCACCAACCTGTCCAGCACGAATCCCGCGATCAGTCCCCGTCTCACCCTCTCAGTCAACAGCACCTACGAGGGTGCCCAAACCACGGCAAACCCGGGTTTGCCACGCAATGCAACGGCCCATACACCTAGAGGCTCTAGAGTCGAGGGAAAGGGGGAGCGCATGCTGTTCGCGGTGGCGTCACTGATGGTCCTGGCAGGTCAATGGTGGGTCTTCTGACCCTCTCGGCCGCCCCCGCGCCGGGGCGGCCAGTTCACGAAACACCGGCCGCGCAGCGGCGCACCCGGGGTTAATCACGGGTAACGTGGGGCTCGAAGCCCATAGCGACCGATTTGGTGGAGCGCGCGTGGTAATGAGACGCAACTGCGAATCACCGTAGTTGGTGAGTCTTTGCCCTCCCGTGGGCGACATCTGACGAATACCCTAGAATGTCTGCCCGGGACACCACTGCCCAGACCAGCCGCCCACTGGACCACCACCCCACCCCACAAAACGTCACGCCCTGATCACCCGCAGCAATGTCAGGTCACAACCCAATCGAGCACCCGTAGCTCAGTGGATAGAGCACCGGACTTCTAATCCGATGGCCGCAGGTTCGAATCCTGCCGGGTGCGCCACAAAACCCCAGTTCAGATGGGGTAAGCGAGGACCTCGGAAGAGGTCCTCGCGGTGTTTTCGGGGCTTGTGTGCTCCTCGTGTGCTCCCCAGTACAAGGTGAGTGCAGGTGGGGGTCGACCTCCCGGAGCGCTTTGCCATTCCGTGACCCTAGCGGCCCCGCCCAGGGATGCCCTCATGGTCGCCCACCAGCGCCCCACAGCCGCCCCGACGGTCACATGGAGCACGCTTTGGGCCCGGGCCACGCCCTGTCACCCCACCGGCCGTATACGGCCGGTTCCACCGAAGCCCCGGCCGCCCTGGCGGTCAGATCCGATACACGGTCGAACAGAATGTCGCCATGCCTTGAGAGCCTTAACTCATGAGCTATGACCTAGCCGTCTGGGAGGGGCGATACCCCTCCACTCACGCGCGGGCCAGCCGTCGTACCACGGCAGTTTCGTCGGGGGACCGCCCCTGTGGCCGGAAGACCGGCCTTACTCCGTATGTGACGGGTCGCACCACGACCGCGATGCCAGCACCCCATGAAGGGGGAGTCCGCCTCATCGTGGCCCTCCAACTCTATCGAACGAACGTTACTGACGTCTTCTCCCGAGGTGCGGCCTCCTGCAAGCGCTGTGGTGCCCCTACGACGGCTGAAGACATCGGACTCAATCATCTAGGGCAGGAGCCCGGCGCACAAACCCCAATCGGAGGCACATCATGAGGCACGTCGACTACTTCAAGAACTTTCTCGACAACACCGTCAACCTCTCCAAGTTCAAGCTGGAGACCCTCAGCGGACGGGTCGATGCCATCTACGACCTTCTGAAGGCCGACGAGGACCTGGGGCCACTACTCAAGAAGAAGATTCCTCAAGGCTCATGGCCGCAGAGGACCATCATCAACCCGCAGAACGGCAAGGCCTTCGATGGCGACTTCATGGTCCAGATGGTCAAGAATCCCGAGTGGGACGACGACCTGAAGAAGTATGGAGACGCCATCTACAATGTACTGCACAAGAAGTCTCCCTATAAGGACATGCCCCACGGGCGGAAGTGTCGGTGCATCTACGTACAGTACGCCAACAACGCGATGCACGTCGACATTGTCCCCTTCGTAGTTGACTCCGATGATAAGCAGTGGATCATCAACCGTGATGACAATGAGTGGGAGCGCACCGACACCCAGAGCTTTACGGACTGGATGAAAAAGAAGGATAAGATTACCCATGGCAACCTGCGCAAGGTGATCCGCATCATGAAGTTCCTCCGCGACCACAAGAAATCCTTTACAGGCACCAAGTCAATTCTGCTAACCACCATGCTTGGTGAACGGGTCGAAGAGTGGCAGAATTTCAACGACCCCGGCTACTATGGTGATCTTCCGACAGCTCTGCTTCATATCATTTCGGACCTTGATAAATGGCTTCAAGCCAACACGACCAAGCCGGTGATCATGGACCCTTCCGGCTCCGGCACATCCTTTGACCACCGCTGGACACCAGAGACTTACTCCTACTTCCGTGATCGCATCCATACACACGCCGCTGAAATCAGGGACGCCTACTTCGAGGACACCGACTTCGACAAGAGTGTGAAGAAGTGGCAGGCCCTCTTCGGCAATGGGTTCAAGGAACCCGAGACCTCCACGTCAAGCGGGAAGTACAGCAGTATCGGCGCTGGTTCCGCATCTGTTGGTGCCACGACGGTCAATCACTCGGGGCGCGCGGGGTGAGCAAGAAGCGCCTTAGTAACTGGCAGCGCCAAGTCATCACTGATCTCGCTACCATAGCCGACGCGTTTCCCGGCGACGTCAAGATACAGGGCAGTCACCAGGTCGATCGAGAAGGAGCAATGAAGTTCCGGCTCCGGTTACGCACAGCCGACATCGTGCGAGCCGAAGCGGGCCTTCAGCTCGGGGAACACGAGGATTTCATCCTTACTGTCGGTGCATCCGGCTTGGCACCTCCACGGGTAGAGGTGGACCATCTCCGGTTCCTGCACCACGCTCATGTCCTCCAAGGAGTGCGCCTGTGTCTCTACCTCGACATTCCCCGGGAGTGGGACCCGGCCAAGGGGTTCGGTGGTTTAGTCGACCGACTCTTCGAATGGCTCTCTGATGCAGCTGCGGGACGATTCGATGAACAGACCGCTCTCTACCACGCTGTCGGTGGCGTATTGCATGCCACTCATGGAGCACCGACCGTAGTCATTCGTGACGACTTACTGCCAGACACACGCGTTCAGCATGGGTGGTTGCGAGCGCGTGCGCCGCACCGGTTCGACCTAGTATTCCAGCGACCCGCTGAGCCGCCAGAGACTGTGCACGTGCCGGTCATGACGCTGGACACGGACCTACCGCTCGGCGCTGGTTCCGGACTAGTTTCGCTTTTGACCAAGGTTGACAACCCGTATGCCGGATGCCCGGACCCGGGTCGCGCTTTTCGGGCCGCGCCAATGAACACTGGTCTCTCGAAGACTCTGCTCACAGTGCTCGGTACAAGTGCGACTCGCAAGCCCGACGGTGAACCTCAGACTTTCGTGATCGCGGTCCCCCATCCCACCGGTGGCCCACCACACCTACTGTCCGGCAGCCTCCCGGCTTCAGGTGCCGACCATCTTCGCGCGCTGATGCGTGCGGGTAGGAAGAACGGCTTCATGACCGAAATCGACGCGGCGGAGGTGGATCCGGACACTCCACTGGAATGGTGGCCTGTTTCAGACGATCGGTCAGAAGTCACGACCAGACGCGATTCGGCACGACCGGTCGCTGCCTTCTCTGGCAAGACAGTTCATATTTGGGGATGCGGCGGACTCGGTTCTTGGATCGCGGAGTACCTGGTGCGCGCAGGTGCAAAGAAAGTGGCTCTGTGCGACCCCGGAAAGATCACGAGCGGGCTCTTGGTCCGGCAGAACTTCGTGGAGACTGACGTCGGTAGCACGAAGGTGGAAGCCCTAGCTCAGCGTTTGCGCGCAATCAATGACACCGTGGAGGTGTCTGTGTACGACACGATGGCACCGGCCGTACCAGACCTTTCCGAGGTGGACCTCATCATCGACGCCACCGTGAGCATCGCCATCAGCCGCCTACTCGACAGCGTCGCAACCACGGCCGGACGCCCGGTCTTGGCTCAGATGGCGACCGACGCTCGAACTGGAACGCTCGGCATCATGACCGTCTCCATGCCGAATCTGACCGCCGGGCCCCTGACCATCGATGGCCAAGCAGGGCAGGAGGTCACCAGCGACGGCACGCTGGAGACCTTCCACGGTCTGTGGAAAACCCTGGAACACGGCACTGAGATCATTCCAACACGCGGTTGCTCAACACCGACCTTCCATGGATCTGCTGCCGATCTGGCGGGAGTAGCGGCAAGCCTGACCAGTATCCTCGGCTCCCACTTCGGGGCAGTCACACCCGTGTCCGGCACACACCTGATCTCGCTTCCGCACGGAGAAGCCGGCCCACGGCGGACATTCATTCCGTTCGAGGAAATAAGCGAGGGAAAGGACGATCAGGCCGGCGGGGCAGCGTAAGGCCGGTCAATCCGTGAGACGCTCGTTGATGACGAGCACACCCTCGTATGATCCGGCTCCGCGCTCGTAGACCTTCATCGGCGGATGCGCGTCCCGCATCAGGGACCGTCCAGCTTCAATGGCGACCGTCACCGGCGCCGATGCGATCAGGTGCCAGCGCTTCGCATTCGGATACTTCGACTCGGCCGTCGCCAGCACACCCCGCCAGCGAGTGGCGAAGTTGACCAGTGACTGCTCATGTGTCAGCAGGGTTGGGGCAGGATCAGCATTCAGTGGACGAACCTGAATAAGTGGCGCGGCTGCGATGTTATCCGGCAGAAGGGAAGTGTTCACCTCGCTCGTGGTTGCACACACGAGCACGACGTCCGTGACTTCCTCTGCTTTCTGGCTGCCTTCTACGGTCGACACATCAAAATCGACGGGTTCACTCTCATCAATCCATGACCATCCAACAGACGGACCGCGGTGCTTTTGGAACAGCCGTGTCGGTGTCTTGTCATCCAGACACCAGCCCAGGTAGACGAGAAGCGGGATCGGAGCGATGGCGAAGACCGAAATGTGCTCGACGTCGCCACTGTCGATGGCTTGGCGCACAAGCCCGAGAGTATCGTCAATAGACTGCTGGGCTGCATCCCAGAACCCACGGCCACCTACTGAGCCGTGAATACGGCAAGTGAAGTCACCACTGCGTTGAGTCTCTACCAGGCCGAGATAGTTAACCGCAAGGAGTGTCTCGGCCACCTCGCGCTGAGACGCGAGTGCCAGAGAGCCGCGGATCTGGCATCCTAAACGCAGCGCGGCGGTCCGCGTAAGTTGACCACTTGCGGTCACCATTTCTATGCGCCGCTCGAAGGACTCCTTGATCTCGCGCAGCTTTTCCGGTGGGAAGAAGTCGATGTGGTCGGGGTCGTCGATGATCTTGTGGCAGTCGTGGCACAAGAGAAGAAGATTCTCCTCGGCCTCGGTGTCCTCCACACCGTCGTTGTACTTCCGACGAGGCGAGTCTAGCCCGTCGGATGCGCCAATGTTATGGGCCAGCTCGGCAAGAAGAACCGAGTGCAAGTATGTACGAGTTTCACCGAGCAGACGTCGGTTGCAGATCGTGCACCGACCAGCCGTTCTAGCCCACAATGCGTTGCGAACGGAACCCTTGATTTCCCCACGCTTAACCATGGTATTTCTTTTATCAGAATTGACCATTAGCACTCGTAACTGAGAAAGAATTTTCCCCTAGGGCCGACTAGACAATGACAACTTTTTTCATCCATAAACCCTTTTTATCGAACACTCGCCCCCTAGTCAGCTCCAGATTTTCAACCTTCCAAAGAATCCTTTCCTTTTCGTTTTTATCGCAGAGCTTGTCCGACTCTTTTTTGGAGCTCGGATCAAATTGAAAGTATTCTTCGGATCCACAATCCAACCATCGATTAACACTTCACATTTACTATCGCCATGCACTTCCACTTTAGAAAAATCGGGAGGAAGAACAAAGTTCGAACTCCTCAGGTTGATTTTATAGAACCACGATCCGTCAAACTTGGTCAGTGAAAGAAATTTTGCCCCAAAGAAGTCTGCGGACTTCACTGTAGCCTTGGGGGCATCGAATACTCCTTCAAACACAGAACCCCTAAAACTCACTCCACCCGCTAGTTCAGCTCCGTGAATGCTACATTCTCCCTTGAAGCGCGCCTCATCAAATATTGCGTTCGTCAAAGACACAAACTTCATGGATGTTGGTCCGTAGAATTTTGCACCCATAAAGTTACCCGCAAGGCGAACATGGTGAGGAACTCTGAAGTCGTGAAGTTGTGCGCCCTGGAGGTCCAGGTATATATCCCCCCAGGATATTTTTTCGGACTCTTGAACATCCATCGCATTGTGCCTTTTCAGCGCCCCGAGGAGAACACTTTGCACAGCTTTCTTAACCTCAATTTCTTTGCTAGAGAAAATTTCTTTGGACTTCTCATCATCCTCCGGAGATTCCGGCCCAACGGTAACTGTGGTGTTACTTCTGAGGTAAGAACACAATACATTGACGATCGTTTTTCTGCTCACTTTATGTTCACGCCCAAGTCGCTCAAGTGCGTACACTCCGCCGAGCCTGACCGTAAGGTTTTCATCGCCAAGCTGATCAATCGCCTTGCTGTATATCTCGGTCGCACGTCGTTCTACTTCGTCATACTCCCTTTTCTTTGCTTCGCCTCGCTCAAAATCATGAACCCTCTCATTGTGCCACTGCCGACGGCTTGCCATAGCAAGTACAAGCAAGCCACCCACCCCAACACCTACGGTTAGTCCTCCCTGGACAGCTTGAAGCTCCTGCCCTGCGTCAGAAATACTCAGCATTAGCGCAACTGCACTCGCCATGATAATGAGAATGAAGAGGAGTCCAGCTACAAACCACCAAGGGCGAAAAATATTATTGTCCTCTCCTTTCTTTGAATCAATTGAACGCCCCCAAAGAACCAGGGAAGAAAAAATTATAATGACACCCACGGAGAGAAGCGACCAAGCCCACGCCTCCCCTCTGAAGAACTCAATAAAATGCTCCCGCAGTCTGAATATTGAGAACCCAAAAACAGAAAGACCTGTAGCGAGTGACACCAACAGAGCGAAGTACCTCATTAGCCAATCCTCAAAGTCTTCCTATGTGATTTTGTTCCAACCGTAGGGATGCGTAATCATATCTACCTCACCAGCACAATATCCCCCTTGGTACTCCTAAGTGCGATTGGACCAGACATGCACTCACATCCAATTCGAGACTTTTTCCAGTACCTCAAATGGAGCTTCGGCATGCAAATATTGTAGCGCTTGGTAAGCCTTACTCGCTTGGAATTCGTCCCAGAATGATCAAAAGATCTACTCCAGGGGACCTTTGATCCGATGGTCGGCCGACCCCTGACCTGAGGAAACCCCAGGCCAGGTGGGGTGCACCCTCAGCCTCGCCTGTGTTTGAAGGCCCTGTGGTGCTCCTGGTGTGCTCCCCTGAACCGGCTACCGCACCAGGGCCAGGTTGCTCACCTCAGCCGGAGCCGCTGCACCGCGTAGCAGCGCGGCAGTCGCCCCGGCCTCCGTCGTCGCCGTATGCGGGAACACTCTCTGGCAGGTGTGCTGTGTGAAGTACGTGCTGGAGCGCCCCAACCCGCCCGAGGCCACCTGTACAGCCGAACCCACGGCCAACACCCTCAAGGCAAGCCCACGCAGCGCGAGGATCCAACACCCACACTCGAACTCGCCCTGACGCTCAAGCGCCTTGACCAACACCCTCTGCCTGGCCTCCCCACCCCGACACCGCCCGATACGGGCGCTATGCCCTTTGCGATGGCCGTGGCCACCACTAGCCCCGTGGGGCGCTGGCCGCAGGGGCGGCTCCTGGTGCCGGAGCCGGGGTGTTTGGGGCGACAGCGGGGCGCTGGTGGCCCCACACCGCCCCACGATCCGAACAGAACGGGAACCACCCGGCCCGCAGCCCCATGCCAGCCCCGAGCCCGGCGACCACGAACCCGGACACGAAACGCCACCCACGTCCCGTACTCGTCCCCACCCCGCACGCCTCACGGCCGCGCACCAGACCACACGGCTGAGGTGCTGGCATGCCCGGCACGCTCCCGCACGATCACTCCTTTGACGCGCACACCGATTTCGGATGTCCACCAAATCCCGAACCAATGGTTTTAGCAAGGTTAATGAATAACTATCTTATAAGTGATAATGAAAGGAGGAGAGTGGGAGATGGAGGACAAGCCAGAGTGGAAGAAGAGGTGGTGGGTCGGTCGGCCGACCTGCCAGCAGGCCAGAGCCGCCGTCCCTACGTGAAGGTGACTACCCACTGGGTATAAGTCTGGCCCCGCGAGCCACACTCAAATATGCCCTGACCTGCAAGGATGGCAGATTTCAGTCCGAGTGTGCCACTGGGGGCGCTGGCGTAGTCACAGGCATAGTCACAGGTAGGGCGATGCGCGTAGTCACAGGCGTAGTCACAGGAGCCCCCTGTTCGCGCACCCTCCCCGCCTCAATAAGAGGGGAATCGCACGAGAAAGGCTTCCTCCGATTCATCGAGCATTCTTTTATCCCTCACTCAACCCGCCGCACCACGCCGGGGCCAATCAGCACGCCTTCGAGCGCACGCACCGCATCTGAAGCACCCCAGGGCCTGCGCCCGCCCAGCGCCACGATTCCTCATACCTGAGAACACACATTTGACCACGCAATTCTTCATCAGAGAACCGAATGCAAAAGGTGATGAACTGAGCAGATCTCCACCCGAACCGAGACCGAAGCATGCACCCTTGAACACTTAGAGGAATTGAGTCATACATGAGCGCTCAAGGAGCAGAGAAGGGGGCGGAGGGGCGGGCCGGGGAGGAGCCAGGAGGGCGGCACGTGAGGCGAGCAACCGAGGGGTCACCGCCGAGGCCGCCGCCCCCTACGTGAAGGTGAGTACCCACTGGGTATAAGTCTGGACGTGAGTCACACCCCTAAAACATAACCTGACCTGCGAAAATGAGTGTTTCAGGGGGGTCCACAGGGCGGGAGGGGGCGTTGGAGTGATCGGTGGAGGATGCGTTGGAGTACTGATTCACTGGCTCTCGCACGCCCCTCAGTGCGAGCCAGGAGTAGGGGCGGAGGGTGTGAGACGGCCCGGTGAGACCTCCATGAGTCAGGTGCTGAGTTTGGCTTATGTGAGTATTGTCCAGCGCGGCAGCGTGGTGTCAAATCGCTGAATAAGCAACCCCACAACCTTTCTTTGACATTTTTATTATCGCGAAAACGCAGCGCCGCACCCTCATCGCCGTCGTAGGCCGCGCTCAGCCAGTGCAGGTGACCACCGGGAGAGTCTTACTCAGCACAACAACCTCAGTCGACATCCACAACCTGGTGGGCCAGGGCATCGAAACAGGGCCGCCCCTCGAAGGGAACGACCCTGAATCCTTCTAACCGAGGTCAGGCCACGGGTTGGCGCAGCGCCTGCCACTGACGCACCACTGCGGCCAAGTCACTCATATCCAAGAGCGGCTCACCACCGCCCACTCCCGTACATCCGGGTGCCGAACCCTCTTGGCGAGGTGCCGGTGGCACCGGCTTCGCGCGAGGCCGGGCGTGCTGGTTCTTCTCGTGCACGGCCAGGTAGAGGCGCACGCCGCGCACCCCGTCATCGTCCTCACACCACCCACGCCGCCCCTTATACAACTCCCGCTGGCGGGGCAGGCCAGCCGCGTGCGTACCCGTGTGTGCCGCCCCCTCACGGGGACGGGGAACCTGTGTCCGCACCTGTCCCGCAGGCCGCCCCCGGCCAGGTTCACGGCCTTCAACCAGGCGCCGCGCCGGCAGCGGTTGACGCACCTCGACCACCGGTCGACTGCTCTGCCCGGTCGGGCTGCAGAACACGGCGGCAAGCACCGCCCCAAGGGCCCAACGCAGATGCTCGCCCCAGCCCTGTCGGCGCTTGCGATGCCGCCCGCTATGCTTTTCCACGATCTCCTCCTGCTGTATTCAGGTGGGGATTAAGCCCCGGCCCGGTGTTCGCAGCACCGCGTCGGGGTGTCTCCACTTCTTTCTTCTTCATCAAGGTGTGGCCTGGTCAGGTGTCGATGGCCCCGAGGTCGTACGCCACCCGGAACCGCACTTTCCGCCCACGCCACATGAAGGGCACAAAAGCCCCATAACCTGCGAAGAATGCGCAGTTCCCGCAGGGCTGGTCGATGTTCGCTTGGGTGAGCGAGGTTCTTCAAGCCCGCACGAAAAAAGGGGCAGATTTCCTCAGCCCAGCGCCAACGTCGCCGTGCGGTCCGGGGACGGCGCCTGTTCCACCCTGGCTTTGTGCACACGACCCTTGATGAGGTCTCCGCTGACACCGAACTCCCGACCCAGAGCCGCGTAGGACTCCCCCGCTTCGAAGCGGGCCAGTAGCTCGCTGTTGGGCACCCCCAACTCCTTGGGAGGACGGTGGCCCTGTCGGGACACCACGCCTGCGGCCCTGCGCTTCAAGGCCCGCTGTTTGCGCAACCGCACCAGGTACATCACGTTCCGGTGCCGCGCCCCGGAACGGTCATAGCCCCACATCCTGGAGGGGGTCTCGCCCTCGTGCCACAGAGCGAAGAACGCCCGCCTGGCCCGCCCCAACGTCCGGGTGAAGGTCACCGCGTCCATGTTCACCGCACGCTCGGCTTGGCGGCGGTCGTCGTGTTCGGCCATCGCGGTCAACACCTGGCGGTGGGTCGGGGTGAGGGCGGTCCAGATCTGGGCCAGGGCGATGCGGTCCACCAGCAGGTCCTCGTGGGAGTGGGCGGGCGCCGAGGCGCTGGTCCAGTAGCGCACGAAGGCTCGGGAGACCAGCGCCTTGTCCTTTCCCCCCAAACCGTGGGCTTTGCGGTCCTGATAGTGCTGGGCCTTCATCGCCTTCCACCCGATGGCGATCAGCTCGGTCTCCTCCGGACGGATCACCGCCAGATGCAGATGCTCGGCGATCGCCTCCCACGCGGTCTCGGCGCGGTGGACCATCTCCATGCCGTTCACCCACCGGCACTCCCGCGCCGCCCACACTGCCAACCGCACCACCTGGAATGCCGTGTAGCCATGCCCGACCAGGTCATCAGCCCTGGGACGAGGCAACAACGGCCCGAACTCATTCGAGCCGCCTGGCGCTCTCGAAGCACGCTTGGTGAGGCTGCAGTCGTCCGCTTCGGGGGAATCGGGCTCTGTTCTCGTGTTTGGCGGGGAATCGCAGTGTCTGCCGATGTCGGTGCTGTGTGGACTTCTCGCCGTTACTGGGCCGGTATCGGACGTTGTCGCTGGGGTCATAGGGCCACTGTCCGGAGAAACCGCTGACATCCCCATGACGGCGCGGGCATGGTGGTTATGACAAGCCGGTCATGGCGGACCTGGAGTCGGCGCCCGTAGTCTTCTGTGCCATCCACCCGCCCCGAGATTTCGAGTGGAAGGCACCCCCGTGTTCTGCGGAAACTGTGGTCGATGCCGTGACAGCGGCGACTGCTCGTGTGTGCCCGCGCGGTTCTGGCGCATCCCCCAAGTGCGGCGGGCCGCGGCCGAGGAAGACGCCAACTCCTTGATCCGCCTGCTGCTTCGCCACACCGAGCTGGCTCAGGACGCCATCGCGCGGATGTGCGACCTGTCCCAGACGATGGTCTCGCGAGTCCTGAGCGGCCAGCGGCAACTGCGTAAGCAGGAGACCGTCCAACGGGTAGTCGAGGGCATCACGCACGGATACGACATCCCCACCCCCATTATGGAGCGCGTCCCAGCGGAACTGGGTCTGGCTCTCAACAGCTCCGCACGGCAGACCGCCGACGTCCTGGGGCAGGTGGCCAACGTGGATGTGGAGGACATCCCCGGGGTGGAGCAGCAGCCACCGGCCTCGGCGGTCAGTTCCGCGGTACTTTCCTGGCTGGTGTCAGGACCCGTTTCCGGTCGGGTCAAGGCTCACGTCGCAGAGGGACCGGTCGCGGCGATCCGCAACGCGTCGGCGACGTTCTCCGCGTTGGACAACCGCTTCGGTGGTGACAACGCACGAGCGGCGGCGGTGCGCTACCTCAACGACACGGTGGTTCCGCTGCTTCGGGAGTCCCATTCGGAGAAGGCTGGCCGGACCCTATTCGCGGTGTCCTCGGAGTTCGTGCTCTCACTGGCGTGGATGTCCTACGATGCCCAGCGCAATGGAGCCGCCCGCCGCTACTTCGTTCAGGCCTTGGACCTGGCCGCGCACGCGGGCGACCGGCTGCTCGGGGCGAGTGTGCTCTCAGCGATGAGTCACCAGGCCAACTACGTCGGTGCGCACGCCGAGGCGCGGGATCTGGCCCGGGCGGCGTTGACCGGTGCCGGAGAGCAGGCAACGCAGACGATGCGGGCGCAGTTCCTGATGATGGAGGCGCGTGCCCACGCCTCCGGGCAGGACAAGTCCGCGTGTTTCCAGGCGATGAGCGAGGCGGAGCGGGCTTTCGGTCGGCGTGACCCAGGGTCCGATCCGGGGTGGATCGGCTACTTCGACCATGCGGAGTACTCCGACGAGGTCGCCCACTGCCATCGCGACCTGGGCCATGCTCATGTGGCGCGGCGGTTGGCGGAGCAGAGCCTGGCCTCCTCGGTCGGGGAGGAGTACGCGCGCAGCCGGGTCTTCACCCGTCTGGTGTTGGCGGCGGCCGTGCTGGGTCAGGGTGAGGTCGAGGAGGCCTGCCATCTGGGCTCCGTGGTGGTGCCGCAGGTGCGGGCGACGTCCTCGGCGCGGTGTGTGGGCTACCTCGACGCGTTCGCCCGGAGTGTGCGGCCCTATCACGGGCAGCCGATGGTGGACCGGTTCCTGAATCAGGCTCGGGCCGTGGTGTCGGCTGCTCAGTAGGGGTTCCACTCCCGTGGGCGTCGGGGGTCGGCCAGGTCGCTGATGCGCCGGTCGATTTCGGCGTCGATCTCGGGGTTTTCCCTACCCTTCTGGGCGATCCAGGTAGTCATGCGCAGTTCCCGAATCTGCTTGTAGAGGGGGTAGCCCTCCCAGGCGGTGACGTCGAACCCGTAGGCCTCGCAGAAGTCGGCGTACTCGGCTTCGCTGTGCCAGCCCAGGTCCCGGTAGAGGGCGGTCAGGACCAGGTCCCACTCGGGCGGTCCCCAGCAGATCCCGTCCAGGTCGAAGAGCACGACCCCATGCGGGGTGGCCAGGATGTTGCCGATGTTGGCGTCGCCGTGGATGACGTGGGTACCCAGCACCGGTTTCGTGGTCGGGAGGCGGGCAGCCAGGTCGCGATGGACCTCGCGCAGCTGGTCGCGTTGGGTGGGGCTGAGGCCGAGGGCGGTGTCGATGCGTTCGGCCACTCGGTCGAAGGGGTCCAGGTCGGGGAGCTTGAGGGTGAGTGGTGGGGTGAGGCTGTGCAGAGTGTGCAGGAGCCCGGCCAACTCCCGAGGTACGGTCCACTCCCCTTGAACCCCCTCCCAGAGGGTGACGACGGTGCCTTCGGCCAGGACGGGTTGCTCACCGAGCAGGGGGCGGCTCACGGGTAGGCCCTGTTCGGCCAGCCATCGGGCGGCCCGCACCTCCCGGTCGGCCTCCACCCACCTGGCCGCGGAGCGTTCGACTCGGGCGATGACAACTCCCTCGTGCAGGCGGAACACCGCCCGTTCCCCCATCCGGATGAGTTCGGGCCCTTCGTGAGCCGAAGTCTCGGGGACGCCCAAGGCCTGGGTGGCGGTGTGGACGGCGCGCAGGGCGTGCTCGGTGAAATCCTCGGTGTGGGCCACGCGTCCCAGACTATGTCGGGGCCACGTGTCCACCCCGTGCCCGGATGAAGCACTTCGTGGTGAGGGGTGGACGGGGTGGGTCACCTGGTGGTGAGGGCCGTGCTCATGCGGTGGACTCGGTCGGTTTGGGGGAAGGTGAGCCAGTCCCACTCCCCTTCTTCGGCCCCCATCCAGGTGGCCAGGCAGCGGCGGAAGAACTGGGAGGGTGCTCCGGTGGCGGTGCCGATCCAGTCCTGGTCGGGTGTGCCCAGGGCGAGGTAGGAGCGTTGTGTCTCCTCCACCAGTCGGCGAGAGGCGCTGATCCAGTCCGCGCAGGGCCCCATGGTGACCGGTGCCGGGATGTGGTCAAGGAAGCGCTGGTGGTCGCGGTCGGTGGCCACGACGTGGATGTGGGTGTGGTCGTAGCAGGCCCCGCCCTTGTCTCGGAAGTCGAGGCTGCCGTGTTCGAAGATGAGGCTGTCCAGGCCGCTGCGTTCTCGGATGAGTTCGGTGACCTGGGGAATCAGTTCGCGAAGGTCGGCGTGTTCGGCCTCGTCCAGCCAGCCCACGGACAGGGTGTGGCGTTTGGAGACGATGAGCAGGTACCAGTCGGTGAGTGCGCCGATGCAGGGCATGACGACGAAGTGTTCGCTCTCCAGGAGCACGTAGTCGGCGCGGGTGCGGGCCAAGCCGAGGTCGTAGAAGAGGTTGGAGTCGTCGCCGCCTTCCACCTCGCAGCAGAAGGTACAGATCTCGCTCAGGGTGGTCTCGTGCACGGGGTCCTCCGGGTTAGAACAGGGTGGGCGCGGCGGTGGGAGCGTCCTCGGCGGTGGCCGGGGCGAGGGATCGGCCGATGAGCCTGCTCAGGTCGGCGCAGTGGCGGGGCGCGTCGAGTTCGGGGTCGGTGGAGAACACGGCGACGGGGCCGGCTGCCCCGGTGATGTGCATTCGGTGGGTGCCCTGGGTGAGGCCGTCGGGGTAGGCGAGGACGGGGGCGGATTCGAAGACGGTGGTGGAGCAGGCGGGTCGTACCCAGGGTTCAGGGGCGGCGAGTACTTCGGTGCCGGGCTGTTCGTCGGCGATCTTGTTCAGGTAGGGGGTGACCTGGGCTGCGAGGCCGGTCAGCTTCGTGATGAGGGCGGTGGTGTCGATGCTGTTCTGGAGGCCGAGGACCTTGCGTCGGGACTGGACCTGTTGGGGCAGTGCGAAGTGCTGGGAGACGGCGGACTCCAGGGTGCGGACCGTGGCCCCGTCCTTGGTACGGGCCAGGTAGAGGGCGGCGACGGGTCCCTGCTCGGCCAGTCGGCTGCGGCGGCGTGAGTCGGCGGCGGTGCCGACCTTGGTCGTGCCGTTGGCGAAGACGTCGAGGTAGAGCCAGTGCGGCTGCTGGAGGTAGTCGCGGATGTTCTCGGGCAGCGCGTCGGGGGTGCGGTGGGCTTGGTGGGCGGCGATGAACCCCTCCTTGTACTGGCAGCGTCGGCACTGTTTGCCCCGGGTGACGACCTCGTCGGTGCGGCAGCGCACGTGCCTGCCCTCGGGTCCGGTGAGGTCGAACCAGCCGATGCAGCGGCGCTCTTCCCCTTCGACCCGGAAGGTGTGTTCGCCCAGGAGGGGGTGGAGCAGGCTGTTTTCGGAGTGGTCGGGGTCGGTGGTGCGGAGGCGCGGGGTGTCGGTGTCGCTCCAGTCCAGGCCGAGAAGGGTGACGGGTGCGGTCGGGTTCATGCCAGGCTCCGGTGCAGGATCGTTTCGATGTGGTGCAGGCAACGGCGGCGCCGGGTGGCGACCGGGGTGCTGCGTTCGGCGTACAGGCCGTGCTCGTGGGTGCCGTTGAGGTTGTCGGTGACGATATGCAGGTAGTCGAAGGGCACCTGGGCGGTGGCCGCGGCGAGGGCCATGTGGCCGATCTCGGGGTCCACCACGTCGAAGTGTGCACGGTTTTGCTCGAGCCAGGTGCGGGTTTCATCCAGGACGCTGGGGACCGTGATGTGCCGGGCCCGGTCGTGCAGTCCGGGCAGTGTGGGGTCGAGGTCCAGGGCGCTCTTCCAGGAGAGGGGGTGGCCCTTCACCTGGCTGGTGGTACCGGTGACGATGACGGTGTTGGGTTCCATGTCGGGCTGGAGGCCGCCGAGTTTGCCCACGTAGAGCACGCCTGAGGTGTGGCCGCGGGCGATCAGGGCGGTGACCAGGTCACCGGCGAGGTCACCCCAGAAGCTGAACTCGCACCCCAACAGGAGCACGGTGAAGTTGCCGACGCGGACGGTGCGCCAGCCAAAGCCCGGGCGGTGGTTCCAGCCGGGGCTGGAGGCGGGTGGTCGGGTGAGGAGGGGTTCGACGTAGCCGAGGATCGCCAAGTCGTGTGCGGGCAGGTTTCGTGGGAGCCAGTGGTCGACGAAGGCCAGCCCTTGTCCGGGGACGGGGTGCTCAACGGTGATCTCGGCCGGTAGGTCCGTCATGGCGCAGGCCGCGCGTAGAAGCTCCGCGTAGTGGTGGGTGTAGTCCTGGCCGGGAGGGACGACGCAGTGCAGGACTCCGTCGGCGAGGGTGAAGTGGGGGCGGCGCCAGTTGAAGCGTTTGCCCACGCGTTTGTCACCGCCGAGAAGGAAGCTCAGGGAGCGGTTGGGGTAGACCCATATCCGTCCACGAGCGGCGGTGAGCAGGTCCAAGGGGATCTTGGGGAGGACGTAGTCCGGGAGGCGATCGCCCATGGTGTGTTCGCTGGCCAGGACGGCGCTGGTAGCGGTGGTGTTCACGCGTTGACCTCTCCACGCAGGAGGGGCAGGAGATCCGTTTCGTCTGCGGTGCTGGGCAGGGTGTGGACCAGTGCCGGATGTGCGCCGAGCAGTTCCTCCAGGGCGCGGGCAGTACAGGTCTGGTAGTCGGTGAAGTCGTCCGTGGAGGTCGTGGCTCGCTTGGTGGTGAAAGCGCCGTGTTCGGAGGGTTTGGAGGTTCCAGCCCTGCGGGTGGTGGCCACCTCCGCCGTGGTGGTGAGCAGGACGATCCGGTCAGGCTGTGGCAGGGCAGAGAACACGTCTTCGGCCTGGGACACGAGACGATCGTCGCCGGACAGGGTCATGCGGGCCTGGTGTTTGAAGTACCAGCCGTCGACCACCACCGGCCGGGCCCGGTCAAGTGCGGGTGCCACGTGGGCGTGGTGGAACAGCGTGTACCAGGCCATCAGGGAGTGCAGCCAGTAGTGCGCCGGGTAGTCCCAGACCGGTTCAGCGTGGTCGTAACCCCAGGTGAGGTCGTGCAGGAGGGCAAGGCGCCGGTCCAGCCATGTGTTCCCGGTTCGGGGCGGGTGGTCCTTGCGCAGGGCGGTGACTTGGGAGGTGGCAGTGGTCAGGTGGGACAGCAGGTGGCTCTTGCCCGCGCCATCGATGCCCTCAATCGTCCAGAACTCAGCCATGGGCGCTCCTGACGGTGATTCCGGCTTCGCGAAGGTTGATGGCCAGGTGTGAGAGCAGGCCTGAGCGCAGGTACACCTCTCGGGTTCCGGTCTGGTGGAGTCGGTCGATGAACGTGGCCAGGCGGGCGTGCTCCTCGCGGGCGACGGACACGTCGAGCAGAACGGGACCGTCGGGTAGGGGTGCGTCGGTCGAGGAGAGCGGGGCCGTGTTGATCGGAGGTGCGGGGGTGTCTTGTTGCCAGGTGTCAGGCTCGGGCACACTGCTGCGGATATTCTGGGCGGAGAGTCCGTAGCGGCTGGAGTGGTGCAGCTTGAGACCGAACGGATGACCCAGGTCGTCGCGAAGGGCGGACAGGTGGCGGCGGTGTTCACGAACCCATGCCACGAGGGTGGCGATCTGCCAGTCATCAACGCGGGCCGGTCGTTGTCGGGTTCCGTGGTGGGGGTCGTGGAAGCGAGCCGTCTGGAGACGGGTGTCCGGGACGGTGAGTTCGAGGCCATCGTCCTTGAACACCAGGACGGCGGGGGTCAGGCGGCTGTCCAGCTCCCAGATTCCGGGGACGATCTCGGCCACCACCACTGACTCGTAGACCGCGAGTTCGACAGAGAAGAGCACCTGCTCGTATGGCTGCACCAGTACAGACAGCCCCGGAGTGAGATCAATGATCCACTTCGCCGCGGCTGCGGGTGTGGCGCCGACCAGGCGAGGCAGGTTCCGCTCCTCGGAGATGGCCGCGGTGCGCACCACCAGGAGTCGGTACTCGCCGAAACTCTCGCGCAAAGCCCGAGTACTCATCTGGTGCGGTCGCCGCACGACACGGATCGGTACGCGCAGTAGCCCGTGGGCTTCGAGGGCGTTGACGGCCTCGATCTTGTCCCCATCGCTCATGAGGCCCGCTCCAGGGCAGCACGTGTGATCGGGCGGACCTGGAGCACCAGGACGGTCGCGCCGGTCCAGGCCCACTCCACGTCGACATCGAACCCGAAGTGGGTGCTGAGCTGTAGGCACAGGGGGTGGAGCTGCGCGGTGAGGGCGAGGCTCGGGACCTGCTCGAGGCCGGTCGATGCCCTGAACCGGCGGGCGTCACGCCGAGCTCGCATACGCAACGGCATCCCGGCGGTGGCTCCGTCCGGGTATGGGGATGCTTCGACCAGCAGGCGGTCCTGGCTGAGGAAGGCCACACCGTACAGGGTTGCTGCCACCTGTTCCTGAACCAGGACGCATCCACCCGATTCAGCTTCCAGGTCCTCCTGTGTGAACAGGTCCTGGTCGATGACTCGAGCCAGTGCGGAGGCGTCGGGCGGACAGTTCAGCAGCGACAGCGACCGCCCCGCTCGGGCACACTTCAGCCCGTCCTCCAGGGCCGAGCTGGTACGAACCACGACTCGGCGGGGCCGGTAGAGCTCCAACCACGTGCGGAGTGAGGCGATCGCTTCGCTGGTTCCATGCGCCAGAGCCGCAGTACTGAGGCAGAGCCCCGGAGGCACGGGGAGCCCGAGGTCAGCGACCTGGCTCAGCCGCGCCGCCTTGTGACCCCACATGTCGGGGTCCAACCGCTGTGAGAGCAGGTCAGCGACCATTGCGCCACCTACTCTCGACGCGGATCGTCAACCCGAAGGCTGCTTCCTTGAATCCATCCATGCGCCCACTGTGGCCAGCACAGAGGGGCCATCCCATGACCAGCCAGTCATAGATTCACCAACGTGGGGCAGCGGCTCCATCGTGAGTGACGGGAGGCGATCCCGGCACACACCGAGTAGTCCGCGTGACACGGAATAGTACAATTCCGGTGCTGCTCTGCCGGTGCTCCCCAGTGACAACACGATCCCTTCTACGCCTACCCCACCAGCCTCAAGGTGTCCCCCTGTGCGACCCCCCGACACAGTCATCCCTCCCCCCGGCGTCCTCCCTCGCACCTCCGAGGACCCCACACGCCTGGGCCCATACCGGATCATCGGCCGTCTGGGGGCCGGAGGCATGGGCGTGGTCTATGCGGCGGTCGACCGCGCCGACCGCCCGCTGGCGGTCAAACTCGTCCGCGCCGAGTACGCGGCCGATCCCGATTTTCGGGAGCGCTTCGCACGCGAAGTGCGTATGGTCCGCCGTGTCCGCGGTACCTGCCTGCCCACGTTCCTGAACGCCGACGTCACCGCTCGGCGACCCTGGCTAGCGACCGAGTACGTGCCCGGCCCCACCCTGCGCACGTATGTCACCGAAAACGGCCCGCTGACCGGCGAAGCCCTGATCGCGTTCGCCGCCGGTCTGGCCGAAGCACTCTCCTCTATCCACGCGGCCGATGTGGTCCACCGAGACCTCAAACCCGGCAACGTCCTTCTGAGCCCCAACGGCCCCAAAGTGCTCGACTTCGGTATCGCCCGAGCCCTGGAGGAAACCGCGCTCACCCGTACCGGTGGACTCTTCGGTACCCCTGGCTGGGTCTCACCCGAACGCTATGGCGGCGCGGCGCCGGACGCGGCGAGCGACATGTTCGCCTGGGGAGGCCTGGTGCTGTTGGCCGCCACCGCACGTTCACCCTTCGGCCGTGGCGACGCCGCCGAACTCGCACGCCGGGCTCTGGAGGAGGAACCCGACCTCACCGGTGTCCCTGACTTCCTCTTGCCGTGGGTGCGCGGCGCGCTGGCCAAGGATCCCGCCGCACGTCCCACCGCTGCCCAGATTCTGGCCGGTCTGGCCCCAGCTCCGCCAGAAGGCGACACCACACAGGTCCTGACCCGGATGTTGGGCCGTGACTGGCAGGTCGGAGCGATCCAGGACACCTCCGTGTGGGGGCAGGTCGCGCCCCGCCGTGCGCGTCGCATGCCTCGCTTTGCGGCCGCTGCGGCAGCCGTCGTCGTAACGGCCTCCCTGGGCTGGTTCGCCGGAAACCAGCTCTCCCCCTCGCCGGATCCACCCGATGTCACTGGTGAACAGCCTTCGGAGGCCGCAGAACCGCAAGCGCTCTCGGGGATCACCCACGGCGGCCCCAACCTGGTCGAAGGCGTCAGCGAGGAGGTCCGCGAGGACCTTACCGGTGTGTCCGTCCGTGCGCCGTCAGCCAACATCCTTGATGTGGCCACCACGACAGACACCCCCGTGCCCCCTGGCACCAACGAGTACTCCCGTTTCCTCGACGGAATGGAGGACGAGATCCACATCGTCATGCTCGGCACAGAACGTGTCACGGAGGGGCTGCGTATTCACGGACGTGTGGATCTCCTGCGTGAGGAGGGTGACTTCGTCCTGCACTCCAACGACTTCACTGTCGCCCGTATGCGCTGTTTCCAGGCGGGTTCGAATCCCCTCTGCGCCGATCTGGACTCGGGCGCCGATTTCATCAACTCCCGTGGGGACACTTTCGACACCTATCCCCTCGCTGATGAGGAGGTCCTGGCGATCCTTACTTCCGAGCAACCCAGTCAGGAGTTCTCCTTGACCGTGCTCGATCCACCATCGGTCAGCGAGCTCTACTACACTCTCACGGCCGACGACTTGTGGGGGTCCGACCGAAGAGTGAACCGCTCGGGCCCGGGGCGGGACCCCTTCGAGGAGAGCCTGTGCATCGACGCGGAGGCTCCCGCCTGGGCCGAGTACACCAAGTACACCTCCGGCGGCTACCACTGCGCGGAACCGGACATGAGCCTGCCCGAGAGCTACAACCGATAGGGAAACCGTGCGGCGACTGACCAAGGACGACCCGAAGGAACTGGGCGAATACCGCCTTCAGGGCCGTATCGGTGAGGGCGGCATGGGTGTCGTCTACGCGGGGGTGCGGGCGGGTGATGGTCGGGTGGCGCTCAAGGTCGTTCACGACGGTATGGCCGCTGATCCGGAGTTCCGTGCCCGCTTCCGCCGGGAAGTCGCTCTGGTGGGCCGGATACGTAGCCCTTTCCTCCCGCTCTTCCACGGGGCTGACCCCGACGCTGCGCGACCGTGGCTGGCCACCTCGTTGGAATCGGGGCCAACACTGGCCCGGTATCTGCGCGCTGTCGGGCCTTTGAGCGCGGACATGGTCGTGGCGCTGGCCGTTGGCGTCGCGGAGGCTCTGCGTGCGATCCATGCGGCGGGGGTGGTGCACCGTGATCTCAAACCGGGCAATGTGATCCTGTCAGCGAAGGGGCCCAAGGTCCTGGACCTGGGTATCGCCCGCGCAGTGGAGGGCGAGGATCTGACCGCCACGGGGATGCTGGTGGGTACGCCGGGATGGATCAGTCCCGAGCAGTTCCACGGGCACCCCGCCACCCCTGCCTCGGATCTGTACGCGTGGGCACACCTGGTGGTGTTCGCTGCCACCAGTCGGTCACCACTGGCGGTCACCGCCTCTCCCGACCAGGTCACCGCGCACACGTCGGGGGTGCCTCCCATCCTGGTTCCGCTCGTGACAGCCGCCCTGTCAGCGGACCCGACCCAGCGGCCGACCGCCAAAGACGTCCTGCGCAACACCCACGGGGGCGGCGGGGATCCCACCCCCGCGAGCACGTTGCGCCTGATGGAACGAGTCTGGACGCCTCCTCCCCGGCGCGCCAGCCGCGACCGGCGTCCGCGTCGACAGGTCCTAGCCCTCGCTTCTGCTGTGGCCGCAGTGATTCTTGTGTGCGGTGGCCTGGGTCTGTTCGTGCTCGGCCCGGACAGATCCGGTCAGGCTGCGTTGGAGGAAGGCTCTCAGGACGAAATCGGCTCGGATGAGAGCACCCGGACGGTGCCGAACGCTTACGAGGAAGGCGAGGCCTGGCCCTGGGGCCTGGCCACCGACTCCGCAGAAAGCGACGGGTGGTCCTCCCGTGTCGAAATCACCCGAGTGGACGCCGAAGTGGCCGATCTGCTCTCGGACCGTGAGGAGGGCGAGGAGTATGCCCGCTTCGAGCAGTCTGACGACAAGGGCAATGTAGTGGCGCTTGCCTTGTTCGACGCGATGGCGACGCCGAACGGTGTCGAGTTCGGCGGCTACCTCCTCGCGGAGGGCGACGAACCGCCGACCGTCACCTCGTCCTCGCTGTCCGCCCACGGAGCTGAGGGGTGGGCACCGCCACTACACGCTTTGGAGGTGGTACCCCGCGCAGGCGAGGCGGTGCTACTGCGCTTCGCGCTCGGAGAACATACGGTGTGGGACGGCATGGACCCGTCAGTCACCGGTTTTCAGCCCTACCAGTTGGTCACCTTCCAGGGCGCCGACTACCAGGAAGAGGGAACAGGACCTCCACCGGTGAGTGTGTGTTACGTGCCTGGTGAGCGAGTTCCCAGCGACGACTATTGGGTGCCGCGCTACGGTCCTGGCGAGGGCTTCTCCACTAACTTCAGCGACTGCCTGTAGTCAGCGTTCGTCACGCGAAATCGCATCGTGCGACCTGACAAGTCTCCACCTCACGAGAGACTCGCGAGGGCGAAATCGGGCTTCGCTCCCTGTTGTGTGCTCCGTTTGTGCTCCGCAGTTTTGGACCGGGGCGTCAGCGGGCGGCACGGCGCGGCACAGAACGGCATCCGGATTCGGATAGCGCGGGACGCAACGGTACGTAGCGGCTCGTCACGATACGTAACCATGGAACTTCTAATCCGACGGTCGCAGGTTCGAATCCTGCCGGGTGCGCCACAAAACCCCAGGTCAGAGGGGGTAAGCGAGGACCTCAGTCGAGGTCCTCGCGGCATTTGGGGGCGATGTGTGCTCCTGGTGCGCTCCCCAGTACAAGGTGAGTGCAGGTGGGGGTCCACCTCCCGAAGCGCTTGGCCTGCGCGTAACCCAACGACCCCGCTTTCGGATGGACCTACACGCCTACCAGCGCCCCCCGAAACCGCACCGATGCGCGCCCCACGACCGCTCACGGCATCCGGAACACAACGACAGACCGCAACCTGGTGACCACGTAGCCGAACGAACTGGTGTTGGCAGCATCCCCGCAGCGGCGCCCTGAAAGTCATCGTGTTTCCTCGACTCGCGACACTCTACAGTGGCACACGAGATCATACGGTGATTTCGGCCCACATCCCCCAAGTAAGGTGCCGCATGCGCTCTTCTTCGAGTGGAGCTCGAACCTTTCTGGACAATAAATTCGCATCCTCCACCTCATCCCTACTGCTTGTTCTCTTCTTGATTTCCTCCCCTTCGCCTGCGTCAACAGAGGAAGAAAACGAAGCCCCTCCTACGCACAGCCTGCTGGAGCACGCCGAGGAGTATTTCCAAGAGAACCCGCCGAGCACGGATCCCACTCCGGTTTCTGATTTCGGTGATGCGGACAAACTTATGCCCGCCTGGGCAGAGGATATGATCAGCACAGATGATCTGGTCCGCCACAGGCACCTTTCCGCCTACGACCCGGGTGAGATTGCCGACGAATACGTCTCTGGCGATGGCACTGACCTTGACAACCCTCCTATAGCCGTTCATTCCGAGTCAAGCCGAAGCAACCAGTGCAGATGCCCGAGAATAGGTACCGGGTGAGTTGGCACCTGGCCCACCGGAGGGATTTGACCAAAACGAGTTCTCCACGTTGGAATCCGGAAGTGACTTTGGGGAAACTGACAGGTCGTCGATTTTATCTGGCGACCGGACCGAGCACCGAATGCATCTTCACAACCTCATGACGAATGGAAAGACTCACCACACGCTTCTACGCAAGCTTCGAGCACCTGCAAGCAACCAAATATCCGAGAATTGGTCTGAAATTCCAAAGTGTCGCCATTTTAGTTGTGTCCGACTTGACTACCACTGAGTCCTTTGGTGCAACCATCACGAGAACTGGCATACGGTGAAACACATTCGCCCCCTCGAGGCAGAACGGCACGATTCCGATGAACGGTGAGGGACTTCTTCAAAATCGACATTTTCGAATCTTTTTTGTCGGCTGTCTCGTATCGCTAGCGGGACGATCGATGACGCCGGTAGCACTGGCCTTCGGCGTACTACAGAAGGATGGCGGACAGCAGGCTCTGGGATATGTCCTAGCGGCACAGATGATCCCGCTGATTCTCCTAACGCTCGTCGGAGGAGCTGTAGCTGATCGGCTCGACCGTAGCAAGGTTCTGCGGTGGTCCAACGCTACAACCGGCCTGACACAGATATGTGTAGCCGGTTTACTGATCAGCCCCGTTTCGATCTACGCAGTATTGCCCGTGGCCGTTCTTAATGGTTCCGCAGGAGCCTTCACAACTCCCGCACTACGCGGAATTCTTCCTGAGATAGTACCGTCGGACCAAGTGATGCGAGCCAACTCGCTCCTGAAGACCGCCCGAAATTGCGCACACATCGGAGGGCCCGTTGTAGCGGGACTATTGGTTGCAGCTTCGAGTGGCAGTCTGGCCCTGGCGATCGACGGCTTGGCCTTCCTGTTCGCCGCATGGATGATGGGGCAGATCAACCTTGGTCCACCACAATCCACCAAAGAAGGGACATCACTCCTACACGACCTGAAAGAGGGTTGGTCGTACTTTTCGAGCACTACGTGGATCTGGACAGTCACGACCGCGTTCCTATTAATGAATATTTTGCAAACCGGCATTTGGCAAATACTCGGTCCCATCCTTGCTTCTGAATCAATCGGAGCATCAGGGTGGGGATTAGTCCTCAGCGCTAAGGCCGTCGGCCTGGTAATAGCAAGCGTGTATCTCATCCGCTTCGCAAGTCAGCGAAGAGTTGTCTCGGCACTGGCTGTCATGAGCTTGGCGGGCCTCCCTCTGTTTGCGCTCGGAATCACACAAAATCTGCCTCTTCTGGCCATCTTCGCCTTCATTGGAGGGCTGGCTGCCGCCTACTTTGGAATTGTGTGGGACACGGCGCTGCAAACTCAAGTTCCCAATGCGATGCTCTCTCGTGTGGCGGCCTACGACGATCTAGGAGCATACATCGGGATTCCGCTTGCTCAGATGACGGCGGTGGCCATTGGAGCCACGGTTGGTAACCAGACCGTCGCAGTCGTAGGCGGAGTTCTCTTCGCCGTGGCCGCCCTCCTCCCCGTAACCAGTCGATCTGTCCGCCGCAAGTAACTTTCGCGGTATTCGCTGCCGCTGGAGCAATGTCAGGCTCGTTCGGTGAAGTAACACGACATATCCTGCGGACAGATTCCGGGCGACCAACACAGGACTTGAATATCCGGCAGAGGAGAACCCGGCCAGGGGACCTTTGATCCGATGGTCGGCCGACCCCTGACCTGAGGAAACCCCAGGCCAGGTGGGGTGCACCCTCAGCCTCGCCTGTGTTTGAAGGCCCTGTGGTGCTCCTGGTGTGCTCCCCTGAACCGGCTACCGCACCAGGGCCAGGTTGCTCACCTCAGCCGGAGCCGCTGCACCGCGTAGCAGCGCGGCAGTCGCCCCGGCCTCCGTCGTCGCCGTATGCGGGAACACGCTCTGGCAGGTGTGCTGTGTGAAGTACGTGCTGGAGCGCCCCAACCCGCCCGAGGCCACCTGTACAGCCGAACCCACGGCCAACACCTCAAGGCAAGCCCACGCAGCGCGAGGATCCAACACCCACACTCGAACTCGCCCTGACGCTCAAGCGCCTTGACCAACACCCTCTGCCTGGCCTCCCCACCCCGACACCGCCCGATACGGGCGCTATGCCCTTTTCGATGGCCGTGGCCACCACTGGCCCCGTGGGGCGCTGGCCACAGGGGTGCCGGGGCCGGGGTGTTTGGGGCGACAGCGGGGCGCTGGTGGCCCCACACCGCCCCACGATCCGAACAGGGCGGGAACCGCCCGGCCCCGGCACCCCACGCCAACCCCGAGCCCGGGGACCACGGCCCCGGACATGAAGCGCCCCAGGCCTCGCGCTCACTCCGCGCCGCTATTCCTCACATCCAAGAATACATCTTTGGCCACTCAATTCTTTATCAGAGAATCGAGCGCAAACAAGGATGAACCGATCAGGCCCCCACTTAGACTGCGGCCGAAGCATGCACCCTTGAACACCTAGAAGAATTGAGTCATGCGTGAACACTCAAGGAGCGAAGAAGGGGCAGAGGGGCGGGCTGGGGAGGGACCAGAAGGGGGCGCATGGGGCGAGTGGCCAAGGGGCCACCGCCGGGGGCCGCCGCCCCCTACGTGAAGGTGACTACCCACTGGGTATAAGTCTGGACGTGAGTCACACCCCTAAAATCGGCCCTGACCTGCGATAATGAGTGTTTCAGGGGGGTCCACAGGGCGGGAGGGGTCGTTGGAGTGATCGGTGGAGGGTGCGTTGGAGTACTGATTCACTGGCTCTCACAGGCCCCTCAACACAGACCTGGGTCCGAGGACTTCGAGTGTGGGACGACCTGGAGAACCCTCCTTGAATCGGATGATGGGTTTCGTTTCTTCGATCATTTCCAGCACGACAGTGTGGTGTCGATTCGTCGAAGAAACACCCTCACAAGTTTTCTTCGGAATTCGTCATCTTGAGCACTACTGCCATCCCCCACCGCCCTCGTACGCCGCACTCAGCCCGTGCGGGTGACCACCGAGTGGATCTCACTCACCGGCACCGCGTCGGTCGACGACGTCGACAGGCCCCCACGACCCCGCCATCTCCAGTACTGGCGGACCAGGCCATCACAACAGGGCCGCCCCTGGAAGGGAACGGCCCTGGACGCTTCTGTGCGAGGTCAGGCCACGGGCTGCCGCAGCGCCTGCCACTGACGCACCACTGCGGCCAAGTCACTCATATCAAGAGGCAGCTCAGCACCACCCACTCCTGTGGCCCCGGGAACCGTGCCCTCTCGGCGGGGTGCCGGTGACACCGGCTTCGCGCGACGCCGGACATGCTGGTTCTTCTCGTGCACGGCCAGGTAGAGGCGCACGCCGCGCACCCCGTCATCGTCCTCACACCACCCGTGTCGACCCGTGTACAACTCCCGCCGGTGGGGCGGACCAGCCGTGTGCGGGTCCGTGTGCGCTTCCCCAGCACGGGGCCGAGGAACCTTCACCCGCACCTGGCCCACAACCCTGTCCAGGTCAGGTTCACGGCCTCCATCCGGACGCCACGCTGACAGTGGTGGACGGACCTCGACCGCGAGTCGAGCACTGCGCCCGGTAGGGCTGCAGAACAAGACGGCGAGCACCACCCCGAGGGCCCAACGCAGATGTGCACCCCAGCCCTGTCGGCGCTTGCGGTGTCGCCCGCTATGCTTTTCCACGATCTCCTCCTGCTCATCCGGGGGTTTTCAAGCCCCGGCCGGTGTTGCCTCACCAGCCGGGGCACCTCATCTCGTCTGGTTCGTGAAGACCACGGGCGACATCGGCCCTGAAGAGCCGAGCTGCACTTCCCGTCGTCATCCGGCTCAGATCACGGGCATCGTGGGCACGGGAAGCCGGCGACGGGCACGCTCCTCGACTAGGCCGCGCACCTCTGGGGCGTTGAGTTCGGCCCCATCGCAGTCCACCGCGAACCACACCCGCTTGCCCTGGCCACAGCGGTAGACCCCGCACACCTGCCGGGTGAAGGCCTGGATGAGAGCCAGTCCCCGCCCGTGCTCGGTCAGGAGCCCCACCAGTTCCCCGCTCTCGGGGAAGCACGGGAGGGTCGGTTCGGCGTCGTACACCTCGATCACTCCGCAATGCCCCGACCGTGCCCACACCTCCACCCCGACCTCGGGTCGGCCGTGCACCAGCGCGTTGGTGAACGCCTCGCTTACCGCCAGTCGGGCCACGCCTCGCCCGGCCTCACCGATCTCGGCCGTTGCCAACGCCTGGTCGACCAGCGCTCGCGCGAGCCCCACGTCCGCCGCCCTCGGACGCCTCCACGTGCACATGACCCCGCTCATCCAGCACCACCTCGTCTGTTCGCTTCTGAACCCGTGTCACCTCTGAATCGGCACCGCAGGTCTCCCACCGGTTCGGCTATCGATCTGCGGTAGGTCCATATTGATTTGCAACAACGCAAATTACAAGCGCAGCAAGTTGATATGCGTACAATGAGTAACGATGCGTGCTTCTTTTTCAGTGGGAAGATGACAACGCCAGCACAGCGACGACAGGAGGTGGAGATGCCCGAGGGCACTCCGGTCCACGGTTCACCCGCCCGACGGCACTACCTGGTCAGCCGGCTCAAACGGCTACGCACCCAGACCGGGCTCTCCCAGGAGGAGGCCGCCGAGGCGATGGGCTGGCACAAGTCCAAGGTCTCCCGGATGGAGAACGGCAAGTGGAAACGGCTGAGCGGACCGGAGATCGACGCCCTGTGCCGCCTCTACAAGGCCCCTGACGAACTCCGCGAAGAGCTCGCCCACATCGCCAAGGCCGCCAGCCGCAACCGGTCCGCAGCCTGGTGGAACGCCTACGAGGACGTCCCCGGCGGTGCGTACTACCCGTTGGAGTACGAGGCCGAGCAGATCTTCGAATACACGCTCGGGCTGTTCGGCGGCCTGGCCCAACACCCCGACTACGTCCGGGCCCTCATGGAACGAGGCGCGGTGCCCGACGAAGCCGAACGCGAACGCAGGTTGGAAGCCCGTGTGGAGCGAACCCGCAGCATCCTGCGGCGTGAGGCTCCCCCGCAGATGTGGTGGGTGATCGACGAACCCGTCCTCACCTGCCAGATCGGTAGTAACAAGGTGATGCGCACCCAGCTCCAGCACCTCCTGGAGCTGAGCGAGCACCCCACGATCAACCTCCAAGTGCTCCCGCAGTCCGAGGGCATGAGCCTGAACTACGGCTTCTCCCTGCTGTGGATCGGCGACGACCGCGTGGGCCATGTGGACGTCCCACCCCAGGGGTTGCTGTTCGACGCCCAGGAGGATGTGCAACACCATGAACTCAGGTCCCAGCACCTGCGGGCCGCGGCCGCTTCCCCCGAACGCTCCCGCGACCTGATCCGTGCCCGGATCACCGAACTCCCCTGAGGAAGGTCCCCACATGAACGACAAGACGACGCCCTGGCACAAGTCGAGCTACAGCAACGAGCACGGAACCTGCGTGGAGGTTTCCGAAGGCCCCAGCACGCTGGTCCGCGACAACCAGAACCCCCACCTGGACGTACTGGGTTTCCCCACCCAGGCCTGGGCCGACTTCCTGTCCGGGATCAGAGCGAACTGACGCTGGAGCCACCCATTCCAGGTGTTCACGGAGGAAGAGAAGGTGCGCGCTGGGCGCCGTCCTGTCTCGGCCTCCGACGAGCTCGGGCAGGAGCGGGCGTACGCACCACCAGGGCTCGGTGAGTCCCCACCGGGACAGGGCCAGGCGGAGCTCGAGGTCGCGCCTGAAAAAGCCGATCCTGGAGGTTCGTCTGCACCGGAACGAAAGCAACCGACGGATGGGGAAAGCGGAGAGCTCGCCTCGCCTGCGAACACGCGGTCGCTCTCGTCGTTACGACACACGGAACAACGGAGCGCCCCGGATCAACGAGACTCCGGGGCGGTAGGTGCTGCTACGTGCGGCGATGGGCTTTCACGCCCTGCAGGAAGCCGACCCACTCCGGCGGGGCGAATCGAAGGTGGCCGAGGCCGGGGTGCTGCGAATCGCGAACATCCGTTCCTCGAGCGCCCTCACGGGCCTCCAAACAGTTGGTGCCCCCGTTGCTGTAACTGCTCTTATGCCAGTCCGTACCAGGTGACACCGGTGACTTGTTCATCGCTCCAACCTCTTTTGCTCATTACGGAGCCGCTCCACTTCTTCCCGGATCCTGGCGAGGGACTGCTCCGGGCTGCCGGCTACTCCTTGTAGCGCGGTGTAGGCCATCCGATAGTTGGCGACCTCCACCGTGTTGGTGATCACCTGTCCTTCACGGATGGACTCCGCAACGAGCACCTCCGGGATGTAATCCGTGGTAATCAGCTTAAAGGCTCCCGAATTACCGGGATGTCGAGGTTCCGAGGCGGGGACGATCTGGATGCTGACACGTTCACTTTCGGCGAGTGCCACCACGTGTTCCAGTTGCTCCCGCACGATCTCAGCGGAACCGTACCTTCGGCTGAGGATGGACTCGTCCAGGACCGCCCAGATGCGGGGCGTCGGGGCGGCAGCGATCTTGACCGCGCGTTCGGCACGTTCCCTGGCCCGTGCGTCTACCTCGTTGGACGGGAGCCAGGGGGCCGCGTACCTGATGAGTGCTCGGGCGTACTCCTGTGTCTGCATGTAGGCCGGGAAGACCATGATCTCGTACTCATAGACGGCCGCGGCGCTGTCGATCATCCCGGCGATCTCGAACTTCCAGATCTCACCGCCGGAACCGGTGAGCTCCTTCCAGAGGTGTTTCAGTTTTCCGGGAGCCAGGGCCTTGTCCAGGCCGTCGCGGAGTTGCGCGGAGGGCGTCACGAGCCCGCGTTCGAGGTCGGAGACCCCTGTCTTCGAGGAGCTCACCTTCTTGGCCAGCGAGGTCTGGGTGAATCCGGACTCCTTGCGCAACCGCCGCACCTCAGCCCCGTAGGCAATAAGAACCCTTTTGTCTGTTTTCGTGGTGTCGCTGGAGGGCATGTGCACAGCCTGTCTCAGAATTCCACTCAGCGTCGACTGATTCCCACAAGTTCCGCAGTGATCGCGATAGTTCCGGAGTACTGACAGGCATCTTTACCTGCGTAATTCCGCACCTCACCATGAGAATCCGAACCGACTCCGGAACTCTGAACTCAGAGCACGGCTAACGCAGGTGGTGGACCAGTGCACGCAGCGACGATCTCCGTACCCTCGACAGTGGTGACGCCTCGACTTCCCCGGCGTGTGCCCGGGTACTCCACCGGTCAGCTCTCCCGTTGTTCTGGTCGGCGTCACGCAGCCTGTTTCAGCTCGGCATCACCGGCCGTACGCGAAGCCCGCGCCTGGGTTCGCCACGTGACCGGGCTCCCGACCACCGAAGCGGACCTCCTCGAACTGCTGGTGGCTGAACTCACCGCCAACGCCTGTACGCACTCCGCTTCTGGGGACGAAGGCGGCTTTCTCACCCTGCAGGTGGCCTTCCTTGGAAACTCCGTGATCCGTATCGGTGTCCTGGACCAGGGGCCACGTCCCGGTTCGCGCCTGTGCTTCCCCTCCGTCCAGGTCTCCGAAGCCGACGCGGAAGACGGCCGAGGCCTGGCCCTCGTGCAGGGAATCAGCCGACGCTTCGGGGTACTCGGCAGCATCGGCGAACCGCTCACCGTGTGGGCGGTGGTGCACCGCTCCGACCTGCGCGCCACAGCCGCGCTGTGACCAGGCGTGGCCGTGCAGTGAACCAGTCTCGGGAAACACCCTCCCCTCGGGTGTGCCCCGACCCGTCACACCCTTCCAACCTGCTCGCTCACCACATCCCGGGATTGAGCACCGATGTTCACCAAGCCATGCGTACTTCTTCCCCCGGCACGCGCACCTCCCCTGCGTCTACCCGAACACGTCACAACCACAACGAAGGAGAAACAGCATGACCCTTGTCAACACGCACGCCCCCGTCTCGACTCCCCCAACCGCTGTGGACGACCTGCTGGTGTCGGTGGAGGAGATCGCCACCCTGCGCTCGCGTGGCGACCAGCCCTCCGACGGTGGCGGTACCGGCCGCTCCGACACCAACGACGGCTTCCACTAGGAACTGAGGCACAATCTTGTCCGCTGACCTGATCAGCGGCCGTCTGGGCGGGGACTCGTTCCCCGCCCAGGTGCTCGGCCGCCACCACCGGCGCTACCCCGCCCCCGACAACGCCACCGACGTCTTCACGCACCTGCTCACCTGGCAGGACCTGAACCGGCTCCTGGCAACCCAACGCCTGAACAGCCCTCGCCTGCGCCTGTCCGCTGGAGAGAGCATCGACGTGGGCCGCTATACACAGCGGCGCCGCTACCGACGCATGCCGGACTGGGACGCTCCCGCCCCCCACCTGTTCCACCAACAGCTCCGCGAGGGCGCGACGCTGGTGGTGGACGCGATCGACGAGATGCACTCGCCCATCGGTGAGACGGTCTCCGGTCTGGAGTCCTGGCTGGGCACCGGAATCCAGACCAACGCCTACGCCTCCTGGACACCCAGGGAGGGGTTCGGCATCCATTGGGACGACCATGACGTGCTCGTGTTCCAGGTTGCGGGGCGCAAACGGTGGCGCATCTACGGAACCACCCGGACCGCCCCCTTGCACAACGACGTCGAGTTCGAGGAGGCCGCTCCCACCGTCCCCATCGACGAGTTCGTCATGGCACCCGGCGACATCCTCCATGTCCCCCGAGGCTGTTGGCACGCGGTCGCCGCCTCCGAAGGCGAACCCAGCCTCCACCTGACCTGCGGGCTGAACACTACAACCGGAGCCGACTTCCTCACCTGGCTGACCGCCGGCATGGTCGAACACGACGAGGTCCGCACCGACGTCCCGCGTGACCCCCGCCAGTTCTCGAACTGGTCCTACCGAATGTCCGAGCTCATCACCGCCCGGTTCCAGGACCCGGACGTGGTGCGCGCGTACTGGGGGCGACAGAACGAGACCGCCACGGCTCGCGCGGCGTTCAGCCTGCCCATCGCCGTAACCGGAGAGCTCACCGATTCCACTCGGCTGCGCCTGGCGACCAAGCGAGGCACCCTGAGCATGACCGGGGGCAGCCTCACCTATCTCGCTCAGGGACGACGCTGGACATTCGCCGCCCAGGTCTTCCCGCTGCTCTCCCATCTGGACGAACAGCACAGCGCCACGGTGAAGGAACTGTGCCGGCTCGACCCCGGCATCCCACGGGAGACCCTCGTCGGCCTTCTCCGCAGGCTGTTGGAGGACGGTGCCCTTGTCTGGGAAGGCGAAGAAGGATGACCTTGCTCGGCCTGGGCACCTACCGCAGCCGCGATGCCGTCACCTCGGCGAGCATCGCGGCTGCGGCCGGGTGTCCCCTCATCGATACGGCCCCGGTCTACGGGGACGGAACCCACCAGGCATCCATCGCGCCCGTACTCGCGGCACACCCGCACATGCGGATCGCCACCAAAGTCGGTCACATGACGACCAACCAGGCTTGGGCGGCACTGTCCAGCGGGGTGATCTCCGAAGCCGACGCCTTGCGGCGACACAGCATCACCCCGGACTACGTGACCCATCAGGTGGCGATGTCTCGGGCAGAGTTGCAACGCAGGAGTCTGGATCTGGTGTACCTCCACAGCCCCGAACACCGCACCGGAGATCGGGAAGCTTTGCACGCCGGCATCCGGCGTGCGTTCTTCGCTCTGGAAGAAGAACGGGACGCGGGTACTCTGCTCGGCTACGGCATCGCCACGTGGAGCGGATTCAGCGAAGACATGTTCACCGTCCCTGAGCTGTTGCGACTCGCGCGGGAAGCGGCGGGTGGGTCTCGAACAGGCCTGTCCGCCATCCAGTTGCCCGTGTCCATGGTGGAGGTCGAACCCCTCCGTGAAGCTCTGATCCAACAGGGCCCCATCCCTGCGGCTGAGCAGGCAGGATTGGAGGTGTGGGGGTCCGCTCCGCTCCACGGTGGGGACCTCATCCCACACATCAATGACCGTCTGGCCGACTACGTCTCCTCCGGTTCCACAGGCGCGCAGGCCGCTCTCAAAGTCGCCGCCTCAACACCAGGACTCACCGGCCTGCTGGTCAGCACCACCCAGGCCGGACACTGGTACGAGGCTGCCGACGTGGCCGCTTCCCACCCGTTGTCTCCGCTCCGACTCAAGGAGATCTGTGACCTCCTCGCCTCCGTCCCCTGACCTGATCCCTCGATGGCACCATGCAGCTCGCGCTCTCAGTGTCGCGGTCGATCCCGGAGCCGAGCTGCGCGGAGGGGTGGTCGGGAGAACGATCAGCGGGCCGGTCTCCTTCAAAGGTGTCCCCGCCTGGTTGCGGCTGAACAGCGCACCTCGACCAGGCGGGAAACGGTGGGAGGGCCCCGGACTCGCAGACGTGTTGTTGGACGAGGCGATACCGCGTCCAGCACTGCTCGGTGAGCACGCATGGACCGAAAAGCGTGCCGATCAGGCATTCCAGGCTCAGCTATGGGAACACCTCAAAGGACAGGTGCTGTCGGAGTTCCCCTACTTGACCGGTCCTCCCCCTGTGTCCGGCCGCTGGTGGCGAGAACTGCGCAATGGCATGGACCAGCTCCGTGAAACTCCGACCTCACTCGGCCGCCAGGTCATGACACAGGAGTTCATCAACCGCATCCCCCGGTTCATCCCCGAACTGGCGGGAAGGGACCTGACCGTGCCGAAGTGGGAGACAGCTCATGGAGATCTACACTGGGCGAACCTCACCTCAGACCCGCTGGAGATCATCGACTGGGAAGGGTGGGGCCTCGCCCCCGCCGGGTACGACGCCGCCGTCCTGCACGCTTACGCACTGCCCCGGCCGGAGACGGCCAAGAAGGTTCGCAACGCCTTTGCCGACGTGCTGAACACGCCCAGCGGCCGGCTCGCCCAACTCGTGATCGCAGCCGAGATCATCCAAGCCGCAGAGCGCGACACCGTACACAAGCGTCTGGAACCCGACGTACGTCAGCACCTGACCAAAATGCTGGCCCAAAGCTGAGAACAGCACCTCATGACCGCTGTCGAGACGAAATTGCCCGTCCTCCCACTCGGACCCGTATACGCCGCTCTGCGGGCCAGGAAGGCCCTCACACCAGGGTGAGCACTCGATACACCGCTACGACCGTGAAGGCATCGACGCTTTCGCCGCGTTCGATCACCCTCACCACGGGAGACGTGGCCACGATGTACTGGAGGGTGGCGTTGACCGTGAACGGTCAGATGTACGGGTTCTCGTCCACGTACTCCGCGGCGTGGATCGCCCACGGCGTGCTCACACCGAAACCCTGCGCCGATTCCAAGAATCAGTGGAGCGGTCTCGAGGGATATGATACGTGACGGGTACGTTCAGCCCCCCCGGGTTCAACCCAAGCGTTCGAATGCGGAATAAGTCCAACGCTGGGGAAGGGTGGAGTAGCGCATCATGGCCCGCTCGATCGCGCGGGCGGCGTCGTAGCGCATGTCGGTGACCGCCTCGGTTTCGGTTCCGGTCAACTCGGTCAGGTCCAGGCGCAGGACGCGGGCCAGGCGGATGAGGATCTCGTGGGAGTCCACCGACAAGATGCCACGTTCGACCTGGGAGAGCCAGGACTCGGAGCGTCCCACGAGTCCGGCGAGCACGCTCTGGGAGTAGCCGTGCCGTCGTCGGGCGCGTTTGATCGTCTGGCCTCGAGTGACGGGGTCCACGCTGTGCCTTTCGGTCAGAGCCGGTTGACGGTGTCGATGACCTGCTGCCAGGAGGGCAGACGGTCCTCATAGGGGGCGTCGGGGTCGTGAAGGACGGTGACCGGCTCCATTGCGCGCAGCGTTTCCAGGGAGCGGACGAAGGCCGGGTGGGTGGCGAGCTGGGGTTTGCAGTGCGGCACCACCACGGTGGGTACCCCGTATCCGACCATCTCGCACAGCAAGGCGATCGCGAAGTTGTCCGCCAGCCCCTGGGCGAACTTGTTCGTGGAGTTGAAGGTCAGCGGACAGGCCAACACCACATCGGCGGGAGGAAGGGGTTTGCCCTGGCCAGGCATCCGGAACGCCACGCGCACCGGTTCGCCTGTCAGTTCCGCCAACTGGTCCTGATCGTGGAAGTCCGCGCCCGTGGGGGTGGACAACACCGTCACCTGCCAACCGTGGCTGTGCAGGGCTTGGACCAGCTCGGTCGCCCCTTCCGGCGCGGGGGCTCCGGACAACACCAGATACAGGGTTCTCGGCATGAGCTCGAGTCTAGAGGCGGGCCGTGCTGGCGAGCCGCCACTTCTCGACCCTCAGATGAGGGATGGTAGCGAGTGACGGGAGGCGATCCCGGCACACAACACTGGTGGCCGCTCAGACGCCGGAGGTTTCGCCTGCGTTGCTACCTCGCAGAAGCGATGAGGACAGCTCGTCGCGCTAGGTCCACTTCTGTTGATATCCCTCGCAGGGGCGTTGAAGACCCGTGCACCCCTCGGGGCGCGGCCATCGCTCTTCGGTGACGTGCGAGCTCTGGCCAGCCCACCGCCCAGGATCCAACGAACGCGCCCTGAGGTACCCCCCGAAACTCTTCCCGACGCCCCGTCGGTATATTTACCGACGTGGCGTCGGCAAGTGACGCCCTCACATGCACGCAGAGAGGTCCGACATGTTTCTAGCCATGCGCGAACTGTGGTTCGCGCGTTCCCGCTTCGGACTGATGGGGGGAGTCGTCTCCCTGATCGCGGTGCTGATGGTGCTGTTGTCGGGGCTGTCCTCGGGCCTTGTGGAGGACGGGGTGTCCGGTCTCCAGCGCCTTCCCGTTCACAGCTTCGCCTTCGACGAGGAAACAGAGGTCAGTTCCTCCTTCTCCCGCAGCCGTGTGGACGAGGAGCAGCTCCAGGAGTGGCGTGAGCAGCCCGATGTCGCTGAGGCCGCGCTCTTCGGCAACCTGCTCGTCAACGCCCGCAGCGACAACGACGTGCCCATCGACCTGGCCCTCTTCGGTGTGGAGGAGGACTCCTTCCTCGCTCCGCAGGCCCACGAAGGCGACGACCTGGGGCAGCGCGACGGTCTGGTCGTCTCCCAGAGCGCGATCGAGGCCGGCATCACCCTGGGCGATGTCCTGACCGTGGACCGGTTGGGCACCGAACTGGAAGTCGTCGGATCCTTGGAGGACAAACACACCTACGGCCACGTCGACATCGCCTACCTGCCTCTGGAGACCTGGCAGGAGATCTACGCCGGTGTCACTCCCGAGCAGGAAGCCGATCCCGCCGTCTACACCGAAGCTACCGCCGTGGCCCTGCGCGCGGAATCCGGTGAGGAAATCGACCACTCCGCAGGCGACAGCGCCGCCGGAACCATGAGCCTGCCACTGGAGGAGACCTTCGCCGCCTCTCCCGGATACAGCGCGGAGACTTCGACCCTGGACCTGATCAAGGCCTTCCTGTACGCGATCTCCGCGTTGGTCATCGGTGCCTTCTTCACCGTCTGGACGATCCAGCGCAAGCACGAGCTGGCCGTGCTGCGCGCGATGGGCGCCTCCACCGGCTACCTCGTGCGCGACGGCCTTGGACAGGCGCTGGTCATCCTGGTCGTGTTCTGTGCCCTCGGGCTCGGTGTGGGCATGGGAACCGGTTCCCTGATCACCGGTTCAGGGGTGCCCTTCCTCCTGGAGGGGGCCGCGGTCGCGACGGCGGTGGTCCTGCTGATCGTTCTCGGACTGTTCGGCGCGATGGCCGCAATCATCCGTATTTCCTCGATCGACCCTCTGGCTGCCCTGGGAGGACAGCGATGACCATCACCACAGCATCCAACGCAGAACCCACCGATAGGAACGCCGAGGGACTCCTTCTCGAAGGCGTGACCCTGCGCTTGGGCGATGGGGACACCACCGTCACCGCCCTGGACGACGTGTCCATCGCCGTGCGCCCCGGTGAGCTGGTCGCGGTGGTCGGCCCCTCGGGCGCCGGTAAGTCCAGCCTGCTCGCCGTCGCCGGCGCCCTCACGGTGCCCGACTCCGGCATCGTCCGTGCCAACGGCAAGGACATCACCGCCTTGTCCAAGCGGGCCCGAGCACGCTTGCGCCGCGACCACATCGGTTTCGTGTTCCAGTCGGGAAACCTGCTCGGAGCCCTCACCGCCGCCGATCAGTTGCGCATGATGTCCCACCTTGGTCGAGGGGGCGGAAAGCGCGACCCCCAGCGGCTCCTGGAAGAGGTCGGCATGGGTGACAAGGCGAACCGGCGGCCTCATCAGCTCTCCGGTGGGGAGCGCCAGCGGGTTGGAATCGCCCGCGCTCTGATGGGCGAGCCCGGGGTCCTGCTCGTGGACGAGCCCACGGCGGCGCTGGACCGTGCCCGCAGTCACGAGATCGTCCGGTTGCTCGCGCAGGAGACCAAACGCTCCGGTGTGGCTACGATGATGGTCACCCACGACCACGATGTCCTGGAGTACTGCGACCGGATCGTGCAGATGACGGACGGTCGTCTATCGGAATGAGCACGGAGGGGCTCTTGCCTCGGATCACAGCGGCCACGCTCGCTGACCACCAGGCCAACCAGCGTCGGGCCGTGCTCGACGCGGCGCGGGAGATCTTGGCCGAGGTCGGCGGCGGTGCCCTGTCCCTGAGCAAGGTCGCCGCCCGGGTCGGCCTGGCGCGCTCCAGCCTCTACCAGTACTTCGACTCCCGCCAAGATCTGCTCGACGCACTGGTCGAGGACCTGTTCCCCCGCTGGTTGCAACTGGTGACCGGCGCGATGGACGGGGAACCGTCCCCGGCCCTGCGCGTGCTCGCCTACGCCAACGCCAACCTGCGGTTGGTAGCCGACGGAGAGCACGCGGTGGCCGGAGCGCTGGCCGCCGCCTCGCCCGGAGCGGACTTCGCCGAGCGCAGCCGCGTGATGCACGACCAACTCTCGGCCCCTCTGACCGAGGCGCTGGAAGCTCTGGGAGTCCCGAACCCGTCGGCCACCGCGGAACTGGTCAACGCCGTAGTCCACAAGGCTTCGCGCATGATCGAGTCCGGTATCTCCCTGGAGGACACCTCGGCGAGGGTCGAAGAAATCCTCCGCCCCTTCCTCACGGCCCAGGAGAACCGGCACAGTTCCTGAGTTCGCTCTTTTCGGGCCTACCGGCCCGGGAAGGCGCCAGGATCGACCGTGATCCTTTGAGCCCGTGCGGAGCCCTCTTGTTCCTACCACCGTACAAAAGCACCTTTTCCTATTGACGGCCCTGGGGTGGCTCTGCCGTCCACAGAATCCTGTCTTCCCGGACTGATCGTCGCCGACCGCTAGGAGCAGCAGCGTGTCAGGCATGCCCCGAACGGACCTGTTCCCAAGGTTTCGGGCTGCACGCCGAACCCCGGGTCTTCTCCCCTTCGACTTGCGCCGTGCCCGAAACCACCGAAAAGGAAAATGATGTGAACAGCGAAAGCCCCGATCAAATCGCACAGAGCATGGCCTCGGCCAGCGACACCCTGATCATCGCCATGGTGGTGACGTACGCGGTCGCCCTACTCCTCTTCGCCTTGGAGGCTGCCTTCGGCCGACGCACCGAAATCTCAGGAAGCCGGCTCTGGGGTCGAAGGACGCTCCGCTCAGAGCAGGAGAACCGACCCTTGGATGTGATCACCACCGAACGCGCCGAACAAAAGACCACCGCACCCAGGAACGCCCTGGGGCGTTTGGCCCTGGCCATCACCGGAGCGGGTTTCCTACTCACTCTGGCGCAGGTCGTCACCCGGGGACTCGCCGCGGGGCGCTGGCCTTGGGGCAACATGTTCGAGTTCGTCGTCACTCTCTGCCTGGTAGCCGTCGGAGGGCTCCTGTACGCCTCCTGGAGATACCGGGCCCGTTTTCTGGGCGTGTTCGTGCTAGTACCGGTGCTGATCCTGTTGGGCATCGGCGTCCGCTGGCTGTACGTCGACCCGGGACCGCTGATCCCAGCGCTGCAGTCCTACTGGGTACCGATCCACGTCCTCGCCGTGAACATCGCGGGTGGCGCCTCCATGGTCTCGGGGGCGGCCGGAGTCACCTATCTCCTCTCGCACCGGGCTGAGACGAAGCGTGCCCGAGGCGAGAAGGTCGCCGGGATCGCGGGCCGCCTGCCCAGCCCCGAACTGTTGGACCGCATCTCGCACCGGTTCATCCTGTTCGCGTTCCCGCTGTGGACATTCGGCATCATCGCCGGTTCGATCTGGGCGGACGAAGCCTGGGGCCGTTTCTGGGGCTGGGACCCCAAGGAGGTCTGGTCGTTCATCTCCTGGGTCATCTACGCCGCTTACCTGCACGCGCGGGCGACCGGCGGATGGCGCGGGCCCAAGGCGACGTGGATCAACGTGCTGGGCTTCGCTACCGTCCTGTTCAACTTCTTCGCGGTGAACTACATGTTCAGTGGCCTGCACTCCTACGCCTGAGGAAACCGGGAGGGCTCTTCGCCTCGGGAAGACACACCTGCGGCGAAAGGCCCTTCCTTTCGGTGTTTTGTGCCGGGTGTGATGGAGGGTCATCGGCACGGCCGAGCCCTGAGGAGGTTGAGCGGGTTCTTCGACCGACCGCTACACCAACAGGAGGATTCACGGCCTCCCCAACAGCCAGTACAACTGAAACCGTTGCTAGCTGGTAGAGCACGCACTGCAAGGGCACGAGAGCCATCCTCCGAAAACCTCGCCCTTAACCATCGGACGCTTCCCCCGCTTGCGTGCTCCGTTCGTGCTCCGCAGTTTTGGACCGGGACGTCACCGGGCGGAACGCCATGACACAGAACGGTATCCGGATTCGGATGGCGTGGGACGGAACGGTACGTAGCGACACGTGACGGTACGCGACCATAGAACTTCTAATCCGACGGTCGCAGGTTCGAATCCTGCCGGGTGCGCCACAAAACCCCAAGTCAGACGGGGTAAGCGAGGACCTCGAACGAGGTCCTCGCGGCGTTTGGGGGCGACGTGTGCTCCTCGTGTGCTCCCCAGTACAAGGTGAGTGCAGGTGGGGGTCGACCTCGCGGAGCCATGGCCGTTTCCGGACAGCAGTAAACACCGTTTCGCCCTGAATCGTGGCTGCTACGTACGGTAACGTCCTGGTTGCTCCCTCACGCCTTGAACCAGTAGGAATCCCTATGTCCACCTCCACCGGGGTCAACCCCATCGAAGCGATGAACGAAGCCGAACAGGCCGAGGAACTCGCCATCCGCACCATCTCAGCGGCCCCCGCCCTCGAAGACATCACCGATGAACTCAAAGAAGCCGTCTCCTCCTACGTCGCCTCCGGCGTAGAGAGCTTTGAGATCAAGACCTTCGACAACATCAGCCAACTCGCCCAGAACTCCGTGAACCTCGCCCAAGACGTACAAGGAGCCGACCTGGAGATCGCGGCCACCGATCACGAGGCCTCGGACGAGTTCCGCGACGGCCTGGACCTGCTGGACATCCCCGTCAACTTCTGACCCCGACCAGATGAGCACACCGACATGACGACTGGATCCGCCCCCGTGCTG
This sequence comes from Nocardiopsis sp. NPDC055551, assembly GCF_053619415.1. NCBI lineage: Bacteria > Bacillati > Actinomycetota > Actinomycetes > Streptosporangiales > Nocardiopsidaceae > Nocardiopsis > Nocardiopsis sp. NPDC055551. The sequence continues at coordinate 20,679 of NZ_JBSHJJ010000012.1, read as the reverse complement.
GGGCTTCCCGGCGACATCGACGCCGACCCCGCCACCATCCGCAGCGGCGCCGAAGCCTTGGTCGAGCTGCGTCTGTCCCTCACCGGACAAACCGAGGAGACCGACGCCGGGTTTCGTAGCAGCGCGGGCGAGTTCACCGATCTTGTGGCCTGGGACATCACCTCGGCCGCCGCCGACGAACTCATCCTGTGGGAGGACACCACGCGGGATCTGACCTACGGGGCCGCCACCTTGAAACAGTGGGCCCAGGACATCGAGGACTACCGGGCTAAGCGCACCAACCTCGAGGACAGGTTCAACACGGCCATCACTGAATCCGCAGAAGCCCTGGGTGACCCCTTTGCTGTGGCCAAACCCCTCGATAGGACCAAGGAACTCCTTCTGGAAGAACACCAGGGTTACTGGAACACCCTGATGGACCAGGCCGAGGAAACCTCCGACTCCCTGCGGAACGGACCCTCCGCAGATGCCTTGGCGCGCATGGCCCAAACCGGGCTGTTGACCGGCACCCAGCTCTCCTACTTCGGCGACAACTACCCCGGCATGTTCCTCGACGATCTTCCCAGCCCGGACGATCACCCCTCCACCGTCAACACCTGGTGGCACTCCCTGGACGAATCCGAACAACAACAGGTCATGGAGGATCACCCCGACCTCCTGCGCGACCTGGACGGGGTCCCCACCACCATCCGCGACCAACTCAACCGGGACCACCTGGACGAGGAGATCGAACGGTTGGAGGAAGAGATCGAGGACATCGAACAAGAGCGCGCAGAGGCCGTTGAAATCATCGGTGGTTCCGATGGTGATGGAGATGAGAACGTCTACATCCCCCCGACCGACCCGGCCAAGCTCCGAGAAGAACTCAATACGCTGACCAGGCTGCACGGGGACCTCAACGCCGAAGGCGCCGACAGATACCTGCTCGCCCTCGACCCCAACGATCGCGGGCGAGCCATCGTGTCCAACGGCAACCCCGACACCGCCGACAACGTCGCCACCCTCGTCCCAGGCACCACCACCACCTGGCAAAGCATCGACGCCCAAATGGGCCGAGCGAACTCGCTCATGGAGTCCGCGAACGACGCAGCGGAGAACGATGAACATGCCGTGATCAGCTGGATCGGCTACGACGCTCCCAACTTCGCCGAGGCGGCTGGAACCGGGCGCGCCGAGGGTGCGGTCGATGAGCTGAGCCGGTTCCAGGACGGTCTTCGTGCCACCCACGAGAACACCACGCGCTCGAACAACACCGTCATCGGGCACAGCTACGGCTCCACTGTCGTCGGACACACCGCTCAGAGCGAGGCTGGCCTCAACGCCGACGAGATCGTCCTGGTAGGCAGCCCCGGCACGAACGCCCAGCACGCGTCCGAACTCGGGTTCCTCCCTGAGAACGTACACGCCTCAACAGCGAAGAACGACGGAATCACCGGCCTCACCGATCTGACACACGGCGCCGACCCCACCAGCCCCGAATTCGGAGCAACCGTGTTCGAATCCGACGAGGGCAGCGAAGGAGGCCAATGGCCACTCGGAGCCGCCCACTCGGAATACTTTAAGGATGGTTCGCTCTCTCTGAAATACATGGGAGAAGTCATCGCTGCAGAACACTAGAATGATTATGAAAATGAACCGACTAAAGATTACGGCCTGTGCCACCCTGGCCTCCCTCACATTTACAGCCTGCAGTACCGAACCCGGACAGAGAGCAACGATGGAAGAAACAATTACTCAAGACGAAGCCGCCGACAAGGTCAAGGAGCACATTGATGGAGTGATGTCCTCACTCCCAGACGAAGCCGAACTCGAAACACGGCAAGGCATGAATTATGCTTCCTGCGACGATCCAACTGATGGTGGACCGAAGGACCGAGTTACCGTCAGCGAAAGACTATGGATCCGGGGGCTCCCAAGCGAGGAGAACGAGTCCAACATCGAACTAATGCACGACTACTGGGCCAATAACGGATATCAGGTAATTCACGATCTACGTCCAGACGAGCTGTTCGTGACCGTGGAAAATGAAACAGACGCTTTCAACGTATCCGTCCAAGTCAGCGACGAGGGCAGCCTCTCGATTGGCGCTTCTTCCCCTTGCGTGTGGCCAGAGGGAACTCCAAAGCCCTGAGGATGATTGCGCCCGGCCGGGCACGCTCTTGGCCGGGGAACTCCCTGCACTGCAGATAACGATGGCCGAGACGCTCACGACCGCGACCGTGTCCAACGACAATCCCGACACCGCCGACAACGACGCCACCCTCGCGCCAGATGCCACGACCACCTGGCAGAGCACCGATACCCACATGGGCCGAGCGAACTGGCTTGTGGATACTGCCAACGAGGCGGACGATAACGCCGACGAGATCGTCCTCGTGGGCAACTCTGGTACGAACGCCCAGCACGCGTCCGAACTCGGGTTCCTCCCCGAGAACGTGCACGCCTCAACAGCGAAGAACGACGGAATCACCAGCCTCACCGATCTGACACACGGCACCGGCCCCACCAACCCCGAATTCGGAGCAACTGTGTTCGACTCCGATGAGGGCAGCGAAGGAGGCCAGTGGCTGCTTGAGGACGCCCACTCAGAATACTTCCAAGAAGGTAATGATTCATTGGAGTACATGGGTGAAGCCATCGCTGGAAAACGCTAGGACGCCTAAAATGATGAACCAATGGAAAGCGGTGGCATGCACCACCTTGACCGCCCTTGTTTTGACTGGCTGCAACACCGGATTCGGACAGAGAGCAGACATGGAAGAAACGATCACCCAGGACGAAGCCGCCGAGAAGATCGAACAACACGTAACCGACGCCGTAGCTGCTCTACCTGACACTGTTGAACTCGAACCCCTCGGACCGGTCGCCTTCGCCTCCTGCGACGATCCCACAGACGGCGGCCCTAAAGACCGAGTCACGGTCAGTCAGAGGCAGTGGCTAACTGGTCTTCCCGCAGAGGACAATGAACAGAACGTCGATTTGCTTTACGATTACTGGGTCAGCAACGGCTACCGTGTGATCCACGATCTACGCCCAGATGAACTGTTCGTGACTGCAGAAAGTGAAACAGACGCTTTCAACGTATCCGTTCAAGCCAGTGACGAGGGAAGCCTCTCGATTGGCGCTTCTTCCCCTTGCGTGTGGCCAGAGGGAACTCCAAAGCCCTGAGGATGATTGCGCCCGGCCGGGCACGCTCTTGGCCGGGGAACTCCCTGCACTGCAGATAACGATGGCCGAGACGCTCACGACCGCGACCGTGTCCAACGACAATCCCGACACCGCCGACAACGACGCCACCCTCGCGCCAGATGCCACGACCACCTGGCAGAGCACCGATACCCACATGGGCCGAGCGAACTGGCTTGTGGATACTGCCAACGAGGCGGACGATAACGCCGACGAGATCGTCCTCGTGGGCAACTCTGGTACGAGCGCTCAGCACGCGTCCGAACTCCGGTTCCCTCCTGCGAACGTGCACGCCACAACAGCGAAGAACGACGGAATCACCAGCCTCACCGATCTGACACACGGCACCGGCCCCACCAGCCCCGAATTCGGAGCAACCGTGTTCGAATCCAACGAGGGCAGCGAAGGAGGCCAGTGGCTGCTTGAGGACGCCCACTCAAAATACTTCCACGAGGACACCGCCTCCTTGGAGCACATGGGCGAAATCATCGTCGGCCAGCACTGACTAGGGAACAAACATGACACTGACATCACGACTGGTCTGCGTTGTCACCCTCGGGCTGGCTCTGAGCGCGTGTGGATCGACACAGGATGGAAACACCGAGATGAACGAGTCCATGACCCAAGGCGAGGCCGCCACAAAGGTCCAGGAACACATCGACGGTACTCTCACCGCACTTCCTGACGAAGCCGAACTTGAGACGAGGCGCGGTACCCTCTTCGCTGCCTGTGACGACCCCACAGACGGCGGATCAAGGGACCGAGTCACAGTCAGTGAGACCTTCTGGGTTCGCGGACTGCGGGTCGAGGATAACGAGACAAACGTCGACCTGGTACTCGAGTACTGGAACAGTAACGGCTACGAGGTTGTGCGGGACAGACGACCAGAGAAGACATCGATATCGGTTAATCACGCTGAGGACTCATTCAGTGTCTCCGTGCGTATAAGCGATGATGGAAGTTTCTCTCTCGCTGCCAGTTCTCCTTGCGTGTGGGCCGAGGGCACCCCGAACCCCTGAAAATTTTTGCACCTGTCCCGAAATTACCCTCTGTCCAGCAATAGATTCTGAAGACTTCCCATTCCTCTTATCCGAAAGATTCGCACCCACATCGAAACAGGAAATATATAAGGACGGCCAGGACAACCACCAGCACAGAATCATAGGGCTGGAGATACAGAAAAACCTCGACCAGCCCTTTGATCCGATGGTCCATCGGCCCCAGACATGAGGAAACCCCAGGCCAGGACGGGTGAACCCGTATCCTCACCTGGGGCCTGTGGCCCTTGTGGGGCTCCTGGTGTGCTCGGCGGTACCGGCTACCGCACCGGGACCAAACCACTCACCGGCGCCGAGGTTCCGCGCAGCAAAGCGGCGGTGGCTTCGGCCGCTGCTTTGGCCACCTCGGGAAACACCGTCTGGTAAGTGTCCTGCGTGAAATGGGTGGTGGAGTGGCCCAACTCGGCAGAGACCACCTTCACGTCCGTTCCCGCTGCCAGAGCCATCGAGGCGGCCCCGTGCCGGAGCCCGTGCAACGTGATCGGCGGCAACCCGGCCGCCCGTGCGATGCGGGTAAACCAGTCACTCACATGCGAGGGGTGCCACCCCTGCCCGTCTTGTCGGGTGAACACCAACCCCGAATCCGACCACTCCGCCCCGGCCTTGAGCCGGGCTTGGTTTTGGAACTTCTTCCAGCCCCGCAACACCTTGACGGTGTCGGCATCCAAGGTGATGGTGCGCTGGCCCGCCTCGCTCTTGGGCGTGGAGGTGAAGGTTTGCCAGGACAGTTGCACCACCTGGGTGCGGATATCGGCCTCTCCATCGGTGAGGCGGGTGTTGGACCAGGGCAGGCCGACCGCTTCGCCTCGACGCAATCCTTTGACGGCGATCAGGTGGAACAGCGGGTGCAACCACACGTACTTCCGCGCGTGCGTAAGAAAGCGCCTGGTTTGTTCCGGGGTCCACACCATCACCTCCCCCGGAATGCCCCCGTCCTTCTCCCACTGACGAACCCGACCCGGGGTCCACACCAACGGTTTCTTCCTCAGACATGACGGCAACCTCGCGTGGGAGGCGGCGTTGATGTTCACCACCTCTTCGGGGTTACGTACCGCGTCCGACAGGGCGCTACGCAGCGTGGCGCGGATCCGGTGCTTGGTGGACAACGAGATCACCCGCTGGTTACGGACCGAGGCCCGCACCTTCTCATCCTCGGGTTCCCGACATTCCATGATGCGGACGTTGCTCTCTTCGATCGCGTCGAACATCGCCTCGACCTGGCGTGAAGTGAGCCGGTCCAACCGCACCTTGCCCAAGTGCGGGATCAGATATTTGCGGATGTGCCCCTGGTAGGAAGCCCGTGTTCCCTTGGCCAGGTCCGGCTTGGCCTGGATCCACGCCTTCAGGTAGGCCCCCACGGTGGGGGCTTCTTTGCGCACATCAGCCCCCGTCCCTAGACGCTTGCGCACCTCCTCAACCGAAGGAAACCGGGTGCGGGCCTTAAGGGCGTTTTGGATCAGGTCCGCGATCTGCACCTCCAGATCCTGCTCGCCCTGGGCCAGGTCCAGCAGAGCTTTGAGATGGTCCAGCACCTCCCACGCCCGTTCCTGGCTGTCCAGTCCGGTGCGACGGGCCTGACGGCGCCGGCCCTGGCTGGTGCGGGGTAGTTCGAGTTGGTACCCCCAGTCCCCGTGTCGGGGGTTGAACGCCCCGCCCTGGCGGCGCAGCTTCGGACACCGCACCCCCAACGCCCGACCGGAGTTCTCATCCCTGCACCCGCAGCGTTTGAACACTCGTCCCTGATGAGAAGCCATCTACGACTCCCCCTCCTTATGGTGATCACCGCGCGCACCACACCCGCCGCACCCACCCGAGGTGGAGGGCGTGGATAGGCCCAGGTGGGCCAGAATCCCCGCGGTCGGGATCCTCCAGGACCTGCCGGTCCGGTGAACCGGCACGGGCAAGGAACCTTCCCGTAGGAGTCGGTAGGTGGTGGTGCGACCCAACCCGAGCATCCGCCCGGCCGCGACCGGGTCCAACACCACCGGCAACGAACCCACCTCGTCCAAACGGACCGGAACATCCGACCTCACCTGACCCACCTCCCCACCACCTCTGATCTGCACGTTTGCGATGCGCGGCCCCGCACGGTGCGGGGCACCACGCATCCACGCTCGACCTCGCCGAGGTGGTCAAGCGGATTCACCAACAACCCCACCGGACTTTCCCTCCCACGCTGATCCATCAGCCGATACGGGCGTTATGTCGTTTTCACTGGTCAGGGCCGCCAGCGCCTCCGTGAGCCCTGAACCCCGGGTTCGCCCTGGGTTGACGGGGCCGGGGGTGTTCGGGGCGGTGTGGGGGCGCTGGCGGCCCCACACCGCCCCACCGTCCGGGCAGAACGACAACCGCCCGGCCCGCCGCCCCATCGCAGCCCCGGAGGCAAAGTGCCACCCTCGCCACACGCTCACCCCCACGCCAGTGCTCCTCCTCCGGTTTTCTCCCTCACCCAGTAAGAGAGCCGCCCCCACACCAGGATTTCGACACCGCGCACTGAACCGGTGGAGGGGAACAAGTCAGAAGAACGGGACGAGCGGCCCTGGCAGACGTTAAACGGCGGGAGGTCCCGGCAAGCTCAGGCATCCCCTCCTGCGAACGCCGCGCTCCTCTCGACCAGGCCGCACCGGCGAGCAGCGGATCCACCCCCGGCCCATCAGCTGTGGCCCACCTCAGTCACTGCTGCCTGCGCGCCTCACGGCGGCGCACCAGACCATTTGGCTGAGGCCGGGGCATGCTCGGCGCACACCCGCACGATCACTCCTTTGATCCGAACCACAATTTCTAATAGCCACCCAGATCCGAACAATGGTTTTAGCAGAGTTAATGAATAGCAGTTTTATAAGTAATAATAAAAGGCGAGCAGGGGGCAGAGGGCGGGCTAGAGCGGGAGCAAGGGACAGCGGGCTGGCGGGGCGGCCGACCCGCCAGCAGGCCGGGCCCGCCGCCCCTACGTGAAGATGACTACCTACTGGGTATAAGTCTGGATTCGTGAGTCACGCTCACGTGGGCTTTTACCTGCAAGGATGCGAGTTTTCAGCCCGGTGGTGCCACTGGGGGCGCTGGCGTAGTCACAGGCATAGTCACAGGCAGGGCGATGCGCGTAGTCACAGGCGTAGTCACAGGAGCCCCCCGTTGCCCCCTCCCCACCTCGAGAAGAGAGGACCGCACAAGAAAGGCCTCCTCTAATTCACAGAGAATCCCTTTATCGCCAGCTCAATCTTCCACAGCACATCGGGGCCGATCAGCACACCCCGAGCACGCGCATCGAGCCCGCAGCATCCCGATCCCCACACCCTCTCCACGCCTCCATTCTCCAGGGCTCGTTCAAGTTCCTGGATCACGCAGTTCATCCGATTTGACCTGGAACGATACACACAAAAGCAGGCACGGAACCCGAGATCATGAAGGTGTCTAAGCCACATGATCACGAAAGTCTGCCGTGCCTGCCCGCCCATCTTCGCCGATCCCGGCCGTGCTCGCCAAACTCGGCCCCCTGGACCCCGAGTCCATCACCGACCTGCGCCCCTACCTGGACACCGTTCCCGACCCACGCTCCCCACGGGGACGCTGGCACGCCCTGACCTGCATCCTGCTCGTGTGCGCGTGCGCCATCATCTCCGGCGCCAAGAGCATCGACGAACTCGCCGAGTGGGGCCAACGCGCACACCTCAGTGTCCTGGCCGCACTCGGAGCACGACCCCACCCCCTGGCCTGGCGTCGCTCACCTTCGGCACCCACCATCGACCGCGTGCTGGCACGCATCGACGGTGACGCGCTCGATGCCGCCATCGGTGCCTACCTCGCCGACCGACACCAGGCCACCGCTGACCAGGCCGAAGGCGAGGACACCCCGAGGCCGAGGCGGCCCGCGATCGCCCTGGACGGCAAAGCACTCAAAGGCTCAGCCCGCCTGGGGCAACGCTGCCGCCACCTGCTTTCCGCCATCACCCACTACCGCCCCGTCACCCTCGCCCAGGCCGAGGTGGGCGCCAAGACAGGTGGACCAGGACCAGCAGGGCCTGTTGCGCGGGGTCCAGGCGCCGCCATCGGGAACCGGTGTTCTTGCGGTGGGCGCGGATGGTGCGGGCGGACAGGTTCAAGGTCCGGCGTGACAACGGCAGCGCGGAACGGTGGAACCGCATCGGAGCCCTTGGTGTGGGAGGTTTTCTTGGTCGTTAAACCACCTTCCAGGGGCTTCTTGCTTTCAGGGGTGCTCCCGCATGGTCGGCACACGGCTGTGAACAGTGCCTTCAGGATGAAAAAGGCTCAGTACAGGAGGTTGTACGTAATGGCCTCGGTCAGCGCGATACCGAAGAGCACAACGACGATGCCCGGGTAGAGACGGATATTGTCTCTGATGCCGGCTCGGTACCCTGCCCAAGCCGACGGGAGCTCGCGCCGCCGGTAACCGAAGGTCGACTTCCAAAGGACGACGGACCCCAGCATCGCCAGGACATAGGCCTGGAACTCGATCACGAGAACAGGGGAACTGGCGATGACCGCGATCGCCTCTTCAGGCGACGTAGGGGAGAACGGAATACCGATATAGACGGCACGCCATACCGTCGCGGCCACGCCGAAGAAGGGAACCACGATCGAAGGCAGGGTCGTCGTCAGCAGAGCGGCGAACAGGAGGTTCGCAAGGAACGTCAACAGCGTTGTTGTCACGATGTCGCCGCTCTCATAAGCATCGACGACCATGGACGCGCCCGGCGCATCGAGGAAGCCTTCGATGTTCTTGAGCCCCCACTCATACATCCCGGGGATGAGAGGGGTCACGATCATCGTCGCAGCGAGGGTACCGTAGACGACCACGTTGAGAAGAAGGTACGTCCTCCAGTTCTCGCTTAGCACGGTTCGGAAGTTTACGTACATCCGCATGGACTTATTTCCTAACATGTGATGGACGCGAATCGTTGAACTGTCATTTGACCGTGATGGTGAAGCCAATCGCTCCCTTCTGCTTCCCGTTGTCATCACGGGCCATGGCCAGGCGGGCCTGTGTCAGTGGGGAAATCGCGCCCACTACGGAAAGGGGCGTGCGCTCGGGTACGCCTCGGAAAGAAGTCCGAGTGACCGCCCGCCGCAGATCATGAGTTCCACGGTGCGTCAGTCCCTGCCCTGACCCAAGCGGCGAAGGCGCGGGGTCAGCAGTGCGCCGAGGGCCGCGAGAATCCACAGCGTCGCGAGAGCGGTCGTCGCCAGGGGCAGTCCGCTGACCTCGATGAGCAGGGCGGCAATACCGATGCCCCCTGCGGGGACCAATGTCATGATGGCGTTCTGCGCGCCCAGTACTGTGCCGCGTTGGGAGTCGTCGACGTTCTCGATGAACGCGAGTCCGATCACGGCGTTCATCGAGCCGCCACCGAGGCCGACGATCGCCGCCCCGGCGAAGATCGACCACACCGGGCCGAGGATGCCGATGATGGAGAAGCCCACCGCGACGAGGACGAGACCGGTGATGAACCAAACGCGGTGCGGGATTCGATGGCCGAAAGCCGCGAAGCATCCGCCGCCGACCAACAAGCCGGCCGCGAGTGCGCTGAGCACGAATCCGACGAACCGGGGCTCGTCTTGGAAAGCGAAGTGGACCGGGATCACCATGCCCTGCGTCGCGGCCAGCACGATGGCCAGGGCCATTCCCAGCAGGACCAGTCCGCGCAGCAATGGTGACCGGACGATGACCCCCAAGCCGTGGAACATGGACCTCGCGGGCTGTGTGGTGGAGGGCTCCGTGTGATCACGGGATAGCACAGTCGCGCGCTTGGGGACGGCGACCGTGAGCAGGGCCGCCGCCGCTGCCAGGCCGGAGGTGATCCATAGCACTGTGACCGGCTCGAAAGCGGAGACCAGGATCCCTGCGATGGCCGGGCCGAGCAGCAGTGAGACCCCGGCCAACGACTCCCGCAGTCCGATGAGTCGCGAGGGGTCCATCGCGGCGGCCTTTGCGATCGCTGGCAGCATCGCCTCCCGTGCGGTGATGCCCGGTACGTCTCCGAACGAGTTCAGAATGGCCACGGCGACGAACCAGCCCAGGCTCAGCCCGCTCGTGAGATCAACGATCGGCAGGATCAGCAGCGCCACCGCCGAGATGACGTCGGAGAGGATGGCGGCAGTGCGACGGTTGATCCGGTCGACGAGCGAGCCCATGAGCAGTCCCGCGAGGGCCGCGGGCACCGCGGCGGCGATCGCCACGACACCCGCGCTCAATGGACTGCCGGTGGTGAACAGCACCACTAGGGGCAGAGCGATCGCGGTGATCGAGTTGCCCAACAACGAGGTGCCGAAGGAAGTCAGGTAGAAGAAGATGATCCGTTTCACGGGACAAGCTCAAACTATGACGTCGCGTCGGGGTCAAGTCCGTGCCGGCGCTGTTCACAACGAGGTCTCGGTTCGGGGCCGAAGACGGAACCACTGATGGCGCTGAGGGCGCCGACCTCTCCTGGACTCATGTTTCGGGGGTAGACGAAAAGCGCCCCGACTTCGCACTGAGCTGCTACACGACCAGACTCCAGTGCTCAGCCCCAAGCCTCCTCGTGCAAGAGGCAGCGAAGGGACTTCTCAGAAGTGGCGGGTTGACATGTCTTTGGACTGACCGGGGCATCGGACCTTTGATCCGATGGTCCACACCCCCTCGACGCGAGGGATTTCCAGGCCAGGTGGGGTGCGCCTTCAGCATCGTCTGTGTTTGAAGGCCTTGTGGGGGCTCCTGGTGTGCTCCCCTGAACCGGCTACCGCAACGGGGCCAGGTCGCTCACCTCAGACTGAGCCGCCGCACCGCGTAGCAGCACGGTGGTCTCCCCGGCCTCCGCCGCCTCGCACCCGCCCCGGCGGCCCGCTTCCTCGAACCACCCCGATCCCGGTGGTCCTCGACGGCCGTTGCCCGGGGGCGGGCCAGGGCCGCACGATTGACCTTGATCGTCACGACCAGAGCATGCCACGGCTCCGCAGTGAAACTTCACCCGCTTTCACGCACCGACTCGTCAGGGCCGGCACCGGCCCTCCCGCCAGAAGGGCCCGGACTCAGGCGGTGGGTCAGAGGTCCGCCCGGAACAGCGGATCCACCGGATCACTCACTCCCAGCGCAACCCCTCCGGGCGCATGGTCCTCAGGAGCGGGGGCAAGGCCAGCAGGGTGGTCAGGACGGCCACCCCCGCACCAGCGCCGATGATGGTCAGGATCTCCGTTGGGACGAAGGCCACGGGGAGCCCCACCAATCGCTGAATCAGGGCTCCCAGAGCCATCCCGACCACCGTGGCCAGTGCGATGCCCAGGAGTACGGGAAGCACGGTCTGCCACAGCACCGATGCCACCAGGGTGCGTCGCCGGGCGCCGAAGGCGGTGAGCACCGCGTGCACCCTCCTGCGCTCGCGGATCTGCTCGACCGTGCCCACAACCAGTCCGGCGGCGATCACGGTGAGGGCGGCGAGAGCTCCGGCTGTGAGCGCGTCACGCATCCTGACCATGGTGGGGAGGGTCGCGCTGGCGAACGGGACCTGCACCCGGGCCGTCGGATCCAGAGCCGCGACGGCGGCCTTGAGCTCTTCCTCCATTCCGGAAGCGGACGGGTCGACCCGCATCCAGAGCGAGCCCGGTACCGCGATCCCCTCGGGCAGTGTGGCCGCCTCCGGAGTGGCGAGCACGGCGTCCTTCGCCGTGTGCCCCGACCCGTACCAGGGGTGCTCGACCAGGGGTCCGTCGAACTCGGTGAACTCGGGCACGGTCCAGGGGGCCGCGTTCACCTCGTCGCCGCCCCCGACCATGAGCGTCCCACCGGGTTCCAGCCCCGGTACCCCGCTGAAGGCGTCCCCTGGGGAGCACTCGGGCAGGTCGGCCATCAGCCGCAGGGAGGGGCACTCGGCGACGAGGACGCGGACCTCGGAGCCGTCGTCGGTGACGCCGTTCACCCCGCTGTAGGCCAGGACCTCCTCCACCCCCCGCACCTCCGCCACGGCACCGGTGGGGTCGCTCCCGACCGGGACCGACCGCAGGTCGGTCTGGAGCTGGAACCCGGACGCACCGAACTCCTGAGCCGCGTACACCTCCTCGATGGTCTCCGCGAGCTCCACCGTGGAATCGTCCCAGGCGTTCGCGAACAGGCTCTGCAAAGCGATGGCGCCCGCCACGGTCACCACGATCCCGTTGACCGCGCGGGTGGGCCCACCGCCCGCCGCTCCCAGACGGCGCAGGGCCAATTGAAGGGAGAGGGGACCGCCCGAGGCACGACCGAAGAACCGGTCGACCAACCAGGGCAGCACGGCCGTCGTGCCGAACAGGGCGGCCAGGAGCCCGACCGACACCATCGGGACCCACTGGCCTCCGGAGGGGCTGAGACGCATGCTCAAAACGATGAGGGAGATTCCCAGCACGAACAGGAGCAGTCGCCACCACAGTCTGGGACGCGGCCGCTCGGCCCGACGTACGGCGCCCAACGGGTCGACCACCACACCGCGCAGGGAGCCGAGCACCACCCACAGGGCCAGGATCGGTACCGCGACGAACACCAAGGGGCCGAGCGCCGGGTGCGGTGTCACGTCGGCGGTGTACAACCCGGACGAGATCGGCACCGACTCCACGATCGGGCGCCCTGCGAGGAAGAACCCCACTCCGAGAGCCAGGCCGAGCGCGACCCCGGGGAGGGTCTCACCGGCAGCGATACGCCGTGTGGTCCCGCGGTCGGCGCCCATCAGTCGCAGCGCCGAAAGGCGCCTGTCACGCTGCTCGCCGCCGAAGCGCACCGCCGCGCCGAGGAAGACCACCACGGGGGTGAGCATGACGACCACTCCCACCGCGCCGAGCAGCATGATGATGGGTTCGTGCCCGCCGGGGCTCGGCTCCCCGCCGTAGCCGGTGATCCGGTTCCCGGCGGTGTCCAGGGCCAGTTCCCCGTCACCGAGGTAGAAGGCCAGTTCGTGCGGTCCCATCAGGCCCTCGGGGCCGATCTCTCCAACGACGGTGTGGTCGAACCTGCGCTGGAGTACCTCGTTCTCCGGGTCATCGAGGAGCTCGGCCATGGCCGGGGAGAGCACGATCTCCCCGGGTCCGGGGAGATCGTCCACCCCCGGAGGGAGGGGAGGATCGGACCCCTCGGCCCGGACGATCCGTCCGTGGATCGGGTTTCCCTCGTAGTCGCTGTCGGCGAGGCTGAACAGCAGGGTGTCCTCGCCCGCTGGGGGTGCCGGGTACTCCGCTACCTGGTAGTCGAAGCGGTCCGCGTGCCGTTCGTTCAGGTGGGCCATGACGGTCGGCAGGGCAGCGGCCAGAAGCAGGGCGGCGGTGGCCACGCCCACCCCTATCGCCGTCAGTACGGTCCGCAGTACGACTTCCCCGCCACCTCGCAGGGAGAGCCGGGCGCCCAGCCAGAGGTCCTTGAGCAAGGACAGGCGGCCTCGCTCCTGCCAGACCTTCTCGGGGGTGTTTTCGCGAAGGCTCATCCGAGCCCTCCGACGTCACGGGTGCGGCCGTCCCGGACTATGACCTCACGGTCGGCGTAGGCGGCCACCCGGGGCTCGTGCGTCACCAGCACCACGGCGGCCCCGCTCTCCCTCGCGGCGTCGGTGAGCAGCCGGATCACCCGCTCCCCGTTGAGGGAGTCGAGGGCACCGGTCGGTTCGTCCGCGAACACCACCCGGGGGCGGGTGATCAGGGCCCGGGCCACCGCGACCCGCTGGCCCTGGCCACCCGAGCACTCACCCGGGGTCTTCCGGGCGACCTCGGCCACGTCCAGCCGCTCCAGCCAGTCGACGGCGGTGCGTTCGGCCAGGCGACGGGACTCCCCGCCCAACCGCAGGGGCAGCGCGACGTTCTCCACACAGGAGAGTTCGGGGACGAGTTGGCCGAACTGGAAGAGGAAGCCGAACTCGGTGCGGCGCAGGTCGCTGAGCCGGGAATCGGAAACCTCGGTGAGGTCGATCTCGCCGTAGCCGACACGGCCGCCGTCGGGCCGCACGATCCCGGCCAGGCAGTGCAGCAGGGTGGATTTTCCGGAGCCGGACGGGCCCATGACGGCCACGATCTCACCGGGGTACAGGCTCAGGGAGGCGTCCTCCAGAGCCTGGGTGAGGCCGAAGGACTTGCGCAGTCCCGAGCCGACGAGCAGCGGTTCCACGGTCTCCTCCGGGGTGCCGGCGCTCTCCGGGGCCGGTGTGGTTCGGGGGGCGGAGTGGGTCATCGGCTCCGGACCTCCCCGGCGAGGTCGTTCAGCCGGGCGGCGGTCAGTTCCAGCCAGCGCAGGTCGGCTTCGAGGTGGAACAGGGCGTGGTCGCAGATGAGCTGGTCGGAGAGGTCCCCGTCGGCCTTGCGGCGGGTGAGCACGCGCATCTGGCGCAGGTGCTCGGCGCGCTGGACGTCGAGGATGTCGTCGGCCGGGCGACCGGTGAGCAGGGCGAGCACGACCTTGGTGTACAGGATGCTCTGTAGGTAGGGCTCGGGGCTCTCCGGGCTGGAGAGCCACTTCTCGACGTCGGTGATCCCGGCGTCGGTCACGGTGTAGCGCTTGCGCTCGGGGCCCGCGCCGGGCTCCACCGAGTCCACCTCCACCAGCCCGTTCTTCAGGAGCCGGGACAGGGTGGCGTACACCTGCCCGTAGGCGAGCGGGCGCTTGGTGGCGAAGCGCTCGTCGTAGGCTCGCTTGAGGTCGTATCCGTGCTGGGGCCGGGTTTCCAACAGGCCCAGGAGTGTTTGTCCGAGTGACATGAGGCCGACTATACACTCTATGTATACTCCGAGTGCATAGTCATGGGTGCGGCATGGTTCCCGTGTGTGTCGGGCGGCTCGGCCCACCCGGTCGCCCTCAGCACCCCGCAGACCGGAGACACCACCACCCGCCGGCCCACCCACAGGTGGCCGAGAGCCGTCCCATCGATCGAGGGGAGGCGATCCCAACACGCTTCAATGCCGCCATGACACCCGGCACGGAACAGTGCCGGACCGCATCAACCGCACGGGAACGACCGTCGTCATGGCGACGCACGACGCCGCCATCGTCGACTCCACGCGCAAGCGTGTGATCGAGCTTGAGGAGGGCTTGGTAGTGCGCGACCAGATGAGTGGCGTCTACGGCCAGGCGTACCGACATCTGACTTGTTCGTCGCCAGGCGGTCGATCGGCGACCCCGAGACCACCGGCATGGCGAAGCCCCGAAGGATGGACCTTTAACAGATCATGCGAGCACAATTCGTTCTCTCCGAGACATGGATCGGCCTGCGTCGCAACCTGACGATGACCATCGCCGTCATCACGACGGTGGCCATCTCCCTCGCCTTGTTCGGCGCCGGTCTACTGGTCAACCAACAGGTCGCCGAGATGCGCGACTACTGGGACCAGCGGATCACGCTGACCATCTACATGTGCAACGACATCTCGCCGACCTCGGCCTGTCAAGAGAACGGCGCCGCGGGCGAGGGCGACCGTGAAGCCCTCGAAGACCGGCTCAGGTCGCTATCGGAGGTCGAGGACTTCCGCTACCTGACCGCGGCCGAGGCCTGGGCCGACTTCCAGGAGGGCGTCGGTTCCTCCAACGAGGCGCTCGCGGACGCCACGGAGGAGGGTGACATCCCGGACAACTACCGGGTACAGCTCACCGACCCGAACCACTACGACGCGGTGCGCGCGGCCGTGGACGGGGCCGACGGCGTCGACTCCGTCTCCAACGGCCAAGACGTTCTCGAACAGTTCTTCGGTCTGCTCGACGGTCTCAAGTGGGCCGCCCTGGTGGTCGCGGGCGTGCAGTTGGCCGCCGCCGCACTGCTGATCGGCAACACCATCCGGCTGTCGGCCTACAGCCGTCGTCGGGAGACCGGCATCATGCGTCTGGTCGGCGCGTCGAACTTCTACATCCAGCTGCCCTTCCTCCTCGAAGGAGCCATCGCCGGTTTCATCGGTGGTGTGATCGCGTCCGGGTTCATCGTGACCACCAGGTTCACGCTGCTCACCCAGATCGAGGAGTGGTTCCAGTTCGACGTGGCCTTGGGCACGGCATCGCTGCTGTCGGTCATCGGCGTCTCGATGGTCCTCGGTGTGCTCCTGTGCACCGTGACCTCGTTCCTCACCCTGCGCCGCTACCTGAAGGTCTGACGGGTCACCTCCGGACACAGGCGGACGCCGGGTGTCGGGTGCCGGGGAGCAGTTCACTCCAGTGAGGTGGAGAGCCGGGAAAGGGCCCGCCTTGGGAGGGAAGGGACGGGTGCCGTGGTCAGCCCAGGCGCGCGCCGCGTTCGGCGAGTGCCCGACGGACGTCGGCGGCTACGGCGTCCGTGTCCGGGCTCCGACGGCAGGCACGCGGCAAAGCCCCAGCGGCGGAGCGAAGCGGCGCTGCGGATCCTGGGCTTGGAATGAACGGGGGTGGAGAGCGCCGGGCCGGGCGCTGAGCCGAGACGCGCCTGAATCCACGCCTTGGGACACACCGCCCAGAGGGCTTCCTCGCGTACATCGGTCCCCGCCCCCAGACGCTTGCGCACCTCTGGTGTCTCCTGCGTTTCTCGGAATCGTCGTTGCCCGGTAGCGTCATGACATTGGTGAAGCGGCCACGGTGGGGCCGCGCCTCACCGACACGAAGGTCGGCTTTGAGGAGCTACCGAAGATGTTCCAAGGGCCGGCTCGGTATGTGCCCACGGCGAATGACGCGACAGTGCGCGGCGCGGTCTACCCCCGGCGGTCGCTGGTCCTGGTCGCCGGGGTACCCGGGGCCGGGAAGAGCACCCTGCTGCGGCGGCTGTTCGGACTCCGCGGAAACGAGGGCCGGACCGTGCTCACCGCGGAGGGTGTGCGGGTGATCGACTCGCTACAGTCGCGATACCACCTGGGAGCATTGCTCGGTCGGGTCCCCTACCCACTGTGGCGCTGGGTGGTGCACGTACTACACCTGGCCCGGATGGCCGCGGCGTTGCGTGGCGGCCCGGTGGTGGTGCACGAGTGCGGGACTCGAAGCCCGGTCCGCGTGCTGCTCGCCCTGCTCTGCCGACTCCGCCGATACGAGATGCACGTGTTGATGATCGACGCCACTCCGCAGGAGGCCCGGGAGGGGCAGAACACCCGAGGGCGGCGGGTGACCGAGCGCAGCCATCGGGCGCATTCGCGGCGCTGGCGCCGGCTGCGCGCCGCCACCCGGCACCGGCCGGCGGCGTTCGCGCCGGGCGCGCGCAGTGTGCTCGCACTCGACCGGCGCCGGGCGAGGGAGCTGGCCTGGATCCGATTCGGTCCCCGCGCGAATATCCGTTCCAAGGGAGTCGCTCAGTGGCAGGAGCTCATCCTCCCCGAACCAACGGAGGCGGTTTTCCGCTGACGCATCATTTTGATGCTGTTCGCCATCCTTTGGCGACGGGTGGCCGTAGTTCTTGACAGAGCCCGCGGCACAGAGCATGGGGAAGCACCGTGAGCGGCAGGACTCGGCTGATCAGCAGGACCGTACCTCTTGAGAGAGGTGCGGTCCTGCTCGTCGCCGCGGAGGTGCAGCCGAGTTGACCGGCACGGACACCGTTATCGATCGACTCGTGGGTGAGGATCACCGCGGCCGGGCGTCGGACACGGCGTGCCGGGGACTCGAAGCGGCCGCTCGTGCTCGTGACGAAGGCAGGGGCGTCTCATACGCTCTTGCGGCGGCTCCTCGACGCGATCGCGAGCGAACCCGACGCGGCACCGGTGGAGGTCCTCCTTTGTAAGGTCGGTGAGCAGGCCGGGCTGCTCCGCGACGGGCACGCCGACGTGGCACTCATGCACCGGCCCTTCGATGATCTCGCGGGGTTCGATACCGAGGATCTCTTGGTCGAGGGCCAGGTCGCGCTCCTTCCCTCGGGGCATCCGCTCGCCTCACACGATCGGCTCACGTTGGCGGAGGTCAGCGATGTACCGGATCTACCGATCGCTCGATGGCCCCGGCTCGACGGGTCCTACCCGGAGGGGCCCGGTCCGCAGGTGCGCACCCAGTCACAGCTCGCTCAGCTCGTGGCGCTCGGCAGGACGCTACTCGTCATCCCCGCCTCCAGTCGTGCCTGGCAGTGGCCCGATCACGTCGCTGTGCCGGTCATCGACGCTCCGAACGTCACCACGGTGATCGCGTGGCCGCCCAACAGCCGCTCACCGGCGGTCGCCTCACTCGTCCGCTCAGCGGCCGAGCTCCACGGCACCGCGCCGCCGCACAGCGCCCTTCAGTGAGAGGGAGCCTCACCGTGGACTCCTCTCGGTGAACCCGCTGCGTCCGGCGGAGGAAGGTGACGGCGTCGCCTTGGCGGAGGAGATCACCGAAGGCCCCCGGCCCTGACATCGAGTGGTCGGTCTCGGCGCAGGGTGGCGACGTCGATGACGAACCGGTAGCGCACATCCGAGGCCAGGACGCGCTCCCAGGCCTCGTTGACCTGGTCGACGGAGATGACCTCGACCTCTGGGACGATGCCGTGTTCGGCGCAGAAGTCCAGCATCTCCTGGGTCTGGGCGATCCCGCCGGTCTTGGACCCGGAGAGGGAACGCCGGTTGAGGATGAGACCGAACACGTTCACCGATGCCGGTTCGGACGGGACGCCCAAGTTCACGAGTGTGCCGTCCACCGCCAGCAGGTTCAGGTGGGCGTTCAGGTCGATGGAGGCGCCGGCCGTGTTGAGGACGAGGTCGAAGGTGCCGGCCAACAGCTCGAAGACGGCCGGGTCGTCGGTGGTGTGGTAGTGGGCGGCGCCGAACCTCAGGCCGTCCTCCCACTTCTTCAGGTTCTGGGAGAGCACCGACACCTCCGCTCCGAGAGCGTGGGCGATCTTGACCGCCATGTGCCCCAGACCGCCCAGGCCCACCACGGCGACCTTCGTGCCGGGGCCGGCGTTCCACTTGCGCAGTGGTGAGTAGGTGGTGATCCCCGCGCACAGTAGCGGCGCGGCCCTCTCGAACGGGATGGAGTCGGGGACGCGCAGCACGAAGTGCTCATCGACCACGATGCGCTCCGAATAGCCGCCCTGGGTCATCGAGCCGTCGCGATCGAGGCCCGCATAGGTGTCGGTGCATCCGAGCCGGCAGTACTGCTCTTGACCGGCCCGGCAGTCGGCGCACTCTCGGCAGGAGTCGACCATGCAGCCCACTCCGACTCGATCGCCGATCCGGTGTCGCGTGACCTGGGGCCCGACCGCGGCGACGGTGCCGACGATCTCGTGCCCGACGGTCAGCGGGTAGGGAACCTCGCCCCAGTCGCCTCGGGCCACGTGGATGTCGGTGTGACAGACACCGGCGTAGGCGATGTCGATGAGGAGGTCCCGGGGGCCGACTTCTCGGCGCTCGATGGTGCCCGGCGTCAGCGACGCGTTCGGCGAGGTGGCCGTGTAGGCACGCACGAGGGACATGGGTCTCCTTACGGGTTCATGACGAAGGCGCTGCGGCGGATAGGCGCTGGTGATCGCGCTCGGGTGGCCGGCACCGGGAAAAGTCAACCACCTGCGTCGCCGCAGGTGGAAGCAGTTGTCAGAACCCGTCAAGGGTGTGTCGGGGGCTTATCGGATGATCGATACCGACTCCGCCCCAAGAGAAAGGGGGGGACGACCTTCATCCCCCGTTGCTTCACGCGATCCGGCTGAGTGCCCTCGTTCTCGGCGGGGTCGGGTGGGTCACCTGTTCGACCGAACCGGTCGACCCGCCCCGACGTCTCCGCTCACCGGGCATGGGACCGCTGGGTGTTCCATCACCAGAAGTGGTCCACGAGGATCTTGGCGTCCTCGACCTGGTGCCCGTAACGGTCGGGGTAGGCCGAGCGCTGGACGTCCTGGGCGACGTCACCAAGGGGTGCCTCTTCCCAGCTGTTGTCCGGGTAGACGACCTCCAGCTCGTCGAAGAAGGCGTCGGTGGCCGTGGCCGGGTCGAGGCGGTCGTCCGAGGAACCGTAGTGGTCACGCTGCTGGTAGAGGCCGACGCTGTCGCGGTCGCCGCCGGTGAGGTTGTCCAGGTGGGTCTCGACGATGACCGTCGACATCGCGATGGCGGCCGCCTGCTCGTCGAGTCCGCGTTCCTTCGCGGTCTCCACGACCGCACGGGCACAGGAGGCACGGTGTCCGTCCATGCTGCCGGCCATGTCGTCGTTCAACTTGTCGTTGAGCTCTTCGGCGGCCGCCTTGTCGTCCTCGGTGTACTCCTCGCCGCTCTCCTCGGAGCTCAGCGCCACGCATCCCTTCTCAGGGTTGTCGGAGTCCTTGTTGTCCTCGGCGGAGGCGATGCTCGGGCCCCCAAGGAGGATCCCGCCGGTCAGGACCAGGCCCGTGGTTGCGGTAAACACACTCTTCGGTATCAGTTCGATAAAATTCATGAGTGCAACTTATGTGACGGTCAAGCACTTTGACCAGGCCTGTAGCCGCTCTGACCAGGTAAGAAAGAAAACACCGAGCCGGAGCAACCTTTCGGCCGGATCGCATGCGCGGCACATCCGCCCCGCATCGCCCGCCCCACAGCGGAAGCCGGGCCCGCGGTGCCT
>NZ_JBSHJJ010000011.1:0-272980 GCF_053619415.1 Nocardiopsis sp. NPDC055551 | reverse complement strand
GGAGTTCGACCCGGTCACCGAACGCGCGTTGGGCAACCACCCGCAGGCCTACTCGCATCTGGGCCTGATCCGCTGCGCCCAACTCCTGGACCGGTAACCTCGGGGCGTCCCGCGTATCGGGGCGTCCAGTCCCGGTCCCCGTCCCCCAGGAGACTTGTGTCCGCCCCCCGCAAGGCCCTGATCGTCACCGTCGCCCTGACCCTGTCCGTCATCGGTCTGAAGTTCCTGGTGCCGTTGGTGGCCCCGATCATTCCGGCCGACCGCCCCCACGAGTTCGCCAACGGCCTGGGCATACGGCTCTTGAGCATCGGGCACGAGGGGAATCGCGTGACCTGGTACAACGAGATCCGCAACGGCACGGGTTCCGACATCACCCTGAACCTGACCTCCACCTGCCGTCACGGCCGACCACCACAGGAATCGGGCCCCTCCGGTACCTCCCTGGAAGGTGCGGAGAGCATCGTTATCCCCTGGGGGCAAACCCACGGTTGGTCGGAGTCCTGTCCCTCCCCGGACTCGGGACGCTGGTGGATGTACACGATGCGTTTGAGCGACCCGACCGGTGAACACCGCTTTCCACCGCTGACTCTGGCCGGCCGCGCCCATTGAGGGTCTGCCTGGGGGATTGGTGCTGTGGGTGGGGCGCCTGGGGTCGGGAGCCCTGGGGTTGTCGGGCGTTCCTCGGGTCTCTTGTGTGGCGCCTGAGCTGGGGAGCCCTGGGGTTGTCGGGCGGGGAAGGAGGGAGAACCCACCCCCACCCCGCCCAACAACCTCAAGGTTCTCTAGCCGAGGCGCCCTACCAACACACCCGCCACACACCCGAACGCCGGCAGGCCCTACCTAGGTTCCCGCCTTCGCCCCGCCCCGTTCGGTCCCATCCAGTCCCATCCCATCCAGTCCGGTTCCGCTTCTCCCTGTCCAACCCCCAGCCCCCAAGCTCTCAAGCCCTCACCTCAACCTGAGCGGCGCAGACGCCAGGCCAGCGGTTGCTCCTCGTCGTGGTCCGCCCCCAATTCAGCGAATCGGGAACGCACCCGCGCACCACCCAACTTGCCGCGTTCCAGATGAATGGTCCCGCCGGTGGTCTCCACCGCGTGGCGCACGATGTCCAGGCCCAGCCCGGTCGAACCACCCCCACTGCTGCCGCGTCGCAACGCCGCGGTCGGATCGCCAAAGCCCGGTCCGGCGTCCTCCACCAGCAACGAAACCCATCCCGCGTGCCCCACCACGGTCACCGCGAACGGGCTTCCGGCCGGGGTGTAGCGGAACACGTTGCCCACCAGGGCGTCCAGCACCGCGACGCCTTCCTCCCTTCCGAGGGCGACCCGAGTCGGGTGCGGTGGCAGGTCCACCTCCACCTCGCGCTCCTGGTCCTCGGCCAGCACCGACCAGAACCCCATCCGGTCGAGGACGACCTCTGACAGGTCGCACTCGGCCACTCCCGCTCCGGCCCCCGTCGCCTCACCCTCGGCTCCAACCCCGCCTTCCGTGTCCTCCTCGACCTCCCTCGGGCGCACGTTGCGGATGATCTCGTCCACGTCGCGTTCCATGACGGCCACGGCCCCGCGAATGCGTTCGCCCTCCGCGCCGGGTAGGGACTCGGTGTCCAGGCGCAGCGCCGTCAACGGGGTGCGGAGTCGGTGCGAGACGTCCGCTGCCATCTCGCGTTCCTTGGCCAGCAGGTCCTGCACCCGCTCGCCGATCGAGTTGATGGACTCTCCCAGCACCACGAGGTCGCGCGGGCCGCTCACCCTGATGCGGGCGTTCAATCGCCCGTGCCCGATCGCCACCGCGGTTCGCGCCAGTTCGCGTAGCGCCCGACGTGAGGGGGCGCTCAGCCGGTCGGTCAGCGCCACCGCGCCGATGACCACCAGCGCCGCCACCGGCACCGACCACCCCAGGCTTCGTCCGAGGGCGGCGGCCACCTCACCACCGGGCCGGAACACCTCCACCACCGCCGGTTCGCCCTCCGGTGTCCGAGTGCCCACCAGGAGGGCCCGGCCACCCTCGACCCGGACCTCCCGAACCCGCTCGGAAACGGCGCCCTCGCCGGCTCCGACGCCTCCGCCCCCGAGAGCCGCCACGTCCTCGTCCCCCGCCCGGCTGGCTCCCACCGTGTCCCCTCCGGGCAGGTGCACCGCCAGGTGTCCCTCGGCCCCGGCCGGGGTGGAGGCCACCAGTTCGCGCAATACCTCGGGTTCGGCGTCGACCGTGACCACGGCCGCCACCAGGTCCGCCTGGGTGCGCGCCTCCACCGCCGAGCGGTCGGCGGTCTCCTGCCACGCCCACAACGCGGCACCGGCCAACACTCCCGACGCCACCAGTGACGCCACCAGAGCGGCGGTCCGTGCCAGCAGTCCTCTCACCGGGGAGCCTCCAGCTTCAGCCCCACTCCGCGCACGGTGTGCAGGTACCGGGGCCGGCTCGCGCTCTCCCCGAGTTTGCGGCGCAGCCAGGACATGTGCACGTCGATGGTCTGGTCGTGGCCCACGTAGGGGTGTTCGTGCCAGACGGCCTCCACGAGTTCGCGCCGGGTCACCACCCGCCCCTGGTGTTCGGCCAGGTAGGCGAGCAGGTCGAACTCGCGCCGGGACAGCGCCAAGGTCTTCCCCGCCAGGGTCGCCCGACGTTGGGCCAGGCTGATGCACAGCTCGCCCACGGTCAGTTCGCTCTGCTCGGCAGCGTCGGCCCCGCCCCGGGAGGTACGTCGCAGCAGCGCGTTCATCCGGGCCGCCAACTGGGCGCTGGAGAAGGGTTTGACCACGTAGTCGTCGGCCCCGTCGTTGAGCAGCCGCACGATCGAGGGTTCGTCGGCGCGCGCGGTCGCCACGATCACCGGAACGTCACTGTGGCCGCGCAGCATGCGCAACGCCGAGGCCCCGTCCAGGTCGGGCAGGCCAAGGTCCAGGATGACCAGGTCGGGTTCGTGTTCGGCGGCCTGCCTGAGCGCGTCCAAGGCGGTGCCGACCGGGAACACCACGTGTCCCAGTCCGCGCAGCGCCCGCACCAGGGCGTCACGCACCATCCGGTCGTCCTCGACCAGCAACACGGTTGCCATGCGGACACGGTAACGAACGGGAAAGACCGCCGCGACGGTCCGAGACCACCTGGACCCCGAATCGAGATGAGGAGGAAGCGGAGTTGAGGCTTCCTTGGGCGGAGGTCCCATTACTGTCTTGGCAGACGGCCGGCGGTGGCCCGCGTCACATCCCATCGGCCCGGCCCTGACCCACAGGGGGCGTCGATCGGGCGCCCGTCGTTCGGAGGTGTCGTGGCGGAGATCGTGATCGAGGGCCTGGGCAAGGTCTACCCGGACGGAACCCGCGCCGTGGACGACCTCTCCCTGGAGGTCCAGGATGGGGAGTTCCTGGTGTTGGTGGGTCCCTCCGGCTGTGGCAAGACCACCGCTCTGCGCATGCTCGCCGGCCTGGAGAGCGTCTCCGAGGGCACGATCCGTATCGGCGGCCGTGTCGTCGACGACGTGCCCGCCCGTGACCGAGACGTCGCCATGGTCTTTCAGTCCTACGCCCTCTACCCGCACCTGAACGTCTACGAGAACATCGCCTTCGGGTTGCGACTGCGCAAGGTCCCCAAGGCGGAGATCGATCGTCTGGTGCGCGAGGTCGCCGAGGTCCTGCGGCTGGAGGAGCACCTCACCCGCAAACCCGGAAACCTCTCCGGCGGTCAGCGCCAGCGCGTGGCCATGGGCCGCGCCATCGTCCGTGAACCCAGGGCCTTCCTCATGGACGAGCCCCTCTCCAACCTGGACGCCAAGCTCCGCGTGCAGGTGCGCGCCCAGATCGCCCGCATCCAGCGCGATCTCGGTGTCACCACCGTCTACGTCACCCACGACCAGACCGAGGCGATGACCCTCGGCGACCGGGTCGCGGTGATGAAGCGCGGCGTCCTACAGCAGGTCGGTCCGCCCCAGGAGCTCTACGATCACCCCGACAACCTGTTCGTCGCCGGTTTCGTGGGTTCTCCCGGCATGAACCTGATGTGCGTGGAACTCACCGAGGACGACGGCCGGTTCCGCGTTCACATCGGCGATCAGACCCTCGACCTCCCCGACGCCCTGCTGCATCGCCGCCCGGCCCTGCGCGATCACGCGAACCAGAAGGTGGTCGTGGGCATCCGACCCGAGGACATGGAGGACGCCGGGATCGTCGGCGCCGCCGCGGGGGCCACCCTCACCTCCGTCGCCGACCTCGTGGAGGCCATGGGCTCCGACGTCCTGGTGCACTTTCCCCTGGACGCGCCGCCCATGGTCTCCGAGGACACCCGTGAACTCGCCCGCGACGCCGGTGTCGACGAGACCCTCCCCGCCGTCGATCACGGCGTCGTGTGCGTGGGCCGCTTCAGCCCTCGCACCCACGTGTTCGAGGGGCAGGTCATCACCGTCGCCGTGGACACCGACCGCATCCACTTCTTCGACCCGGTCACGGGCATCGCGATCGACCACTCCTAGAGGAGTATCCCCTATGCGCCCCCCAACCCCCCGCCCCTCAAACCCCCGTCCCCGCTCTCGACCCCTCACCCGCACCGCCACGGCCCTGCTCACCCTCGGCCTGACCACCACCGCCTGTAGCGACGGCGGGGGCCTCCCCGCCGACTCCGACCTGGCCGGGCAACACCTGGAGATCGTGGGCCCCTGGGCGGGCGACGAACAGCGGGCCTTCGAACGCGTCCTCGCCGTCTTCGAGGAACGAACCGGTGTCACGGTCTCCTACAGCGGCGCCGGCGACGACCTCCAGACCCTCCTACAGACCCGCATCCAGGGCGGCGACGAACCGGACGTCGCGCTCATCCCACAGGCCGGCCTCATCGAACACTTCGCCGACGAAGGGGCGCTCGTCCCCCTCACCACCGACGTCGTCGACACCCTCGATGCGAACATGGCCGGCGCCTGGACCGGGTTCGGCTCGGTGGACGGCACCCCCTACGGCGTCTACCTCAAGATCGCCGACAAATCCCTGGTCTGGTACAACGACGCGCTCTTCACCGAGATCGGCGCCGTGCCCCCTCGGACCTGGGACGAGTTCCTCGAACTCTCCAACGACCTCGCCGACATCGGCGTCAGCCCGCTGTCCATCGCCGGCGCCGACGGCTGGGTGCTCACCGACTGGTTCGAGAACGTCTACCTGCGCACCGCCGGCCCCCGGATGTACGACCGGCTCGGCCGACACGAGATCCCCTGGACCGACCCCAGCGTGGAGGTCGCCCTGGAGACCCTGGCCCAGGTCTGGGGCCAGGACCGCCTGATGTCGGGCGGCCGCGGCGGCGCGCTCCAGACCGACTTCCCCACCTCGGTGGTGGACGTCTACAGCGACGACCCCGACGCCGCCATGGTGGCGGGCGCCGACTTCATCGGCGGGGTGGTCACCGCGGGCACCAACGCCACCGTCGGCGACGACGCCCGGGTCTTCCCCTTCCCTCCCATGGAAGAGGGGGACGACTCCGTGGTCGTGGCCGGTGACGCCGCCGTGGCCATGAACGATCGCGCGGCCACCATGGAACTACTGCGTTTCCTGGCCGGCGCCGACGCCTCGGGGGAGTGGGCCGCCATCGGCGGGTTCGTCTCGCCCAACCGGCACCTGACCGCTGACGACTACGCCGACCCGGTCACCGGCCAAGTCGCCGAGCGGGTCGTCCGGGCCGGTGACGGTGTGCGCTTCGACCTGTCGGACCAACAGCCCACCGTGTTCGGTGCCACCGTCGGCGACGGCATGTGGCAGACCCTCCAGGACTTCCTACGCGACCCCTCCGACGTGGAGGGGACCATGTCGCGCCTGGAAGAGGAGGCCACCCACGCGTACGGCGAAGGATGAGCATGCCCCACGACCTCCCCCCGGACCCTGCCGACCACCGCGCCTCCCGGCCGCGCCGCGTCTTGGGTCCGGCGATCCTGTTCCTGCTGCCCGCGCTGCTGTTCCTCGCCGTGTTCCTGCTCTACCCGGCCGCGTACTCGGTGGTGCGCAGCCTCTACGACGCCTCCGGCGCACGGTTCGTCGGGCTCGACAACTACGCCCACATGTTCACCGACGACCGCACGCTCACCGCGATCCGCAACACCGGGATCTGGGTGCTGGTCGCCCCCGCCCTGGTCACCGGGCTGGGGCTGATCCTCGCCGTCCTCACCGAACGCGTGCGCTGGGCGACCGCCTTCCGGGTCCTGCTGTTCATGCCCATGGCGATCTCCCTGTTCGCCTCCGGCATCGTCTTCCGGCTCGTCTACGACGAGAACCCCGACCGTGGCGTGGTGAACGCGGCGATGGTGAGCGTGCACGACGCCTTCACCTCACCTTCGGAGTACCCCGGCGCCGAACCGCGCGAGGCCTCCCTACGCCCCGACACCGCGCTCGGCGGCTTCACCGGCGCCCACACCCACGAACCCGGTCGGGTCGTCGAACTGCCCATGGTGGGGGTGCGCCCCGGCGACCTGCCCGAACAGGCCTCCCCGGCCTCCGTCCCCGAACCCGCCGACAGCGCGGTGCGGGGCGTGGTCTGGTTGGACGTGGCCCTGGACGGCGAGCCCGGCGCCCTCGACGACGGTGAGTACGGCATGCCCCGCATGACCGTGCAGGTGGTTCAGGACGGCCGGGTGGTCGCCTCCACCACCACCGGCGACGACGGCCGCTTCACCCTGCCCGAGACACCACCCGGCGAGTACACGATCCACCTGGCCGCCGACAACTTCACCGAACCCTTCCGCGGCCTGACCTGGCTGGGTCCCGCCCTGGTCACACCGGTGCTCATCTCCTCCTGGGTGTGGATCATGACCGGGTTCGCGGTCACCTTCATCGCCGCCGGACTGGCCGCCATCCCGCGCGACGCCCTCGAAGCCGCCCGGGTCGACGGGGCCACCGAATGGCAGGTGTTCCGCAAGGTCACCCTGCCGCTCCTGGGCCCCCTGCTGCTCGTGGTGTTCGTGACCCTGACGATCAACGTGCTGAAGATCTTCGACCTGGTGTTCGTCATCGTGCCCGGATCGGTGCAATCGGACGCCGGCGTCATCGCCCTGCGCATGTGGCAGGTCTCCTTCGGCGCGGGCGGCGACCAAGGCGTGGGCAGCGCACTCGTGGTCCTGCTCATGGTCCTGGTCCTGCCGATCATGTACTTCAACATCCGCCGGTTCCGGCGGGAGCGCCCATGACCACCCCGGCCAAGAAGTCGCCCTCGGTCGTCGAGGTATCCGTCACCGGCGCCCAGCGTCGCGGCCCGGCCGCGCGTCTGGTCGGTGCCCTGGGATCGGGCGCCCTGCGATTCCTCCTGATCATCGTGGCGCTGTTCTGGATGGTCCCTCTCTTGGGCCTGTCCCTGGTGTCACTGCGCTCGGGGGCCGACAACACCAACAGCGGCTGGTGGACGGCCCTGGTCAAGCCCACCGAACTGACCCTGGCCAACTACCAGGGTCTGGTCCAGGACGGCGTCGTCCTCCGCTCGTTCCTCAACACCGTCTACATCTCGGTGCCGTCCACCCTCCTGGTCGTGGGGATCGGCGCGATGGCCGCCTACGCCCTGGTGTGGTTGGACTTCCCCGGACGCGACTGGATCATGGTCGCCGTCGTGGGCCTGCTGGTGCTGCCGGTCCAGGCGGCCCTGATCCCCATCTCCCGGCTCTACGGGGCCCTGGGCGTCTTCGGTTCCATCACCGGCGCCGTCCTGTTCCACGTGGCCTTCGGACTGCCCTTCGCGGTGTTCCTACTGCGCAACTTCTTCGTGGGCATCCCCCGCGACCTGCTCGAAGCGGCCCGTATGGACGGGGCCCGCGAGTGGCGGATCTTCCGCAAGGTGGTCCTGCCGGTGTCCCGGCCCGCCCTGGCCTCCCTCGCGGTCTTCCAGTTCCTGTGGGTGTGGAACGACATGCTCGTCGCCCTGGTGCTCACCAGTCCGGATTCGGCACCGCTGACCGTGGCGCTGCGCTCCGATCTGCGCCAGTTCGGCACCAACGTCGACGTCCTGGCCTCGGGCGCGCTCTTGTCCATGCTGGTGCCACTGCTGGTCTTCTTCGTCTTCCAACGTCACTTCGTGCAGGGCGCGTTCGCCGCCTCCCCCAGATGAGGCCGCCTCAGAAGAGGCCGCGCCGAAGTCAGGGTGGTGGTGGCTCCGGGGCGCGTTCGCCGGCCATCCACAGGCCCAGGGCGTGCCGGTCCACCAGGACCATCCCGTCGCCGGCCTCGCTCACCGCCTCCGCGGTGAACCCGTTCGAGGCGACGAACATCCCTAGGTAGCCGCGGTGGCTTCCGGCCAGCGCGCCCAGGAACGCCCGCACCTCGTTGGGTGGAACCGGTTTGCGCCAACGCTTGCACTGCACGGCCAACGCCCTACCGTCGGGGGTCTGCGCGCGCAGGTCCACTCCACCGTCTGAGGCTCCACCGACCACCGTCACCCGGGTGTACCCGTGAGTGCGCAGCAGCCGCGCCACGTACCGCTCGAACTCGATCCCCGACATCGTGTCGATCCCGGCGATCGCGGTGCGCGAGACGATCCACCGTTCCCGGGCCAGGCGCAGCCGCGACCACACCCACCAGCCCGCCGCGGTCGCCGCGAGCAGGGCCACCACACCGACGAACAGCCACACGAGTGGGCGATCGGCGTTGTCCCGCAACCACCCCAGCCCCAGCAGGAGCACCACCAGCGCCAGTGGCAGCGAACCACGCACCCACCGGACCCACCGTCGTCCGCGCACGCGCCGCCCGCGTCGACTCCGTCGTACGGTCACGTTCCTCCCAGGGGGTGGGGACAAGGGTGGCAGACATAGCGGGGCACATCCTCGCACGGGGCGCCGACATTTCCGGGGCGGGCCCCAAGGACGCGGGACCGGACCGTCCCCGCGCACTGCCACAATGGCCCAGGCGTGGTGTTCGCACACGGGGGTGCGGACCGCGAGCCACGAGACACGGGGGTGGAAGCTGTGGTCGAACGCGCGGCGCTGGATCTGGACGCGCTCGCCGTCAGCGACCGCTTCCGCCTGTTCAACTTCACCCGGCGCGACGACCACGTCACCTACCTGTGGGTCCTGCGCGCCGTGGACCGGCGCCGCGAGGTCCACCAGGTCCAGGTCGGCGCGCACGAGGTCGAGTCGACCCTACGCGAGCTCGCCGCGCACCACCCCGACGCCCCCGTCATGGACGCCCCCGGTCTGCGCCGCCGTCTCGACGAACTCGCCACCGACGGCGTCGTGCACCGGTTCGACGACGCCTCCCGCGCCGGCAGCCTGGCCGGCTACCGCAACCGCCAGTCCGTCTACCAGTTCAGCGAACTCGGCTACCGCGCCTACCGGGCCGTCGAAGGGGTCCTGGGCGCGCGCGTGGAGGATGTCAACCTCTCCCGCCTGGTCTTCTCCGACGTGCTGGAGGACCTCGGCGCCCTGTCAGAGGCCAACCGCACCGGCCGTGTCGAGGACGTCTACCGTCGCCTGTCCCGCCTGGACTCGGTCATGGAGGACATGGGGCGCCGCTCCGCCCAGTTCCACGTCACCCTGGGGGAGATCCTGCGCTCCACGGAGGCCTCGCCCGAGGTCTTCCTGCGCCACAAGAACGCCCTGCTCGTCCACATGTCCGACTTCATGGCCGAACTGGATCGCTACCTGCCCCGTCTGGACCAAGCCGTCCACGAGGTCGAGGCCACCGGCCTGATCACCCTGCTCTCCCGCGCCGCCGACGCCGACGAACGCCTGTTCATGGACCGTTCCGAACGCCTGGAGGACTGGCACCGCCGCTGGCGGGCCCTGCGCGCCTGGTTCGCCACCGAGGGCGGGACGCCCACCCGGGCCGCCGAACTCGGGCAGGCCACCCGCTCGGCCGTCTCCGGTGTGGTCGCGCTCCTGCGCCAGATCACCGAGGCCCAACGCGGCGGCGTCAACCGCTCCACCCAACTGCGCCACCTGGCCGCCTGGGTGTTCGACACCCCCGACGACGGCGCCGCCCACGCCCTCATGGGCGCCGCCTTCAACACCCGCTCCGCCCGCCACCTGGGCGTGGCCCACGAGGACGGCGACGAGTTCTCCCCCTCCGACTCCTGGCACGACGCCGCCGGGGTGGAGGTCTCGGTCACCCTGTTCCGCAACGACCGCTCGCCCTCCCCGGGCGTGCCCAAACCGGTCCGCCGGGACCGGGGCGCCCGCACCGAACTGCGCCGCCGCCAACGCGAGGACCGCGAGACCGAACGCGCCTCCGCGCGACGCCTGGTCGAGGACGGCGCGCACGAGCGCGTCCTGGACGACAGCGACACCCGCGTCCTGCTGCGCCTGGTCACCAAGGCCCTGGAATCCCGGTCCGTGGTCGCCGGACGCCTGAGTTCGGCCACCGGAGACGACGCCGGAACCCTCGTGCGGCTCGTGCCCAGCGACCAGGGCGCCACCGTGCGCACCGTCCAGGGCGACCTCCACCTGCCCGGGTTCCGCCTCGAACTCGCCACCAGGAGGGGGAAGTGATGGCCAAGGCCACCCGCCCGCGCGTTCCGGACGTGGACCTGGGCACCTACCAACAGGCCGTGCGCCGCGTCCTGACCTGCGACGTCATCACCGCCGCCCGACCGCGCCCCGGCGTGCTCGACCAGGTCCTGTTCTGGGCCGACCAGATGGCCGAGGACCTGCGCGTCCTGTTCGGCTACCGGCTCATCGCCACCACCGACCACGTGCGGCTGGTACGCGAACTCGACCTGCTCGACCCCACCCAGCGCCAGGTCTTCGCGCGCAAGGGCAAGCCCTTCGACCGTCGACGCCTGGCCTACCTGTGCCTGGTCCTGGCCTCCTTCCAACGCTCGCAGGTCGAGATCAGCCTGGGTGACCTGGTCCGCCGCTTCACCCCCTCGGCCAACGACATCCAGGGCCTGGGCTACGACCCCACCGACTCCACCCACAAGGCCGCGCTGGTCGACGTGGCCCACTGGCTGCTGGAACGCGGCGCCCTGCACCTGTCCGACGGTTCGGTGGAGGCCTGGGCGCGTGGTGGCGAACACGCCGACGCCCTGTTCGACATCGATCATGAGATCTGCGAGATCCTCTTCCGCCCCAGCCGGCCGGTCCAGCACCTGCACAGCGCCGCCGGGCTCCTCGACGACCCCCTCGGCCCGGACGCCGCCCCCGAACGCGTGGCCCGGCGCGCCCGCCGCCTGCTGGTGGAGTACCCGGTGGTCTACTACTCCGACGTCGAACCCGAGGTCGCCGCCGCCCTGCGCACCAAGGGCCTGGTCACGGAGGTGGCGCGCCTGACCGGCCTCCAACCCGAACGCCGCGCCGAGGGCGTGCTGCTGGCCGACCCCACCGGGACCTTCACCGACCGCGCCTTCCCCGGCAGGGGAGGGGCGGTGACCCGCGCGTCCGGTCTGCTCCTGGCCCAGATCGCCGACCACTTCGAGGAGTCGTGGGCCGCCCTGACCCACCTGCCGGCGCCCGGGCCGCTGCACGAGCAGGTCGACCTGGTCGGTCGGGTCGACTCCGGGGTGCCGCGGGACGCGGTCGTGGCTGAACTCGCCTGGGACCGCTCCGAGGACCTGCCACACCCGGGCGAACCCGCCCCGGCGCCCCTGGTGGAGCGCGAACGCCTGGAGGAGATGGTCGCCGACCTGTTCGAGGAGTTCGGCGCCGCCTCCTTCACCGTCGCCTGGCAGCGCGACCCCCACGGT
Source organism: Nocardiopsis sp. NPDC055551 (assembly GCF_053619415.1). Classification (NCBI taxonomy): domain Bacteria; kingdom Bacillati; phylum Actinomycetota; class Actinomycetes; order Streptosporangiales; family Nocardiopsidaceae; genus Nocardiopsis; species Nocardiopsis sp. NPDC055551. The sequence continues at coordinate 261,352 of NZ_JBSHJJ010000011.1, read as the reverse complement.
CTGCTCGACGCGGCGCTGGACCTGCTGTCCGCCTTGTCGCTGGTGCGTCCGGTCCCGGGCGGGGTCCTGGTCACCCCGGCCGCGCTGCGCTACCGCAACATCCGCGGGGCACTGCCCGAACGCCCCGACACCGGCCTGCTGCCCTTCGGCCCCATCGAACCGACGGCCGAACCCATCGCCGAGACCATGCCCGAACCAGGAACCGAGGACACCGCACCATGATCCGCAGGAGCGACCGTTTCCGACCCGAGCGGGCGGGGATCGTCAACATCTGGGACTACCTCGACGAGGAGTTCGTCTTCGCCGACGGGCGTCTGGTGCTGCGCGGACACAACGGTTCGGGCAAGACCAAGGCGCTGGAGGTCCTGTTCCCCTTCATCCTGGACGGCTACACCGACGCCCGCCGGCTCGACCCCTTCAGCGGCCAGAACCGCACCATGAAGTCCAACCTGCTCTACCGGGGCGACGAGTCCGCCTACGGCTACGTGTGGATGGAGTTCGCCCGCGAACGCGACGAGACCGAGCACGCGGAGGCGGAGGGCGGGGACACCGAGACCGTCACCCTGATCATCGGTCTGCGCGCCCACCGGCACCGCGACGGCGTCACCCCCTCCTTCTTCGTCACCGACCAACGCCTGGGCGTGGACTTCGGGCTGCTGTCCACCGACGACCGCCCCCTCACCGAACGCCAGCTCAAGACCGCCCTGGGCGAGGACGCCCACCACAACAGCGCCGCCGACTACCGCCGCGCCGTGGACGCCCGCCTGTTCGGACTGGGCGACCGCTACGTCCAACTCCTGGACCTGCTGCTGGCCCTGCGCCGCCCCCTGCTGGCCAAGGACCTGGACCCCGAGAAGGTCTCGCACACCCTCACCGGTGGCCTGAGCCCCCTCGACGAGACCCTCGTCGACCAGGCGGCCCGCGACTTCGCCAACCTCTCCGCCGTCCAGAGCCGCTTCGCCGCAGCCAACGCCTCCCACGAGGCCGCCCGAGCCTTCGGCGACGTCTACTCCGACTACCTGGCCCTCAACGCGCGCCATCGACTGCTGCGGGTCGAGACCGCCACCGAACAGGCCGACGCCCACGCCCGCACCGTCGCCGACGCCGCGGAAGAACTCCTGCGGGCCTCCACCGACCGCGACCGGGCCCGCGCCAGGTCCGAGGAACTGGGCAAGCGCTCCGCCGAGCTGACCGCCGAACGCGACGCCCTACGACAGCACGACACCCTCCGCGACCAGCAGGCCCTCCAGGTCCGAAGGTCCGGCCAAGAGGAACGCGCCCGCCGCATCGCCACCCAGCAGAGCCGGGTGCGCGGCCAGGAGGAGGAGATCACCCGCCTGAGCGGTGAGGCGGGCCGCGTCTCCGACCGCCTCGACCGCGAACTCGCCCGTGCCGAGGAACTGCGCGTCGAACTCGTCGGCGCCGCCGAACGCTCCGGTATCGTCCACGACGCCGAGGGAGAGGTCGACACCGGCGACGACCTGCCAGAGACCGCCAAGGCCCGGGCGAGCGCCCGCCTCGACGACGTCCGAGCAGTCCGCGAACGCCTCCGCGACCAGGAACGCGCCGAGGAGGGCCGCCGCCGCGCCGAGACGGCCGCCTCCCGCTCCGAACAGACCCTCGGCGAACACGAGAGCGCCTGCGAAGCGGCCGAACACCACCTCGCCGAACGTCGCCGAGCGGTCGCCGGCGACCTGGACGCCTGGGCACGGCGCTGGGACGTCACCGGAACGGAGGGCCCCCAGACCCTGCGCGCCGCCCTGGACACCTACGGCGAACCCGGCACCCCCACCCTCGCCCAGGTCTTCGACGAACAGGTGCACGAACACCGGCTGGAGACGGCCGCCCACGTGCACACCCTGGAGGCCGAGCGCGAGAGCCTGGGTCGTGCACTCTTCGAGGCCAGGCGCGAACGCGACCACGTGGCCGCCGAACGCGACGACGCCCCACCCGCCGACCCGCTGCGCCCCGCACCCCGCACCGATCGGCCCGGCGCACCGCTGTGGCGGCTGGTCCGCTTCCGCGAGGACCTGCCCGCCGAACAGGGCGCCGCCATCGAGGGCGCCCTGCACGCCGCCGGGCTGCTCACCGCCTGGATCCACCCCGACCCCGACCTCACCCGGCAGGCCCTGGACGCGACCGAGGCCGACGCCCACCTGCTGCCCACCGGCGCGGCCCCGACCGGTCCGACCCTGGCCGACGTCCTGGTCCCCGAGACCCAGGAACACGTACCCACCGACGTCATCGCCGCCGTCCTGGCCGCCCTCCCCCTCACCGACGAAGATGCCACGGTCGGCGTGGACACCCGAGCCCGCTTCCGCCTGGGGCCACTGGTCGGCGCCCACCCCAAGCCCGTCGCCGAGTTCATCGGGGCCACCAACCGCGCCCAACGGCGCGGTGAACGCCTCTCCGCCTGCGACACCCGCATCGGCGAACTCACCCGTGAGTGCGCCGAACTCGACGACCGGCTCCTCCGGGCCGGCGAACGACTCCAGGACTTCGCCCACGCCCGCGTCGACCTGCCCGAGGCCACCGACGTCGCCAAGGCCGTGCGCGCCCTCGAACACCACTCCACCCTCCTGGCCTCCGTGCGCGGAGGCCGCGCCGAGGCCCGCCGTGAACTCGACGCCGCCATCGCCCAGGTGGAGGCCGAACGCCGCAAGGTCCGCGCCGTGGCCGCCGAACGCGCCATGCCCACTCGTGCCGAGGACGTCGACGCCGTCGCCGCCGCGCTCGACGCCTTCGCCGAGACCGCCCGCGCCCTGCACGGCGCCCGCGCCGACATCGCTGAGTACACCCGCGACCTCGACGAACGCCGCGACACCGTCACCCGGCTCACCGAAGCCCTCCAAGGCGACCGCGCCGAACTCGACCGAGGCCGGGCCGACCACGAACGCGAGACGGCCGAACTGGCCACGCTGGAGGCCGCCATCGACGCCCCGGCCCGCGAACTCCTCGACCGGCTCGAACACACCGAGTCCGAACTGCGCGAGGTCGGCGAACGACACCGCGACGCCGAGAAGGAGGCCTCCGACGCCCACGACCTGGCCGTTCGATCCGAAACACTGCGCGACAGCGGCGGCCGGTCGCTGACCGACGCCCTGGCCACACTCCTCGAACACACCGCCGCCCTCTCCGCGCTCACCCGACCCGCCGTGCGCGCGGTCCTGGACGTGGACACCTCTCGCACGTGGCCCGCCCCCGACCAGTGGCCGGCACCCGAGAAGGCGGCCGAACGCCTGCTCACCGGCGAGGTCGACTCGGTCCGTGACACCCTGCCCGGCGACGCCGCCGCGTTGATGGACGCCTTCACCGAACGCGTCGGCACCGCCAAGGTCACCGACGGCGAGCTCAAGAGCGCCGGAACCCGCATGTCCCAGGCCCTGCGCACCTTCCAGGAAGCGCTCGGCGGTGACGCCGAGGGCTACCGGGTCGACCACGAGGTCGGCGCCAGCGGCCTGGTCACCGTCCACGTCAACGACGAGAACGGACGCACCCCCGTCTCCGCCTTCACTCGCGCCGTGGCCGCACGCGTACAGGAACAGGGCGCGCTCCTGCGCGAGGAGGAACAGGGACTCCTGGAGGACGAACTGCTCGGGGGCATCGCCCAACAGATCCACGAACGCGTCCGCACCGCCAAACAATTGGTGCGCGCCATGGACCGCGACACCCGCGCCCGCCCCATGTCGTCGGGTACCCGGGTGGGCATCCGCTGGTCCCGCTCCGACGGACTCGGCGATCACCAGCGCAAGGCCGCCGAACTGGTCGGCCGCGACGGTGACGGCCTCGGCCCCCGCGGACTGGGAGAGCTGCGCGGCGTCCTGCGCCAGATGATCCGCGACTACCACGCCGCCCATCCCCGGGCCGGCCACAAACAGGTGCTGTCCGCCGTACTGGACTACCGCACCTGGTACCGGTTCGAGCTGCGCCTGGCCGTACCCGGCAAGGACGAGGTCACCCTCACCAAGAACAAGCACGAACAGATGTCCGGCGGCGAGAAGTCCGCCGCCATCCACCTGCCCCTGTTCGCCGCCGCCAACGCCCTCTACACCTCGGCCACCCCCACCTGCCCGCGCGTGGTCGCCCTCGACGAGGCCTTCGCCGGCATCGACGACCGCTACAAACCCGAACTCATGGGCCTTACCGTCACCTTCGACCTCGACATGTTCATGACCGGCCACGACCTGTGGGTGCACTACGACAGCGTCCCCATGGCCGCGCACTACGACATGCACCACGACAAGGCGAGCGGCACCGTCTCCGCACTGCTCATGCTCTGGGACGGCGAACAGACCCTGGACGCCGACGCCGGGTTCGCCGGCAACGAGGAACTCGCCGCGGAACTGCTCGGCATCACCCCGACCCGACACGTGCCCCGCTCCACCGCCGGAACCCTCCTGGCCGAGGCGGAGGCCGCCACATGAGGCCGGGCACGCTCCGACCGACCCTGGTGCTTCCACGCCCATCACCAGGGGAGTAACGTGCTGCCGGCCGGAAGGAAGCCCTCCGGACACCACGTGGGAAGAAGTACACGATGACGATCATCAAGCGGGTCGCCGACTTCGTCGGCAGGTGGTTCGCGCTCCTGGTCCTGCTGGGGGCCGTGGTGGGCCTGGCCGCACCGGCCCAGGCCTCCCTCATCGCCCCGCACGTGTCCCTGCTGCTCGGCGTCATCATGTTCGGCATGGGGCTGACGATGCGCCCGGCCGACTTCGCCATCGTCGCCAAACACCCGCGAGCCGTCGTGCTCGGTGTACTCGCCCAGTACACGATCATGCCGCTGCTGGGCTGGGGCATCGCCCACCTGCTGAACCTGCCGCCACAACTGGTGATCGGCATGATCCTGGTGGGGGCGTCCCCCGGCGGGACCGCCTCCAACGTCATCGTCTACCTGGCCCGCGGCAACGTCGCCCTGTCCGTGGCCATGACGTCGATCTCCACCATGCTCGCGCCGTTCGTCACCCCGCTCGTGGTGCTGGCCCTGGCCGGATCCACCCTGGACGTGTCCATCGCCGACATGTTCGTCTCCATCCTCCAGGTCGTCCTACTCCCGGTGGTGGCCGGCCTACTGCTGCGCACCTTCGCCGACCGCGCCGTGTCCAAGGTCCTGCCGGTACTGCCACTGGTGTCGGTCACCGGCATCGTGTTCGTCGTCGCCGGCATCGTGGGCGCCAACGCCGACGCGGTCCTGAGCACCGGACTCCTCCTGGGCCTGGCGGTCATCCTGCACAACACCCTGGGCCTGGGACTGGGCTACCTCGTGGGCGCGCTCGGCAAGCTGCCCGACACCTCCCGCCGCGCCCTGAGCGTGGAGGTGGGCATGCAGAACTCCGGGCTCGCCGCGACCCTGGGCGCCACCCACTTCGAGCCGCTCGCCGCCCTGCCCGGCGCCCTGTTCTCGGTCTGGCACAACCTGTCCGGCGCGCTGGTGGCCACCTACTGGGCGCGCAAGGAACCCAAGGACACCGACGAGCCGACCGAACCCGAACACGCCTGACCTCGTCGCTTGCCCGATCTCGGGCCCTCATGCCAGGCTCTGGCTCCGATCGTCCCCCGACCAGGAACGGAAAGAACCAAGGTGGGCAAGAAGAAGAGCAAGCGCAAGCCCGGCAAGGGGCGCACTGAAATCCATCGCGGCCCCACCCGCGACCCGGGTGCGACCGGAAACGTGGGCTGCTACTTCATCTTCGCGGCGATGCTGGTCATCGGTCTGATCGTGGTGCTCATGGAGGTCTTCGGCTGAAGTAGGAGGTCCTACCCCCGCGTCCGCCACGACACACGCCCGACCCCTGACCTCAACCGGACACGGGACGATCACGCGAAGTAGCCATGCGCTCACCCTTCCCCTGCCAGTCTGGGCACATGTTCGAGCGATTCCGTCTCTTCGCCCCGTGCTCCGGGCTCCTGTTGTTCACGCTGCTGTCCACCCCCGTCGTGTTGGTCGAACGCACCATCACTTGGGCGACCCTCCCGACCCCGCCCGGCCTCACCGCCCCGGCCACCTGCCCGGGCGTCCACCCGCGCATCCCCCGACCCCGCAAACCCCCGCACTGCCGCCACTGAACCCGGGAGAGAGCATGAAACCCAGAAGACCCATGCCCACCTGACCCCCAGGTGGGCCCGGACAGCCCGCTGACCCCCGTCAGTGACTGACGGGGGTACCAACTCGGGAGTCTGCCGGAGACACTCGGGGCTCTACGGACCGGATCGGCCCCGCCGCGATCGGGGCCCGTGGAGCCCCCGAACCCCGGGAGCCCCACACGTCCCGTCCCCCATTGGCTCACCAGGAAGGGGCGGGAACTACCCCGAGAATCCCAAGCAACCCGCGGGCCCGGTATCCCAAGGGTTTAGGACAGAAAACTTCCAAAAACCCAGAACCCGCCCCTGAACTGCGAAAACAAACCTTGGCCCGCGTTCCGGCGCGGGCCCTCAACCGCCCGACAGCGGCTCCGGCACCTCCACGCTGCTCATCCACCGAGCCAGGGCGTCCCGATCCACCAACACCATGTGCCCCTCGCCCTGCGTCGCGGCGGCCTCGGTGAAACCGGATGAGGACACGAAGACCCCCTCGTAGCCCTCGTAACCGCTGTGCAGTACACCGATGAACGCACGCACGTCGTTGGGCGGCACCGGGTGGTTCCACCGCTTGCACTGCACCACGACCTCCCGGCCGTCCGGAGCGCGCCCCACCACGTCCGCCCCGCCGTCGTCGGCGCCGCCCACCACGGTCACCGCCGTGTAGCCGCTCACCCGCATCAGCATGGCGACGTGCTCCTCGAACTCCACGCCCGTCATCAGGTCGACCTCGGACAGATCGACCCGCTCCAGGGCCCGGCGTTCCCTCGCCCGAAGCCACCGCCCGCGTATCCACCAGACCAGGAACGCGCCCACCAACGCGCCCGCCACCCACAACATCGGACGCGCCGCGCTCTGCGCCACCCACGCGCCCACCATCAGGGCCACGACCAGGGCGAGGATCACCGCGTGCCGGTGGCGCCACACCAGTCGCCACTCTCGGGGGCCGCGGCTCGCTTGGGTCTCGTCGTCTGGGGAGATGTCCGTCATGGAGGGCACCTTCCCGCTGTTCGGTCGACCTCACCGATCACCAACAGACACCGCTGTGTCCCTCACCACCACGCACCCCGAAAACCCTTGCCCTATATGGTCGCAATAAGGCTTGATGTCCTTTTCATCAGACGAGGGAGGCCGATCCATGAGCGAGCACCGCCGGATCCTGGACCGTGTGTACGCCCTGAAGAACCCCCAAGAGGCCGAGAGCGCCTACGACGAGTGGGCCGCCACCTACGAACACGACACCACCGAGGGCATGGGTTACGCCGCGCCCACCCTCGCCGCCGAACGCCTTCGCTCGCTGCTGGCCGACCGACCCGAGGCCGAGATCCTCGACGCGGGCTGCGGCACCGGCCTGGTCGGCGCTGCCCTGTCCGGCCACGGCTTCGAGGTCATCGACGGCTTCGACCTCTCCACGGCCATGCTCGACAAGGCCCGGGCCAAGGGCCTCTACCGCGACCTCGCCAAGGCCGACCTCACGCAACGCCTGCCCGCCGAGGACGACGCCTACGACGCGGTCATCTGCGTGGGCACCCTCACCGAAGGACACGTGGGCCCCGAGGCCTTCGACGAACTCGTGCGCGTCGCGCGCCCCGGCGCCCCCATCGTCGTCACCGTCCTGGATCGCATCTGGGAGCCCTCCGGCTACAAGGCCAAGGCCGAGGCCCTCGAAGAGGCCGGCCTCGCCCACCTGGAGGAGTCCACCCCGCAGAGCGTCTACCACGTCAAGGAGAACATCACCTGCAACCTGGTGGTCCTCCGCGCCCGCTGACCCCCGCCCTGCCCGCCGCCCACCAGGGCGGCGGGCCGTAACGGTCACTCAGTCGTCCAGGAACGGGTGCCCGAACTGCTCCAGGCGTGTCCGCGCCCGTCCCAACTCCTCCTCGGTGAACAACGGGGCGAACCTCGGTTGCAACACCAACGCCTCCACCGTCAGGTCCAGCCGACCCTTGTCCCACAGGTTCGCGAAGCCGTCCGAGACCGCGGGCGCCGCCAACAACTTGCGGGCCGTGCCGAGCGGCCCCAGATCCGACAGCATGCTCAGCAACGCCGAGGGCGTGTACCCCGCCTCGTTCTTGGAGCGCTCGTACAGACCCAGTATTTCCTTGCCGAAGTCGGTCGTCTCCGGGGCGGAGTCCTCCTCGGTCCACCCCTCGTCCAACCAGGAGGTCACCACCGGCATCTCCGTGGACGACTCACCGGAGGACTCCCGCCCCGCCCGCTCGACGTATCCCCACAGGGAGTCCACCGAGGTGAACACCTCGTACCCCAGCTCCTGCAACCGGGGCAGGTCGGCCTGGTCGGGATCCAGCTCCAACACCACCGGCTTGCCCAACCCCCGCTGCAACCCCTCCGGCCAGAACGCCTCCGCCTCGGCGATGACCTCGCCCCGCACCGGATCGCTGATCACCGTGTCCAGCTCGGGCTCGGCGTAACCCTCCTCCCGCAGGGCGTCCACCAGCTCGCGGATCCGCGCAGCCCGCGGGTCCACCGGCGCCTCGGGGGCCACCGTGAGGGGGGTCAGCTCGGTTGCCTCCTCGGCGACCGAGCCGTCGAGCAACTCCTCCAGGAAGGTGTTGGCCGCCTCCGCCAGCAGGGTCCGACGCGCCGCCAGAAAGTCCTGGTAGCGTTCGGGCCGCCACAGCTCCGGATCGCCGGGGATCCACTGTGAGGCCAACACCCCGGGATGCTCGGCCTCGGCCCGGACCAAGAACTCCCACGGCTCCGACCCGTACGCCCTCAGGTCCTCCTCCGAGTTCAGGAAGCAGAAGTTGGCGATGGAATCGGCCTTGCCGTCGGTGCCGCGCAACAGTTGCGTGGAGAACAGCGTGAACCGCCGCAACTGTGGCTCTTCACCGAGGGCCTCGGCCGTCAACGCCCGGCCCGTGACCAGGTCGCGCGCGTTCGAGGCCCGCACCAGCAGGTAGAGCAGCGGGTAGAAACGGCCGCCCTGGGTCCCCTCGAAGTCGTGCGGCTTGATCCGCAACGAACCGCTCCGGGCCCGTTTCAACGCGTTGATCAGCCCGTCCACCCCGCTCCGGGCGGCGGTCTCGTAGTCGCGTTGCAGGGTGGTCTCGGTCGTCGCGGTGTAGCGCGCCCACAGCGCCGACTGCATGTACCAGTACAGGACCTTGTCCTGGTGGGCACGGTCGTCGAAGGCGCCCCCGTTCTCCTCCAACAACCGGACCGCCACGGCGATCGAGGAGCGGCTCTTGAGGACACGGTCGTGGTCCAGCCCCAACCGGCCCCGAACCGCCTCCAGGAACGTGTCCGTGTGCTCGATCGACTTCTCCAGCGCGGAGCGGAACTCCTCGGCCCCCACCTTGCCCAGGTGATCGAACTGGGCCCGCCCCGTGGCCACCGCGTTGATCACGCGCAACAACCAGTCCAACGAGAACCGGTAACCGTCCTGCTGCCACCGGTCGATGGCGTCGCGCATCATGCGGCGCGCCTCCGGCCACTGGGCGCACACCTTGGCCAGCGCCAGGTCGCCCTTGGACAGCTTGGTGCCACCGGAGTTGACCCGGTTGAAGATCTCCACGACCTCTTCGATGTCCTTGTCGACACCGGTGATCTTCTCCTGGTGGAACTCCCTACCGGTCACCTGGTGCAGCTGGTTCAACCGGCTCAGGTAGACGGTGGTGCGGTCCGGGTGGGCCTCCTTCAACGACTCGAAGAAGTGGATGGGTCCCTGCGCGAACAGCTCGGTCACGCTCACCCACCGCGGATCTCCCGACATCTTGGTGGGCGCGTAGAACGCGAAGTCCTCCTCCTCGACGTTGAAGTACAGGCCGGTGAACGCCTTGGCGTCACCGTCGAAGAACCCCGGCGGGTCGCCCATGATCACCCCGTACAACGAGGTGATCCGCTGCTGTCCGTCCAACAACATGAGATACGGGCCATGGTTCGCCGAACCCCCGCGCGCCGACAGGTCCGGATCGGAGGTCTCCCACATGAGCAGACTGCCCACGGGATGTCCGCGGTAGATGGAACGCATCAGACCGCGCACCTGGTCCCGGTTCCAGACGTAACCTCGCTGGAACTCCGGCAACAACACGGTGCCTGTGTCGATCTGGTCGAGGAGCATGGACAGTTTCGCCATGGGCCGGTCTTTCTCGTCAGGGGTCGTCGTCAGGGTGCGGGGTTGTGGGGTGGGCAGGGAGTACGCGTGACGAAGAGGGGCGCCGTCAGCGCAGGATCTCGTCGATGAACGGGCTGGGCCGCCCGTACCAGCTCACGCTCAACTGTTCACGGGCCCGGGTACAGGCCACGAAGAGCAGGCTGCGTTCGCGCAGCAGATCGCGCTCGTGCGCGCCGGAGTCCTCTTCCTCGGGGGTCACGCTCCGCGACGGCGGCAGTCGGCCCTCCGAGACACCCACCACCGCCAGGCAGCGGAACTCCAGCCCCTTCATCCGATGCATGGTGCCCACCGAGACCGCGTCCTGGGCCGCCTGTCCCCGTGCCAGCGGTACCGCCGGGATACCGGCCTCCTCCAACGCCGTCACCACCTGCTCCACCGAACGGTTGGAGCGGGCCGCCACCCCGATCTCCCCGGACAGCACCCCGGCCTCGGTCCACTCGCGGAGGGTGCGCACCAGGTGAGCCAACTCGGCCCGCTCGTCGGTCAGTCCGGTCAGCACCGGATCGGAACCGCGCATCTCGGATCGACAGTCCGCCACCGAGTCCAGACCGCCGTCCATGTCGTCGACCTTCTCGCCCCGCATCAACCCCAGACTCCAGCCCAGGATCTGAGCGGTGGTGCGGTAGTTGATGCGCAGCCTGGTGGAACGGCCCCGGATGTTCACCCCGACCTCGGCCAGGCTCACCCGAGGACCGTAGATCCTCTGGTGGGTGTCGCCGGCGATGAACAGGTCGTCGTCGCCCTCGGCGACGGCGGAGCGCAAAAGCCGCCACTGCCCCGGATGCAGATCCTGCGACTCGTCCACCACCACGTGCTCGAAGGGCCGGCACTCGCGCTCACCGAGAAGTCGGGCGGCCTCCTCCACGATCGTCTCGTAGGTCCACAACCCCTGCTCGCGCAGCAGATCCTGGAACCCGGAGACCGCCTGCCACACCTGCGCGCGCTGTAGTGTGCCCAACCCACGGCCCCGACCGCCACGTTTGGCGGACAGGTACTCGGGCGCCGATCCCACCCGGCGGGCCAGGACCACCTGTCGCCACTCCTCACTCAGGAACGCGGGGGACAGGTCCACCTCCAACCCCTTGAGGACCTGTTCCCACAGTTGCCGTTCCCGCTGGGGCTGCAACAGGGTGGGCTGCCCGTGCTCCTCCCGGAAGATGCGGTGCGAGAGCCGGTCCACGTGCTCCACCCTGATTCGGGAGAGCACCTCGTCGGCGTCCCCGGCACCGTCGTGTTCGGCGAGCACACGCAGGCTCGCCTCCAACGAGTCGGCCAGGGTCGAGGTGAACGTGGTCAGCAGGACCCGCCCCCCGGCCCGGGCGAGCCGGTGGGCCCGGTGCAGGGCCACCACGGTCTTTCCGGTCCCGGGGCCGCCGCTGACCCGGGCCGGGCCACGGTAGGCGGCCTCCACCACCGAACGCTGCACCGGATGGAGGTAGATCCGCCACAGGTCGAAGGGGTGCTCCAACGCCGCCAACAGCTCGTCGGGCCCCTCCACCAACAACACCCGGTCGGTGCTGCGCTCCACCGCCGCGTCCAGGTCATCGGGGTCGACCCCCTCCACGATGGCGGTGCCGAGCTCGGCCCAGACCTCCTCCGGTGACAGCCCGCTGGCCAGGCCGAACAACACGTCCCACTGCACCGGGGGCAGCAACGTTCGCGCGGCCTCCAACTGGAAGGTACCGGTGAACGTGCGCACCAAGACCAAGGTGTGCTCGTCGATCCCCAACCGGGTCAAGTCCGCGTCGTTGACGTGGTCGAACAACAACCCGGTGGCCTGCTCGGCCATACGCCGCATGTGCGGCAGGCTGTCATCCAGGGCCGCCACGTCCCGGATCTCGATCCCGCCGGTGGCCATGTTCACCGTCGCCGTGCGGCGCTTGGCCCAGGTGTAGGCCTCGTCGTGGGGGAGCACCCTGAGCAGGATGTAGGTGTCGCCGTTCTCCGGCGCCAACACCACCCCGCGATAGAACTGGTCGATCCGGATGGTGCGGAACCGGTCGTCGCGGGCTCCGGTGATCTTCTCCAGATGCAACCCGGCATGGGTGGCCTGCTCGAACTTGGCGAACACCTCACCCACCCGAGCGCGCACGGGCTTCTCGAGTTCGGCGAACTCCTTGAGCAGGTCCAGGTGAAGGGCGAGTCGAGCCACGAGGCCGTCCTAGCGGTTCAGGGGTACGAAACGGCGGGGTGCCGTGCGAGGGCGGGGCGCTCTCAATTTAACGGCTATTCGGTACGGCCGCCGGGTTCGCGCACCTCGGGTTGTGCACTCGTTATCGGCCCTCCCTGGGGCCGCGAACGCGCGGAGCGTCCGGAACGCTCACCCGGAGAAGACCCGCGACAACGCCGCCCCGTACATGCGCTGGGGACTGGGCAACGACGGCGGGTGCAGCACCCCGGGGATCGGCTCCAGGCCCCCGGCGAACGCGATGAGTCGCTCGTACACCTCCACGGCGCCGCTCGGCCGGTCCTCGGGGCGCTTCTCCAACAGCGCCGAGACCACCGCGGCCAGTTCCACCGGAACGTCCGGCCGCTTCGCGCGCACACCCGTCGGCTCTTCCCCGACCTGCTTCGAGGCCACCGCGAACGAGGTCGCAGCGGTGAACACCCGCTCTCCGGTGAGCATCTCGTACAGGGTGCAGCCCAGCGAGTACAGGTCGCCGAGCGCGGTCGTGTCACCCGCCAACAGCTGTTCGGGCGCCATGTACGCGGGTGTCCCCGGGGTGTGTCCGTCCCTGGTGATCTGGGACATGTCGGTGCGCCCGAGGGCCACCGCCAACCCGAAGTCCAGGACCTTGACCGTGCCGTCCGGTTCCAACATCAGGTTGCCCGGCTTCAGGTCCCGGTGCACCAACGAGGCACGGTGCGCCACCGCCAGCACCGCGCAGGCCTGGGCGGCGATCCCACTGGCCCACCCCACCGACAACCGTTCCTGCTCGGCGAGCAGGTCGGACACGCTCACACCGTGGACGCGTTGCATCACCAGGTAGGGGCGCGCCTCGTCCTCCGGACTCATGTCGAACACCGCGGGCACACCGGGATGCTGTAGCTCGGCGGTGATGCGGGCCTCCCGGGAGAAGCGGCGCACCAGCTCAGCCCGCTCATCGGAGTCGGCGTCACCGGGGAAGCGGATGAACTTGACCGCTACCTCCCGCCCGAGACGGATGTCGCGGCCCTCCCAGACCTCGCCCATACCACCACGGGCCAACGGCGTTGGGCTGAGCCTGTAACGCCCGTCCAACAGCCGCGCCTGGCGCGTCGCCCCGGTCATGTCCGACCCATCTCCCACCACTGGATTTCCCGAGCCCCCGACGCTATCGCAGCCTGAGAACCATCGGCCCGGCGACTGAGCGTGGACGGCGATCCACTGGTTGGTTCCGGCCAGGGGGACAGTCGGCGAACAAGTGCGGGAAGTGGCCTTCCACCTGCTCAAGATCGGTGAAGCGATCGCGGGCGATGGCACGGACGTTTGCGGATCGGGACACGTTCACAGCCAGGGCGCGGGGTGCTGTTCTCCGGTTTCGGGGTCGGTCATGAGCGTGGCCGGTTCGAAACGCTCCTGCTTGACGATGTTCTGGTTCTCATCGAGTTCGCGATGGATGATCTTGTTCCCCAATGCGTCGTAGATGGTTTCCCGAAGCAGTCGCCCCTGCTCGTCCCACTCGTGCCAAGGGCCAACGAGCCCGTATGGATGACGGCAAACACCTTGAGCGATCACACCCCCCTGAGCTGACCAGCGGAACACACTCCCTTCTTGACGACCGTCGACCATCGTCCGAACTTCAACAGTCCCATCAACGTTTCCATAGAAAACATCCCCTGTGTAAGCATTCTTATGCAAACCGTATTTTCCCCTGGTTTCATCGAAATCAAGATGTTCAACTGAAACTGTCATGGCAAACTGGCCAGGCTCGATCTCCCCAGGAGGATAGACCTTTGGAATTCGCTTCCATGCATTGGTTTGACCATAGCCATTTTCCTGATGCTGAACCTCGGGGCCAACCCTTGAAGTGGTCAAGCTCCCGAAGGAGTCCCACTTTTTTACTGTGTGAATTCTTTGCGAGTCATCGAATATTGTTTCTGACAGAAGCTCTCCATCTTCTCCCCAAGTGTAGCTTCCGCCAAGAACCGGCTGGTTGACAGCAACATGCGAAAAGGAATCAAGCATGCCATCTGATGTGCGTGTGTACTCCGGGCCCCTGGCAATGCCGGAAATGTAAGTTCTATAGTTAACGAACCCCGAGTCAAGCTCTACGGCATACCCCGTAAAACCTTCACCTTGATAGCTCGCCTGAAATTCATCAATGAAGTCCATTTCTTCTTCACTAATAGCTCTCAGTATGTCAGCTCCTATCATGCGGCATATTCGGTGGATCTTGGTAAACAGGAGACACTAGGTTCGGGTCATTTTTATCATGAGTCATTCTCCCGGAGAATGGGTCGTGGGCATCGGAGAGTACGTAGTTGCAGTTGGCGCAGAAATGAGGTGCCCCGAGACCGTCAAGGCCAAGATCGACCAGTTCGTCGCCGACGCCGGCGTGGACGAGCTGATGGTCTCGTCGATGATCTTCGACAAGAAGGCCCGCATGTACTCCTATGAGGCGCTCGCCGACCTGTACGCCCTGGGGGCGGTCAAAGAGGGCTGACGGGACACAAGACCCTGGTCGGGGGAACTGGGTCAAGGGTGGCGGAACCGGGTCAGGCAGGACCTGGACCGTCTCCCCCGGCCACCGGGGTGTGGGGCGAGGTCGCGAGGGCCTCGCCCCACACTTATGTCCAAGGCTTGAGGGTGAGCAGGTTTCTGCCCGTACAGCGGCCGATCACGCAGAGGCCGCTCACGTGGGGAACTCGCCGTACCAGGACCTGCGCACGAGATGCCTGGGCAGATACCCGGATTCGACCTCGAGGCTGAAGTCAGGATCCACCTCCGCGGTGTCATAGGCCAGACACGCGAGGGCCAGAAGACCCAGGTGAAAGACCCCATCGATCTCGTTGATACGGTCCTCGGTCGTCCAGAACTCGGCATGCGACACCAACCCCTCCGCCAGCGCCTCATTGAGCCTTTTTCATCCTGCTTCTCGGAGTTGAAGGACGAGTACGGCTCGGGTGATCTCTCCGGCCCGGTGCGGGCAGCATCGCAACCGGCGTAGGACGTCCCAGTTCTTGAGCTGGGCGAAGGCCCGCTCCCCGGGGCTGCGGAGCTTGGCGTGCTCAGAGTTGGCGTCCTTCTTCCACTGCGGCTTGCCCTGGCCCTTGAACGGGCAGAACACCACCTGTGACAGGCCCACGTACCCCTTGTCGCCCAGGCCGAGCAGCCTTGCGGCCTTGATGCGTTCGGCGATCTTCCACACCCGGGCGGCTCTGGTGTCGTGCACCGATCCGAGCAGTGACCACGACGTCCACAGGGGCTCCCCGTTGGGTGCGGCCACCACCTGGATGTTCATGCCGTGGCGTTTGTGCTTACCGGAATAGAACGGGCGGTCGGCCGCCACACGGTCGCAGGCGATCAGGGTGCCATCCACGATCACGTACCCCCATCCCTTGCGGCGTGCGCGGTGTAGGCCCTGTTCCAGGGTGGGTGCCTGCTGGGCGAGCAGGGCCGTGGTTTCGCGCACGTAGCGCCAGGCGGTCGTGATTCCTACCTCGAAACCGGCTGCGACCTGGGTGAACGTCTCGCCTTTGTACAGGTGGACCAGGACCAGCAGAGCCTGTTGCGCGGGGTCCAGGCGACGCCATCGGGAACCGGTGTTCTTGCGGTGGGCGCGGATGGTGCGGGCGGCCAGGTTCAAGGTCCGGCGTGACAACGGCAGGCAGGAACGGTACAACAGCATGTGGAGCCTCTGGTGCTGGGTTTTCTTGGTCGTTAACTCCTCTACCAGGGGCTTCTTGCTGTTCAGGAGGGGTTTTGGATGGTCGGTGCAGAGGCGTGACCTGCACCTTCAGGTTGAAAAGGGCTCATTGAACCCGTCACTGTCCCGCTGCACCAAATACCGGAAGGCGTTCAACTGGGGGAAGATCAGCTTGTCGAGGCTCTCCGCGCTACCGATCTCGGACTGCTCAGGCGCAGACAGCTCCATCGCCTTGAGCAGGTTCTCCCCCAGATCCGGGCCGCCCAGAACAAAGTCTTGAAGAGCGGCGATCCAGTAGTAGACGTAGGGGTTGTAGCGGGTTCCCTCCGACTCCCCGTACTCACGAAGCACCTCCACCGGGATCTCACAGAGCTCTCGGTACCGCTTCTGCTCACGACAGATGACGGCCAGGAAGAACGCGGTGGTCCAGTTACCCGCGTTGGCGGAGTAGTCGGGCCCCGTCGCCTTGGTCTTACGCACCTTGTCGTTGATCATCAACTCCAAGGGCTCATCTTCAGGTGAGGTCATGATCTTAAAAAGCGCGTAGTGCATTTGCATATCGATCACCCACGCTTCCCAGGTGTCCAACTCGGCCACCTCGGGGTCCGCCACGGTTTTGTAGGTAGTGGCGACATGAAAAGACCCGACCATGACATCAATCCTGCCAGGGTACTCTTCTAGGACTGGCGGATACTTTTCTCGATTCTCGCGCGCTCTATCCATCAGAGCAGGCTCTTCACGATGACTGAGATCATGCGCAGGGATGGAATACATACAACGCATGCCCTCAAATAGATCAATATTTCATCCCGACCGCTGCAGGCAACCCATCAAAGCCAAGGGGCCGGGTACCGTTCTCCAGTTTCGGGATCGGCCATGAGCGTGGTAGGACCAAAGTGTTCCTGCGCAACGATGTTCTGGCCCTCATCGAGTTCACGGTGGATGATCTTGTTGCCCAAAGCATCGTAGATGATCTCTCGAAGCAGCTGCCCTTGCTCGTCCCATTCATGCCAAGGGCCAATTTTTCCATAAAGACCCTGACGAAGCCCCTGCATTATGAGCTTTCCCCCTGAAGACCATTTAACAAATGGGCCATCTTCCACCCCTTCCGCAAAGGTAAACAACTCCACCCCCCATCATCACCCAAAGAAATAGCCTCACCCGAATATGGGACACCTTGATGAGTCACCTGCCCCCCGAACTCTAGATCCCTACTTGCAGGAACTTCGGTATATCCATTCAAGCCTGGCTTGTCAGGGTGGGGCGGTATCTGACGCCAAGCCTCAGACCCCTCTGTCATTTATTCACTCAGCAATACCCCAAACTTGCTCCAGGATCGACTTAGAATTGTAACTCTCGAAGAGAAATCAACAACCCTTTCCTCCCGAAGGCCTCCATTTGAGTACCATGTAAAACTGGGGCCTAGCTCTAGGTTTCCGACACAGTTAGAGTATTCAAGCAGATTTCCATTTTCTCCCAAGAGAAAGGCCGGACCCAGGGCATACCCACGAACAAATGTCTGCACATCGAAATTTCTACCGTCCCGTTCAACAGACTGCCCCGTCATGGCGCTTCCAGGCAAACGCGCCGTCACGTCATCCAGGAAATCAATTTCTTCCGAACTGATTCGCCTCATCGACTGTTAGAATTATTCATAAGCATCGGAGCAACGGGTGTATAAATGCAGGCCGATGATCACCGCGAGGCCTTCTGGGAGTTTGGGCAGCGGAGCACAGTAGCGGCTCTGCAGCATGCGCCGGGTCCTCAGGTGTGCGAAAGCCCGCTCGACCGCAGCCCGGACACTATCGATCACGGTCTAGCGGAGAAACTAGGTCATGCTTCATCGATCTCCGACTGCAACCAGTCTGGAGTGAACTCCTCACTCCTAGGAAAAATCCTCATCTCGTCAAGATAATCATCCCCCCCTGGAGAAAAAGCAAATGGCGGATACTCATCGTAGTTAAACCTGGACTTGAACCTCCCTTCACTCCAAAGCCTGAGCTCCCAAGAGAACCATGACCCCTCATTCTCCTTATACATCCCCGCCCTGAGCTCCATACACTTCATCATAAAATTTGCAGGCAATTCAACCTGAACAACCTCACCACCTTCCTTCTCAACGTCAATATTTTGCATTCCATAGATGCCCATGAACATAACAACGAACCGTGCATATCTCCAATTCTCAGGAAAATGTTCCGACAATTCGGAAGAGATTCTTGAGATCGCCTCCATCTCTTCCATTGGCCCCATGTGACCTTTTCTTGAACCATACATATTTTCTCCTATTTAATATTTGGATGATTCTTGTACTGAACTACACCTTGAGGGACCCCATTGATCGAATAATGGAGCACCACGGCAACTGGCGGCGCGTCCAAGATTCTTGCAAGGCTTCCATTCTTGTTTCTCACTTCGAACTCTGGGAGGCTAGGGTCGTAGATTTGGCTTACCCTAGCACGGATGTCAGGCGGAGGCGGACTCAGCTCATAAGCTTTCTCCCAAAGTTTAACTCGAGCAAGGTACTCGTCTCGAGAACGCCCGCTGGCGAAATCCTTAGCTCGCTCATAGAGGCGATCAAAATCTCCCTTCAGAATATGATCCATCCCTCCCTCGAAATTCCTATAAGATTCTGACACCCTCCACTCTGCGGCAGAATGCTGATTGACTCTCTGTAGCATCGCCACCTGATTCAGACGCTCAGGAATTCCTCCAAATTCACCAATCCCGACAACATGACCCCCATTCCATGTGACAGATTCATACTGCGGGGCCTCAGTTAGACCAGGATACTTATCTGGGTTTCTAGAAAAGTCTTCCTTTAGCATTTTATTGTACGCATCAAAATAATCTTTTGCTGCCTTTTTTACTGAATCCTCTTCACCTTTCATTCGAGGCGCCTTCGCATTGGTAAACTGGCCTTCGGACTCCAGATTCCTGCTACGCAAGTTCGTCTCGTAGGTATAATCTGAATTGGGCGTTTTGATTTGGTATTCTACATTAGGCCTAGGATCCTTGAACTCTGGATGCTTCTGGGAAAAATCCTTCACGCTGATTTCGATTCTCCCGATTTCTCCGTCCCCGTCGGTGACGTATATGCCTCTATCATTCCCCTTGACATCTTCGACCACGTATTTTGTGTTCGGGGAGAGCGGATCTCCATCACCAAATCTTTCGCGCAATCCAGGAGAAAACCCGGAATCTTTCTTCTCAATATTCTTCTTGGTTAGTTCACTTTCAGGGAGAAGTGGTCTCGCACCATCGTTAACACCTGGCCCAGCAAGCCCTCGCTCCACGATCGACTGGGTCTTTTTCCAATCGACTGAAAGGGGTTCTTGCGAATGGAAGGCTGACCTTCCGAATCCAGCCTGTGTGCTATTTGGTGTCTGTGAAGTACCTCCCGTGCTCTGATTTCCAGTATGGTTTCCGTCAGAGCTAGGGCCTCCTCCCGGGTTGCTGACTTCGAAACGTCCGACCTGACTGGTCTCTGAGGAACGACTCCGCGCGGGTGATGACCCGTCACCATCCTGATTGCGGACAACGGGGTTGTTGTCGCGCATGTCGGTGTTGCGGCTTCCAGGCGCATCGGCGATCTCGTTACCGAAGGGCCGACCGCCTCCGAACTCGTTACTGCCGGAGAGCCACATCGGTTCCGGGAAGGTCGAGGTGTTCCTGAACGCGGACGCCCTCAGGGTGTCCGGCGAGTGACCAGCACCCACTGTCGCCAGGGCCTTGCCCGCGTTCGGGTCGCGGTTCTGATCGTTGTCTTCGACCCTGCTGAGGGAGTCGTCCGTGGACTGCGATGAAGCCCCGGAAGCCTCCCGCACCTCCGGTGAGAAAGGAATCTCGGGTCGGGAGCTTGCGCGGTCCCGGTCCACTGTGGCCAGGTCCCTTTGGGCTGCGGGGTCGGACTTGGTCTTGTTGTCGATCTCGGCGAGGTCGGGGTGATTGAGGATGTCGTCACCGACCAACGCATCGCCCACTGTGGGGTCCTGCGCCGGACGCTGGTTCGAGCGCTGGTCGGCCTCCGCGTTCGCCTGCACGGGGCGAGCGCCACCAGAGCGGCCCCCATCCGCTTCCCCGATATCTCCTGCAACGGAAACCTTTACATCACCCGCCGCAGCCATATGGTTCCCGCTCGCGTCGGCTGTAGCGGAGCCCTGGGCTGGACGCCGGATCGAACGCTGGTCGGTCTCTCCAACGGTGTGCGCCGAACCACCGGCACTACCGGAGACTTCCCCAGCGGGCTGTGGCGGGGCGGCACCGGCCGGCTCGACCCCGTGCTGCCCCGACGGCATCAGACGGTTGACCATGGCCTTGAAATCGGCCAACTGGCTCGGGCCGAACCCGGTGGCGTCCAGCGCCCTGCCGGCCAGGTTGATCAGCGGTGAGCCCGAACCACCGAACTGCGGCACATGGGACACATCGGGCACATCGATGTCCACACCCGACCCACCACCACGACCCGAGCCGCCCATCCCGTCCATGATGGACATCCCACGCCAGGCCATCAACGGCACACCCACCACCGCACCCACACCGGTGGCCGTCAGCGCCGCACCACCCACCAGGCCGATGACGTTCAACGCCGCCGTCCCGATCACATAACCGGGCCGATCCCCCCACTCCTCCCACGGCACCACCGAATGCGCCAGGTCCTTCCAGGCCTCGCCCACACCCTCCCCGCCGTTCCACCCAAGCGAGTCGGACTCGGCGTCATACATCCCCACCAACGAGGCCGCCGAGGTCAGGTTGTCCCAGTGGTACTCCTTGAGCGCATCCCCCCACGAGGCTTGGAACCAGCCCTCCGAGGAGTGCGCGCCCACCATCGCGCCCACACCCTGCACCGCGTCCACACCGAAGTCCCACACCGAGTGGCCCACGTCCACCCACCACCCGTGGTCGGTCTGGGCACTCTCATGCCCCCACGCCTCGGCCAACTCCGACAGGTCCTGCTCGAACCCGTGGTAGAACACGTTCGGGTCGAGCTCGGCATCTCCCTCGGGCTGTTGCTCGAACTGGGTGCGACCGGAAATCCCGGCATTGATCGCGTTGGCGCAGGTGTTCTCGACCTCGGTGTAGTCGGTGATGATCTTTCCGCCCTGCTCGATCAGGGCCGCGTTCTCCTCCACCAACGGACTATCGTTACCGACGATCCGGTCCCAGGTGTCTTCGGCCTTGCGCCAGTCATCGCCCTTGGCCAGGATGCGAGAACGCAGGTCATAAGCCTCCACCCGCAGGTTGGACCAGCGGGTCTTGATGTCGGCCACGTCCTCGGCGAAGTTCTCCAACGCCCGGGCCGCCCGGTCCAACTCCTCACCCACGGTGTCGCCGTCGGTGGCCACCGGGTCCAGGACCGAGAACAGCGTCTCGGCCTCCGGAGCGGAATAGTGAGCACTCAACCCGGCCCAAGAGCCGGTGATGTCGTTACCGGTGTCGGCGATCGAGGTGCCCAACTCACGCAACCCCGAGGCCATGGCCTCGACATAGCCCACCGACACCGACGGTTCGGGGAAGGTCAACGGGTTGATGATGCCATCGCCGTCCTCCAAAGACAGTTTCTGTGTCTCGACATCCACAGGGGGTGCGGGGGTGGCCGCGCCCGCACCCGGGTCCGCGATCGGCACAACGAACTCCAAAACAAGACAGGGGAAAAGGGGGAAGAGGAAAAACCAGGGATCAGCGGGTCAGACAGGCCGGCCCGCACCGGGACCGCCCACAGGACCGGACGGGGCGTTGGGGTCAGGGACATCGCCGGCCTGGGCCTGGGCTTCGGCGGCCATGTCCTGATCTCCCTCGACATAGGCGGTGGTGGCCTCACCCGCGCCCTGGAGGGCCGAAGCGGTCAGCGAGAGCATGTCGCCCAACATGGCGAAGTTGTGCTCGGCGAATTCACCGATCGCGATCCCGATGGGGGCGCTGTTGATGTGGGAGTTGACGGCGGTGATCCGCGTTTCCAACTGACTCATGTGCCCGAGCAGCCCCGAGCCGCCACCCTCCTCACCCAGATGTTCGGCCGTTTCGGAGAGCACCGAACCGACCTGGACCGGATCGATGGACCACTCACTCATGCCCGTCCTCCCCGAGTCGGAGCACGGAACGCCTGGGGACGGAACATCTCGTCGGAGTCGACCTCATCGCTCGCCCAGTCGATCGCCTGCCCGGAAGCGTTGGGCGATGCGAAGTCGTGGACCGAGATGGTGTGCCACATCCGGTCCAGACAGGCCAGGGTCCGGTGGAAGTCGGAGGCGCCTCGGGTACGCACCCGTTCGGCGGCGGCAGCGGTACGCGTCGAATGTGGTCGGGAGTGCCGTTCCTGCTGCTCCTGGTGATCCGGGTTCGGTGGGGCGTCCTTGATCGACCCAGCTTCTTCGGCCTTTTCGTAGATGAACGCGAACCTCACGGGCCTGCCTTCCCACCGATCTACCGCATTGACCACCTGCTGGTGGCATTAGTGACGATTCTGGCGGGTTTTTCCTGGTGGCGCACTCGTCGTTCTTCGGTGGACCGAAGCACGAAGACATGAATTCGTCCCATCACTCCAGGTCACGTCGATCCGAAGAAGGGTATGGCCGGATGCGGACACGCTGAGGTGAGAAAGGCCACCGGTCCTTGCCCTTCTGGGCCCTTCTGGTGCAGAGGAGGGGCCCATGCGGTGGCAGGGACCGATCCCGTTCAAACCGATCCCGTTCAACGGATCGAATGGGCTCTCGACGTCCGCGCGTGTCAGGGTGAAACCGCCCCGACCGTGCGGTGGCGGGTAAGTCGGGATCCTCAGCGGCCGGAGCGAGCCCTCCACGGTTTCTGGAGCTGGAAGGGTGCCGCCCAGCAGCTTCTCGAACACTCGTGGTCCTTCTCCGGAACGGCGGTCCGGCTTTCCCTGTCCCTCTCAGGCGTCCTCGCCCGGCGCTCCCGGTGCCAACGCTCCCGAGGTCAACCCTTCCCTGGTCAACGCCGCCGCCTGGTCCGCCAGTGCCGACAGCTCCCGGGCCCGCTCCTCGAACTCGGCCAACGCCCTGAACGCCGCCCCGTACCGTCGCTGCTCCTCGGCCTCCAGCTTCGGCACCCGCGCCGCCCGCGCGTCGGTCCGGTACGTCCCACTCGCGCTCGTGGATCGCCGGGTGTTGGCCGTTGCGGTCAGGAACCCCGCCAGGAAGTCCGAGTCCAACCGCTCGTCCACCGCGCGCGGCCGCTCCCCGTCCAACCTGACGAGCCCCGCGTCCACCAGGTCACCGAGCCGCACCTGCTGCCCCGACCGATCCGGCGACCCGGCCGCCACGCTCGGCAACAACCCCGCCAGTTCACCGGTGACCCGATCCAGGTCGGCGCGCACCCGGGCCAGCGTTTGGGGGATCTCCGCAAGGTCCGGCGCCACGTGCCGGGCCGGGGACAGGTCGACCTCCTCGTCCAACAGATCGATGAGCGCCACCTCCGCACCCGGCCGTTCGGGTGCCTTCCAGGGCTGGTCCGGTTCGATGTCGCTGTCGCCCAGGTCCCACATGCGCACCGCCGTGGCCGCGTCCTCCCCGCCCAAGGGTCTGCGCAGCAACCACAGATGCACCGGCTGGGCGTGCGAGGAGGCCAACCCCGCGGGCAACGCGAACACGTCCGTGAGCACCCCCCGACGCACCAGTTCGGCGCGGATCCGTCGTCCCGTCCGCCGGTAGGCGCAGGAGGTGGACAGCACCATGGCCGTCTGCCCGCCCGGCGCGGTGTGCGCGTAGGCGTGCTGCAACCACGCCAGCTCACCCTCGGCCTTGGGCGGCAACGCCAGTTCCCACCGGGGGTCCATCAACAGTTCCTCGCGCCCCCAGTCCGTGGTGGCCGGCGGTGGATCGCACACCACCAGCTCGGCCCGTTCCCCAGGCCAGTGATCGTCGCGCAGTGAGTCCCCGGCGGCGAACTCGACATCGGTGAGCCCTTCCAACCGTGCCCGGGCCGCCGCGAAGCGCACCGCGTCGGGGTCGGTGTCCTGCCCCCGATGTCGCGCGCCGTCGGCGCCCACCGCCAACAGCAACGCCCCGCTCCCGCACGCCGGGTCGAACACGCTGGTCGCGTCATCACGGGTCAGGGTCGTGATCGCCCGGACCAACCGGCCGGTGGAGGTGGCGGCGGTCCCCGCGCGCTCGCTTGAGTTGAGGAAGCGTTCGGCCAGCACCCGCGCCACCTCGGCCGGGGAGGTCTCGGCCGCCAATCGGTCGGCCTGCTCGACGGCGCTCGCGCTCAACTCTCCCGGGCCTCGCCCTTCCAGGTATTCGGCGAGGTCGGCCAGTCCGGTCAGCACGTTGCCGGGGTGGTCGCCGCGCAGGGTGTGCCACAGCCGCACCTCGGGGGTCTCCTGGGTGCCCTTGTTCTGGCCCTCCAGCCAGACCCTGACCGCTTCCAGGAGGAAGAGCGGGCTGGAGGAGGTGCCGCCGCTGGGGGAGGGGAAGTCGTCGTGACGACGGCGCCAGTTGGACACGGCGGCGCGGGTCACCCCGGCCAGTCGGGCGATGTCGGCGGCGGTGACCTGCTGTTCGTCGGTGTCGGCGTGGGCGCGGGATTCCATGGAGGTCACAGTACACGGACGCCGTAGAAGCTCCCAGGTTCCTCCTGTTGGCCGCGTTAACACATCGTGGCATCGGCACTGGAGCTCCGCCGGTGGCCCACTCGTCCCGCACCGACCCCGCCGATCACCAAGTGAACGGAACCCCCCATCACGAATCGAGTGCCCGTGTCATCCGGTGGTGTGACGAGTGCGTCCGTAGGTGTAGGCGCAAAGGTGGCAAGACGATACGGCCGCTTCGACCCTTCTGTCGGAGCCGGTTTTTCGACGATCATGGGTTGTCGGAACACCACCCACTATGTATGTTTGCTATGTAAACAGTATTCATGATGAGGCGTGAAGGTTCTCGTGTATACGGCGTGAGCGTGACGGCAACCCCTGGAAGGATGGGGGAGGGCGCACCCACGGAGCGCACGGACACGCGGGTCGAGAGTGTGAGGACAGCGATGCAACGGCAGATCGTGGCGGACCGATTCCGTCTCAAGGGCATCATCGACCGCGGCAACATGGGCGAGGTCCATCGCGCGCAGGACACCCGCCCCGCCCAAGAGCCCGGATCCACCGAAGACGCCCCCACCACCGACATCGCCCTCAAACTCATCCTGCGCCGACGTTCCGGTGCCCCCGTCGACCCCCAGGACAAGTCCGTCAAGCGCTTCCTGCGTGAAGTCAAGATCATGGAGCGCCTCACCCACCCGCGCATCCCCGCCGTGATCGACGGCGGCGTGGACACCACAGACGGTGACCACCTGCCCTACCTGGCCATGGAACTCCTCGACGGCCGTACCCTGCGCGACCTCACCGACGATCGCCCCCAACTCCCCGTCTCCTGGGTCGCGGCCATCGGCGCCCAGATCGCCGACGCCCTCTACGCCGCCCACGCCCAGGGCGTCGTCCACCGCGACCTCAAGCCCGCCAACGTCATGCTCACCCGCGGCGGCACCGTCAAGGTCTTGGACTTCGGCATGGGCCTGATCGTCGATGATCCGAACCTGACCAAGCTCACCAGCACCGACACCACCGTCGGCACCGCCCGCTACATGGCCCCCGAACAGTTCGCGGGCGCCAAGGTCACCCGCGCCGCCGACCTCTACGCTCTGGGCTGTGTCCTCTACGAACTCCTCACCGGAGCCCCGCCCTTCGACGGCGTCACCAACTTCGACCTCGGTTACAAGCACAACAACCACGAGGTCCCACCCCTGGGCCTGCTGCGCGGTGACATTCCCGCCGCGCTCAACCGCCTCATCGAGCAGCTCCTGAAGAAGCAGCCCAAGGACCGTCCCGCCAATGCCGCCGAGGTCCGCCAGGCCCTCCTGCCCCTGGTCACCGACGAGGGCGAGGTCTCAGGCTGGGTCGACTTCGACCCCCGAGAGAGCCTGCCCGTGATCGAACCGGCGCCCCTGCTGGAGGACACCGCCGGAAGCCGCCCCCACGGCGCACCCCTGGGCGTGATGGACGTGTTCACCCTCCACGACCAGCTCATCGACGAGTACCGCGCCTTCACCGAGGGCGGCGTCGTCATCCGCGACGAACGTATCGCCGACCACCTGCGCGGTGACCTGGACGACAAGTCCCAGTGGCCCGACCCCTGGCTGTCCCTCAACCCCTTCTTCGACTCCGGCGGCACCGTCTCCGAACTCATCAGCGAAGGTCTGCTGCACGCCGAGACCGCCCGCATCTTCCAGGCCGGCAAGAGGGAGGGCAGCACCGTCTGTGACGGCAAGCCCCTCACCTTCCATCGCCACCAGCGCCAGGCCATCGAGGCGGCTCGCACCGGGGAGTCCTACGTGCTCACCACCGGTACCGGCTCTGGTAAGTCCCTGTCCTACATCGTCCCCATCGTCGACCGCGTCCTGCGCGAACGCGAGCGCGACAAGGCCCAGGGTCGCACCCGCAAAAACGTGCGCGCCATCATCGTCTACCCGATGAACGCGCTGGCCAACAGCCAGGTCAAGGAACTGGAGAAGTTCCTCGTCGACGGCTACGGATCGGGTCGCGAACCGGTGACCTTCGCCCGCTACACCGGCCAGGAGAGCGACGACAAGCGCCAGGAGATCCGCAAGGATCCACCGGACATCCTGCTCACCAACTACGTGATGCTCGAACTCATGCTCACCCGTCCGGTCGAGCGCCAACACCTGATCAAGATGGCCAGCGGCCTGGACTTCCTGGTCTTCGACGAGCTCCACACCTACCGAGGCCGCCAGGGCGCCGACGTGGCCATGCTCATCCGCCGCGTCCGCCAGGCGTGCGAGGCCCCCAACGTCCAGTGCGTGGGCACCTCCGCCACCATGTCCTCCGAAGGCACCGCCCAAGACCAGCGCGACACCGTCGCCCGCGTGGCCACCAAGATCTTCGGCACCCCCGTGCGCCCGGACAACATCATCACCGAGACCCTGGTGCGCGCCACCGCCGACGGTGAGGTCACCGTCCCCGCCGAGCGCCTGCGCGACCAGGACGCGCCTCGCTCCTACAACGACCTGTACCGCGACCCCCTGGCCCGCTGGATCGAGTCCACCTTCGGCCTGACCACGGACGAGGGCGGCCGACTCGTCCGGCAACGACCCACCACCGTGGAGACGGCCGCCAAGGAACTGGCCCGCGACACCGGCGTTCCCGTCCAGCAATGCGTGCAGGCCATCCGCCGCACCCTGGAAGCCGGAGCCGAGGCCTTCCACCCCGGAAACCGGCGCCCCCTCTTCGCGTTCCGCCTGCACCAGTTCCTGTCCAAGGGCGACACGGTCCACGCCACCCTGGAGGACCCCGAGACCCGCTACCTCACCCGCGACTACCAACTGGAGCGCCCCGGCCACGACGGCCACGTCCTGCTGCCGCTGGCCTTCTGCCGTGACTGCGGCCAGGAGTACCTGACCGTCTGGCGGGTGGAGAAACCCACCGGGACCGTCTACCAGGCCCGTCGCGACACCATCGCAGGCTCCGACCAGGCCTCTGAGGGCTACCTGTTCGTCTCCTCCGACCACCCCTGGCCCCAGACCCTGGAGGAGGTCCTCAAGGACGAGCGCCTGCCCGAGTCCTGGGTGGAGCAGGACGAGGACCACCTGCCCACCGTGCGCAAGAACCGCCGGGGCCAGGTGCCGCAGTCGGTCATCGTCGACGTCACCGGTGTCGAGGGCCAGGGCGAACTGCATGCCGCCTTCGTCCCGGCTCCCTTCCGCTTCTGTCTGCACTGCGGTGTCAGCTACGAGACCAAGCGCGGCAACAACGACTTCGCCCAGCTGGCCAGCCTGGGCCAGGAGGGTCGTTCCTCGGCCACCTCCCTGGTCTCGGGCACCGTCGTGCGCGCGCTCAAGTCGCTGCCCGCCGACGCCCTGCCCAAGGAGGCCCGCAAGCTCCTCACCTTCGTCGACAACCGCCAGGACGCCTCACTCCAGGCCGGCCACTTCAACGACTTCGTCCAGGTCGTCGAATTGCGCGGCGGTCTGTTCCGGGCTCTGCGGGAGGCCGGCGAAGAAGGCCTCAGCCACGAATCCCTGGCCTCCAGCGTCGCCCACGCCCTCAGCCTGGATCCGTCCGAGTACACCAAGTCCGGCAACGTCGCCCCGCGCCTGGCCAAACTCGCCGCCACCACCCTGCGCGAGGTCATCGCCTTCCGCCTCTACCTGGACCTGGAACGCGGCTGGCGCGTCACCATGCCCAACCTCGAACAGACCGGTCTGCTGCGCGTGGACTACGCAGACCTGGACTGGGTGGCCGCCAACGAGGACCTGTGGGTCGAGGCCACCCCCGAACTGCGCGCCGCCGACCCCGACCTGCGCGAACGTATCCTGCGCGTACTCATGGACGAGATGCGCCGGGGCCTGGCCATCGATACCCCCTACTTCCGCGACGAGGCCTTCGACTCGCTCCAGACCGCCAGTGAGACCCGCCTGGCCGACGCCTGGGTGCTGTCCAAGAACGACCGCCCCCGCTCCACCATCGCCTACCCCCGACCCTCCAAGGGCGGCGCTCGAAGCGGCGGCCTGTTCCTGTCCGGACGCGGCAAGTTCGCCAAGTACCTGGCCCGCGCCCACAAGGAGTCCTTCGGCGACCTCAACGCCGACGACCTCCAGAAGGTCATCGCCGACCTGTTCAAGGCTCTCCACGCGGGTGGACTGGTCAACGAGGCCGCCGAGGCGCCCCGAGGCCCCCGCTTCCACCGCCGCGACGACAAGGCCGAGACCGGCTACCAGGTCGACGCCGGCTGCTTGGTCTGGCTGGCCGGCGACGGCGTCCAAGGCGCCCAGGACCCGGTCAGCCGCACCTACGCCGGCGGCGAGGGCCCGGCCGTCAACACCTTCTTCCGCGACCTGTACCGGGGCACCGCCAGGTCCCTGACCGGCCTGGTCGCCCGCGAACACACCGCCCAGGTCACCCCCGAGGAGCGGGAGAACCGCGAACGCCTGTTCAGCGACGCCGAACTCAAGCTCCTGTACTGCTCGCCCACCATGGAACTGGGGGTGGACATCAAGGAACTCAACGCCGTCATGATGCGCAACGTCCCACCCACCCCCGCCAACTACGCCCAGCGCAGCGGCCGCGCCGGCCGTGGCGGCCAACCCGCCCTGGTCATCACCTACTGCGCCACCGGCAACAGCCACGACCAGTACTACTTCCGCCGCTCCCACCTGATGGTCTCCGGTGTGGTGCAGGCCCCCCGCCTGGACCTGACCAACGAGGACCTGGCCATCGCCCACCTCCAGGCCATCTGGCTGGCCGAGACCGACCTGCTGCTGGGACGGGCCGTGCCCGAGGTCATCGGCATCGACTACGACGAACAGCAGCGTGTCCCCGACCCGGTCTTGGACCTGCACGACCACGTCAAGGAGGCCATCTCCGACGAGGCGGCCCAACGCAAGGCCATCGCCGCCGCCCGCGAGGTCTTCACCGACGTCATGGACGACCTGCGCGAGATGCCCTGGTGGGACGACGACTGGCTCGAACGCATCATCCGCACCGCCCCCAAACGCTTCGAGCAGGCCTTTGACCGGTGGCGCAAGCTCTTTCGCGCCGCCCTGGTCGACCAGGCCGAACAGAACCGGCGCGTGCTCGACCACAGCCTCAGCGAACGCGACCGCGCCCAGGCCACCAGCCGCCGCCGCGAAGCCGAGACCCAGATCCTGCTGCTCAAGAACGAGAGCCAGGACGGCCGGTCCATGATGAGCGACTTCAACCCCTACCGCTACCTGGCCAGCCAGGGCTTCCTGCCCGGCTACTCCTTCCCGCGCCTGCCCCTGGCCGCCTACATCCCCACCCGCCGCAACCGCTTCGACGAGGGCGACTTCCTCCAACGCCCCCGCTTCGTGGCGGTGCGCGAGTTCGGCCCCGGCGCCCTCATCTACCACGAGGGCTCCCGCTACCAGGTCACCCGCGTCCAACTGCCGCCCGAGGCCGCCGGTGAACTCTCCACCGGCCGCGCCGTGCGCTGCGGCCACTGCGGCTACCACCACCCCGTCCAGCGCAACGCCGACCGCTGCGAGTTGTGCGACCACCCCCTGGGCGGCGCCACCACCGGCCTGCTGCACCTGCACACCGTCTACACCACCAAACGCGAGAAGATCTCCTCCGACGAAGAAGAACGCCGCCGCGCCGGCTTCCGGCTCATCACCTCCTACCGGTTCCAGGACCTGGGCGATCGCCTGGGCCGCCAGGACGCCGTCATCGACGACGAGCAGGGCTCCTTCGCCACCCTGCACTACGGCGACTCCGCCGACGTGCGCATCACCAACCTGGGCCGGCTGCGCGCCAAGTCCGACGAACCCGACGGTTTCTGGCTCGACCCGGTCACCGGCAAGTGGCTCAACGAACAGGACGCCAAGAAGGCCATCGGCGACCAGATGGAACTCCCCTTGGTGGAGGAGACCGGCCAAGAGCGCGCCACCCGCAAACGCGTCATCCCCTACGTGGCCGACCGTCGCAACATCGCCGTGCTGCGCCTGCACGAAGCACTGCCCCAGGAAGCCGCGCTCAGCCTCATGTACGCCCTGGAACGCGGCATCGAGGCCGCCTTCGAGCTGGAGGACGCCGAACTCACCAGCGAACTCCTGCCCCCCGACGACGGCCCGCGCGACCGCGTGCTCTTCACCGAGGCCGCCGAGGGCGGGGCCGGCGTACTGCGCCAACTCCAGTCGGTACCGAAGAATCTGGCCAAGGCCGCCCGCAAGGCCCTGGAGATCTGTCATGTGGACCCCGACACCGGCGTCGACACCGACAAGGCCTGCACCCGAGGCTGCTACGACTGCCTGCTCACCTACGGCAACCAGTTCCACCACCAGCTCATCGATCGCCGACTCATCCGCACCCTGCTGCTGCGCCTGGCCGACTCCAAGACCCTGCCCACCGGTCAGGGCGTCTCGCGCACCGACCAGATGAAGACGCTCAACTTCGCCTCCCAGACCGACCTGGAACGCCGCTTCGTCTCCTTCCTCAAGGAACACGGCCACCGCATGCCCGATGAGCCCCAGGTCCTGATCGAGGAGGTCTCCGCCCGCCCCGACTTCGTCTACCGGCTCCCCGGCGCCCAGGTCGCGGTGTTCGTCGACGGCCCCGTGCACGCCGACCCGCACGTGGCCCAGCGCGACGCCGAGGCCGCCGAACGGCTCGAAGACGCCGGCTGGGAGGTCGTGCGCGTGGCCCACGACGAGGACTGGGCCACCGCCGTGGGCCGCCACGAGTACGCCTTCGGCCCCGGCAGCCGCCCCTGACCCCGCACCCCCGTGATCGTGCTATCGGTAGCCATATCGGCGCCTTCTTCGCTACCGGTAGCACGATCACGAAGAACGAACCGGTCACCCACACCGCCACACCACCCCCACCACAGACTTCCCGCGAGATGACGACGTGAGGACCTTCGCCCCATGACCACCACGTACGCACCCGGCTCCCTGGTCTCGGCCCGGGGCCGCGAATGGGTGGTGCTCCCCGAGAGCGCCACCGACATGCTCGTGCTGCGCCCCCTGGGCGGCAGCGACGACGACGTGGCCGCCCTCTTCCCCGCCTTCGAGAAGGTCAGCGCGGCCACCTTCGACGCCCCCGACCCCACCGACCTGGGCAACGCCGAAGCCGCCGGCCTACTGCGCTCGGCCCTGCGCATCGGCTTCCGCGCCGGGGCCGGCCCCTTCCGCTCCCTGGCCGGCATCGCCGTCCAACCCCGCGCCTACCAGCTGGTGCCGCTGCTCATGGCGCTGCGCCAACAGACCGTGCGCATGCTCATCAGCGACGACGTCGGTATCGGCAAGACCATCGAGGCCGGCCTCATCGCCTCCGAACTCCTGGCCCAGGGCGACGCCAAGGGCCTGGCCGTCCTGTGCTCCCCGGCCCTGGCCGAACAGTGGCAGACCGAGCTGCGCACCAAGTTCAACATCGACGCCGAACTCGTGCTCGCCTCCACCGTCTCCCGCCTGGAACGCAACACCGACTACGGCCAGTCCCTGTTCCACAAGCACAAGCACGTCATCATCTCCACCGACTTCATCAAGTCCACCCGCCACCGCGACGACTTCGTCAAGTACTGCCCGGACTTGGTGATCGTGGACGAGGCGCACACCTGCGTGGCCGCCGACGACACCCGTTCCAACCAGAGCCAGCTGCGCTACGAACTCCTCCAGAAGGTCGCCAAGGACACCGAACGCCACCTGCTGCTGGTCACCGCCACCCCGCACAGCGGCAAGGAATCGGCCTTCCGCAACCTGCTGGGCCTGGTCAACCCCGACCTGGAAAAGGCCGACTTCGACACCAAGACCGGCCGGGAACTCCTGGCCCGCCACTTCGTCCAGCGCAAACGCGCCGACGTGCGCCAGTACCTGACCCGCGAGGGCGACGGCCTGGTCGACGACTCCCTGGCGGAGAAGACCGCCTTCCCCGCCGACCGTCTCTTTCGCGACGAGAAGTACAAGCTCTCCGCCGACTACCGGTCCCTGCTGGACGAGGCCATCGCCTACGCCGGTGAGCGCGTACAGCAGGCCGGTGCCGATGGCGGGCGTGAACGCCGGGTGGCCTGGTGGTCGGCGATCGCCATGCTGCGCTCCCTGGTCTCCTCCCCGCGTGCCGCCGCCAAGACCCTCACCACCCGCTCGGCCACCGCCATCGCCAAGGACGCCAAGGAAGCCGACGAACTCGGCGCCCCCACCGCCCGCGACTCGGTCGACTCCGACCAGCTGGAGGGCATCGACACAGCCCCCGGCGCCAAGGCCGACGAGGAACGCGACAAGCATCCCCTGCTGCGCTTGGCCAAGCGCGCAGAAGAGTTGGAGGGCCCGGCCAAGGACACCAAGCTCAAGTCCCTGGTCAAACACCTCAAGGGTCTGCTGGAGGAGGGGTACAACCCCATCGTGTTCTGCCACTACATCGACACCGCCGAGTACGTGGCCGAGCACCTGGACGGCAAGCTCAACGGCCGCGCCAAGGGTGAGAGGCCCGGCTACCGCACCTCCGTCAAGGCGGTGACCGGCACCCTGTCCCCGCAGCAGCGCGTGCAGCGCATCGAGGAGTTCGCGGAGGAGGCCGCCGCCGAGACCGCCCGCCAAGCCGAGGAGGAAAGGGCGGAGCAGGACGGGAAGGGCGCGGGCGGACCGGGCACCGAGTCCCGCCGGGTCCTGGTGGCCACCGACTGCCTGTCCGAGGGCGTCAACCTCCAGCACTACTTCGACGCCGTCGTCCACTACGACCTGGCCTGGAACCCCACCCGCCACGACCAGCGCGAAGGTCGCGTGGACCGCTACGGTCAAAAGCGCGACGAAGTCCGCGTCATCACCCTGTACGGCGAGGACAACGGCATCGACGGCAAGGTGCTGGAGGTGCTCATCCGCAAGTACCGCCAGATCCGCAAGGACCTGGGCATCGCCGTGTCCGTGCCCGATGAGTCCTCGGCCGGGGTCACCGACGCCATCGTCGATTGGCTGCTGATGCGTTCGGCGCGCGGCGAGCAGGACGCCCTGTTCGGCACCGAGGAGCTCACCACCAAGACCGACGAGCTGGACGCGCGGTGGAAGTCGGCGGCCGAACGCGAGAAGCTGTCCCGCTCCAAGTACGCCCAGCGCGCCATCCACCCCGAGGAGGTGGCCCGCGAGGTCGCCGCCATCCGCGAGGCCCTGGGCGGCAGCGAAGAGGTTCGCGCGTTCGTGGAGACCTCACTGCGGGAGTTGGAGGCCATCCTGCGCCCGGCATCGGATGGCTTCATCGCCGACGTTTCCGGCACCCCCGTGGGGTTGCGTGACGCCCTGACCCCCGTGCTGGGCATCCCCGTGGAGGACGACAAGCCCTTCCCCGCCTTCCCCTTCCGCCAGAGCACCGCCACCGCGCGCGGTGAAGCGGCCTTGGTGCGCACCGATCCGGTGGTGGGAGCGTTGGCCTCCCACGTGCTGGACGCCGC
Organism: Nocardiopsis sp. NPDC055551; assembly: GCF_053619415.1. Lineage (NCBI taxonomy): Bacteria > Bacillati > Actinomycetota > Actinomycetes > Streptosporangiales > Nocardiopsidaceae > Nocardiopsis > Nocardiopsis sp. NPDC055551. The sequence goes on along the minus strand of NZ_JBSHJJ010000011.1, from coordinate 227,378 downwards.
CCTGGACCCGGCCACCGCCGGTGCCCGGCCCGCCCGAAGGTGCGGGGTGGTGCGCACCAAGGCGGTGGACAAGGCCACCACGTTGTTGCTGGTGCGCTACCGCTTCCACCTGAGGCTGCCCTCCCGGCACGAAACCCGACAGCTGGTGGCCGAAGACGCTCGACTGCTCGCCTTCCGGGGAGCACCGGAGCGCGCCGAATGGCTGAGCCAGGCCGAGGCCGCCGAGTTGTTGAACGCCACCCCGGACGCCAACGTCGAACCGGAGCCCGCCAAGCGCCGCATGGGCCGGGTCCTGGAAGGTCTGCCCGGACTCTCCGACCACCTGGACGCCTACGGCCGTGAACTGGCCGGCGAACTCGCCGACTCCCACCGCCGCGTGCGCGGGGCCTCCGGCGAGATCCGTCGAGGCCTGAAGGTCGAAGCCCAAGAAGGCGCCGACATCCTCGGTGCCTACGTCTACCTGCCCGTCGCCGGCGCTTCCGCTCCCAGCGCCGTCCCCAACACCGCACTTCCCAACGACGACGCCCCCGCCGGAGGTACCGCCTGATGTCCGCCATCGCCAAGAACCAGGTGTTCACCGCCGTGCACACCGTGGGTGGGTTGCTGCCCGCCGACATGCTGGTGCGCATCGCCGAAGGCAAGGACGTGCCCGGCTCCAAACCCGCCGACTACGGGGTCATCCTGGGGTCGGTGACCGACGAGGCCGAACGCCACTGGGCCTACTTCAAGGGACTCTGGCGCGAACTGCGCAAACAGCTGCCCACCCAGGCCGACGGCACCCCCACCACCGACCACACCGGCATCGCGCTGAACCGATGGGTGCTGCCGCTCTTCAAGGAGCTGGGCTTTGGCCTGCTGCCCGAGATGGGCGAGGGCGGGCTCGTCGCCGACGACGATCCGGAAAGGGTCTTCCCGCTCAGCCACCGTTGGCAGCATGTTCCCATCCACGTGCCCACCTGGGCCACCGACCTGGACAAGCGGCCCGGGGGAGCGGGCACCACCCCGCCGCAGTCGCTGGTGCAGGAGGCGCTGAACCGCACGTCGGCGCACCTGTGGGCGGTGGTCACCAACGGGCGACAGCTGAGGTTGCTGCGAGACTCCAGCGCACTGGCCACGGCCGCGTACGTGGAGTTCGACCTTGAAGCGATCTTCGACGGTGAGCTGTTCAACGAGTTCGTGCTGCTGTACCGATTGCTGCACGCCTCCCGGTTCCAGGTGGCCGAGGGCGAGCCGCCTGCTACGTGCTGGTTGGAGAAGTGGCGCACCGAGGCGATCACCTCCGGGACGCGGGCCTTGGAACAACTGCGCAAGGGTGTGCAGGAGGCCATCACCGTCCTGGGCACCGGCTTCCTCAAGCACCCCGCCAACGCCCGCCTGCGCGAGAAGCTGGACACCAAGGCCCTGCACGCCGCCTTGCTGCGCATGGTCTACCGGATGCTGTTCCTGTTCGTGGCCGAGGACCGGGGCGCCCTGCACCCGCCCGGCGCCGATGAGCAGGCCAAGGAGCGTTACGCCGCCTACTTCTCCTCGGCGCGATTGCGCTCCCACGCGCGCAGGCGTAGGGGCACCGCGCACGCCGACCAGTACCGGGCCTTGAAGCTGGTGCTGGACGCCCTTGGTGGCAACGGTGAGGGCAACGAGAACGGGCGTCCCGAACTCGCCGTGCCCGCGCTCGGTGGCCTGTTCACCGACACCGAGGCCGACGCGCCCTTGACCGGGCTGGAGCTGTCCAACGACGCCCTGCTCGGGGCGGTGCGGCACCTGGCCCAGGTCCGTGACACCGCGTCCAAGCGCTGGCGTTCGGTGGACTACCGCAACCTGGACGCCGAAGAGCTCGGGTCGATCTACGAGTCGCTGCTGGAGTTGGTTCCCAAGCACAGCGCGGCCGAGCGGACCTTCGAGCTGGTGGAACTGGCCGGCAACGACCGCAAGACCACGGGCTCGTACTACACGCCCTCGTCGCTGATCGAGACCCTGCTGAACTCCTCACTCGACCCGGTGATCGATGACGCGGTCAAGCGCGGATCGGTCGCGGCCACTGCGGCGGGTAGGCCCGATGAGTCGGAAGCGATCGTCGCCGAGTTGTTGAAGCTGAACGTGTGCGACCCGGCCTGTGGGTCCGGGCACTTCCTGGTGGCGGCGGCCAGAAGGATCGCCAAGAAGGTCGCGGCGGTACGGGAAGGCAACCCGGAGCCCACCGTGGACGTGGTGCGCAGTGCCATGCACGAGGTGGTGGCGCACTGCATCTACGGGGTGGATCTGAACCCCATGGCGGTGGAGCTGGCCAAGGTGTCGCTGTGGTTGGAGGCGTTGGAGCCGGGCAAGCCGCTCAACTTCCTGGACGCGCACGTCAAGCACGGTAACGCGCTCATCGGTGCGACCCCGAAGCTGCTCCGGGGCGGTATCCCGGATGAGGCGTTCAAACCGATCGAAGGTGACGACAAGAAGTACGCGCGCTTCCTGGCCAAGACCAACAAGGAGGAGAGTAGCGGGCAGCTCAGCGTGCTGGACATCGCCGATCTTCCTGTGACTGTCGACAACACCGCCCACGCGCGGCAGTTGGAGCAGATCACCGGTATCACCGCTGATTCGCTGGACCAGGTGCGCCGTCAGGAGACCGCCTACCGGGAGTGGACGGAGTCGGACCAGTACGTGCGCGACAAGCGGGTCGCCGATGCCTGGTGCGCCGCGTTCATGTGGCGCAAGACCCCGGATGCTCCCAGGGCTGTCACACAGGAGATCTTCCGTAACCTGTCCAAGGCCAAGGAGGGTTACGGGGCACCCTTCACCACGGTGGAGGAGATCGGGGAGCTGAGCGAGCAGTACCGGTTCTTCCACTGGCACCTGGAGTTCCCGGACGTTTTCGCCTCGGTTGATGGTGCGAAGGCGGACGAAGGTACCGGGTGGTCCGGCGGGTTCGACTGTGTGGTGGGGAATCCGCCGTGGGAGCGGATGAAGCTCAAAGAGCAAGAGTTTTTCGCCCAGCGTGATGTGGAGATCGCTGAAGCCCCCAATGCTTCTGTTAGAAGAGAACTCATATCGAAGCTGTCGGATAGGAATCCGGACCTAGCTAGCATGTTCTATGCTGCTAAGCGCCAAGGCGATGGCGAAGCTCAGTTCATCCGTGAATCAGGAAAGTATGAACTGACTGGAATCGGCACCGTAAATACCTATGCTGCATTTTCGGAGTGTGGTTATTCCCTGGCTGGCCCCAAGGGGCGAATGGGAGTGATCGTTCCTACCGGTATCGCCACTGATGCTACCACTCAGTACTTCTTCAAGGCCCTAGTTCAGAACGGTTCTATCGCGGCCCTCTACGACTTCGAGAACGCTGCGCCACTATTCCAAGGGGTGCATCGCTCATTCAAGTTCTGCGTCCTGTCTCTCGCTGGGAGTGACCTGCGGGAGTCGGAAGCATCCTTCGCGTTCTTCCTGCACGATCCGGCAGAGCTGGATGACGCTGAAAAGGCGTTCACTATGACCCCGGAAGAGATCACCCTCCTCAATCCTAACAGCGGTACATCTCCGGTTTTCCGGGGTCGCCGTGATGCGGAGATCGTCCTGAGCATCTACAGGAGGGTGCCAGTGATTATTCAGCGCACCGGCGATTTTCAGAATCCCTGGTCGATCGACCTCGGTAGGGTGCTGCACATGTCGGATGACTCCGACGTATTTGAGATAGGGTTCCCTTCCGGGAATGCCTTTGATAAAGGTTTAGTTCCAGGTGTCGGGCTGCTCCCTGTCTATGAGGCTAAGCTTTTCCATCATTATGACCACAGGTGGGCAACTTACACATCTCAGGAGTCTTCTGATCGAATTTCCCAAGAGGACAAGAAAAATCCAGAGCTCCTCGTTTCACCCAGGTACTGGATCAAAAAGGCCGATGTCGATCGGAAGATGTCTTCCTTCCAATGGGATAGTGAGTGGGTTCTCGGCGTCAGGAAGATTTGCCGTTCCACTGACGAGAGGACTGTGATATCTTGCATTCTTCCGAGCGCTAGCCTGGGGGACTCTGGGAATCTGGCTCTCCCAGGGGATCCCAGTCATGCTCCTCTGTTTTTGGGTGGTTTGTCTTCTTTTGTTTTTGATTACATTCTGCGCCAGAAAAGCGGCGGTACTAATCTAACTTTTCTTCTTCTTGAGCAGCTCCCCTTGCCTTCCCCTGGAAGCATAAAAGGGTTTTGGGAGTTCATTGTAAATAGGGTTATTGAGTTGAGTTATGCTGCATTTGACTTGAGGTCGTTCGCGCAGGATATGGGCGATGTAGGGGAGCCGTTCCGGTGGGACGAGGAACGGCGTGCGGTGATGCGGGCGGAGCTAGACGCTCTGTTCTTCCACCTGTACGGGATCAAGCGTGATGACGTGGCCTACATCATGGAGACATTCCCAATCGTGAAGAAGAAGGATGTTGCCGAGTACGGCACCTACCGGACCAAGGAACGCATCCTGGAGATCTACGACCGGATGGCTGAGGCTGGAGTCTCTCAGGACACGCCGCTCGTTGATGGCGAGAACTTCGTCTCCGAGTTGACCCCGCCGCCTGGTCACGGCCCCCGCCACGCTCCCGCCTGATCTACCCACAACAAGGCCCCGTCTGTTCGGTGACAGGCGGGGCCAGTTGCGTTCAGGGGTGTTTAGCGCATGTTGTTCTGGGTGGGGGTGAGGAAGGATTGCCACTCGTCAGCGCTGAAGAAGAGTGCACCGAGTTCACGATTTTGGGTATCTCGGATTCCGGTGACCGGTCCTTTGGCGACTTCTACACACTCGCCGTGTGCGGCACTGTAGCTGGACTTGAACCAGGCGCATGATGCTTCATCAACGAACACAGCGTTCATCCCTTCTTGCTCCTGTGGTCTTCGGCGATGCGTTCCAGGAGTTTTCGGGTTTGTCGTCCCTTGTCAAGGGCGGCAGCTCGTAGCCTGTTGAACGCGGCCGTGTACTCTTCGATATCTTCCTGGTCGGTGAGGAAGTGGCTCGCAGTCTGTCCCTCAGCGTAAACGGCAGTCAGGCCATGATGGCTGACGCGCAGAACGACGAATCCGGCCAGTCGCATGGCCACATGTGCACCTGTGGAAAACGGTAGCACTTGGAGAGTGACGCCCGATTCGTCCACTAGCTGAATCAAGTGTTCTACCTGATCAGCCATGGTTTCGGGGTCGCCGACCTGCTGGCGTAGTGCGCCTTCGGTCACGATCAGCCATAGCTCGGGACGGTTTTCCTGCCGTAGGACCTGTTGCCGCTCCATGCGGACGGCGAGTTCACGGTCAGCGTCACCACTGGGGTGGAGTGTGGCCTTGATGATGGCTTTGGCGTACGCCTCAGTCTGAGCGATACCCGGGATGATCTGCGAAGCGTAGTACTCGATCAGGGTGGCTTGTGACTCGATGTTGGCGTAGGTGCGGTAGCTGCGCTCAAGGTCGTAAGGCTGCCACCGGTCGGGTTGGCGAGCCTCCTTCCGAAGCGCGAGCATCCTCTCCAGCTGGTCCTCCGCTCCGTAGACCTGCATGAGGCGCTCGACCGCTGCTGGTCCCGGAACGACGCCACGGTCTCCAGGGGTTTCCCACCGGGCCAGGCTGCCACCGGTAGTTCTGGTCGCCCGTACGACCTCGCTGAACTTGCGATCACCGCGAAGCCTTTTGAGTTCCTGCGCAAGCTGCCATTGAGCAAGCGTGGGGTTACGGTCCATCACTGAATCCTGCCTTCCTTCGCAGCTTGGGACAACTCGGACCACTTGTAGATACGACTTGTATTTTGATGTTGCATGAGTTTCACTGTAGCCAGTTGCCTACCACGGGTGGTGCAACTTCGGGCAACTCATGTGTCTTGGAGGCGACGTGGTTGATGACAGCGGAACGAGGAAGCGTGGTGGCGTAGCGGGTGAGGTGGGTTGGGAGAACTATGGGGGAGGGGTGTGGGGTGCGCGCAAGGAACGGGGGCTCTCCCTCTCCCTCCTCGCTGACCTGGCGTTGACCACGCCCGAAGTCCTCCAGGAAGTCGAATCAGGCGGCTGTGACCCCGGGCTCCGTATCGCCCGGGACCTCGACCGGGCTCTGAACGGTGGCGGTGAGCTCTGGAACTCCTGGGCTGCGGCGCACCTGGCCGCGCTCTTTCGCTCCGAGCGGCCGCCCACCATCAGCGACGCACTTGGTGAGGTCTTCCAGGTCCGGGCCTACGCGCCCCTCGTGCTCCCGGAGCCCTACCTCACCGACTCCTACGCCGCCGCGCTGCACCGGCTCGAAGCTCCGATGAGCCTCCCGCTCTCCACCGAGGTTCGTTCCGAGACATCCGGCCTACTCCGCCCCACCGGTACCACCACGTCCCACTGCCTGGTGGTCGACGAAACCGCCCTGACCCGGTACCTCGCACCCGCCGAAGTCCTCCGCGCCCAGCTCCTGCACCTGCACCACCTGGCCCAGCAGGACCACGTAACCGTGCACCTCATCCCCGCTATCACCGGCCCCCACCCCGGATTGCGCGGCGCCTTCTGGACGCTGTGCTACTCCCCGGCCCGCACCATCGTCTATACCCCGCACCCCTGCGGGACCGGCCACTTCCACCGCGAATCGGCCACGGTCAAGGCCTACACCGACCTGTTCGCCACCCTCCAAGGGGTCGCCCTGTCGGCCGAGGAGTCCCTGCACCGCATCGCCGAACTGGCCACGCGGCTGACCCCCAGCCCTCGCCAGGCCCTCACCGACCACTGACCGAGCACCGAACCAGCCTCACCCCGGCATGAAAAAGCTCTGGCGGGTGCTGGTAACACCCCCAGAGCAGGCCGATCGAAGTTCCAGCAGTTCCCGCTTAAAGAAACGAAGGAGTCTGACCGACATGTCCATTGTGCCTCAGCCGTTCCCGCTCGTGCACGTGCACCCGGCCCTCAACCCTGCCCCCGACCCCGCCCCGAACCCCATCCCCACCCTGGGATTCGCGGGGCGCCGCTGGCCCTGCCTGCTCTACCCGGGCGACCTGGCCCACCTGGCCACCATGCGTCAGGACCTGTACCGCGACCTGGCCCGACTGTCCGGACTGTCCACCGACGCCGCCGCCGACATGGTCCTGTGCGCCAGCGAACTCTTCGCCAACGCGATCGATCACAGCCGTTCGGGTGAGCCCGACGGCAACGTGATCCGCACCCTGACCATGCCCACCGCCACCACCCTCCGCCTGGGCGTCATCGACGACGGCCACCGCACCACCCCCGCCCCGGTCGGCCCGCCCACCGAACCGGCCATCCCCACTGACCGCACCCTCGCCGAATGGGATGAGGCCGAACGCGGCCGGGGCCTGCTCATGGTCGAACACCTTTCCCAGCGTTGGGGCAGCCGCAAGGTCCTCGGCTTCCCCTTCTGCGAGGGGCTGGGCACCTTCCTGTGGGCCGAGTTCGCCTTCACCGGCCCCCGCGCCCCCTTCGGAGCCCTGGCGTGAGCGCCGGACCTGTCACGGGTGAACTGCGCGCGGTGCTGGACGCGCCCCGGGGACAGCGCTTCTCCCGCCCCGGGGCCTCGCCCCGGCCCTTGGCCACCCCGCGTGCCCGCAGCCACGCCCGGGAACAACACCTCCTGGCCCAGATGGCGGCCCACCCCAACGCGGTCCTCCCGCTCTGCTCACCCCCGCGCTCCACCCGCACCGACGAACCCGTCACCCGCCTGGCCGAACCCGGTGACCGGAGGCCTCTGCCCAAGCGGCCCGGTGGAGTTCCACCGATCCCGCGGCCCCGGCCGGCCCCCGACGATGGCCCGCCGCCACCGCGTCCCCGACCGGAGCGCCCGCCCCTGCCCAGGCGCCCGCGCAGCCACCGCAAACCCCGGCCCCGTCGCCGCTCCCACACCGGCCGGCACCTGCTCGGCTACGCCCTGGCCACCGCCGCCGGCGCCCTGGCCCACCACCTGGCCCCGCTCCTGCCCTGACCACCACCCGACCCACGACACCCACCCACCACCGGGCCGCGCCGCCCCCCGGCGCGGCCCCACCTCGAACCCCTCACCCCACCATCCGAACTCCGCCCAGGCACCCATCCCACCCATAGAAAAGCCGCGCCGGGACACCCCGACGTGGCCCCACCCTCTCCTCACACCACCTGCTCCCACCCCACGGCTCGGGTTATCCACAGCCCCATCACCAGGCCTCGCCAGAAGCCCCCGCCGCGCCCTAACGTTGTCGATATTGGGGGAGCTCATCTTCCGACCACATCCCCCTGCCCACCTCCGACCGCCGCCGACTCCGCCCCGTCTCCCGCTCGGGCCCTTCACAGGACTGACCTCCCGGCTCTCATATCGATGCTCTTGCCGCGCAGGACCTGGATCAGCGCTCTGTCACACAAGGCGCCACTCTGATGGCCTGTGTTCATCCGCCGCACCCGGTGCTGTCGTCGGTTGGCTTGACCGAGAGATGTAGGAGGGCGTGCGGTCCGGTGTGAATCCTCAGAAAAAACTCCGTTGTTCGGGAACCACCACCTTGCTGTGTCCGTCGCATGTACAGTGATCACCTGTTAGCAGCGTTCACAGCAACTTGGAGGCCTCCTGTGTATTTGTGTCAACTAGAGCTGAAGGGTTTCCGGTCGCTCGCCGACGAGACCATCACCCTTCACCCCGGGGTGACGGTGCTGGTGGGGGAGAACAACGCCGGCAAGTCCAACGTCATGGATGCCATCCGCCATTTGACCGCGCCTCTGGACGGTAGGCGCGATATCCACCTCCGGGCGGAAGACGTCCACCGGGACGGTTGCCTTGATGGCCGTCACCACGACTCGTGCCGTACCGAAATCGAACTGTCCGCGCGGTACACCTCGGCGGAGCACAATGATCTGGCCCTGTACAACTCGGCCCTGGCCAATGACGGAAAGAGCGTCGTCTACCACCTGGCCTACACCCCGCCCGCTCTGGGAGAACAACGCGGCAAGTCGACGTGGCAGGCGGGCGACGCCGTCACGACCGACCGTGACCCCGAACCCGCGGCCCGAGAGCGTATTCGGCACCTGTACCTACCGCCGCTGAGGGATGCTCAACGGGAACTGGCGTCCGCCTCCGGCCGCTACCTGCACGGTTTCATCGGCGGGTTCCTGCTCGAAGAGGACGAGGTCGACTCGTTCCTGAGCGATGTGGGGGAACGGTTCGGACAGATCGCCGAACTCACACCGTTGACGCAGGCCGCGGACTCCGTCCGTGAACGGTTGGTCGAGCTCACCCAGGGCGCCCACACACAGACCACGGGCTTCGGATTCTCTCGACCGACCCTTCCCGCGGTTGCGCGTTCGCTGCGGCTGCGTCTCGAAGAGGAAGGGATGGGCCTCCAAGAGATCTCCGAGAGCGGTCACGGTTACGCGAACCTGCTGTTCATGGCCACGCTCTTCGCCCAGTTGCGCAACGCGGCCGAGGCCGACCTGACCCTGCTCCTGGTGGAAGAACCCGAGGCCCACCTGCACCCCCAACTCCAGAGCATCCTCATGGACCACCTCCAGGAAGAGGCCGAGCGAAGCCAACAGGCCGACGCCAGCGGCCAGGAGTGGCTGGGTCGCATTCAGGTGGTGGTGACCACCCACGCGCCCCACATCGCCACTTCGGTGCCGCCCGAGGACCTCGTCGTCCTCCAACGGCGCACCACCTCGCTGCCCTCCGACGCGCGGGAGATGAGCGATGCCCCTGCTCAAGCGAAGAAACACTGCACCACGAGTGTCGCGGTGCGGAACCTGAACATGGATGCGCGCGAACTCGGCAAGGTGGGGCAGTACCTGAATGCCACGCGCAGCACCATGCTCTTCTCTCCCCGAGTGCTGTTGGTGGAGGGCATCGCCGAGGGCATTCTGGTGCCCGCGTTCGGGAAGCTGGTTCTCGACCCGGTCTCCCAGAGGCGCTTGCGCGGAACCGCCGTGGTCCCCATCGACGGGGTCGACTTCGAGCCCTACCTCAAGGTGCTGCTCAAACGCGATGAGGTCAGTGGCCGGCGGATCGGACAGCGTGTCGCCGTCATCACCGACGGGGACTTCCACGGGACCAGCGACGGCCGAGTTCCCGATCGCCGAAAGAACCTGAACGCATTGCTCGAAAGACTCGCGGCCGGTGGAGACGTTGCACAGGTCTTCGCCAACGAGACCACCCTGGAACCCGAGCTTGTACGGGCGGCCGAAGGCAACGCCACGATCCTCAGGAAGGCCTGGGCCCGCCAACGTCCCAATGCGGGGGAGAAGGACTGGCACGAACTCATGGAACTGCCGGACGGACAGCGGGACAAGAGGTTCGCCAAGATGTTCGGCGAGTGCAAGGTGCGTAAGGGGGACTTCGCCCAGGATGTACTGGCGGTATCGGCGCAGGAGGACATTCCCGTAGTCGTGCCCGAGTACTTCGAGAGTGCGTTGACGTGGATCACCGAGGGGGTCACCAATGGTCGCTGAGTACACCCCCCTCACCACGGAGAACAACACCCTGGCCGACCAGGCGCACACGGCGCAGCGCGGCATCGTGGAGCGCGACCTGGCTCCGGGAGAGGCCGTATGGGTCCAGGCCTGTCCGGGAGCCGGTAAGACGCGGGTCATCGTCGAACGTCACCTGAACCGCCCCCTGCCAGTGAGGCGGGGCCGCGCCATCGTCTCCTTCACCAGGGCCGCCGGCCGTGAACTGCGGGCCCGGAGCCGGGACCGGGGCAAGCCCGAACTCAGCGGATACCCGCACTTCATCGGCACGCTGGACGGTTTCATCTGGCGCTATCTGGTCCGGCCATACCTGGACTCCTCAGGGGTGGGCGAGGACGGTTGGAGTCGGCTGGACAGCTGGGAAGATCACCCGGAGGCCCGTGTCGGGGAACGCGTGAGTCTGGACGACTTCGAGTACACGCCTTCTTCCCGGGGTGTTCCTCAAGCGCGGATGAAGTACTCGAAGCGTAAGAGGTACAGGCCCGAGCAGGTGGGGGTGCTCGAACAGTGGGCAGCCGAGCAGAAGGCGCAGCTCATCAGGAGCGGCTACCTGACCGGCGACGAACTGCGGGAGCGGGCGCTGCGCAACCTGGACGACCCCGGTACCGCTGCGGTGATGGCGCGGATGCTCACTGGCCGTTTCCACGAGCTGATCGTCGACGAGGCGCAGGACTGCTCGGTCAAGGACGACGCCGTGCTCCGCAGGGTGAACGAGCTGGGGCTTCGCCTCATGCTCGTGGGTGACACCGACCAGAACATCTACGGGTTTCGCGACCGAGAGGAGAGCGCCGTATCGGCGCCAAGGCTGGTGGGTGATCTTCCCCGTATGGAGCTTCGCCACAACTGGCGCAGCAGCCAGGTGATCTGTGATCTCACCGCCACCCTGCGTCAGGGGAGCGGGAGCGACACCGCGGTGGGGCCGTCCCGGGAGGACGATACTCCGATCCTGCTCGTACCGCGCGATGACGGTGACCACAGGCCACGTGAGGTGTTCCGGAGGGAAGCGGACCGGTGTGGTATCCCCCAAGACGAACGTCTGGTCCTCGCGCGGCAGTGGGGCACTTTGCCCAAGGACCTCATCGGTACCCCTTACGCTCCCCTGGATCCGCTGAACCGCTTCCTCTGGGCGGTCGGGGTGCTTCGGGCATCGGCTTCGCCGCGCAGGCGCCGGGAGAAGGCGTCACGGATTCTGCGTGAACACATTCTCGACCTGTGGTGCTCAGGAGGTGGGCTTCCCGAGGAACAGCGGATCCGCCGGTCCGGCCTGCCCAAGGTCGGAGTGGACCGGGCGGAGGCCCTGGTTCTCGCCCACCTACCCGAACTCGGTACGCCCCTGTCCTCATGGGTGCCGGAGGCGGAGAAGGTGTTCAACACCTACGGGCCGACCATGAGGGGCGACCATCCACCAGGGGCCCTCCGCTGGAAGCCCGCCGATGCGGTCTCACTCGTCGGTACCGCTGCGGAGGTGGCTGGGGCGCCCGCCCCGGACGCGGACGGAGTGGGTACGGCCGGCAGCGTCCACCAGGCGAAGGGTGGCGAGGCCGACGCGGTTCTCATGCTCCTCACCCCGCGGCAGGGATACCGGCCCGGGATGATCGACCACTGGATCAACGGCCGGGAGGATGAAGCGGTGCGCATCCTGTACGTGGCAGTCTCTCGGGCGCGCAGACTGTTGACCCTCGGAGTCCCTCCGGGTGATCTCGGACGTGTCGCCGGCCACCTCGAACAAAAGGATGTTGCTTACCGCGTTCTGGACGGCTGAGCCCGATGACGGTGAAGACGATGCGGTTTCTGCCATCGCGCCCATCGCCTTCCGGGAATCATCGGTGGCTACGGTCGTCGCCCTCGCACTGTCCGGTCGAGGCGTGACCTGGCATCACGGGGTGCGCGGCGTTATATCTAGAAGTGGACGCACACGCCCCGCAGGGCTCGTTCAAGTTCCCGGATCACATAGTTCATCCGGTTTGACCTGGAACGAAACACAAAGGCAGGCACGGGAAACCGAGATCATGTAGGTGTCTACGCCACGTGATCACGAAGGTCTGCCGTGCCTGCACTCCTATCCTCCCGATCCCGGCCGTGCTCACCAAACTCGGACCCCTGGACCCCCAATCCATTACGGACCTGCGCCCCTACCTGGACACCGTTCCCCACGAGGGCGCTGGTACTCCCTGACCTGCATCCTGCTCCTGTGTGCGTGCGCCACCATCTCCGGTGCAAGGAGCATCGACGAACTCGCAGAGTGGGGCCGACGCACACACCCCAGTGTCCTGGCCTCGCTCGGAGTACGAACCCACCCCTGGTCTGGCGGTATTCCCCGTTGGAGACGAACATCTGTTCATCTCCTTCGGAGGGGTTGGGAGCACAGTCCGCGATCAGAAGTCGACTGATGGACGGGGTACTCCCCAGTTCTCCAGACCCTCGATAGCGGTGTGGGCACCCGGTCCCCTCTCTGTCAGATTGGGGTGAAACATCCCGATATGTCTGGTTAGACAGACGGAGACGAACAGGGGAGCACCACCCGCATGACCAGCAAGAACACCACCAACCCGGCCCCCAGACCCAAACGCCGGACCTTCACCGCCGAGCACGATGCCTGCACCACCGGCACCGAACACGGAGCACTGCTACGCCGTGAGCGCCTTTACCACTCCCACATCGTGGAATGGAAGAGCGCCCGCGACGCCGGCGCCCTGGACAAACTCACCGACCGCCGCACCTCACCGGCCCGGAAGAAGAAGCACCCCGCCCAGGCCGAAGCCGAACAGCTGCGCGCCAAGATCGCGAAGCTGGAGAAGGAGGTGGCCGACCGCGATCACGCCCTGGAAGTGATGGGAAAAGCGTCCGCGCTCTTGCAGGCACTCTCCAAGAGCGCGGACTGAACACCCGGGTCGAACCCGTCCTACACCAGGCTGTTGAGAACCTGCGCCCCCACGTCGGCGTCGTCAAGGCCTGCCGCCTGACCGGCCGCTCCCGCGCCACCCACCACCGGCGCCTGAACCCGCCCGAGCCCACCGAACCGGCCCCGCGCACACCGCACCCGGCGGCCCTGACCCCCACCGAGCGGTCCCAGGTGTTGGAGCTGATGAACAGCGGGCCCTACGCCGAGCTGCCACCCGCCCAGATCTGGGCCCGGGAGCTGGACGAGGGCCGTTACCACTGCTCGGTGGCCACGATGTACCGGATCCTGCGTGGACACGGTCAGGTGGGGGAGCGCCGCCGCACGGCCACCCACCCGCCCAAGACCGTGCCCGAGCTGCGGGCCGACGGACCCGGGCAGGTGTTCACCTGGGACATCACCCGACTCAAGGGGCCCAGGCCCAGGGAGTACTTCCATGCCTACGTGGTCATCGACATCTACTCGCGCTACGTGGCCGCGTTCACGGTGGAGCGATCCGAGTCCGGGGCCCGTGCCGCGGAGCTGATCAGCGGCCTGGCCACCGCCAACGGGGTCCCGCCCGGGGTGGTGCACGCCGATCGGGGCGCGGCGATGACCTCCAAGGAGGTGTCGCAGCTGTTGCTGGATCTGGGGATCGAGCGGTCGCACTCGCGGCCCAAGAACTCCAACGACAACCCTTACTCCGAAGCGCAGTTCAAAACCCTCAAGTACGCGTCGGACTACCCCGAACGGTTCGAGTCGCTGGCGCACGCCCGCGAGTGGATGGAAGGGTTCATGGCCTACTACAACCACGAGCACAGGCATTCGGGGATCGGTTACCACACCCCTGCGTCGGTGCACTTCGGTACCGCCGGTCAGGTCCGTGACCAGCGGGCACGGACCCTGGCCGAGGCGTATGCGGCTCATCCGGAGAGGTTCTCCCGCCGACCGGAACCACCTCGGCTGCCCGAGACGGTCTGGATCAACGACCCCGCCAAACGCCGAGAGGCCGCGTTACAGAACCCGTGACCGGCTCACCGTTTCATTTGATTTGACACCCACCGCTACCGCTGCCAGATGGGGGAGCCCATATGACCGAGAACGTCGGGCGGAGCGCGCGGGCCCTCCTGTTCGAGGGAGATGGATGCCTGGTGTTGATCAAACGCACCAAAACCGGTCAAGGGCCCTACTGGGTCACCGTGGGTGGGGGAGTGGAACCGGAGGACGTCCACATCGAGGCGACGCTGCGCCGTGAGGTCCTGCGCCGCTCATGCGGTATTCCACTTGAGTCTGATCGGAGGGTCCGAGGGCCTCTCTCTGCCCCAAAGCACTTTGGTTCAGGAAACTGTCTCAATCACCCCCCACCAATGGGCCGGCTGCCATCATGAAAATGCCTCCCGCATGGCACCCGCAGCGTTCAACAGGCCACCCCCTAAGCTTGAAAGAGAGTTCGGTATGACGATCTCCTCGTGTGAGGCGGAGGTGACGCACGGCATGATCTTCAGCCAGCCCGAAGACCCGCTGCTCCGCTCCGTACTCTCCCTGTTCCGGGTCGCGCGGGACCAAGGACACAGCCTCAATCGGACCAAGATCGCCAAGCTGCTCTACCTCGCAGACCTCTCCGCGGTCGAGAGCGGAGGTGTCGCGTTCAGCGGTGCCACCTGGCGATGGGAGAACTACGGCTCCTTCGACCCCGCCCAGTATCGGGTCGAGGACGCCTTGGTCGCAGCCGGGATCATCGAACGGACACAGGATCCCCAGAGCCCCTGTGGGGAGATACGACTTCGCCTGGTCGAAGACGTCGACGCGCCCCTGGGAGCCGAATCCCTCACCGTGCTCGGCGAGGTCGTCGCCGAACTCGGTGGCCGATCCGCCGCTCAACTGAGAGACCTGACCTACGAGACCGCTCCCATGGTGCAGGCGCAGACCGACGGTGAACGCGGCGTGCTCCTCGACCTGAACCGCGCCAGACGGCGTAAACAGTACGCCGCACTCAAAGAGCGTTATCGAGCTCGGTCGGCCGACCGAGACCCCGTCGAATCCGACCCTGGCGTGGGGGAGGACCTTCTGGCAGAAATGGCCGAGTCCGCCGACGCTCGTCGCCGCGCGAACACGAAGGCGTTGGGTGAGGAGTGAAGCCCCCGATCAAACGCGGTGGGATCTACTGGGTTCCCGACCGTCTTCTCGCCCTGCCCCCTGACTACGACCGGGACCCGCATCCTCGACGTTCGGTTACACCAAGGCGGACTCGACCGCAGAGAAGCCCCCACGGTCGACGCCCGCTACGGCATCGACCAGTTCACCATGACCGAGCTGCGCTTCGACGCCTCCTGAAGTCCACGAGCCGCTCCCGGTTGGGCCGTGCCGACCCCTTCGGGTACCTCCCACCTCAACCGGCCAGCGCGGATTCTCAGGGAAGCGTGATCCCTCTCGATCCGTGCCCGAAGCAGGCCCCCAACCGGCCAAGTACGGAAAAGGGTCGCGCACACCACCTCGGGTAAGCCAGGGCTGTTTCATTCTCGGTGAGCGGTGATGTTCGTGCTGGTCAGCGAAGACCGATCACGTCCAGCGGGCGGATGAACGCCTCATACGATGCCCACCGGATCGCGTCGGGCACGGTGTCCTGCCCCAACCGGCCCAAGAACCCCAGGGCGAGAGCTCGCAGCACGGCCAGGTTGTCGGGGGCGTGCCCGCAGCGGACCTTGCAGCCGTCCTCGCCCAGCGACACGTCCTTGACGTGGTGCCAGGCCTCGATGCCCCAATGTCCACGCACCAGAGCGCCGATCCGGGCCGCGTCCGCCCGCTCCACCTCCAGCGAGGTCACCGCATAAGCCAAGGTTCACGACACCTTCCCGGTACGCAGATCTCTGACGTGGCGGCGAAGGCGCACCGCCTGGACCGCGTGCGGGAAATCCGTCCTTCCAGCCAGGTCGATGGCCTTGACGGTGCGGGTCTCAGCGCGCCCGTGGCCGTGGTCGCGGGTGGTGGCCAGCGTGGGAGCCTGAGCCCAGGGCAATGCTTTGACCTGGTCGAGCAACGTCTTCTGGTTGCGTTTGACGGTCAACACGTAGTCGGCGTGCAACTCCTCGACCAAGTACGCGGCGGTGCCGGTCTGGGTGTGCAGGGCATCGGCGGTGAGGACCACACCGGCCAGGCCCACACCCGCCCACAGGGTCTCCAGGGCGTCGATCTCGCTGGTGCCCGCCGGCACTCGCACCTGCGCGACCAGACACCGGTCCGGAGTCAGGGCGGTGAACAGGTGCACAACCGGGTCGGTGGACGTGGCCGATCCACGCAGGGTCTTACCGTCGACCGCCACCACCTCAAGGACATCGGGTCTGACCAGGGCAGCCAGAGTCTCGGGGGCCAAGGCGAGCAGGACGCGGCGGATGGTCGCCGGGGACGGAGCGGTGCGTACTCCCAGAGCCGCGCAGGAGATCCGACAGCCCAGACGGGCCAGGGGGCGGGAGGGGGCGGCGTCGGCCCACTGGCCGATCGCCCGTAGGTGGCGTGCTCCGGCGACCATCGCGCACAGGGCGCAGAGCAGGACGCTGGCCATGCTGTGGCGGCGGCCCCGCGGCGAGCGGGGGTCCTCCAGAGCGGCGATCTTGCCGACAAGGCAGACAGAGGCAGGGGAGGTCGTGGCAGACTGGGGGCGCAACGGAGCCCTTTGGAAGTCAGAGATGTGAGAGTCCCTGATCTTCTAGCGGGCTCCGTTGCTTGTTGGTGCGGGTTTCGACTGGATCGCTACGGGGCTGTGATCAGCATGGACACGCTCACGATCCCGACTTTGAAACAGCCCTGGGTCGAAACAGGTGGCGGAACGGAGCGGACCGTATGCGATCGACTCTGGCTGGAAAATCCGCCGAACTGGAGCGCGCTCGGCACCCGTACGCTTTCCTGAGCGTTCCGCCGCATACGGCGGGGGACGATCGACGCCCACTGAGCCGGTGGAAGGCCGCAGGCTTTCGACGCGCCGGCGCCTGCCTCACCCGGCTCTGTGTACACGCCGTGTTCGCCATGGCCCCGACCGATCGGATACCTGCCTGAGATGCGTGCCTACCTGTCCTTCCTGGCCACCAACCGGCGACCGCTGCTGGGCTGCTTCGCCCTCTTCCTGTTCTCCTCCTTCGGCCAGACCTTCTTCGTCTCCCTCTTCTCCGCCGACATCCGCCAGGACCTCGACCTCACCCACGGCCAGTTCGGTTCCCTGTTCATGCTCGCGACCCTGGCCGGTGCCCTGACGATGACCCAACTGGGCAAGGTGGTGGACCGTCACGGCGCCGGGAAGATCGTTCCCGCGCTCGCGCTGATGCTGGCCTTGGGCGCCGCGATCATGGCGCTGGCCACCCAGGTGTGGATCCTCTTCCTGGCCCTGTTCATCCTGCGGCTGTTCGGGCAGGGCATGATGACCCACACCTCCTTCACCCTCACCGGACGATGGTTCGATCGGGAACGTGGCCGTGCCACTTCGGTGGCCACCCTGGGGTTGAACGTCGGTGAGGCCGTCCTGCCGCTCGCGATCGTCGCCCTCCTGGCCATCGCCGGCTGGCGGGAGGCATGGTGGATCGTGGCCGCGCTGCTCCTGTTGCTGGCGTGGCCGATGTCCGCTCTCATGGGCCGGAGGCGCACGCCGACCGACGCGGTCGATGGCCGACCGGTGACCGTGGTCCGTGGCTGGACACGACGTCAGACTCTGCGCGACCCCTACTTCTACCTGCTGCTCGCCGCCATGGCCGCGCCTGCCCTGGTCGGTAACACCGTCTTCTTCCACCAGGCGTACCTGACCGAACTACGTGGATGGTCACCGGCCCTGTTCGCCTCGGCCCTGTCGGTGTACGCGATCACGACCGTGGTGTTCAACCTGGTGGGAGGCGTCCTCGTCGACCGCCTCACCGCACTGCGGCTCGTCCCCTTCTACCTGGTTCCCCTCGGCCTGGGATTGCTCGTCCTGGCGACGGTGGAAGGACCGTGGAGCGTCGTGCTGTTCATGCTGCTGTACGGGATCACGAACGGGTTGTCCCTGAGTCTGTTCGGAGCGGTGTGGCCGGAGGTGTACGGGGTGGAGCACCTGGGCTCCATCCGGTCGATCATCGTGGCGGTCCTGGTGTTGGGATCCGCTGCGGGTCCCGGTGCTACCGGGCTACTGATCGACGCCGGGGTCGATTACCCGGCCCAGATCATGACCCTGGGCACCTACTGTCTGCTGGCCTCGGCCGCCGCGGCGTGGTTCGTCTCGCGCATCCGAACTCGACTACGGGATGAGCGGATCGAGATGGTGTGAGCCGACCGAGCACCGTGGCCTGAGAAACCCGGAACCTGGACGCGGTTCCGTCTCTTCACCGACCTCGCGTGTGGCGTTCTCCTCGGGCGACCCGTCCTCCATCACGCCGCGGATGGGGATTTCATGGCCCCGGGTCTCGGCCATGAGGCGATGCCGCCACAGAGACAGGACGTTGCCCTGCCCGCCTGAACCGGACCGGGTGCTTCCGACAGGATCGACCGGAAGCACCCAGGGCACGTGTTCCTTGGGCCAGGCCGAGGCGGTAGCGGCCGGTTTCGCTACGTCGACCGTCCCGGCAGGCTGTTCGGGACGGTGGTCAAGATGAACTCGACAGCGACGCAGGAGAACAGCTCACGTCGACTGCGACCGTCCTTCTCCAAACCCTCGAAGAGTGCTCGCAGTTCCTCTTCGACACCCGGCATCACGTCCTCGTCCCAATGGACGCGCAACCGGCTCAGGAGGAGTTGCGGCGCCTCGTAGGCAAGTTCGAGTGAGACGTCGTCGAGACGGGTGATCTCCAGCGCGACCTCCTTGGAAACGGTGGCGTTCACCTTCTCCAGCGGCAACCTCAGAAGAGGCCCTTGGACAGGAAGGATGTGCATATCCAGATCCTTGCCGGAACCGATGACGCACAGCTTCTTGAGGGGCAGACCGCTGACGGGCAGCGTCGGGGACCAGACTTCGGATGTCATCGAACCTCCACGTTGCGCCGGCCGGACCATAGCCGACCGGGAGCGAACAAGCACACTCGGTGTATACGAGTAGGCACCGACAGTTGAGATCCGGTGTCTGGGTCGAGGCTCGGATGTGTGTTCGGTCGGCAGGGAGAATCGGTGCTCACTCGGGCCGGTTTCACGAGGGGCGGGTGGAACGCGGCTAACGAGACTTCACCGAATGCCTCGCCCGGGTCTGCCACCAGCTGCCGGGGAAGATGCCGAACGGTGCCCGAGAAGCCCCGTCAGGGGACCTCCACCACGGCTACCTCGGGCGCCGATTCCGCTGACAGGTCGATCACGGCCAGTTCGGTGTTCTGGGGAACGTCGAACACCAGCTCGTACTCGGTGCTGTTGCCCGGGTTGGTCTCGTCCGCGAAGGTGCAGATGTCGTCGTCCGTGGAGTACTGGGTGCCGTCTTCGGAGTACGCGTACACCCCTTCCCAGGAATCCGACGGCGGGTAGGCCGGCGTCGACCCCACGTTCTGTGCCCTGATGGTGAGCACGTGGTACTCGCCCGACGCGGAGTACTGCTCACCACACGACTCATCGTTGTAGGTGGCCGAAGCGCGCGCATCGGTGACCTCGTAGTCGAACACACCGTCGCTCGGCTCGCCTTCCGGAGGCCCGGCGGGTACTTCCGAGGGCTCTTCCTCGTACTCCTCCATCGCCTCCATGTCCGTCTCCTCGACGGGCACTTCGGTATCTTCCGCGAAGTCTTCAAACGCGGACTCGAATTGAGAACGGATGTAGGCCTGGTTTCCGAACCATCCGATACAGAAACCGAACAACAATGCGACCACGCCGATCGCGGTAGCCACGATCCAACCGGTTTTGTTCACAACAATCTCCTTACAGGGGCCGGCGCGGAGCGGGGAGAGCAACCGGCTTGGATATGGTTTTTCGTATTCTATTCGGTGTCGCGCGTGTCGCTGGATGGTTTCCGCAGGTCATGGCCGCTCTTCGTTGACCTTGGAGCGACCAGGCGGCGGGGGCTGGGCGCCATCGCGTCAGAGTCCCCAGGGAGAGCGAAACGCTCTGATCTGGCAGATCGGTTTACCCGAAAGAGCGCCAGGAATCGTAGTTCAAATCACACTCCCATTGCCGGCAATCGATGGTTGCCGAACGCATTCGTGATCATCCCGCGCCACGCTGTGGCCGCGGCGGATGTCCGGGCGGTCTTCGGCGTCGAGTCCGACCACCGACCGGCCAACACCTCGTGTTCCCGCTCGATCTGTCCGGCGAGGCCACCCTCCGGCGTGCTCCGCGTTCGTGACTCACCTGCTGGGGGCGTTCCGATTCCGCGGACATGGGTCGGACGATCCGTCCGCGCCGCGCTCTCTCGCCTTGGTCGGTGCTGTCGAGAGCACCTGTGGCGCGGATGGGGCCGTTCACGCGCCCCGATGGCCGATCGGAGTGAAGGGCGGGGAGGTCGCGGGGGTGATGGCCGCCGGCGAGGTGGAAGGGGCGGGAGGCTCCAGACGTACGGTCTCGTTTTCATCGCAGCCGGTCAGGAGTAGGCCGAGGGCGGCGGTGGCGAGGGCCAGGCGACTGCGCATGGGGACTCCTTGAGTTGATATCGAGTGTGAACTAAGGACTGTTAACTATGTTCACATAAGTCTAGTGTATGTTGTTTGTGTAGCGCAAAGGGGTCTTCCCCGCGCCGCCCGGCCCTCGGCGGAGTCGACTCCGCCGGTATCCACATCCACCAGACCGGAGTGATCCCATGAGTTACGGCCACCACCCCCACGGTCGACCCGCTCCTGGCCCCCGACCGGGCATGTCCACCGGTGCCAAGTTCGGCATCGGATGCCTTGGGTGCTTCGGCCTGGGCGTGATGGGTTTCTTCGCCCTGCTCTTTCTCGGCGCGCTCGTGTCCACCACCGATGACGGGGGCGACACCAGCGTGGCCGCCGCCCCGACCGGTACCGACGACGGGGGCGGTGCGGGCGAGGCGGAAGACGAGGGTGCGGAAGAGGCGCAACCCGAGGAAACACACCCAGGCCTGGGAGAGACCATCGAGCACGGCGACTGGGAGATCATCGTGCACGCGATCGAGTACGACGTCCCCACCGCGCAGCTCGACGAGTTCTTCGCCGAGGAGCCCTCGGGGCAGTGGGTCACCGTCGAGTTGACGGTGAAGAACCTCGGCGGTGAGCCGCGATCGTTCGGTGAGCGAGACCAGGTCCTCATGGACGAGGCCGGTTCCATGTACCGGTACGAGCTGTGGGCCTCCACGCTGTTCGGCTTCGACACCAACCCCGGTTCCGAAGAGACCGGCGTGCTCGCCTACGACGTGCCGGTCGACTTCGAGGTCGATCACATGCTGGTCAACGGACAGGGCGGTTTCACCGATGGGGTCCGCGTCGACCTGGATTGAGCGGGCCATGGGCCTTCGGCGTCGAGGTCTTGGCCCGCGACCCCTCGTCCGAGTGAGTCAAGAGTCCTTTCCGGTTCGGAATTCGGTGCGGACGGCACCGGGAAAGCGGTGATCTGCCATGTCCGATGATTCGGTGCGCACGGAGGACGGTGCACCCGACCAGCTGCGGGAGGGCGGCCGTAGAAGGCCGCCGCTGCCCCTGGTGCTGCTCGTGGTCGGGGCGCTCGGCGCGGGAACCC
Source organism: Nocardiopsis sp. NPDC055551 (assembly GCF_053619415.1). Lineage (NCBI taxonomy): Bacteria > Bacillati > Actinomycetota > Actinomycetes > Streptosporangiales > Nocardiopsidaceae > Nocardiopsis > Nocardiopsis sp. NPDC055551. The sequence goes on along the minus strand of NZ_JBSHJJ010000011.1, from coordinate 205,479 downwards.
TCCTGGGGTGGTCCTCGCGATCCCCGGAGAGGGCCCCGGTCTACCTGGAATTGGCCGAACGGCATGAGTCGACCGGGTCCGACCTGGACCAGGCCCTGGAGAAGGAAGTGGACTACCAGGACACCATCAGCGGTCTGCGTGAACAGGTGGAACAGCTCGAACGCCCGTTCCGGGAGTTGGACGAACGCGAGGAAGGGCTGGACGATCGGGAGAAGGAGATAGGCACTCGCGAGGGTGAGCTCGACGACCGCGAAGGCGACCTGGACGAACGTTCCGAAGAGCTCGACCAACGAGAAGAGGACCTGGACACCCGGGAGGGCGAGGTCACCGACCTGGAGACCGAGGCCGAGGAGAACAGCTTCCCCGGTTCCGGGACCTTCCTGGTGGGCGACGAGGTCTCACCGGGGACCTACCGCTCCGAGGACACCTCGGACTGCTATTGGGCGAGGCTGTCCGGCACCGACGGTTCCTTGGATTCGATCATCGCCAACAACTTCGGGGGCGGCCGTCAGATCGTGACCATCAGTGGTTCGGACATGGCCTTCGAGACGAGCGGCTGTGGCGAGTGGAACCGGGTCTGAGCCTCGGGCGGCCCTGAACCCGTGGCCCCACGTCGATCTTGTTCGTTCGCCTCGTTCATGGTCGTTGAGAGGCGTGTCGTCGAAGGTCGGTGGGGCGGGCAGGCCCTTCTTCGCATCGAGATTTAATTGTTAACCACATTCACAAATTTGCTGTGTAGAGTGCTTTTTGTGAAGTGAGCGATGTCCTTGCTGACCAAGACGACGAAGTCGCCCTCTCGGTTTACCGGGGTGGGCGGAGTGTCCCGAGAAGAGACTCTTGTCCCGAACCCGCACGCCCCTGCGGCTCCGTGGCGAGAACAAGCCCTGCTTCTGACATCGATCTTTCCGACCGCCTGGTCCTCCGGCCGAACTTCGTAGGAAGGTCGCTATGGAATTCCCCGAGAAGGTCTCCGCTCTCAGCACCAAGGTGCAGAACCAGCGGGAGATGACTCAGACCGAAGAGGCGGCCAAGACCGCCTTCGTCATGCCCTTCATCGCGACGGTCCTGGGATACGACGTCTTCGATCCGCGTGAGGTGGTCCCCGAGTTCACCGCCGATGTGGGGGTGAAGAAGGGGGAGAAGGTCGACTACGCCATCATGCGCGACAACGAAGTGCAGATGCTCATCGAATGCAAGAAGTCGAACGGGACTCTGACGGTCGAGAACGCCTCACAGCTGTACCGGTACTTCTCCGTCACCAACGCACGGATCGCCGTCCTCACCAACGGTGTCGAATACCAGTTCTACACCGACCTCGACGCGCCGAATCGGATGGACTCCAGGCCGTTCATGGTGCTCGACCTCGGTGACGTCGATGAGAGTCTCCTGCCCGAGCTGCGCAAGCTCACCAAGGCGTCCTTCGACCTGAACTCGGTGATCGACGCCGCCGAGAAGCTCAAGTACATCGGCGCGATCAAGCGCACACTGGCCGAACAGTTCCAGGTACCCGAGGACGAGTGGGTCAAGTTCTTCGCCGGCCGCGTCTATGACGGTCCCTTCACCAAGCGGGCTCGCGAGCAGTTCACTCCACTGGTCCGGGAGGCCGCGTCCACCTTCCTCGACGACCAGGTCAACATCCGGCTGAAGAAGGCCCTGGAGACGACACGGCCTCAGCTCGATCCGACGTCGAGCGACAGCGCCGATGTCGCCGAGGAGGACCTGAGTAGGGGGACCGGGATCGAGACCACCCTGGAGGAGCTGGAGGGATACCAGGTCGTCAAGGCGATCGCGTGCAGTGAGGTCAAACCCCAGCGAATCGCACAACGGGACTCCAAGAGCTACTTCGCGATCCTGCTGGACGACAACAACCGCAAGCCGATCGCGCGCTTGCACTTCAACGCCAAGTCGAAGAAGTACCTCGGCACCTTCGACGCGGACAAGAACGAGACCCGCCACCCGCTGGGGTCGATCGACGAGATCTATCTCCACGCCGACAAGATCCGCGAAGCGGTACGCGGTCATCTGGAGTGACGGCCGTGATTCCTCTCCACCCCTGGCCCCTGGCCGGGGTTCAGCTGTTCGGCGCTCCCGTGTCAGGGCCCTGCTCCGTCGGTACCGCCTGTGAACCGGCCCAGGTGGTGGAGAAGAAATGGCGGGCCGCCTCGTACAGCACCCCCGGAGCACGCACGTACAGGCAGGGGGAGTGCCGCCCGTGCCTACCCCGGTCGTAGAAGGTGATGTAGGCGGCCTGATCCGTGACGATGACGCGGTAGAGGTGAGGGAGGTCGAACCGGCGAAGCTCGACCTCTCCCCTGCTCTTGGCCACCGAGACCAGATATGAGGTGTTGGCACGGATCTGATCTCGGAGCAGGTCGGGGGCGAATCCCGGGTCGGTCGGTTCCAGCTCCTCGGCCCGCATGGTCAGCCACTCGCCGGGAACCGCGTCGGGATCGGGCAGCAGCACTCGCACGGATTCGACCCGGCCGGTGGTATCCGACCACAGCGGCGTGAACACGTCCCTGGTGAGGGTGTTGCCACGGCCGGTCAACACCCCCACCCAGCGCGCCTGCGCCAGATCCCGAGCCACATCCGTCTCCGCCGACGCCTGATGGCGGTACACGCGCCGCACACCGGTTCCGGTCAATCGAGCAAGGAGAGTGACCAGCCACCAACGCGGGTGGGAGGAACGCATCCATCCCAGGAACATGAGAACCATCGTGGCCAGGATCGAGCTGAGGACACCGAGGACGAACGCGCTCACGTGATCACTTCCTTTGCTCTGGCAGGCGGGGACCGTGATGGATCAGAGCAGATAGGGGATGAGTTCGCGGACGGTGTGCGCCGCGTTGTGCGCGGCCAGAGCGTGGGCGTCGTCGTCCTTCTCTGCGTCCGCCCGATCGGAGATCCCTCGGACCACGACCCAGTCCGGGTTGCCCTCGGCCCGTACGGAGTTCTCCTGCCAGAACTGGCTGAGCCCGCCCGACTCCATGTCCACGGCCATGATCTTGTCGTTGTAGTGCTTCAACCAGTGCCGCACCTCGGAATCGCCATCGGCGATCACGGCTTCACCCGAACCGATCAGGCCGTGGTGGACCTCGAAACTGCGTTTGCGGTGCCCGTCCACGCGCCCGCGGATGACCGCGGGCTCTCCCCGGTCGGTGAAGTAGGCGTTCACCGCGTGGACGACGCGGGCCGGCGCTTGACGTTCCTCGCCACGGCGTTGAACGCTGTCGCCGGCGGTGACCTTGCGTGCGTCGTAGTAGACGATGCGGGTCGAGACGATGACGTCACCGATACGGGCGCCTCCGGTGGGAGTGTCGCCGAGCCCGCCTCCGATACCGACCAGGACCCACAGCCGGGGAGAGAAGTGGTGGCGCAGGTGGTCCAGCGCCGACATCACCGATCGTTGCCCGGGGCCGAGGGTCTGGGTGGTCACCACACTCGCGGTTCCGCTTTCGGTGGAGACGTCACCGGTGCTGAAGAACAGTCCTTCTCGTTTGTGGGGGCGTTCCAGTCCCAGTTCGTCGAGAACGGCTCGCCTCTCCACCGGCAGGATCGTGACGATCCCGATGTCCTTCCGTTGGTCGGGCTCGGCGGGAGTGCGTGTTGTGGAGGGCTTGGCGGAGGCCGAGGGTACGCTCACCTGCGTCTGGTCTCCGAAGACGGTGTTGCCGAAGCTGTTGGTTCCGCCCATGTTGACGATGCCGCTGTTGTTCGAAGCTTCGTTCAGGTTCATGTGAATCATCCGTTCTGTGGATTACCGGGACCGGGTGGGGATGTCTGTGCCTGAGGATGGACCTGGTCTCCGAAGACGGTGTTGCCGAAGTCGTTGGTTCCGCCCATGTTGACGATCCCGCTGTTGATGATCTGTAGTGCGCGATCGTCGAAGTCGGAGATGTCCACGCCGCGAGAGTCCAGAAAATCGCCGGTGGCTTTGAGCAACCGATTTTCGACGTTCTTGATGTGGCCGAGCAGCGTGGTCTTGTCGAGTTGGACCTTGCTCCAGTCCTCCGCCGGCTCCTGGCGGATGCTGATTCGACTGCCGATCTTGCTGTTGCGTCGGGGAACGAGGGTGAAATCGACGCCTCGGAGTGCCAGGGCCCTGTGCAGGAGACCGGAGAGGGCCCTGGCCAGGTAGAACGGGTAACGGGTGATGCGTCCCAACGAACGGATGTGGCGAGGGAACCGGAGTAGATCGTGCCAAGCGGCACCGACGATGGCTCGTTTCCCTTGCTGGCCGAACTCCTCTCCCTTGCGGAAGCTGTCCGGGGTGTGGGTCAACACGCAGGCCGCGAACACCAGGATCAACGTTCGGCCACGCACCCTGAGTTGGAACAGCACCGTGGCCACCAGTTCTCCCCCCGCATCGGGGACGCTCACTTCGAGGAAGTGGTGGTGCGCGGAGTCCTGCCGGTCGATGATCCGGCGCATCGCGGCCGGATCCACCGATTCCCACAGGATGGAGCGGTCAACGGACACGTCCGACTGGGAGACGTAGATACGGTCGCGCACCTGCGCCGGCAGACGGAAATTCTCATGGTCATCGCGAAGGTCGGTGACGGCCGCGCGCAAGTGGTCCATCAGTTCGTGCGGCTTGAAGGGCGGGTGCCGGTGTTCCCGTTCGTGTAAGGGCTTGTCGTCGCTTCCCTTGCGCAGGAGTTGGACGCTCATGGGCGGATTCCACTGATGGATCAGTTCCCCCGCCCCGATGAAGGGCGACTCTTCCCCGAAGAGCGTGAACACACCCGTGTCTTCGTCCTCACCGTCCTTCTTGTGGGCGGGGCGTTGGTAGACCACGCAGGGATGCCTCTGCTGCTCGTCGACGGCCCTCTCCCGATGGGAGAGGCGCCTGGGCCTGAGAGCGGTGGCCTTGTGGGCGTGGTTGATGCACGCCTGGCGCAGACCACCGACGATCGCCGTGAGGAGGGCGACGGCACAGCCCAGGTAGAGGGCCAGCGCTCCCTGAACGGGATGGGAGAAGGCCAGGACCACCATGGTGAGGGCAAGGACCAGGGCGAACGTTCCGGTGTTCTTGAGACGTTTGCTCTCCTGCCCGTACTTCCAGCTGGACCTGGAAGGCAACTTCGGTCGACGCTTCCGCCTCTTCTTCGCCGGAAAGGGCTCTTCGGGCCGCGTGAGCTCCTTGGAGATTCGCCAGGCGTGGTCTAGGAGTACGAGAAGTGCGTATCCGCCGGCGACCAACAGGGTCGTCACCGTGAATCCCCAGTAGCAGGGTGCGGCGAGTGCGGCGATCAACCCCGACCTCGACAACGACGTCAGGTGCAGGGACAACCACGCGTGGCGCATCACCGGGACGAGGTCGAATTCGTATGAGGGGGCCGCGCGTCGTGAAGGGGCCGTGCACACCTCCTTGATGACGAGGTCTCGGAAGTCCTCGTCGACGTGGACACCGGTGCAGAGGTGACGGGTGGCCCCGGTCGGTTCCTCTCCGTGGTTCTGAGGAGGGGGAGAGACGGGGGGTGGAGAGGCGTGAGCGGTGATGGACATGCACTTCTCCTGCGCCGATCCGGTTAAGGTCGAGATGACCATAAGTGGATCGGATGATTAAAGTCAAGATGACCTTTAAGGAGATCGCGGTGGACGAACGCTTGGCGCGAGCCGTTGACGTGGGGTTGTCCCTGGTCACGGTGGATCTGGCCATCTTCACCATTAGGAACGGGGCGTTGATGGTCCTGCTGATCGAGCGCGGGGAGGAGCCGTTTCAAGGACACTCGGCCTTGCCTGGTGGAAGAGTCCGAAGACGGGAGACCCTCGACCAAGGTGCTCGGCGCGAACTCTTGGAGGAGACCGGGGTCGACGGCTCCCGGCTCCACCTGGAACAGCTCGGTGCCTACGGTGATCCCGACCGTGATCCGCGGGGGAGGGTCGTCACCATCGCCTATCTGGCCTTGGGGGCGGACCTGCCCGAGGCGGTGGGGGGAAGCGACGCGGCGCATGCCCGTTGGGTGCCGGTGGAGGAGCTCATCGCGATGTCCACCCCCTTGGCCTTCGACCACGTCCGCATCCTCGATGACGCTCTGGAACGTGTTCGGGAGAAGTTGGAGTACACCACCGTCGCCACGGTCTTCTGTCCCGAACCGTTCACGCTCAGCGAGTTGCGGGCGGTCTACGAGGTGATCTGGGGGCGTGAACTGGATCCCAGTAACTTCCGACGAAAGGTCACCAAGGCGGAGGGTTTCGTGGACCCCATGGGAGAGCAGCGCGCCCAGCCGGCGGGTCGACCGGCGGCCCTGTACCGCAAAGGCGGATCCTCGCTGCTCACGCCACCGCTGTTGCGGTCGGCCTCGTGAACGTGGAGGGTCAGCCCGCGCGACCCGGTCGCGCGGGCTGAAAGGACGAACGAATCCGAACCGGTGAAGTTGCTCGACGCTACGTCCCCATGCCATCTTCAACGCGTTCGAGCTCAGCTAGGGCGGAAATCTTGTCCTCAGTGGTGATGGCGAGAGGATGCCGCTCGCCTCTGACGAAGGCGGCACGATCCTGTTCGACCGTGGTTTCCACGGGGGCATCTGCTCGGGTGCTCCCTTCGACCACTGGGGACAACACGCGGGCCGACACCCTCAACACTTGTGAACGTGCCGAAGTCGATCGGTTCTGTTTTCCGGGCGAACACGAAAGCCAGGAGAGGAACGCCCCTCCATCGTGGGCCCTCACCGGGCCGTTGGTGACCACGAAGACGGGAAAGGCTTCTCCCCACCAAAGAACCACAGGAAGAGGCAGCTATGCCCTGACCGGGAGGATGGGGTGACTCGCCGGTGTTGGCAGATGCAAGACCACGCACACGCTGGGGTCGCTACGGGCGATGACCAGCAGATCGCTGAGCTGCGTCTGGTCGTGGGGACCGCCGAGGAGGTCTGGGGCTGGATCGCCGCACCCGGGCGCCGACGTGTGCTCCGGACCATTTTCTGTCCGTCGACCGGGCCGGGATCGAACCGGCCGACCGCTGAAGCCGCCATCGCCGAGCGGGAGACGAGCACGGCACCGGCCGGTGGCCCGAGAGGGTGCCTATGGGCTACCTTGATCGGCAGTGACACGGGGTGCCCTGAATCCACTGATTCGGGCTGAGATGACACCCGTCGAACCTGATCCGGGTCATACCGGCGAAGGGATGTCCGTACACGGCCAGTGGTATCGGTGGCCGAAGGGACGCCTTCGCCCATGCCAGAAAGGCCACCGATGAGTTCTTCCCGCACCGCGCTCCCTATCGACCAACAGACGGTCGTCGTCACCGGCGGGGCCCGAGGGCTCGGGTCCCGGCTGGTCCAGGCCTTCCTGGGGCAAGGCGCCCGGGTGGTGATCAACTACCTCCACAGTGCCGAAGCAGCCGGCGAGCTCGCCGCCACCCACCCCGACCGCGCCCTGGCTGTGCGAGCGGACGTACGCGACCCCGAACAGGTCGCCTCGATGATCCAGACCGCAGAGGGACATTTCGGCTCCTCCGTCTCCACCGTCGTCAACAACGCGCTCGCCGGCTTCTCCTTCAACGGCGACGCACGACCCCACGCCGACACCCTCACCCTGGAACACCTTGACCAGCAGTTCAGCGGTACCGTCCACGGCGCACTGAACACCGTCCAGGCCGCCCTGGCCTCCATGCGCGGCCAAGGGTTCGGCCGGGTCATCAACGTGGGCACCAACCTGTTCCAGCACCCGGTCGTCCCCTACCACGACTACACCGCGGCCAAGGCGGCGCTGCTGTCGCTGACCCGCACGCTCGCCCATGACCTGGGCCCCGACGGCATCACCGTCAACATGGTCTCCGGCGGTCTGCTGCGCACCACCGACGCCAGCGCCGCCACCCCCGACGAGGTGTTCGACATGATCGCCTCCACCACACCGCTGCGCCGGGTCACCACCCCGGCCGAGTTCGCCGACGCGGCCCTGTACTTCGCCTCCCCTTGGGCGCGCGCGATCACCGGCCAGAACCTCGTCGTCGACGGCGGGCTGGTGATGAACTGATGGCCACCGCTTCCGCGCCTGACCAGGCTCCCGATCGCCGGATGCACCTCAACCTGTTCATCTTCGGCTGCGGCCACCACAAGGCCGCCTGGCGCCACCCCGACTCGCCGGCCGAACGGATCGGTGACATCACCTACTTCGAAGAACTGGCCCGCACCGCCGAACGCGGCTGCCTGGACGCGGTGTTCTTCGCCGACGGCCACGCCACGGGCGACGTCGCCGGTGGCCCGTGGTGGTTCCTCGAACCGTTGACCACTCTGGCGGCCATGAGCCGGGCCACCCGGCACATCGGTCTGGTCAGCACCGTTTCCAGCACGTTCTACACGCCCTTCCACGCGGCACGCCTGTTGGCCTCCCTGGACCACATCAGCGGAGGCCGAGTGGGCTGGAACGTGGTGACGTCCATGTTCGACGCCGAGGCCCGCAACCACGGATACGAGCAGATGCCCGCGCACCAGGAGCGCTACGCCCGAGCCGAGGAGTTCGTGGAGGTGGTGCTGGGGCTGTGGGACTCCTGGAGCGACGAGGCCTTCCACTACGACCGGGACGGGGTCTTCGCGGACCCGGACCAGGTACGCCCCATCGGCCACCGGGGAGAGCACTTCCAGGTCGAGGGCCCGTTGAACGTGCCGCGCCCGGTACAGGGCAACCCGGTGCTGTTCCAAGCGGGTTCGTCGGAGCAGGGACGCACGCTGGCGGCCCGCCGCGCCGAGGCCATCTACTCCGTGGCCTATGACCTGCCCAGCGCCCAGGACTACTACGGCGACGTCAAGGCGCGGATTCGTCGGGCGGGCCGCGACCCCGGGTCCGTCGCCATCATGCCCGGACTGGTCACCTACGTCGGTTCCACCGAGCGGGAGGCCCAAGACAAGCAACGTGAACTGGACGAACTGCTGCCGACCGAGGAGTCATTGCAGCAGCTGGGGCTGTTCACCGAACAGGACTGTTCCGATTGGGAGCTGGACGCGCCGGTTCCCGAGCTGCCGCCACTGGAGGAGTTCACCGGTCCCAAGGGGCGCTACGAGACCATCCTGCGCATCATCGACTCCGAAAGACCCACGGTGCGGCAACTGCTGGGCCGTCTGGCCGCCGGCGGCGGACACTGCACCATGGTCGGAACGCCCGAGCAGATCGCCGACCGGATGACCCGGTGGTACGAAAACGGTGGCGCGGACGGGTTCAACCTCATGCCGCCGTCGTTGCCGGGCGGGATCGAGGACTTCGTGGACCATGTGGTCCCTGTCCTGCAACAGCGGGGGCTGTTCCGTCACGAGTACGAGACGGACACACTTCGGGGCCATCTGGGTTTGGAACGGCCACCGTCACCGTACTGAGAACGGGAGGCAGGTCCGGGAGGTGGGAGGCTCGAAAGGCCGTCCTTGGCCTGTCCGGACCTCCTCATCTCGTAGGAAGGGCGCGCGGCAGGAACCGTTGCGGGGTTGCTGAGGATCGGTAGGCCACCGAGCACGTCACCCTGTTGGAGAAGGTGGGCTTCCGGAAGGGGGACCCACCGCTGTAGCGCACCTCATGGAGGGAGGGCGTTACAGCGGCGGAAATCGCTTTCCCCTATCGTGTGATCACGGGATGACCGCTGGCGATCGAGACCCGGTTGAACGCGTTGATGAGCGTGGTCGTCCACTCCACCGCAGAGATCTGTGCGGTGGTCAGGTGGGCGGCCGCGCGGGCGTTGATCTCCTGCCGGTCGACGGCGGGGTCGATGACGGTGAGGGACTCGGCCAAGAGCAGCGCGGCCTTTTGCATGTCGGAGAACACGCCGGCCTCACGCCAGGACGGCAGTACGTCCAGGACGCTCTGCTTCACCCCGGCCTTGCGGGCCTTGGGAACGTGGATGCTCAGGCAGGTCGGGCACCCGTTGATCTGGGACACCCGGACGTTGATCAGCTCGATGGTGTCGTCGCCCAGGCCGGCCTCGTGCGAGGCGGCTCGAGAGGCCACGGCCGCCTTGCCGAGCGCCTTGTACACCGTGGGGTGTTCCTTGTCGATGTAGGGACGCTCCGCGTTCATGCCTGCTCCTCGGTCGTCTTCTGGACCAGGGCCAGGTCCGCGGGCCTGGGCTTGCGGAACTTGCCGCCCTGGGCCGTGTACTCCTCGCCGTGCTCCTTCAAGTGCTTGGCGAACAGTGGGCACACGGGGACGACGGTGATGTTCCTGCGGACGCTGTCGGCCAACGCCTCGCGCAGCAGGAGCCCGGCCAGGCCTCGTCCACCGAATTCCGGTGAGACCTCGGTGTGGAAGAAGACGCGCTCTCCGTCTCCCTGCACTGGGTCGACGAAGTCCGCACGGCCGGCGAGGGTGCCGTCATCCAAGGTCACGGTGTAGGCGCTGATGACGCGCGCTTCGTCGAGGGCGATATGCACGACAGCGCCGGTTTTGTCGGTCTGTGGCTCGGTCATGGCGAAGACCTCTCCAGGGGGATCGTGCCGGGCCGGTTGATGGTGGGCACGACGGTGTCTCGGCCCGGCGGGGTGGGTGATCGGGGTGGTTCAGTCCTGGATCTGTGCGTGAGGCGGTGGGTTCTTCCTCGGCCTCATCCTGACCGGTGGCAGTTCAGGGGCGGGGATCCACCCCATTCCTTCGCGGTTCCTTCCCGGGCCGCCATGCCCCACGTAGCCTTCGACGCGACCGAACCGCTCACCGTGGTTCTGCCATTCCTCCCGGTACTGCCGGATCTCCTCGGTGGTACGGCCCAGGAAGTTCCACCACATGACGAGCTCCTCGTCGAAGGGGGTGCCTCCCACGAGTACGAGCCTGGCCGGTTCGGTACCGCCGTTGGCGATACGCAGGTTCCGGCTTCCCACCCCCGTGTAGCCCACGGCGTCCTTGGGTACGCGCACGCCCTCCAGCGTGATGGCCTCGCCCGTGTCCACCAGCAGGCCGTGCTCGAATCCGGAATCGACCGTCAGGTCGAGGGCCGCGCCGGGATCGAGCCTGATCTCGGCCCCCACCAGCGGCGAATACATGCTCACCGGGGACTGTGAACCCAGCAGTGAACCGAGGAAGACGAGCGCGGAACCGCCGTCGAAGGTGACGGGCTCGGGGACGAAGTGCTCGAAGTCGCGGCCCGGCCGGTTGCGCGCCTCCTCGGGGAGGGCGATCCAGAGCTGCACCCCGTGGAGTCGGTCGGTGTCCTCCGTGGAGGTCTCGGAATGGCAGATGCCGGCGCCGGCGGTCATCAGGTTCATCTCACCGGGAAGGACGTGGGCGCTGTTGCCACCGGAGTCGATGTGGGCGACGGTACCTTCGAACAGCCAGCTCAGCGTCTGAAGTCCCGTGTGCGGGTGCGGAGCCACGTCCATACCGCCGCTGGCCGATACGTCGTCCGGCCCGTAGTGGTCGATGAAGCACCACGCGCCGATCAACGAACGCTGCCGTTGCGGCAGGGTACGGCGCACGTTCATGGCACGCGGTCCGCCCAGGGGCACGTCGCGGGCGGTGATGAGCTCGACGGGAGCTCCACCCTCCCGCTCGGCCCACGGCCCTGGAAGGCCACCATCGACGCACACGTGGGTGTCCGGGTTCGCCTCTGGGTTGGTCATCGCGGAGTCCCTTCCGCCGCGGGGTCGGATACGACGGTTGTGATCTTGATGATCTCTCCTCCAGGCCAAGCAGGTGTGGGAGCGGGCAAGCTCCACCTGTACTCAGCCCCAAGGTACGCGCACGCGCCTTCCTCGCGCCAAGGCCCTACCGGGAGGTAACGGGCGGACTACGGCGTGGAATGACAGCGGCCGCCACAGTCCGGGCTGTGGGGCCTTGCACCCGATGTCAACGAACCAAGATCACGATGCGAAATCTCCGTGAGTGACCAGCGGTCGAGGCATGAGCCTTAGGGTTCGTTCGATGTTCCTGCTCAGCTCACCTGCGACGAGTGCGGTCTGTTTTTTTCAGGTAGAAGGGTCGGTCTGCCATGGAGTTCTGTGAAACCACAGGTACCCGAATCCCTATACGTCCGCTTCCCCAGCGAGCTTTTGTCGGAGCCAGGTGGGTATGTGTTCGTAGTCGCGAGGAAAGTACTTGAGGTCGTTGGTGTATCCCCATGCCGCGGGAAAGAGAATGTGAGGGTCTTCGTCGTAGTTATATTCGACCTGGAAATTTCCAGGTCGAGTGATTGTGAATTTAATCGAAAACCAGGTTCCCTCGCCTTCTCGATACATCCCTGCGCGCAAGTTGTCGAGTAAAGGTCCGATAGTATTAGGACCCCAGCCTGCTATGTTTTTTCCGTATGTATCGCGCACCTGAAACTTAGAAGAACTGTGGTCGATTACGGCGTTGCTTCTATACATTATGTTTTTCCATCCTTGTGGTGCCCGCAAAAGAATGGACTGGCAGATCTTCTTGATTAGGTCAAGCTGTTGAGTTTGATTAAGGTGTCCCCTTTTGAAAAATTTGCTTACCAAAGGATGTTCCTTGTGTCAATTAAGCGGTGGTAGGTTGCTGTACCGCTGAGGTTCCAGTGAGGTGATCCCAGCGGGTTTCATTTCAGGCGTCCATGCTCGAAACACGTGAGAACGAGCGCGGCTCTGACGATGCCTCCGATCTTGCCGGGGCTGGCGGTGATGACGCCGATGCCAGCACCCTGATATCCCAGGTCGGCCAGCGTGGGCAGGCCTTGGGCCGCAGGGGCGTAGAGCGCACTGAGCACGTGGGCGCGGGTCGGGGGCAGGCCGTTCGCTGATCGGGGCTCGACACCATTGATGAACAGGGGAAATCCGTCCGGTTCCATGACGCCTTGGAGGTTGCCTCCGTGGTGGCGGGACTTTCCCGAGTACCAGAGGTCGATGCTGCGACCCTTGAGGCTGGTGGTCTTCTCCAGGCAGCGGTCGGTCAGGATCACCATGTCGTCGAGTACTAGGTGGCCCGCGCTCGCCTTGTGGGCCTCGTGCCGTGCTTGGCGAAGGTCACGGTCCTGATCGGCGAGTTCGTAGGTGGCTTGGTCGATGTAGCGGTAGCCGGTGGAGCGGCCGATGCCGTGGTCGCGTGCCAGGGTGGCAGGACCGGTCCCCTCGGGGAAGTGGCGCAGGGCCATCACCGCTTGGTGGAAGCAGGTCAGGGCGCGGGTTCGGTTACGGGTACCACGGAGCTTGCGTTCGGCGGGCAGAAGGCGGGAGAGGAAGAGAACGGCTTCCCTGGGGACGTCAAGGATGGCACTATAGGCGACCAGGTGGAGCCTTTCACGGTAGCCCGGCAAGATTCGATACCTCGCCTTCTGCCTGGGGCTCACGTCTATGTCTGCCGAACGGTCATATCTCCACTCGAGTCCCGATTTCCGCTTTCCTCCTATCTCAGGGACGCTGGGATCACCTCATTGTAACTGAATCCTTCCGAATTGGCTTCAGGGGTGACTATTCCATATTTTTCTGGTTCGGCAAAATAAGTGGGGTCTCCCGGGATGGTATCGGTCCCTAGTATCCCCTCGATTTCCTTGAGTGCTTCAGATAGGCGCGTTTTGTTGTTGTAGTAAACTTTTGGATGTGGTTTTCCTGAAAAATCGAACCACATCCAAATGTCATGTCGGACTCCGAGTGCCACACTGATATCATCTGGATCCAGGAGAATTGAGACATCGACAAGACGGTTTACTCTCTTCTTCTCCCCATCAGCGTTGATCCAGTACCCTGAGCCCAGAAGTTCGATCTGGCCCACATGTGTATCCGTATGGCCTACCGGTTGGCTCTCCGTGATTCGCTCAGTAATGAACTCTTCGTTCAACCTTTGGAGATCGCAAAGGGAGACCCGGGAGCGAAATCCGATCGAACCTTGTCCGTGTCGGTGCCAGGATATTTGTATCCCGGCAAGTTCCATAAGGGCTTTTTGGTCGAGGGCTCTGGATATTGACAGCGTCATAGCAGAAGCACTATCAAGGACTTTTCCATTCTCAATTTCGACATACCAGTCCCAGGAAGCAATTTCGCTAGATGCGCTGAGTATCTGAGTCATTTAAGACCTAGTCCGGGTAGATTTGTGCGTCTTCCGGAACGGTCATGACTCCGTCTAACCTGCGGCAGGTTCGGTCTGTTTCGTCCAGGCGGGAGAAATGGGATTCCGTGGTGTTCTGCGAAGCGATATGCAACCGAATCCCTACCCATCCGCTTCTCCATCGAGCTTTTGTCGGAGCCAAGCAGGGATGTGTTCGTCGTTGCGAGGAAAATACTTGAGGTCGTTGGTGAAGGCTGGGCCGGTGAGAGTCGGGATTTCAGGATCCTCATAGTTGTATTTTACGGAGAATCGTCCGGGACGGGTGACGGAGTAGCGAACCGAGAACCAGGTTCCTTTTCCATCTTGGTAGAGGCCCGCCTTCAAGTCCTCGAACAACAGGTTGATCTCAGCTGGTTCGCTGGATTCGAGGGTGTCCCCGTTTTGGTGTTTGACCGTGTACGTGGTGAACGACTGATCGGCTACCGAAGCGCGGGTGTAAAAAATCTCAGCCCAGTTGTCAGGTGCCTCTTCGACCATTTTCCGGCCAATTTTCACCAAAAGCTCTTGTTGCTTTGCTGGATCCAGTTGCTTCCCGGTGAGTTCGAGAAGTCCTGCATCTGAGTATCGTTTTCCCATGGATTACTCCTCTTCTTGGTGAGAGATGGTCGTGGCAGTCGGCCCCGAGACTGCTTCGCAATCCATCACTCGCTCCTATTATCACTCGGATTGCATGCGGGGTTCCTCGCTGAGTTTCTGTTGGAGCCAGGCAGGGATGTGATCGTCTTCTCGAGGGAAATACTTAAGGTCGTTGGTGTACCCCAATGCGGCAGGGAAGAGGATATGAGGATCTTCATCGTAGTTATATTCGACGTGGAATTTTCCAGGCCTGAGGATGGTATAGCACATTGAGAACCATGTGCCTTCTCCTTTTTGGTACATGCCAGGGCGAAGCTCCCTTAATAGAGGATTCAGTGTGCTTGGCCCCCAGCCGGCTATATTGGCGCCATGTTCATCTTCCACACGATAATCGGACGAGCTGTGATCGAATACTGAAGCCCTTTCGTATACAATTTTCGCCCACCCTTGGGGTGCCTTGTCTAGAAGTTCATGGCCAATCTTATTGAGGAGTTCTAGCTGCTGATCGTGGCTTAGGTGCCCCCTTTTGAAATGCTTGCTGGCCAAGTTTTACTCCTTGTTCTAATGCAATGGTGGAAAGTTCTCATAGTCTAGTGGCTTCATGGGTACGCCATTAATGCTCCATTCGATATGGAAGGAGGATGGCGGTGGGTTGATGAACTTGCCAGATTTGGGTGGATATTCGATCCGAGGCATGCTTGGATCGAACTCGCTAGTGATCTTCGCCTGGATGTCGGGCTTTCCAGGTTTTAGGGCAACCGCATCGTTCCATTCACCATTATTGAAATCCGGATTATTGAAATTATGCCATTCGTCTCCATGTTTCAGTAGTCCGCGCCAGCTGCGCTCCAAGTTATAGAATGACCCGTCGATCGTCCCGTGTTCTTCGGGGAGTCGGTCCGAGAAGGCGGTATTGGTTTGATTTTGGTTGATGTCGAAACGCATGGGAGGCATATTAAGAATCTCTCCCGGCCCAAAGAACTGTGTGCCGAAGAGATGTCCTCCCTGAAATTCAACTTTCTGATATTGAGGAACCTCTCCCGGTCCTAGCTATCGTTTTTCTGTCCCTGGGCTCCTCGTAGGATTTTCGTTGGAATCGGTCAGAGGGGAGGCAGACTACTTCAGGGGAGGTCTGTAAACCAAGGGGTGATCATCATTATCGAACCGTGATGCTATCTCCCATTTTGTCCTCCGGGCGAGAAGGTCAAAGAAGGCCTGAACCTTTTCGGGTGCGTCCATCCATCGAGCCTGGTCAACATCTATGACCGTGGGGTAGTCGTCGCTGACGTCGGCTTCGATTCCGATCGTAATTCTTCCCACTTCTGGGCGCACCCCCTCGAAGGAAAATCGGAAATCTCCTTCGATGATTTCCTGCTCTGAGGTCAATTCTGGGAAGTCTCGAATTTCATTCAAAGCATCATTGAGCTCAGCGGAAATCCAGATGAACTCTACTCTCGACATGTCACTCCTTAGGGCCAGACAATCACGTAACCGTCGCCAATGATGATCAATTCATCTAGGTCTCCTCCATTTTGATGCAGGGTTCGCCCAATGGATTTCATGACTGTTTCGCTGTCGACTTGAGGCCCACGCAAATCCAAGGCCATCATGCTCGACTGCTTCCTCCCTTTTCGGATGTTCGCTTCAATGGCTCGGGGGCTACTGGATTCGAGAATTTTGAATTCAATTGTTTTTTCTGTGCCCGAAATGACGGCATCCGGAGTTGTTCTCCCGTCCACTGTCGATTCAGTGACCGACTGGACCCTTAGCCCGTGATCCAAGAGGAATTGAGCAACTTCTCGCTCCTTGGACTCAAAGCTTTCCCAACCTTCATCGATCAGGCCGTCGCGTCGCAGGTCGTCAACCGAAACTTGGGATTCTGAATATCGGCCCGGAGCAGTCTGATCGGGACGAGGGACTCTGCCTTCCGTGTCCACCTTATTCGGAAAAACATCCAGTAGTCTTTCCTGGTTTTGCGTCGGCGAGTTCGTGGCATCCTCGCCATCGCCGGTGCCGTCACCACGGTCGTTGGTGCCATCATCGCCGAGTCCGGTGCGGTCGTGGGGAGGTTGGTCGCCCCCACCTTCGCCTCCGCTGCCGGTGGCGGGTGTGGGTTGCTCGGTCTCCTCGCGTGGACCGGTCCTGCCCCGTGCATCATTATCGTGGTGCTGGTCGGGAACGTCGTCCTGGCGGTCGGACCCATCGTCGCGGGGTCCTTGACCGCCCTCCTCATTCCGGGGAGTGCTGGAGCCCTCGGATTGGGGGTCGTTGCCAGAACGCGGCTTCGACGTGGAAGTCTCCAACTCCCGGTCGGGGTTTCTCTGTGCGTCCGTGTCTTCGCGTCGAGACGGGGATGCTGACTGATCGTCCCCAGCAGGACGACGTTGAGAGTCTTCGCTGCGGGGGCGGTCGCTCGACCCCTCGCCTTCCTGCGACGGGCTGCTCTCGTCCCGATGTGGTGTGGTCGGGGCCTGAGGGGCCGAAGCGTCACCGGAAGCGGGGCGGTCAGGAGAGGTGGATGGCGTGGGTCGGTGCTGGTTCGGGTCCAGCAGCGATTCCCGCGTCATCGTGAGTTGGTCGGCGAAGCGCTCGGTAGTCGGTGTGGCACCATTCGGACGATCCTGAGGGAGCGGGCTGCTGGGCCAGCCCTCGGCCCCGGGCCCACCACGCGCCCTGAAAACGTCGGAGCTCTCTGAACCGGATCCGCCAGAGCCGGTGCCAGGGGACGCGCCGGAGCCGGAATCCCCGGAGGGCATGTCCACCCCCGACCCGACCACGATCTTGACCAGCTTGAGCGGTAGGCCACCGGTCATCATCACCGCGTTGGTGGCGATGGTGGTGTTGGAGTAGGCGACGCCGTCCTCACGGGTGGACCAGGCGGTGTGGCCTTCGATCAGCTCGTCCTTGGTGTCTCCCATGTTGTCGACCCACCGGTCCCACCCGGCGCCGGCCCCTTCTTGCCCGCCTTCGCCTGGTTCCCACAACCACCCGTGTTCGTCGTGGATACCGACCAGAGCGGCTGTGTCCATCCCCGCGTCGATCCAGGCGGCCTTGGCGTTGTCCTTACGGCCGGTCAGATCGAAACGCCACCCGTTGTCTGGGTGCCAGAAGCCGAGTTTGGACTGGAACCCCACTGCTGTTCCCCACAGCACGTCGGTGATCACCGTGTCCCACACGGCTTGGCCGTAGGGGTTGTCGAACTTCGCCAGGTCGGGATGGAACTCTTCCCTCGCCCAGTTCGCGACGTTGTTCACCGTGTTGTTCACGTAATCGAAGGACAGTTCCGGGTCCAGCGGGTCCATGTCGACGTCACCGGCGTCGGTGGGCAACCCGTAGACGAGAACGTCATCTCCGCTCGCCTGGTCGGGGGAGGCGTAGGCGGGTCCGTCGAAGAGGTTCGAGATCCGGGTGGCGCAGTCGTTCTCGGCCTCGTTGAAGGTGGCCCAGGCTGTGTTGACCGCGCTCTTGAGTCGGAGGTTCTCCTGCAGGGCCCACTCGTCGGTTTCGTCGTCCTTGTCCAGCCACCACAGCTTGTTGTCGTGGTTGCGGTTCCAAAGACTCTGAGCCTCGATCCTGAGGGTGTTGAGCTCGCCTCGGGCTGTCTTGGCGGCTTCGGCGAGATCCTCCAACGCGCCGGCGACGGTGGCCAGGTCGGTTTCCAGGCCATCACCACGGTCCACGACCGGGTCCATCTTGGCGAAGAGCGTCTCGCTCTCGGGGGCCTCGTAGTGAGCTTGGAGTCCCTGCCAGGTGGAACGCATGTCCTCGGCCCCACTGGCGATGTCCTCCCCGCCGCTGCGTAGCGTTTCAGCGGCGTAGTTGAGGGACCACACGTCGGTCAGGGGATAGGGGATGGCCTCAGGGTCGATCAGCGTGAACGGATTGGGGTCCACGCCGTCCTGGGGCTCGGTGGGTTCGAAACTCACCAGGAAGCCTTCCGGGGAACTGGAGCGGGGGTGGGGGTGGGAGTGGGGTTGGTCAGGGGGAGGTCAAAGGTCGAGGTTCTCCGCGGTGCCCGCCTGGCGTTGTGCTTCGGCGGCCATGTCCTCTTGGCCCTGGGTGTAGGCCGTGGTGGCGTCGGTGGCCCCTTGCAGGCACGACAGGCTCCGTGTGAACATGGCGTCGGTTTCGCCGCTGAAGTGTTCGAAGAACCCGGATAGGGCGGATTCCACCGGTGGGCTCTTGGCATTGGACAACGCCATGTCGATCCCGTCCGAGGTGGAGTCGATGGTGGAGGAGAAACCTCCTCCTTCCAAACCGAGCTGGTCTCCGAGGTCGGTCAGTACCAGTGAGACCCCGTAGACGTCGATGCTCCATTCGCTCATCCGTCCTCCTTGCCGGGGGAAGGGGTGAAGCGGTGGGGGTGGAACTCCGCCCCGGGGTCGCTCTCCACCTGACCGGCGGTGATACGGCCGGCCTCGACCATGTCCTGCTCGATGACGTGAGTTCTCAGGCGGTTCAACGAGGAGCGAACACCGCTGACGGCCTTGGCCATCCGCTTTCCAATGGGTTTGGCGCCGAGCCGCTCCTTACCGGTCTTGGTGAGCTGTGGTTCCTTGAGATGCTCAGCCGTGGACGTGGGGTGCGTAAACCCGGAGGCGGCAACGTCGTCGATACCCTCCGGAGGCTCGCCCATCTCGAATTTCATTCAGAAGCCTCCTCGGTCCTTTACCGACCCCGCGGGGTCTGTGGCGTTGCCTCAGCAGTATGCACATAGGGGGTGACTCTCCATGAAGGGCCATGGTTCGTGGGAAAGGTGCATCGATACGAATGAGGAGGTAGCGCACCGGTATTCGTCGCAGAACATGCAGATGAGAAAGCCGAAACCCTCAAAAAAGTGATGCACGGCACTTTTTCTCGTTGATGGTTTTCGTTGGAGTCAGGGACGCCGAGCCGGCTGCAACGGGCGTGCCTCGCCTCAGGTCGACGCGAACAGGTGGGCCGATTGCCGCTGGGCGAGATCCAGTGCGCGCAAGGGGGCGCTCGCGTCCGCCAACACCGGATACCAAACCGCCTGCTTGTCACCCTCCCCAAGGAGCACACCCGGAATGGGTCCGGCCTGGGCGGCGCCAGACCCGATACGGAGCAGGTGGTCAGGTCCTATCGCGAGCCCGACCGGAACGGCGGGTCCCGTCCATACCGGTTCGTAGGTGAGGTCGGAGCGACCGGGAAGCCGGCGCACACGTAGCGCCTCCAAAAGCCCCGCCCCTGCCAAGGTCTCCACCAGGGTGGGGAGTTCCTCGAAAGGCACCGTGTTCTCGTTCTCGAACCCGATGACCACCGAAATCCGCTCCAGGACCTGCCTTCCACGCCAAGAGAGACGGAACTGTCCTGAGAACGCGGGTTCTCGCCCCAGTGGTCCGGACAGGTACAGAATCCATGGTCGGGGCCTGCGGCGAAGAGCCGCTTCGATGATCCGCGCACGATCCCAGGCCAAGAGCGCGGGCTCGTGCGGGCCCCAGACCGATGGTTTCGCTCCGGCCAAGTGCTCGGTGATGATCTGCGTGGCCCGACCCAACTCCGGGGTGAAAGGGTCTGGGTGCAGAACGGACACATCCACCACCAGGTGAGTCCCCGATGTTTCGGCGAAGCCGGCGAGGAACCCGGAGACCGGTGCCGCGTCGGGGTGCTTCTCGGTCCAGTTCGGCCCGACCGGTTCCTTGACCGGCCGGAAACCGTAGGTCTCGTCCCAGTGCACGGCCAACCCGGTGAGGCCGTCGAAGTGTCCACCATCGTCGCCCTGAACGACCCAGCGTCCCAAAGGGCCGGCCAGAAAGGTGCGGGCTCCGTAGGTGAGCCGTGTGGTGGCGGGGGTGAGCACCTGCAGCGTTTTGTCCCGTCCGTGTGTGGCCACCGCGTCGCTGAGCCAGGAGGAGAGCGGGACCACGGCCCGGTCCTGGGCGACCAAGAGCGCCCGCTCGGCGGTCCGTTCGGTGGTCGGATGTTCGGGTTCCTCCCACAGGTCGAAGTCGGCGCTGCCCGAAGTCCACACCGCCCCGCCGAGTCGCAGCGCGAGCCTGTCGGAGAATCGGTGCGCGACCTCACGGCCCTGTTCGTCGGGACGGGCACGGGTCTCCACCCACCAGTAGGTCTCAGGAAGACCGGCGACGACGTCCTCGCCGAGCAGGCGGACCACGTCGTCGGGTCGTTCCACCTCTTGACCCGGTTCCAGGGTGGCCAGCAGCCGGCCCTCCTGATCCCGAATCTGTAAGACGTCGGTGTTTCCGTGCACATGTAGGCGCAGTTCTGGGTCGACGTCCTGCAAGGCGTCGACGATCGCCTGTTCATCGGGGCGTCCACCGACCAGGGCCACCACGTCGTAGCTCAACGACTCTCCTTCGTTTCGAGGTACGGGTGACCGAGATCGTCCGAAACAGGCATGGGACGGGCCACTTTTCGTGGGTGAGCATAACCAGATCCTCACGGAACATCCGACGCGTCCCCTGAGCCCTCGACGCCCGCCGGCTAGCGCGGTCGGCTTCCGATCTGGGAAGCCGACCACCGTAGGTGTTCGCGGATCCTGTCCCGGTCCTTGGGAAAGACGGTTTCCCAGTCGTGCTCCAGCGGGATCCAAGCGGCCGGTTGGCCGTCCTCCTCGGACAAGGGGAGGGCGCGGTCGATGGTCGTCACGTATGAGAGACCCAGAGTGGGTTCCCAATCCGAACGGTAGGAACGCACACTGGCGGCGGCGGGCACGGGATCGAGATCCCCGGCCACGCCGGTTTCCTCCAGGAGTTCGCGAGCGGCCGCTTCGATCGGTGTTTCCCCGAAGTCGACCTTGCCCCCGGGAGGTACCCAGCCGCGCCGGCGGTGCCGAACGAGCAGGACATGGCGGTGCTCGTGATCGAGTGCCCAGACCTCCGCCGCGATGGGGGCCATGGGTCCGTGGCGGGCTTCCTCCAACCAGGCTCGGGCGTCGTCGAACTCGCGGGTGGCCCGAAGAGTGTCGGTCAGCACCGAGCCGAGGGTCCGTGGTGAGAGGGGAGTGCGAGTCATTGGAGCCACTGTAGGGAGCACACTCACGCGCCAAGGCCCCAGGCTTCGAAACCGGCCTAGGTGGAGACGATGGCCGGGCGATCGATCGGTGGGCACCGGTCCGGTCGCATGTGCCCGGTGGTGTGGGCGGGGTGTCATCCGGGTCCCCACCGGAAACCGAGGCGGGTTCTAGGATGACGGGCATGACTGAGGAGAAGGTACGGCGTGGGCGTCCGCGCAGTGAGGCTTCGAGGCGGGCCGTCCTGGAGGCGACCGCGAGGTTGGTGGGGTCCAAGCCCTATGACGATCTGACGATCGAGGGGATCGCCGCCGAGTCGGGGGTCGCCAAGACGACGATCTACCGGCGGTGGAACTCCAAGGCGGAGATCGTGCGCGAGGCGTCCCTTTCCGGGTTTCTTCGGGTCGGTGGTCTGGAGGTGGGGGACACCGGGGATCTTCGTGCCGATCTGCTCGCCTGGGTGTTGGGGTTGCGACAGGAGGCGTTCGATCCCGGTCACATGAGCCTGGCGCGCGCGGTGCTCTCGGCGGACCTGGACGCGGTGGGACGCAGTACCGAGGGCTACGTCGGGGTGTGGGACGACCGGCACCTCGTTCGACGGCTGCACAGTGCGGCCCAGGGCGGTGTCATCGAGCCCAGGGAGGACTTCTCGGCGGCGGCGGCCTCGCTCAGCCACACCATGGCGATTCGGATCCTGGCCGGGGTCCGGCCCTCGAAGCAGTGGTGTGAGGATCTCGTCGGCCTCGTTCTCAGGGGTTTGTCAGGGTGAACCCTGATATTCGATACGCTACGTAGCGTTTAATATTTCCGGCATGGCACTACTACTCCATCGTCTTGGTCGCCTGGCCGCGCGCCGGGCCAAGACCGTCATCGCCTCGTGGTTCGCACTGCTGTTACTGGCCTTCGTGGCCGTCGCCGGCTTCGGTGGGCAGCTGACCACCGAGATATCCCTGCCGGAGCTGGAGACACTGGAGGTGGCGGACCGTGTCGCCGAGGAGTTCCCCGACTCCGAACTCGCCGGCGGCAGCGCCGCCGTGGTGGTACGAACCACGAACGAGGTTCCGTTCACCGACGATCAGGAAAGCGCTCTCAGGCAACTGATGGAGCGACTCGAAGACCACGAACCCGTCACCACGGTCGCCGACCCGTTCGCCACCGAAGCCGACATCGCCGCCGGATACGACGAGATCGACACCGGACGCGAGGAACTCGACTCCGCCCGAGCGGAGATCGACACCGGACAAGAGGAGACCGAACCCGCGCGGGAACAGATCGAAGACGCACAGCAGGACCTCGACGAGGCGGTGGAACAGGCCCGGGACGACGGAACCCACGAGGTCGCCGCAGCCGAGTTCGAACAGCGCCAGGAAGAACTCGACCAAGCCCGCACCGAGATCGAGGCCGCCGAGCAGGACCTGGAACAGGCCGAGCGTGAGCACACCGAGGGCGGCGCGGAGTTGGAGCGCGCCGAGGCGATGCTGGAACTCGTCGAGGACGCGGCACTGGTCTCCGACAGCGGAGACACCGCCATCATCACCCTGCGGTTCGACGGTGAACTCGACGGCGTCGACCCCGAACGTCTCGACGAACTCACCGACACGCTCACCGAAGCCGACATCGACGGCGTGGAGTTCCTCGCCGGTGAGGAACTCTCGGTCCAGGAACCGCACCTGATGAGCATCGTCGAGGTCCTCGGCCTCGTGGTGGCCACCGTCGTGCTGTTCGTCATGCTGGGCACGTTCATCGGTGTCGGTCTTCCGCTGCTCAACGCGCTGCTCGGCGTCGGGGTGGGCGTGCTGCTGACCGTGTCCGCCTCGGCGTTCGTGGACATGATGGCCATCACGCCGACCCTCGGTCTGATGCTCGGCCTGGCGGTCGGCATCGACTACGCGCTGTTCATCCTGCACCGGCACCGCACCCAGCTCAAACAAGGCATGAGCGTGGCGGACTCCATCCCGCTGGCGAACGGCACGGCCGGCAACGCGGTGATGTTCGCCGGAGCCACCGTCATCATCGCGCTGTTGGCGCTCAACGTCACGGGCCTGCCCTTCCTCGGCATGATGGGGACGGCGGGCGCGTTCTGCGTGGCCATCGCCGTACTCATGGCGATCACGATGACCCCGGCGCTGCTGTCCCTGGTCGGCCCGCGGATCCTCGCACGAAGGGAACGCAGGGCCCTGGAAGAGGTGCGGGGCGACGCCGCCGCCGGCAAGACGCCCGCGACGCCCGCGCGCGAAATCGCGATCGACCGGCCGATGAGCACCCCCAAGGCGATCGGTGTCGTGGCGCTGAGCCTGGTCGGACTGGCCGTGCTCGCGGTGCCCACCTTCGACCTGCGTCTGGGCCTTCCCGACAACAGCGCCCAACCGGAGGACACCGCCCCCTACCAGGCCTACCACGCCACGGCGGAAGCCTTCGGAGCCGGCTGGAACGGCCCCTTCCTCGCCGTCGCGGACCTTCCCGGTGGTCTTGGGGACGAGGGCGCCGAACAGTACCGGATCGACATCGCCGAGGAACTCGGGCGGCACCCCGACATCGTTTCGGTGATGCCGGTCGCCCTCAACGACGAGAACACGGTCGCGGCCTTCCAGATCATCCCCGTGGACGGCCCCACCGCCGAATCCACCGAAGCGCTGGTGCACGAGTTTCGCGACGGCGACCCGCTGGAGGGGACCCGACTGGACGACGCGGAGCTGTCGGTCGCCGGTTGGCCCGCGGCCAACATCGACATCTCCGACATCATCGCCGACGCGCTACCGCTCTACCTGGTGTTGGTCATCGCCCTGTCCCTGGTGCTGATGATCATGGTGTTCCGGTCCCTGTTGTTGCCGGTCATCGCCACCCTCGGCTTCATCGGATCCTTCGCCGGTGCGATGGGGGTCGTCGTCGCGGTGTACCAGTGGGGCTGGTTCGGCGAGCTCTTCCCCTTCGGCGATCCCGGGCCCGTGCTCACCTTCATGCCGGTCCTCGCGGTCGGTGTACTTTTCGGACTGGCCATGGACTATCAGCTCTTCACCGCCTCGGGGATGCGTGAGGCCTATGTCCAGGGATCGGATCCACGGCTCGCGGTCCGCCAGGGTCTGCGCGCGGGACGTTCGGTCGTCGTCGCGGCCGCGCTGATCATGGCGTCGATCTTCGCGGGTTTCGCGTTCAGCCCGGACCCGATGTCGGCTCCCTTGGGACTGGGGTTGACCGTGGGTGTGCTCATCGACGCCTTCGTGGTCCGACTGCTGTTGGTGCCCGCCCTACTGCACCTGTGCGGGCCCGCCGCCTGGTACCTCCCGAAGTGGCTCGACCGGATCCTGCCCGGCGTCGATGTCGAGGGCGCGGCACTGGAGCGGCCGCAGCCCACCAAGGCCTCGGACGAGTCCTCTGAACGAGTCGGGGCGGACCGGCCCTGATCCCGTTTCGTCAGGGTGGTGGCCATCGAGTCGACGACGACCGGTGGCCACCGGTCCGCGTGAGCCCGCCGTGTCGGCGCGTCGACTCGCGTGTGGGCGGGGAACCGAGGACGAGGTGGGCTCGGGGTGGACCCCTTGGTGCCGTGCGTGACCCGAGTGGCGGAATGGATACACCCGGGGGTATGTTGTCATCCACAGGGTGAAAGGAGACCTGCATTGAAGCCTGAAATGGTGGGCGACGCGATCACGCGACTCAAGCGCGCCCAAGGCCAACTCTCCGGTGTCATCTCCATGATGGAGGAGGGGGAGGACTGCGCCGCCGTCCTCCAGCAGTTGGCGGCGGTCTCCCGCGCCCTGGACCGGGCCGGGTTCAAGATCGTCGCGAGTGGTATGCGGCACTGCAACACCGCGCGCGAACGGGGTGAGGAACCCGAGCTCACCGAGGAGGAGCTGGAGAAGCTCTTCCTGGCCCTGGCCTGACACCGCGCGGGCGCACGACCTTACGGGTCCGCGTCCGTGCGGCCGACCTCTGTAGGGACATACCTGTTCTCGGCCGGGGTGTATCCCTGGCTTTCGGATACTCCCCCCGGTATGGGGGAGGCCCCGGTGGGCCGACGCTGTCCCGCACCAAGGTCCCCATCCGCTCTCCCGATACTCCCCGGGGTATCTGGATCGGATTCACCACGACGGAAGGAAAACCATGAGCGACCACGGCATCGACCCGCGCGCCGTGCGCGACCTGATCGAAACCGATCCGCACACCCTGCTCGTGGACGTGCGTACCCCCGCCGAATACGAGAGTTCCCACATCTCCGGTGCGATCAACCTGCCCCTGGGGCGCGTGGACGCGCACCTGGAGCGCATCGTCGCCGAGGCCGGCGGCCGCCTCGTCCTGGTCTGTCAGTCCGGAGGTCGGGCCGGGCAATGCCGGGACAAGCTGGCCGGGGCCGGGCTGAGCGACACGGTCGTGATGAACGGTGGCATGAACGCCTGGGCGGCCCAGGGTGCCCCCGTCGTTCGGGGCCCTCAGAAGTGGGCGCTCGAACGCCAGGTTCGGTTGGTGGCCGGCACCATCGTCCTGACCTCCGTACTCGCCTCCTTGGTGTGGCCCCCCGCGGTGGCCCTCGCCGGGATCGTCGGTGCCGGACTGGCCTTCGCCGCCATCACCGACACCTGTGCCATGGGCATGGCACTGGCGCGCCTGCCCTACAACCAGCCCTACAACGACGTCGACATCGAGGACTCCCTCTCCCGGATCGGCGCTCGCCGTTGAGCGACGTGGGCAGGGCCGACCCTTGTCTCTTCGATACTCCCCGGGGTATGCGGCCCGCGCGAGCACCCTACATCCGACTCTCCACACCGAACTCTTCGTCCAAGGAGTGACCATGTTGCTGGAACGTGTCTACGACAACGACCTCTCCCAGGCCGGCTACTTCATCGGCTGTCAGGCCAAGGGAGAGGCCATCGTGGTCGACGCCCGTCGAGACATCGACGACTACCTCGACCTGGCCCGCGCACACGGCATGCGGATCGTGGCCGTGACCGAGACCCACATCCACGCCGACTACCTCTCCGGCACCCGCGAACTCGCGGCGGCGACCGGCGCCACGGTGTACGTCTCCGGGGAAGGTGGCCAGGACTGGCAGTACGGCTTCGATGCGCGGAGGCTCCGCGACGGCGACGCCATCACCATCGGCAACGTCACCGTGCGGGCACGCCACACACCCGGACACACACCCGAACACCTGTCGTTCCTGGTCACCGATGGCGCCTTCAGTCAGGAACCGGGCTACATGCTCTCCGGCGACTTCGTCTTCGCGGGGGACCTGGGCCGCCCCGACCTGCTCGACGAGGCCGCCGGAGGGGTCGACACCCGGTTCGAGGGCGCACGTCTGCTCTTCACCAGTCTGCGCGAGGTGTTCTTGACCCTGCCCGACCACGTACAGGTCATGCCCGGGCACGGCGCGGGCAGTGCCTGCGGTAAGGCCCTCGGCGCGCTCCCGGCCACCACGGTCGGCTACGAACGGCTCAACGCCTGGTGGGGTCCGTACCTGCGCGAAGACGACATGGACGGCTTCGTCGAGGAACTGCTCGACGGCCAACCCGACGTCCACGCCTACTTCGCGCGGATGAAACGTCAGAACAAGGAAGGACCGCGGGTCCTGGGCCCGCTCACCCCGCCGCCCGAACTCGGCGCCGAGGAGATTCGACGGTCCCTGGACCAGGACGAGGTCGTCCTCGTCGACACCCGATCCCACACCGATGTCCACCGGGGAACCATTGCCGGGGCGCTGAACATCCCCGGCCCGGACAAGGCCGCGACCTTCGGGGCCTGGGCCTATGACCCCGAGACCGAGACCCGGCCCCTGGTGTTGCTCACGTCCGACGCGGACGCCGCCCGGAAGGTGCGCGACCACCTGCTCCGTGTCGGCATCGACCACGTGGCCGGTCATACCACGACGATGGAGGGCCTGCCGACGTTCGTGCCGGAACGCGTCACCCCGGATGAGCTCGCCGAGGCCGACGTCGCGCTCGTCCTGGACGTGCGCGACAAGGCCGAACACGCCCAAGGACACATCCCGGGATCAATGCAGATCAGCGCCGGTCGGATCCTGTGGAACCTCGATGCTCTGCCGAGCGAGGGCACCATCGTGAGCTACTGCCGGTCGGGTGCGCGTAGCTCGGTGGCGGCCGGGGCGCTGCGTCGTGCCGGATACCACGTCGTCGAACTCGACGGAGGTTACTCGGACCGGCCGGAATGGGGGCGAGTCCGGTCCGCCCCCGAGACGATCAGCGGTTGATCACCCTGACCGGGACGGTGCCGGACCCGCTGTCTCGTCCGACAGGGGGAATGGCACCGCCCCGCTCCCTTGACGGTGGTCGGTCGTGCCCACGTCGCCCGTCCTCGAAAAGAAAGTCGAACATGGAGTTCCAACCCGTCCTTGTCCTGGGCCTCGCGGTGGTGGTCGGGCTCGCGCTCGGTCTGCTCGGAGGCGGCGGTTCCATCCTGATGGTCCCGCTGTTGACCTACGTCGCGGGGATGGAGCCCAAGGAGGCCATCGTCGCGTCCCTGTTCGTCGTCGGTGTCACCTCATTGGTCAGTACGTTCACGCACGCGCGGGCGGGCAACGTCCGTTGGCGCACCGGACTGGTGTTCGGAGCCTCCGGTATGGCGGGGGCCTTCCTCGGCGGCCTGGCGGGCGGGTACTTGCCGGGCACCCTGTTGATGATCGCCTTCGCCCTGATGATGGTCGCCACCGCCGTGACCATGCTCGGGGCCAGAGCCGGGGGCACCGATCGGGACGCGGAGTCCGGAGCGCTTCCCCTGCGACGGATCATCCTGGACGGTGTGGCGGTCGGGGCGATCACCGGACTCGTCGGCGCCGGGGGAGGGTTCCTCGTCGTGCCCGCGCTCGCCCTGCTCGGTGGCCTGGCCATGCCGGCGGCGGTGGGAACCTCCCTGCTCGTGATAGCGATGAAGTCCTTCGCCGGACTCACCGGCTACCTGACGAGCGTGAGCCCGGACTGGGCATTGGTGGCGATGGTGACCGCCGCCGCGGTCGCGGGGTCGCTCGTGGGCTCGCTCCTTACCTCCCGAGTGCCCGAGGCCGCACTGCGTAAGGGCTTCGGGGGTTTCGTGCTGGTCATGGGAGTGCTCGTGCTGACGCAGGAACTCCCGGATCCCTTCGGCCCGGTCCCGGCGGCGGTCGTGGTGTCCCTGGCCGGGGTGGTGCTTTTGTGCCGCATGGTCGGGGCCCACTGCCCGTTGATGCCGCTCCTGCGACCACGGACCTGACATCGCGTTTCCGGTAGGCGGACACCTCTTCGTCGGATCCACGCATCGAATAATGGGTGGTCTTGGCGGAAAGGCGGAGTCGTTCCTGAGGTTCAGGGGTTCCCGGGATTCGTGCGAGCCGCGCTCTCAACCGGCCCTCGCCGTACCTTGGCCGGCCCCTACCCTCGGGACCCTCGGGAGACCTCCGGGAGCCGGCCGCCGCCGACCACCCCGGCCAGACCCAGGGTGGCGAGGAAGAGCAGCGTCCACTCCACGCCGAGGAGCGTCAGCAGCGAGCTGAGACCGCCGACCACCAGCAGGATCAGTCCCATCGCCGAGTTCGACACCGCAACGTAGGTGGTGCGCAGGTCGCCTTCGGCCATGTCGATGACGTAGGTCTTGCGGCCCACCCTGATTCCCGTGTGCGTCAGCGTGAGCAGGAAGTACGCCCCGATGAACACGGCCGACCCCCACGCGCTCTCCCCGCTGAAACCGGGCAACGACACCACCAGCACCAGTACGAGGATGATGGCCGAGGCGATCGCGGCACCGAACGTCATCAGTCTGCGGCTCGACCAGTCGGCGAGCCGGCCCGACAGGCGACCACCCACCAGGGCCGCGACCCCGGAGGCGATGACGTACCCGCCCAGCCCGGACAGACCGGTGGTGCCCGAGTCGGTGGCCAGGGTGACCACGAACGGTGGGCTCAGCGCCGAGACCAGCAACAGACCGCGCACCGTGACGAAGTGTCGGAAGGAACGGTCATCGCGCAGCAGACGAAGGGTCTGGACGAACCAGTCGTGCCATCGCACCGGCTCGTCGTCGGATGCCCTCCCCGATCCTTCGATCGTCGAAGCCGACGCGTCGGCGGGTTCCCGAACCCCCGCGTAGACCCAGGCCACACCCACCCACAGGACGGCGCCACCGGCCAGGACCCAGGCGAGCCGGCCGGCGTCCAGGTCCTCCCCACCCAGCACTCGGATCGCCACCCCCAGGGTGATGGCCACGAGCCCGGCGGCGGTGGTGGCCAGCCCGTTGATCTGGCCGCGTTCCCCGCTGGGAACGGTGCGCCCTTGGACGTCCTTGGAGGAGATCGAGCACAGACACCGGCCCAGGGAGAAGAACGCCAGGGCCACCACGATGACCACACCGGCGGTGAGCCCCCGCGCGAGCGCGGCCGTCGCCGCCATCACCGCCACCGACAACGCTTGGACCAGGGCACCGAGGACGAACACCCACTTGCGATACCGCACCCGCAGGATCAGCGGGGTCAGCAACGCCTGCGGCAGCATCGAACCGGATTCGCGGATGGGCACGAGCAACCCCACGAGCGCCGTGGGCACCCCCAAGGAGTGGAACAGCCAGGGCAGCACGGTCGAGGCGTTGACCGTCTGGTCACCGGAGGACTGCAGAGCGTTGGCCGACACCAGGCGCAGCCCATTGCGCGCGACGTCGGCGCGCACGGGGGCGGGCAGCTCGGACTCGCTCTCCCGATCACGTCTGAGCAGAGCTGAGTAGATTCTCTCGGTCGGGGTCATGTCCTCAACGCTAGGGATGAAAGGTGTCGTGGCCCGGGTGCGCCACTCCGCCATCGGAGCCGGCTCGGGCGAATAGTGGGACCCCTACCCCTGAGCAACGATCGAAGGCCGACTTCTACGAGGAATCGGCTCTGGAGGAGGAGTGCTGGATCTGGGGTACCGACGCCGCCATACGCCCCGAGGGCCTCCCCACCGCGATGAAGCTCTGAACCTTCCCGGGGAAGGGGCGCACCGGAGGGTGCGGCCGGACTGTCTCGGGCGGATACTGGCCCCATGGCGATCATCTACGACGCGACTCTGACACCGGACAAACCGACCCTGATCGGCTCTTGGCTGGATGGTAGGCCGTGGGCAGGAGAGGGACCCGATGAGGTCCTGGGCACCTATCGGTTCGACGACCCGAAGGGGGAGGTCGGGGTGGAGGTGTTCCTGCTGCGACGCTCCGGCCGCCTGCACCACCTCCCGTTGACCTACCGGGGCGCGCCCCTGACCGATCACGAGGAGCACCTCGTGGGCACCCTGGACCACTCCGTCCTGGGGCAGCGCTGGGTTTACGACGGCACCGCCGACGAGGTGGCGCTCGACTGTTTCCGACGGGCCCTGAACGGTGCGCAGGAACAGGCGGAACTGGAGATCTGGAAGGACGGCGGTCGGGTGGGGCAACGTCCACAGAAGGTGCTGATCACCAGGGAAGCCGGTGCGGAGCCCGAGGTCGGTGAGCCCGGCGATCGGATCCTGCTCCCGCACGTGCTGGAGTCCGAGCCCCGAGGAAGGTGGCGGCTGCGTGCCCGGTGGGATGGGGAGGAGGCGGTGGTCGCCGCGCTGACCTGATCCTTGGTCCGAACCGGCCCTGTCCCCGCACGCCCCCGTCCCACCGGCGAGGGCGTGCGGCGGATAGGTTCGAACCCGTGAGCGTCGACACACGGAATCGGGCCGCCCGCGTCGACCGGAGGGCACGGATCGCGGGCGCCGCTCTGTTCCTGACCAACGGTGCCCTGTTCGCCAACCTCGTCCCCCGGTTCCCCGAGATCAAGGCCGACATCGGCATCGACAACGCCGTCTACGGTGTGGCCGTGGCGGCCTTTCCGGCGGGGGCGTTCCTGGCCGGCCTGGTCGCCGCCGTACTGGTACGGCGGCTCGGGTCGGCGAACGTGGCCGTGGCGGGCACCGTCCTCACCGGTCTCGGGTCGATCGCCGCCGGTCTGGCGCCCTCCACCGCCGTCTTCATGGCGGGACTGTTCTTCGCGGGGACCATGGACGCGGTCACCGACGTGGCCATGCATGTTCACCTGATTTCTGGGTGTGGAAGCCCGGTCCTTCAGGGCCGGGAGGAAACACCCCCGCACACTCTTCCCGGCCATCGAAGACCGGGAAAAGGCGGAGAAGTTCTCTGATTCGGCCCCACCTCCTGGTCGGGGTGGTTAGCGTGTTCGGTGATGAAGCTGGTGGTGCGGGTCAAGTTGCTGCCTTCGCCGGAACAGGCGCAGGCGCTTGAGGCGACCCTGCACGCCTGTAACGAGGCCGCCGACCACGCCTCCCGCATCGCTCAGACCACCGGGGCTCGCGACAAGTACACCCTGCAAAGGGCCCTCTACCACGAGCTGAAAGCCAGGTTCGGGTTGTCGGCGCAGCCCACGGTGCGGGTCCTGGGCAAGGTCGCGGACGCCTACACCACCCGGCACGCGAACCTGAAAGCCGGAAACCTGGGCCGGAAGGATTCTGCGCGGCGGGCGCGGATCGAGTCCACCCCGATCTGTTTCCGCTCCGATGCGGCGCAACCCTTCGATGATCGGTGTCTGTCCTGGCAGATGGACGCGCGCACCGTCTCGATCTGGACCGTGGTGGGGCGGATGAAGAATCTGGGCTTCACCTCTTCGCCTGATCAGTTGAAGCTGTTGGCCGAGTGTCGCCAGGGTGAGAGCGACCTGCTCTGTCAGGACGGGCAGTGGTTCCTTGCGGCCACCTGTGAGGTGCCCGAGGCCGAGGAGAACCCGGATCCGGTGGGGTTCGTAGGGGTGGATCTGGGGATCGTGGAGATCGCCACCACCTCCACCGGGGACCGCTTCGCCGGACGCCACCTGAACCGGCAGCGCAGGCAACAGAACGAGCTTCGCGCCAAACTCCAGGCCAAGAACATCAAGAGCGCCAAACGCGTGTTGAAGCGTCTGCGCCGCCGGGAGGCACGGCGGGCGCGGGATGTGAACCACACGATTTCCAAACGCATCGTGGAGCGGGCTGAACGCACCGATCACGGCATCGTCCTGGAAGACCTTCGGGGCATCCGTGGCCGGGTACGGCTGGCCAAGCAACAGCGTTCCATGCTGCATTCGTGGAGTTTCGCGCAACTGCGGGACTTCATCGCCTACAAGGCTCGCAGGACGGGGGTGCCGGTCCTGATCGTGGATCCGGCCTACACCTCTCAGACCTGCTCGGAGTGCGACCACACCTCCAGACGCAACCGGCCCACCCGGAACCGGTTCATGTGCCGCCAATGTGGTGTGGTGCTGCACGCCGATGTGAACGCTGCACGCAACCTCGCCCACCGAGGCCAGGCGGCGTGGGCTGCGGGGCGCGAGTCAACCGCCCCAGCACCCACCAGATGAGTGGGTGTCGGACGCGGGAGGAAGGATCCATCCACCAGATGGGCGCCTACCCGCAAGCCCGTGGGCTTCAGCCACGGGTAGTTGACCTTGTGACTCCTGCGGGGGTGGTGGGGGTGTCACGCGGCGGGGGCGCCGGTGTCGTATCGGTCTCGGGGGAGATGGCCCTTGGTGGGGCGCGTGGGGACCGGCCAGGACAAGGGCGGTGGGTCGGAGGAAAGGAGCGGTGCCCCCCTGTTCAAGCGGGTCCGAAGCCCTTATTCTCCCTCGTATGTAGGAAACCAACGCAACAGATGCTACATGTGAAACTAATCTTTGTGGAGACCATATGTGCGGTTCCTGCTCGGCCCCCACCCCCGCTCCGAGCGGTACTGACCCATCCCCTGCCCCATGGTCCCGACGCGCGCTCATCGGGCTCGGACTGGGCGCGACCGTCGCCGTGGCCGGCCTCGGCGGCGCCACGGCCCACGCGGCCTCGGCCATGAACGGTGCCTGGTGCAACCCCGCACTCGGATACTTTCCCAACGGCGGTCACTACGGTGCCCCACGCGGCGGCGGCCCCCACGCGGGCCAGGACGTCACCAACTCCACCGGAACGGCCGCCTACGCCGCAGCCGCGGGCACCGTCGTCCGTCGATCCTGGGGTGGCGGCCTGCCCGGACGCACCGGTGAGGCGCTCGTTCTCGACCACGGAGGCGGCGTCTATACCTACTACGGCCACCTGAGCGCCTACCGCGTCGCCCTGAACGCCTCGGTCTCGGCCGGGCAACGCATAGCGGACATGGGCGCCACCGGCAACGTCACCGGACCCCACCTGCACTTCGAAACCCACAACGGGTCCTTGGGATCACACACCGACCCCGTCCCGTTCATGGCCGCGCGCGGAGTCGACCTGGGCGGAGGATGGTCCAGCATCGACCCCGAATCCAACGGAGTCCGCGTCCGCACCATCCAGCACCTGATGAACCAGCGCGGAAGCTCACTGGAGGTCGACGGCTATCACGGGCCCGTCTCCGTGGCCGAGGTCAAGGCCTTCCAACGCGATCAGGGACTGGTCGACGACGGCCAGGTCGGCCCCCTGACCTGGCCGCATCTGGTCTACGAACTGGAGGAGGGCGTGGCCGACGGCTCGCACGTGCGCGCCCTGCAAACGGTGATGAACAAGCGAAGCGCCGGGGTCGAGGTCGACGGCAACTTCGGGCCCGTCATGCACACCGCGGTGAGCAACTTCCAAAGCGCCAACCGTCTGGTCTCCGACGGCCAGGCCGGGCCCATCACCTGGCAGGCCCTGGTCGGCTGACGACCCCCGGGCCGGGATCGCCGGCCCGGGGCCGCGTAGGCCAGGGGCGGTCACCGATTCACGGGGCCGCCGAGGTCCGGGCGGGCGAGTCGGGAACGGAGAACCGAGACGTCCCTCGACGCGCCCACCCGGACCGGACACGCGGCGCACATCATGGACACCGATGGGTCAACGGTCGTCGATGACCGACTTGCCGTCCTCGCCCTTGTCGATGGTGAAGGCGTCCACGACCTCACCATCGGCGGTGGTGGACACGTACTCCAGGGTGGAGCCGTCCACCGAGACCGACTGGAAGGTCTGGGTATGGGACACCTGAACCCGCGCTTCGGCACCGTTGGAGGTCCAGTTCACGTCGCCGGCCTCGTACATCTTGGGGCCGGTCACCGCGACCACGTAGACCGGTCCGGTGTGCACGTCGGGGTCCTCGGTGCGATTCTCCACCAGGTTGCCGCGACTGTAGGAGTGGTCGTGGCCTTGTAGGACCAGGTCCACGTCGTACTCCTCCAGGACCTCCAACCAGGCCCGGCGCAGCGGCTCGTTGTCCCGCCCGGGGCTGTTGGAGAACAGCGGATGGTGGAAGGTGACGACGGTCCACTCGTTCGGGTTGTCCTGCAGGGTCTGGACCAGCCACTCGGTCTGCGACTCCAACCACGCGTCGACGTCGTCGACGTCGGCGTCACGGTAGTTGGAGTTCAGGCTGATGAATCGCACCCCCTGGTAATCGGTGTGGTGGACCGTCTCGCTCAGGTCCACACCCTCCTCGGGACCGTTGCCGGCGCCGGGGAACTGCAGATCCCAGTGACCGCTGAGCGCGTTGGAGGAGTATTCGTGGTTTCCGGGCGTGGTCACGTGGTTGATGCCGCCGGTGCCCTCGGAGCCGAACGCGTCATACCACTCGCCCCACTGCGAGTCGTTCTCGGCGTGGTCGATCAGATCACCCGCGTGCACGGCGAGTCGGGCGTCGGGCTCGGCGGCCAGGGCGGCCCGGACCACGGGCGCGGCCCCGGCGGAGATGTCGTTCTGGATGTCGCCGAAGTAGAGGAAGTCGAAGGGCACCGCGTCGCTGTCGGCGGTGGTGAAGTTCTGCCAACGACCGGCGGCGCCCTCACCGGGGACGACACGGTAGCGGTACTCGGTGTCGGGGGCCAGGTCGGTGAGGGTGACCCGGTAGTACTGACGGTCCGCGGTCCGCCCGGTGGGTTCGGCGGGCAGGAGCGCGGTCGAGGACGCGCCGCGCACCGGGATGAGCTCCAGGTGCGCTCCCTCGTCCAGGTCCTCGGTTCGCCAGGTCACGTGCTGAGAGGTGGCGGGGTCGGCGGTGGGGGAGAGCAGGACACGTTCGGGGGAGGTCTGGGCCCAAGAGGTGGAGGGCAGGGCCACCGCGGGCGCCACGGTGAGCGCGCCGAGAGCGAGCAGGGCGAGGGGGCGGTGGGCCGTCGAACGGCGGGTGACCGACATGGTCGGGCTGCTTTCCGTGTGGGGGCGTGAACACGGCGAACCTAGCCAGGCCGCGGTAACGACCCGTGAACACGCCACTACCGTCGATGTGCCCATCGATGAACGGGCGGGTCGGTGCGCGAACCGGGAGCTCGGGATGGGAAGCGCTGTGGGCCAAGGGATCTGACACTTGAGCCGGGTACGCGTGGACCTATCATGGCGCGAACGAACCCCCGCTCCGACACCGAAGGTGGAGCCCCCCATGAGCGAACATCCCCCGATCGACACCTCCATTCCGCACTCGGCGCGAGTGTGGAACTACTGGCTGGGCGGCAAGGACAACCACCCCGTCGACCAAGAGGCCGGTGAGGCCTTCCTCAAGGTGTTCCCCGGTATGGCGCAGGGAGCCCGGGCCTCACGGGCCTTCCTGGGCCGAACGGTGCGCCACCTGGCGGGAGAGGTGGGGATCCGTCAGTTCCTGGACATCGGCACGGGGTTGCCCACGGCCGACAACACCCACGAGGTGGCCCAGGCGTTCGCACCGGACAGCCGGATCGTCTACGTCGACAACGACCCCCTGGTACTCGCCCACGCCCGGTCGTTGATGAGGGGTACCGAGGAGGGCGCCACCGAGTACCTCCACGCCGACCTGCGCGAACCGGAACGGATACTGGAATCGGCGGCCCGGACATTGGACCTGGACCGCCCGGTCGCCCTGATGCTCATGGGGATCCTGGGACACGTCGCCGACCATGACCAGGCCCGTGACCTGGTCCGTCGACTGGTGGACCCGCTGCCCTCAGGGAGCTTCCTGACGATCAACGACGGCACCAACGTGCACAGTGCGGCCAACGTGGAAGCGCACGAACAGTACGACCAGAGCGGGGGAGCGCCCTACGTCCAGCGCTCACCGGAGGAGATCGCGGTCTTCTTCGAAGGCCTGGAGATCGTGGAACCGGGGGTGGTCTCGGTGAGCCGGTGGCGCTACGAGGAGACCGGGTTCGGGATCCCACCCGAGGTCGACGGTTACGGGGGTGTGGCCCGCAAGCCCTGAGCGTCGGGTTCACGACTGTTCCAGGTCGGACAGGTCGACCTCGGGGGCGCCCACGTACTCCACCCCGGCCTCGGGTGGCACGGGCTCCCCGGACGCGGCGTCCATGCAGTGGGCGTCGAACATCTGCGCCTCGTCCAAGGGGACCAGCCGGCGGTGTCCCACCCGCCAGCCGCGGACCAGCTTGACGGGGATGATCGTGCCATCGGGCCGCGTTTCGTGGACGCGGTCGGTGAAGGTGCGCACGATCAGGGCGGCCGGGGCCTGCCCGATCAGAGCCGT
This sequence comes from Nocardiopsis sp. NPDC055551, assembly GCF_053619415.1. Taxonomy (NCBI): domain Bacteria; kingdom Bacillati; phylum Actinomycetota; class Actinomycetes; order Streptosporangiales; family Nocardiopsidaceae; genus Nocardiopsis; species Nocardiopsis sp. NPDC055551. The sequence goes on along the minus strand of NZ_JBSHJJ010000011.1, from coordinate 168,551 downwards.
GTACAGGCGCTCGATCACCACCGGGTGTTCCACTTCGAAGTGATCCGCCCGCCGGTCGACGGCGGTGGACATGACGTATCGGAAACTCAGGTTGAGGATGTGGCGGTCACCGGACAGGTCTTGGAAGAGGGTACGCAACAGGGTGTGCGCGTTGGTGGAGAGCATGATTCCAGTGTGCGCCGCGACAGGGGTCCGGATCGGGTTGTCCACAGGCCCGATCCGAAGAATTCCGGGTGATCCCCTGCCGGGGAGTCGTGGGCCTGAGCGTTGCGCGGGGTGCCGGGGTGTGGGACCGGACCCGGTACGGGTGATCGGGAAGGTGGGTCTGGGGGAAGGCGACCGGACGCGCGCCGTCGGGCCGGCCTCGCGGATGAACGCGCGAGCCTGTTCCACTTCGGCCACCAGGCCCGGGAACGGCGTGGCGGCGTGGACGACGGTGACCCTCACGATCGAAGAGACGCTGTCCATGGCGCCGAGGCGGGCATCGGCCGGCGAGCCCGCTTGGACATGCGTGCACGCGGCCGGTGCCTTCTCCGGGGAACTCGACGCGAGGGGCCGGGCACCGACTCCTCGGAATCGGTACCCGGCCGGAGCGGTCGGAAGGATCAGATGATCGGACGACCTTCCTTACGCGATTGACTCCAGTCCTTGAAGAAGCCGCGCAGGAGGAAGAAGAGTACGAAGGCCACGATGATGGGCCAGATGAGTACGTAGCCGGTCAACAGCAGGGTCGACATGGGTTCCTCTCTTGGTCAGTGCTTCGAAGCGGTGTCGTCGTCCAGGGCCTTCTCCGGTTCCTCGTCGCTGTCGAACGAACCGATGCGCTTCTGGATCAGGGCGAAGTCGAAGGACTCCTTGTTGCGGAAGCTCAGGAGGTAGCAGACCAGTGTGCTCACCGCGTAGGCGACGAGCGACCCGCTGAGCACGTGGTAGTCGTGCAAGAAGCCGATCCCGAACGGCGCGGTGACGATCGCGGCGATCGAACCGATCCACAGCGCGGGCTTGAGCCCGAAGAAGCCGAAGGACATCAGACCCAGGACCACGCCGACACCGATGACCGACAGCACGTCCACGACGAGGCCGACCGGGGTGCCCATCGGCAGCATCTCGAAGCGGACGGGGATGAAGATCGCCACGGCCGCCAGGGTGGACACGGTGAAGGCCGCGTTGGTGACCTTGCCCCAGTAGAAGGAGGCGATGACCGGGAAGACCAGGGCGCCCCACAGGGCACCGACGAACACGAGCAGGTCGAGGATGCTCATCTGACCGCTGGCGAAGTACAGGGCCGCGGCGGTGGCGACGATCATCGTGACGCGGCCGATCAGCAGCATCGTCTTCGGGTTGGCCTTCTTGCGCCCGGCGACGTTCTGACCGTAGACGTCGGCCATCATGATCGACGAGAGAGCGGCCAGGTCGGAGTCGGCGGTGGAGGCCAGCGCTCCGATGATCATGATGAAGAAGACGCACAGCAGGATCGGACCGAGGAAGGTGGTCGCCATCTGGGGGATGAGGTTGTTGACGTCCCCGTTCATCGGTTCCATGCCCAGGTAGAGGGCCATCACGCCGAGCATGCCGATGCCGATGACGGTGGCACCGTAACCGATGGTGGCGGTGATGAAGGTGGGCTTGATGAGGTCTTCTCGAACCGCGAAGAGGCGCTGGGCGATGGTCTGGTTGCCGATCGCGTAGGCCAGCACGGCGGCGATGTAGGGCGCGCCCTGGTTCAGGAAGGCGTCCGAGGAGAAGAAGTTCGACTGCTGGGGGGTCAGGTTCTGCGCCCCGGTCTCGAACATGCCGGTGCCGCCGGCGGCGAAGAAGACGACCGGGATGATGACGACCACGGCGCCCAGCATCGCCATCGCCTGGGCGAAGTCGGTGAGCACCGAGGCACGGAAGCCGGACCACAGCGTGTAGAGCAGGACACCGGCCGCCATCACCACGATGCCTTGGGTGAAGCTGAAGGGCGAGAGCATCGCCACCAGCGCACCACCGGCGATGAAGTTGGAGGTCAGTGAGATGACGCTGCCCAGAACGTTGGAGCCGGCGAGCATCAACTGACTGGAGCGTCCATGACGGGCGTACATGACCTCGGCGAGAGTGTGCGCGCGAGGGGCGACCGCACGGATGCGTCGTCCGAAGGGGTAGATGAACAGGATCATCAACGCGCCCCACAACCCGTAGTGGATGGGGCCGGAGATGCCGTAGGTGTAACCCGCGGTGGCCGAGGCGTACATGGAGGACGCCCAGATCCATGTCGCGGTCATGGAGGTGGCTGCGATGCCGAAACCGATGTTATGCCCGGCATTCATGTAACCATCGGCGTTCTCTTTCTTCTTGCTGATCAGGATCGACATGAACAGCGTTCCACCGAAGAAAAGTGCGATGAGAAAAATGGTGACGGGGCCGCTCAGTTGCTGGACCGCCATTTCCTCCGAATTCATTCATTTCCTTTCTGAGGACGGGCGCCGGATCACCCGTCGGTTTTTGTGGCACGTAACGACCATGGAGCTTCGGCCCGTGCGCACGACGCTGTGCGCTGGGCATCCGGCCGTGGTTTCGTCGATACGTGGGCCCGCCGATTGCGGATCGGCGGGGAAGGTGGCCGTTTGTCCGCCGCCCGAAGTTGCGCGCTCCGTGTGGGACGCATGGGGCGGTTGGGACCAACAGGCGGACTATAGCAAAAGGTTCAAGTCGGGTGATTTTCGGGTGTCGTATAAGCCTGAAGTGGGTCACAGGGGGGCGATTTGGCGATATCGTTCTGTTATTTCAGCGTGATCTTTTGTGGCAGAATGCACTACATTTCAGGACCTTCGGTGTGCGCTGTGAGCTGTGGGAACACCGCTTCCGACCGGCTTCCGTGTCCGGGGTGGCACGCCTGGCCGCGAGGGGTGGGGTGCTCGACGGGCGTGCGACGATGGCGGGCGGTCGGGGTCGCCGGCGTTACATACCGACCAGGCGGTTTCTGTGGTGGACGTCACCGCTCACGCTCGGTGCGCCCAACGACCGCGCAAGGAGTCACCCACGGCCGTCGCCCCCTCCGGGGACGGCCCTCGCGGACATGCTGGAGGAGGATGGGGAGGGCTCCGTGGTCATACTCGACCTGCTGCGCTTCACTCCAGAAGGTCGTTCCTCCTACGAGGAGTACCCACGACGGGCGGCCCCTTTTTTTCGCGGGAATACGGAGCCGAACCGCTCTATGCCGGCGACGGTCCACATCCTTGGTCGCCGATGACGGGCGTGGGTGGGACGCGGTCCCGTTGGTGCGTTATCCCGATCGGAAAACGTTCGGTCGCATGGTCACCGGCCGCGAATACCAGAAGATCGCCCATCTGCGCCCCGCCGCCCTGAACGAGGCCGTGCTCCAGCCGACCCGGCCTTGGGGCTCGCGCCGTTCTCCTGAACGTGTCCTTCGGTGCGGCCTCGATTCCCGAGGCTTTGGTGGAGAACATCCGAGATGGAGGCCCGTCGGACTCGGGCCCCGATGGGTCTCCATCCTTTCGGGGGTGGATGGTCCGGCTCGACCGGAGATGTTGCGGTCGAGCAGGTCGAGCCTCGTGGCCCCAGGGCGAACGGGCGCGGACCGGGCAGGGCCCTCCGGCCGTTCCGTTGATGAGCCCGACCCGCAGGGTCCGGGCTCGTTTTCGCGGCCCGAGGGGGGCCGAAAAGTTTCGGAATCATGATCGATCCCGACATGTGTATCGGAACCGAGTTCCAGGGAAGATTCCAGGATGAGTTTGTAAAAATGATGGTTGACCAGCAGGAATGATGACTGAATGATTGTTAATGTATCCGAAATTTTCCGGAAAACATTGACTCGCGTTCGTCTCGTACGGATACTTCGGGACACGGCGAAAAACCGACCCCGCTGCGCAACACGGCGCCGACGCACGGTGACTCACCCCTGGTCACCGTGGGTCCCCTCCGTGCCGCGCCGCCTGGCCCACCAGGAGGAAGACGACCATGAACGACACCCCCCGCCCCCCGTTCGACCGTAGGAGATTCATCGGGCTCACCGGAGCCGGCGCCCTGGCCGTGGCGATGCCCACGCTGCTGCCCGGCACCGCACATGCCCAGACCATCACCGAGAACCAGACCGGCACCCACGACGGCTACTTCTACTCGTTCTGGACCGACGGCGGTGGTTCGGTCTCCATGACCCTGGGTTCCGGGGGCTCCTACAGCACCCAGTGGAGCGACACCGGCAACTTCGTATGCGGAAAGGGCTGGAGCACCGGTGGCCGCAGGAACGTCGCCTACTCGGGGAGATTCAACCCCTCCGGCAACGGTTACCTGTGTCTGTACGGGTGGACCTCGAACCCGCTCGTGGAGTACTACATCGTCGACAACTTCGGCACCTACCGGCCCGAGGGCGACTTTCGCGGCACGGTGGACAGTGATGGCGGAAGCTACGACCTCTACCACACGATGCGTTATGACTCCCCGTCGGTGGAGGGAGACAGCGAGACGTTCCCGCAGTTCTGGAGCGTTCGCCAGTCGACTCGTACGGGTGGCACCATCACCACCGGAAACCACTTCGACGCCTGGAACGACGCGGGCATGCAACTGGGCGACTTCGTGCACTACATGATCCTGGCGACCGAGGGTTACCAGAGCAGCGGCAGCTCCGACCTCAACGTCAGCGGTTGAGAGCGGGGGCGCGACGGACCCCGACCGTCGCGCCCCCGCTCTCCGGGTCCGACTCGTGGCCCGGTGCACGGGTGTGCCCCGAGCGCTAGATCCATCTCCGAGTGGCTTCTTGGGACCTACCCGGACCGTGCGGGCCCTCGGCTCAGGTCCCGGTGCCGGCCTCGGCCCGAGCCGGGGTGTGGAAGTACTGGTGCGGCTGGAAGAGACAGATGTTGGTCTCGCTCTGCACGTTGGAGTCGGTGGCCTCGACGAAGTAGGCGTAGGGGGTGTCGGCCGCCAGATCGGCGCCCACCCGCACCGAGGAACGGTTCAGGCCGGCGTCGGTGTGCCCGCGCATGTGCTCGACGAAGATGTTGTCCCACCAGGTGAGGTTCTGGGTGTCGAATTCCCTGGCCGACCCCCCGGTGGACAGACGGAAGATGTAGTGGGCGTCGGGCCCGCCCAGATCCTTCAAGGTCGACCAGGAACACTCCAGCTCATCGTCGGCCGGTACCGTCCCCAACTCGGTTCGGCCCGAGGGAGTGAAGGACTCCGCGAGCTCGGTCCGGTGCGAAGTGTAGAACTCCACCAGACGTCGTGAGGCCGCGATGTCGTGGTGACGCGAACGGGTCCGGACCTCCCCGTCGACCCCCGATACCTCGATGGAGTACACGCCCCCGGGCAGGAAACCGGTGGGGAGGTTGACCATGTACCAGTAGTGGTCGAGGGCGTGGTCGTAGATGTGGCCGTTGGTGTTGGCGGGGGTGAACTCCTGGTCGGCGAACTCCACCCGATACCCGTCCGGGCCGCGCGCGGTGATGGACCGGATCAGTTCCGGGGTGGGGACCCCCGGGGTGGGGGGGAAGGAGACGAGGAACTTGTGCTGCTCCGCCGGAAACGGTGTTCCGTCGAAATCCCAGAAGACGTCGCAGGCCATGAAGTCGTAGATGCGCAGGGGGTTGTCGTCCACGCGGGTCTCCCTTGTCGGTCGAATGTTCTCCGTCTCACTCTCCGCCTCGGACGCGGGGCACGCATCGGTGGAACACCGCGATCTGTTCGCGGCGCGCGGGTTTGGGATCGGTGATCCCACCCGTTCGTCGACAGGCCCCGTTGACGCCCCGGTGTGCGGCGCGGATATTCGCTTCCTGAACACCGGATGGCCGGTGTTCTCCTCCATGCAAGGGAGACAGCGATGGGAACATCTACCCCCGCCCGAAGATCCGCCGCACTCCTGACCGGGACGCTCCTGGCCGCCGCCCTGGTCGGGGTCCCCTCGGGGGCCGCGGCCTCCGCCGACGTCGTAGAGGTCGCCGGTGGTAGCGGTCCCCATGAGGCCGGATACGTCACCGATCGTCGCCTGCCCGCCCACACCGTCTACCGACCCCTGGACCTGCCCGAGGACGAGCCCCTGCCGATCGTGGCCTGGGGCAACGGCGCCTGCCGCGCCGATGGGACGTGGTTCGAGAACATCCTCACCGAGTTCGCCTCACACGGTTTCCTGGTCATCGCCAACGGTCGCCCGGACGGTTCGGGCAGCACCGACGCGGAGATGCTCATCGAGTCCGTGGACTGGGCGATCGATGAGAACACCCGGCTGTTGAGCGAGTACCGCGGACACGTGGACACCGAACGGATCGCCGTCATGGGGCAGTCGTGCGGTGGGCTGGAGACCTACGACGTCGCCGACGACCCTCGCATCACGACCACGGTGATCTGGAACAGCGGCATGTTCAGTGACAGGGACCCGGGACGCCTCGACCACCTGCACGCCCCGATCGCCTACTTCACCGGCGGGCCGAGCGACATCGCCTACGGCAACGCGCTCAACGACTGGCGCGACCTTCCGGAGGGGCTGCCCGCGTTCATGGGCCACCTCGACGTGGGGCACTACGGGACCTTCCCCGAACCCGACGGCGGCGAGTACGGGCGGGTCGGTGGCGCGTGGTTGCGCTGGCAACTCAAGGACGACACCGAGGCCGCGGGCGTGTTCGTGGGCGAGGACTGTGGCCTGTGCGTCGACCCCGAGTGGGACGCGCAGAGCAAGAACCTGTGAGCGGTGTGGTCGTCGATCCCCGGGCGCGCTCACCACGAGCCCGTCGTTTCCTCCTCCGAGACGGGTGGGCGGGTCCTCCCGGCTCGGGTTCGATCCCCTGGACCCGGGCCAAGGGGTGGGACGGTGCGCGTCGGCCCCGTCGGGTCATCGAAGAGACCGTCCCTACTTCCCGCCTCGACCGGATCGCGGGGTACGACGAGCAGACCACGCGGAGTGGCTTCGGCGCGCAGTGCCCCTTCGGAGAGCGTCCGCCAGACGTAGTGGATCTCGTCGCGGAAAGGCGATTCTTCCGGGTAATGCGAATCAAGCACCACGCCCTCCCGGTCGATGGTGGGAAAGCCATGAGAGGTGAAAAGATCGTCCCTGTTCGACATCTGTCGTGGTGATGGTAATCATTTTATCGACGTCATCGACGCAGGTGAGGGTTCACATCGGCCGTCGACCGCATTCCGCTGTATATGTCGGAGCAAATTATTTTTTCCGTCTCCGCGGATCCTTGAAGAGGCGATATAGAATGGATGCGTTGTTGCTGCTTTCGGGTCATCGTTGGGGAACCGTATTCGGGGGAGAGCATGGCGACCGCACATCCGACGCACCAGGGCCACGCACACGAACATGGTGAGGGGTGCGGTCACGTCGCCGTGCCTCACCACGACCACGTGGACTATGTGCATGACGGGCACCTGCACCGTCGGCACGACGGCCACTGGGACGAACACTCCGCGTCCTGAGCGCCACCGTGGGTGCGGGTTCCCGGAGGAGGGGCGCCTACCCCGGGAACCCGCGGGCCGCTCGGATCACGAACGGCGGATTTCGCCCGGGGTCACCAGCTCGACTTGGTGATCCCGGGCAGCTCCCCTCGGTGCGCCATCTCGCGGAAACGAATCCGGGACAGGCCGAACTTGGTCAGGTGGCCGCGGGGGCGGCCGTCCACGGAGTCGCGGTTACGCACACGGGTGGCGCTGGCGTCCCGGGGCTGTCGGCGCAGTTCGGTGACGGCGGCGGCTCGTTCGGCCTCGCCGGTGTGCGGGCTCTTGATGAGTCGCTTCAGCTCGGCGCGGCGCTCGGCGTAGCGGGCGACGACCGCCTTGCGCTGTTCGTTGCGGGCGATCTTGCTCTTCTTGGCCATCAGACCCTCCCCCCTTCGGCTCGAATGTCGGCGACCACGCGTTCGATGCCTCGGGCGTCGACCACCTTCATCCCCTTGGTGCTGATCCGGAGCTTGACGAATCGCCGTTCACTGGGCAGCCAGTAGCGTTTGTTCTGGATGTTGGGGTCGAAACGACGTTTGGTGCGGCGGTGTGAGTGGGAGACGGCATTGCCGAAACCGGGTGACTTTCCGGTCACCTGGCAGACACGGGACATGCTGGATTCCTCCTGGTCAGCTCTGTTTCGTCGAGGACGGGTACGGCAACAGGGCCATCTCGCGGGCGTTCTTGACCGCCGCGGCGATCAGGCGCTGTTGGCGGGCGGTGACTCGGGTGACCCGGCGGCTACGGATCTTGCCCTTCTCCGAGATGAATTTGCGGAGAAGGGCGGTGTCCTTGTAGTCGACGCGGTCGGCGTCGCCCAGCGGGTTGGCGAAGCGGCGTTCGCGCGGTGGCTTGATGGTGCGGCGATGGCCGGTGGGCATGGTCACCTCTCTGAGAACTCGGCGAAGGGGTCGTTGTGGAAGTCCTGATCGGTTTCGGTGTCGGTGACCAGGCACGACTCCAACAGGGACAACAGGCGCGCGCTGTCCATGTCGATCCCCGTGAAGGACAGGTGCTGGCGGCGGTCACCCGCCACCGGGTCCCAGTCCAGGAGGGCGGAGGATCGTCGGGCCGGTGAGACCAGGTCCATGGCCGCCTCGGGGAGCGCGGCCAGCCAGGGGCCGCCGCTCTCCACCATGAGCAGGTCCTGGTGGGAGTCCCACACCAGGAGGGTGTCGGGCTGGCCGGCCAGCCAGAACCTGCCTCTGCCTCGTAGGCTCATGGCGACGATCTCCTCCAGCGCGTCGGAGAGCCGCTGGGGATGCATCGGTCGGGTCCTGGTCCAGGTCACCGAACTCACGCCCTGCTCCTCTGCGTGATCGGAGTACTGGGCCCAGGCCGGGTTGATCCGGGTGTGAGTCGACTCGGGGTCGAAGCGTCCGCCGAGGAACCCTCGCAGGTCCGAGCCTGAACGGACGATCGCGGCCGCGGGGTTGAGTTGTTGGAGCAGGGTCCGCGCATGACGGTCGGGCCCCGTTCCGTGCAAGACGATCACGTTCGGATACTCCACCTGCCGGTTGAGGACTTCGGCGACCGTGCGGGAGTCGTCCTGGGCGATGTCGAGTTCGCGGTCGCTCAGGTCGTCGTCGCAGCTCAGGTCGGCGACCAGGTGGACGAGGTCGACGGCCGTGACGACGGTGGCCAGGAGCAGCCCCTCCTGCGCGGCGATGTTCTCGGCGATCAGCCGGGGTTCCACCCCGTCCCAGGACTCCACGACGCACAGGTCGTGTCGGCGGGCGTCCGCGGTGCGCAGGAGGAAGGGGATGAGGTCCTCGCGCAGGGTGCAGGAGGCGCAGGCGTGGTCGAGGTCCACCTGCTCGCTCTCAGCGGGGCCCGCGCGGTCGCGGATCACGCGATGTACCGCGCCGTCGCCGATGTCCTCCAGGTCGTGGTGCACGGCGATGGAATGCGGAACGGTGGCCAGTAAGTCGTCCACGGCCTGACGTCGCGCGGTCGCGTGCAGCCCGGTGACCAGGGCGATGCGCATCGGATGCTCCTCTCCGAGGTGCCTTCTCTGGAATGGAAATGAAAATCGTTTCCATACTCTACACAGCCTCGAGAGTGCTCGGTGCGCCCGCCCGGAGTATGGGGTGATTCGGGCGAACCGACTCACGCGCGTGCTACGGTACTGATAATCATTTTCATCTAATCGAGTCGCGTCCCCGGGAGTCCCCCTCGTGTGCGTAGGGCGATGCCGATACCGAGTCGGTCGCTTGTCTCTGGTGCCCCAACGCCAGGCGGTCGACTGACATGGTCAACACACCCAAGTACGACGAAGCCGTGCTCAAGGTCCTGGACCGTAGTTCCCGCTTTCGCAGCTGTCGGGAGATCCTGCGGGACCTGGATCGGTCGAACCCCTCCGCCACGGGTCCGCCGAGCCTGTCCACCATCTACCGCACGGTCCACCGGATGTCCCAGGAGGGTGTGCTGGACACGATCCGGTCACCCGAAGGAGAGCGTCTGTACCGGCGGTGTGGAACACCTGTCCGCCACTACCACCTCTTCTGTCGTGTCTGCGGAGAGGTGGAGGAGATCGCACAGGTCGCCGAGATCGCGGCGGTCGTGGAAAAGATCCGCTACTTGAGTGATTTCGCTCAGGTCGACCACACCTTCGAACTGACCGGTGTCTGTCCACGTTGTCTGTGACTCCGCGAGACCGCCCTGGTTCGCCTCGGAGGGCTCCGGACGCGGCGCGGAACGCTCGTGAAGGGAGCGCTGTGACCTCTCATCCGGATAGACCGGGAAGGTCGAATGGATCCGACAAGGGTGTCGCCCTGGTCACCGGTGCCGCCGGAGGTATCGGCGCCGCCGTCGTCCGGAGCCTGGCGGCGGAAGGCCACACCGTCGCCGCGGTCGACCGCCGTGAGTCCCCGGCTCGACGGTTGGCGGCCGAACTCGAACACGAAGGCCATCGGGTGATCCACTACTGCGTGGACATCGGCGACGAGGACGCCGTGGAACGGTTGGTCCACCAGGTGGAGGAGGGCCTCGGGCCGATCACCGCCGTCGCCAACGTCGCCGGTCTCCTGCGCCACGGGGCGACCTCGCACTTCCCGACCCGGCACTGGCACGAACTCTTCGCGAGTAACGCCTTGGGGGTTTTCAACGTCTGCCGTGCGGTCTCTTCGAGAATGATGTCTCGCGGACACGGGAACTTCGTCACCGTAGGATCCGACGCCGCCTCGGTTCCCAGGGTGTCCATGGCCGCCTACGCCGCCTCCAAGGCCGCCGCCACCCAGTTCACCATGTGCTTCGGACTCGAAATGGCCCCTCACGGGATTCGGTGCAACGTGGTCTCCCCCGGCTCCACCGAAACGCCGATGCGTCGGCAGTTGTGGGGCGATGGCACTTCCAAGGAGACCCTCTCTCCGAACGGGCCGGACCTCACCGACTTCCGGGTGGGGATTCCCCTGGGGCGGGTGGCCGCCCCCGAGGACATCGCCGACGCCGTGACCTTTCTCCTCTCCTCCAGAGCCCGCCACATCACCCTGCACGACCTGCGCGTGGACGGCGGGTCCGGTCTAGGAGCCTGATCTGGACCGACACGGCCGATCACGCGCCCGCCCACCCATGCCCCGATCCCCACACCACCATCTCGAAGGAGACTCCTGTGTCCGCCCTGCCCTCCATCGCCCCCTATCCCATGCCGGGGGTTCCGTCCGCCGAACGGATGAACTGGAAGATCGACCCCGCGCGCTGTGTCCTACTGGTCCACGACATGCAGCGGTACTTTCTCGACGCCTTCACACCGGGAGGTGAACCGGTCCCGGAACTGCTGGCCAACATCGGCGCCCTGCTCGACCGGTGCAGATCGAACCGGGTGCCCCGGATCTTCACCGCCCAACCCGGATCCCAGAACGAACAGGAGCGGGGCCTGCTGCGGGACCTGTGGGGGGAAGGGCTCAGGGACGACCCCGTGCACAGTGCGATCGTCGAGGACCTGGCCCCCACCCCGGACGAGGTGGTCCTGACCAAGTGGCGTTACAGTGCCTTCGTCCGTACCGACCTGGAGGAGCGACTGCGTGCCCTGGGGCGGGACCAGCTGGTCGTGTGCGGTGTGTACGCCCACATCGGTGTCCTCATGACCGCCTGTGACGCCTTCATGCGGGACATCGAGGCGTTCGTCGTCGCGGACGCGGTGGCCGACTTCTCCGCTCGCGATCACGAGATGGCCCTGTCCTACGCTGCTCGCCGATGCGCCGTCACGGTGACCACCGAGGAGACCCTCGTCGCGTTCCAGGCCTGACCGGCGGTGGGGGCGGAAGCCGACCCGTCCCCACCGCGGTCCGTTCTCCTAGGCTCCGGTCAGTTCCCGCCGAAGGCGTTTCTTGTCCACCTTGCCCACCCCGGTGAGTGGGAGCCGTTCCACTCGACGTACCTCGTCGGGCACCTTGAAGGCCGCGACTCCACGCTCGGACAACTCCGCGCGCACCTCGTCCCTGGTAGGGCACTCCTGCCCCGACACGACCAGGAGTGCCACCGAGCGCTCACCGAGCACCGGGTCGGGAAGGCCCAGAACAGCGGCGGCCCGCACCCCCGGAAGGCCCATGAGTATCTCCTCGACCTCGATCGCGGCGATCTTCTCTCCCGCCCGGTTGATCTGGTCCTTGACCCGGCCCACGACCGTGAGGTCGCCGTTCTCGGACCGGGTGACGAGGTCTCCGGTGCGGTAGAACCCGTCCGGAGTGAAACACAGGGGGTCCAGCTCCGGTGCGCGGTAGTAGCCCCGGAGGGTGTAGGGGCCCCGGGTGAGCAGTTCACCGACGGAGCCGGCGGGGAGCGGATCTCCCTGTTCGTCGACCACCAGGACCTCGTCGGCGGGGGAGAGCGGCCGACCCTGGGTGGTGCACACCAGGTCTTCGGGGTCGTCCAGACCGGTGTAGTTGTTCAGGCCCTCGGCCATGCCGAACACCTGTTGCAGACGGCAGCCCAGCGTCGGCCCCACACGGCGGGCGGTGTCCTCGTCCAGGCGTGATCCTCCCACTTGGAGGACCCTCATCGAACTCAGGTCCCGATCCGATCTGTGAGCCTCGTCCAACCACGGACCGACCAGGGCCGGAACGAGCGCGCTGATGGTCACCCGCTCGCGTTCGATCAGTTCGAAGGCGGTCGTCGGACTCGGGTCCGGGCCGAGGACCACGGTGCCCCCGACCGCGAAGGTGCCCACGATGCCGGGGGAGACCATCGTGAAGTTGTGGGCGACGGGAAGGACGGCCAGGTAGACGGCGTTCTCGTCCACTCCGCTCGCTTCGGCCGAGGCCCGTGCGTTGTAGCGGTAGTCGGCGTGGGTCCTGGGGATCAGCTTGGGGGTGCCCGTGGTGCCGCCGGACAGTAGGAGCAACGCCAGGTCGTCAGGGGAGCGTTCCGAGGAGATGGACGTGGGGCGGGAGTCCGCGGAGGGGGCCAGGAGCGAGTCCCACGGCAGTGCCGCGCCGTCTCCGGAGTCACCGGTCACCACCAGGTGCCGTACGGACGGGGCGGAGAGAGCGATCCTCTCGACGACCGCCGATGAGGCCCTCGGCCCCCGACCCGGGGCGACGATCATGGCGCCGGCCTCACCGACGCGCACCAGCGATTCCAGGTCCGCGGGGCCCAGCGCCGGTAGGGCCAGGATCGGTACGGCCCCGATCCGGAAGAGGGCGAAGATCGTGACCACGTACTCGGTGTGGTTGGGCAATCGCACGAGGACGCGTTCGCCTCGACGGATCGGGAGTCCGGCCAGTCCTGAGGCCAGGTGGTCCACACGCGCGTTCAGCTCCGCGTAGGTCAGACGTTCCCCACCCGAGACCAGCGCCGGATGGTCCGCCCTGTGGGCGGCCTGTTCTTCGAGCAGGTCGTCCAGCGTTCCGTCCTCCCAAAAGCCCTGCTCGCGGTAGCGGTGGTCCGCCCTCTCCGGTCGCCGCAGCCAGTCATGTGACATCGATCTCTCCGAATTCTGCGGGGTCCGGGGTCGACCCCGGACTCCCGCCGGTGCTATACATGGACATACCGACAATGAAAACGGTTTTCATTATTGCTTATCGGGTCCAACGTGACCACAGGGGGTGCGCGGTTCAGTGACCAGCGAAGCCGGACCGGTGATCGAGACCGTTCGCGAACAGGTGTCCGAAGTACTCGGAACCGGGGCTTTCACCGACACCGATGACCTCTTCGAGCACGGGCTCGACTCACTCGGGATGATCCGGCTCTCAGGTGCCTGGAGGGAGGACGGCTTCGACGTCACCTTCGAGGACCTCTCGGCCGTGCCCACGGTCGCCGCCTGGACCGCGCTGCTCCACGAGGCACGCGTGACCCACCTCCCGGCGGGTCCGGTGAACACCCGACACCGGGACGAGGGGGAACCGTTCCCGATGGCGACCATGCAGCACGCCTATTGGATCGGCCGGCAGGACGACCAACCCCTCGGCGCCGTGGCCGCCCACTTCTACACCGAGTTCGACGGCACCGGGGTCGAGCCCGATCGTTTGGCGCAGGCGCTTCGGATCGTGGTGGACCGCCACCCGATGCTCAGGGTCCGCTTCGACGACGACGGCCACCAACGTGTCGAACCCGCCGGGGTCGAACCCGTGGTCACCGTGCACGACCTTCGCGACCTGCCCGCGACCGGGGTCGAACGGACCCTGGAGCGGATCAGGGAGGAGGCCACCCACCGACGCATGGACGTCGCGGCCGGCGAAGTCCTGGACATCGCCCTGAGCCTGCTCCCCGGGGGCGCCACCCGCCTGCACGTGGACCTCGACATGATCGTCGCGGACGCGCTCAGCCTGCGCGTGCTCTTGGAGGACCTGCGCGGCGCCTACCTGGGAGTGGACGCCTCGCCCCTGGAGTACGACTTCGCCGACCACCTCGCCGACCGGCGCGAGCGCGGGCACGAACAACGCGAGCGTGCCCGCGCCTGGTGGCGGACGCGCCTGGCGGAGATTCCGTCTGCGCCCACACTGCCGGTCCGTTCCGACGCCGAGGCACCGGCCCGTCCCACGGACCCCACGACCCGCTCCCACCGTCTGCACCACCGGCTCACCCCGGAGCGGGCACGAGCGTTCGAGCGACGGGCCCGTGACTTCGGAGTCACCCCCGCCGCCGCCCTGGCCACGGCCTTCGCCGAGGTACTCGGTGCCTGGAACACCGACCCGGATTTTACTCTCAACCTGCCGCTGTTCGACCGTGCGCCGTCGCACCCGCAGATCGACCGGCTCATCGGCGACTTCAGCAGCTCCGTGCTGCTGGGCGTGGACACCGGCGCCCCGATGACCTTCGTCGAACGTGCCCGCACCCTCCAGGGCGACCTGCACCGTGCCGTCGACCACGGCGCTTATGGGGGAGTGGAGGTGCTCCGGGACCTGACCCGTCGCAACGGCGGAACCCCGGTCCTGGCACCCGTGGTCTACACCAGCGCCATCGGGCTGGGTCCCTTGTTCACAGACGAGGTCCAGGAGTGCTTCGGCCGCCCTTCCTGGATCATCTCCCAGGGTCCCCAGGTCCTGCTGGACGCCCAGGTCACCGAACTCGACGATGGTCTGCTGCTCAACTGGGACCTGCGTGCGCGCGCCTTCGAACCCGGCACCATGGAGGCGGCCTTCGACTGTTACCGGGACCTGGTCGAGGGCCTGGTGGACGATCCGCGGGTGTGGGAGAGCCGCTTCGAGCCCCTCATCTCGAACGCGCAGGCGCGGGCCCGGGCCACGACCGCCCTCGACCTCCCCGAACCCACCCCGCGCACGCTCCACGCCCCCTTCTTCGCCCACGCGCGCACCCGCCCCGAGGACATCGCCCTGGTGCCGGACCACGGGGAGGCGATCACCTACGGGGACCTGGCCGACATGGCCCTGCGCGTGGCCGGGGCCGTCCAAGCCGCGGTGCCCGCCGGAGCGACCGTCGCCGTGCGTCTACCGCGGGGCGCGGACCAGGTCGCGGCGATCCTGGGGGTACTCGCCGCGGGCTGCGCCTACCTCCCGGTGAGTCAGGCCCAACCCGTGGTGCGGCGCGACCGGATCCTGGCACTCGGGGCCCCCGAACTGGTGATCACCGACGCCCCCGGCCGACCGGCCGGCTCCGGGGTGCCCGTCCTCACCGTCGAACAGACCCGGCACCTGGCCCCGGGGACGGAACGGAACACGTCACCGGACTCCGTGGCCTACGTACTGTTCACCTCCGGATCCACCGGTCACCCCAAGGGGGTGGAGATCGAACACCGATCCGCCGCCCACACCATCGACGTGCTCACCACCGCGCTGGGGGCGGGTGGAGACGATCGGGCGCTCTGCCTGGCCGAGTACGACTTCGACATGTCCGTCTTCGACCTGTTCGCCCCCTTGTCCGTGGGAGGTGCGGCGGTACTGGTCGAGTCGACCGACCGCCGTGACGCGGAACGCTGGGCCCGGACCGCGTCGGACGCGGCGGTGACCGTCCTCAACTGCGTACCCGCCTTCCTCGACATGCTCCTGTCGACGGTGGAGACCGGTACGGCGCCGATGCCGCCCCTGCGGGCCGTGCTGTTGGGCGGTGACCGGATCGCGCCCGCTCTCGCGCGGCGGTTGCGGGCCCAGGCCCCCGAGTGCCGTTTTCTCGCATTGGGCGGCATGACCGAGGCGGCCGTCCACTCCACCCTGTTGGAGGTCCACGACACCGACCCCTCCTGGACCTGTGTGCCCTGGGGACTTCCTCTGCCCGGAGTCTCCTGTCGTGTGGTGGACGCCCAGGGGCGCGACCGGCCCGACCTGGTCCCGGGAGAGCTGTGGGTCGCGGGGGCGGGACTCGCCCGCGGGTACCGGGGAGCCCCCGACCTGACCGCCGAACGCTTCGTCACCGACCGTGGTCGACGCTGGTACCGCACCGGGGACTCGGCCCGCTACACCCCCGACGGCTCCCTGGAGTTCCTGGGCAGGACCGACCACCAGGTGAAGGTCAACGGTGTGCGGATGGAGACCGGTGAGATCGAGGCCGCCCTGACCACGCACCCCGACGTCCGCGCCGCGGTGGCCGTCGTACTCGACGGCCCCGCGCCTCGGCCGGCCGCCGTGGTCGTTGCGCGAGAGGCCGCCGGAAGCGGCATCGTGGCCCGGCCCGCGAGGAACGGCACGGCCGGCACGGCCGCCGAGCACATCCGCGCCCTGCTGCCCCCGGCGATGATCCCCGACCCGGTCCTGGAACTCCCCGAGATCCCCCTGACCCCGAACGGCAAACCCGACCTCGACACCATCGCCCGGCTCCTGCGGGACCGGCTGTCCGGCGGTGTCGGAAGGGTCGACCCTCCACGGGGGGAGGTCGAGGTCCTGGTCGCCCGGGTCTGGTCCGAGCTACTGGACACACCGGAACCGGCCCGCACGGACTCCTTCTTCACCCTGGGCGGCGACTCGCTCCTGGCCACGCGCGCGGTGGCCGCCCTCCGTCGCGCGGGCCACACCGGGGCGCGTGTGTCGCGACTGTTCGCCCACCCGGTGCTCAAGGACTTCGCCGCCACCCTGACCGAACGCGGCGAGGTCGCCGACGACCAGCGCATCCACCACGACGCCGACACGCGTCACGACCCGTTCCCCGCCACCGGGGTCCAACGGGCCTACCTGACCGGCCGCAGCCCGGACTTCACCCTGGGCGGGGTCGGCACCTACCACTACACCGAGTTCGACGGCGACGACGTCGACCTCCGGCGCGTCGAACACGCCCTGGACCGCCTCGTGGCCCGACACGACATGCTCAGAGCGGTGTTCGACACCGACGGGAACCAGCGGGTCCTGCCCGGCGCCCCACCCGTACGCGTCCTCGTGACCGACGCTCGCGAACAGGATGATCCCGATCCCGCGCTCGAAACCTTCCGCGACACCATGGCCCACCAGGTCCTGGACCCGACCCGGTGGCCGTTGTTCGACGTGCGCGCCCTGCGTTACACACGCGAGGGCGTCGAACGGGTCCGGCTCGGGGTGGGCCTGGACTACCTCGTGCTGGACGCACTGAGCATCATGACCCTCTACACCGAACTGGACCTGCTCTACCGCGAACCCGACGCGCGCCTGGAACCGGTGGACGTGACGTTCCGCGACTACCTCACCCAGGTCGAGACCGACCCCGACGCGGAGGATCGCTCTCGCCACTACTGGCGGGAGCGGATCACCGAGCTGCCTCCCGCTCCGGACCTTCCCCTGCGCGTGGACCCGGACCGGATCGAACGTCCCCGGTTCACCCGACGCTCGCAACGTCTGGACCCGTGGGAGTGGAGCGCCCTCACCGACCTGGCGCGCAGGGCCGCGATCACCCCCTCGACGCTGCTCCTGGCCTGCTACGGAGAGGTATTGAGCGCCTGGAGCGGCCAGACCGACCTGAGCGTGACCCTCACGCTCTTCAACCGCCAGGACCTGCATCCTCACGTCGAACGGGTCCTGGGGGACTTCACCTCCCTCTCCCTGGCCTCCTACCGGCGCCGGCCCGGAGAACGCCCGATCATGGCGGCCAGGTCGCTCCAGCACCTCCTGGGCCAAGACCTGGACCACCGGGAGGCCTCGGCCGAATGGGTGCTGCGCGAACTCGCCCGGCACACCGGAACCTCCCAACCCGCGATCCCGGTGGTGTTCACCGGATCCCTGGGCTTGGGCTCGGGCGTGTCCATGGACCGGTCCGCCGGGTTCCCCCGGAGGGTCTGGGGGCTGTCACAGTCGCCACAGGTCCACCTGGACAACCAGGTGATGGAGAGCGGCGGGACCTTGGAGATCTCCTGGGACGCGGTCGAAGAACTCTTCCGTCCCGGCGTGTTGGACGGCATGTTCGACGCCTACCTCGACATGTTGCGCACCCTGGCCCGAGAAGGGGAGCAGGCCTGGGACCACGCGGTGACGACCCTGCTGCCCGAGGGGACGCGCCGGTCCAGGGCGTCCGCCCACCGGCCCGCGACGGACCCGCCCGCGGGCTTGTTGCAGGACGCCTTCTTCGACGGTGTCCCCCAACGCTCGGACACCCCCGCCCTCATCACCGACCAGGAGACCCTCACCCATGGTCAGGTCGCCGACCGGGCCCTGAGGATCGCCTCCGGCCTGGAGGAACGCGGGGTTCGCGCCGGTGACGCGGTGGCGATCTGCCTGCCCAAGGGGCCCGACCAGGTCTGCGCGGTCCTGGGCGTACTGGCCGCCGGAGCCGTGTACGTACCCATCGGCGTGGGACAGCCCGAGCCGCGCCGTGAACGCGTGCACCGGGCGGCGGGCACGGCCTGGGCGATCGGTGACGGAACCGGCGCCCCACGGTCGGTGACCGTGGCGGCGCTGCTGGAGTCCTCGCCCCTGGCGGCCCCGGTACGTCCCGACCCCGCTCAGGCGGCCTACACGATCTTCACCTCCGGCTCCACCGGAGAGCCCAAGGGCGTCGAGGTGAGTCACACCGCGGCCCTCAACACCGTCGCCGACGTCAACGAGCGCTACCTCATCGGCCCTCGCGACCGGATCCTGGCCCTGTCCGCGCTCGACTTCGACCTGTCGGTCTACGACGTCTTCGGACTCCTGGGGGCGGGCGGTGCGCTGGTGCTGCCAGACGAGGAGGAGCGCCGCGACGCCGAACGCTGGCGCGCCCTGTGCGCCGACCATGGGGTGACCGTCTGGAACACCGTCCCCACACTCCTCGACATGCTGATCCTGGCCTCCCGTGAGGACGGGTTCCCCCGGGCCCTACGGTTGGCCCTGGTCTCCGGCGACTGGGTCGGTACCGACCTGGCCTCCGCCCTGCGCCGGGCCAATGGCGTCGGCACGCACCTGGTGGCCCTGGGCGGGGCGACCGAGGCGGGGATCTGGTCCAACGCGTTCGAAGGCGGGCACGCACCTCGCGGCTGGCCCTCGGTGCCCTACGGGTACCCCCTGCGCAACCAGCGCTACCGCGTGGTGGACCCCCATGGGCGGGACTGCCCCGACTGGGTGCCCGGAGAGTTGTGGATCGGTGGCGCCGGAGTGGCCCTGGGCTATCGAGGAGACCCCGAGCGCACCGCGGACCGCTTCGTCGAACATGAGGGGCGACGCTGGTACCGGACCGGAGACCTGGGACGTTACCGACCCGGCACGATCCTGGAGTTCCTCGGACGCACCGACCGCCAGGTCAAGGTCGGTGGGCACCGACTCGAACTCGGTGAGGTCGAGGCCGCCCTGGAAACGCACCCGCACGTGAGCCGCGCCGCCGTGGTCGCCCTGGGGGAGCGGGGCACCCGCACGATGGCGGCCTTCGTCGCCTCGGGCAGCGGCACGCCCACCCCCGACGAACTCACCCGGCACCTGACCCGGTACCTGCCCGGCCACGCCGTTCCCGGGCGCGTGACGGTGCTGGACGAGCTCCCCCTCACCGGTAACGGCAAGGTCGACACCACGGCGTTGGAAGACTCGGCCTCGGCCTGGAACGGCGCGGACGGCGAACCCCTCACGGGCCCCGACGAGGAGATGCTCGCGCAGCTGTGGAGTGAGTTGCTCGAAGCGCCGGTCGACGACCGCCACGCCAACTTCTTCGTCCTGGGCGGGACCAGCCTGCTGGCCGTTCGCATGATGACGCTGCTGCGCCAACGGGTCGACGACCGGCTCTCGGTCCGCTCCTTCCTGGCCGACCCCACCCTGGCGGCCCTGGCCGACCAGGTCCGCGCCTATACCGGCGACGACGTTCGGACCGGGGTGATCTGACGCCGTTCGCCGATCCCCCACCGGGCCCGCCGCTCCAGCCCGCGCCGAGGCACACCCCCATCACTTCTTCGGGAGAACCCACCGTGCACATCACCTCCGCGACCCTGACCGAACTACTCGACGACCTCCGTTCCCGCGGGGTCCAACTCTGGTCCTCACAGGGGCGCGTCCACTTCCGCGCGCCGCGGAACGCCCTCACCGACGAAGACCGCGCGATGCTGCGGGACCACCGCGAGGAGGTCCTCGCCCTCCTGGCCGAGGAGTCCGAACCGACCCTGGTCCCCGATCCCGCCTCCCGCCACGAGCCCTTCCCCCTGACCGACGTGCAGACCGCCTACCTGATCGGTCGCGGTTCCGCCTACGACTTCGGCGGGGTGGCCTGCCACGCCTACGTGGAGCTCGCCTTCGACGACCTCGACCCCGCTCGCCTGCGCCGGGCCTGGACCGGCCTGGTCGCCCGGCACGACATGCTGCGGGTGGTGGTCTCCCCGGAGGGACACCAGCAGGTCCTGCCCGAGGCACCGGGGGATTCACTGACCGTCACCGAGATCGGTGACGCCGACCTCGACCTGCACGCGACCCGCACCCGCGAACGCATGCGCGACCTGGTGCCCGACCCCTCCACCTGGCCGCTGGTCCGCCTCCACCTGACCCGGGGCGAGACCGGCGCACGGCTGCACCTGTCCGTGGACCTGCTCGCCGTCGACTACTCCGGCGTCCGGCTGCTCCTGGACGAGCTCGCGGCCCGATACGAGGACCCGGATCACCCCCTGCCCGACATGGAAGCGACCTTCCGCGACTACGTCATCGCCCGTCGCTCCCTGCGCGAAGGACCCCGCTACCTGCGAGACCGCGCCTACTGGGCGGGGCGCGTCGACGAGCTTCCCCCGGCCCCCGAACCGCCCCTGGCCGAGAACGCGACCGACACCTCCGGCCGGTTCACCCGCCTGTCGACCACCCTGACGCCACACGTCTGGGACGCCTTGCGCGAGCGTGCCGCGGAGCACGGCCTGAGCCCCTCCTCGGTGGCGTTGACCGCCTACGCGGAGGTCCTGTCCCTGTGGTCCCGCAGACCGGACTTCACGCTCAACCTCCCCGTGTCCCAACGCCTGCCGCTGCACCCGGACACCGACCGGCTGGTCGGCGACTTCACCTCCCTGTCCCTGCTGGCCGTGCACGCCGAGGACGGCGAGACCTTCGTCGAACGCGCGCGCACACGACAGGCCCGTCTGGCCGAGGACCTCGAACACGGCCTGTACACCGGCAACGAGGTGCTGGCCGAACTCTCCCGCCGCCGCGAGGAGAACGTCGTGCTCATGCCGGTGGTCTTCACCGGAGCGATCAGCACCCGGACGGAGGCCCACGCCAAGGCGGAGACACCGACCGAGTCCTGGGCCGACCGCGAGGTGTACGGGCTGTCCCAAACCCCTCAGGTCTGGTTGGACTGCCAGGTCTCCCGCGTCGGCGACTCCCTGGGGGTGCGGTGGGACGTACGCGAGGGCGTCCTGCCCCCCGGTCTGGCCTCCGACGCGTTCGGTGCCTACACCGAACTCCTCACCCGCCTGGCCCTGCACGACGAAACCTGGGCCGAGAAGTCCCCGGCGGCCCTCCCCGAACACCAGACGCGGGTGCGCGCCCGGGTCAACGCCACCGATGCGCCCGTGCCCGACGCGTTGCTGTACGAACGCCCCCTCACCGCGGCCCTGCGCGCCCCCGAAGCCCCCGCCGTCATCAGCGTTGACGGCACGCTCACCCACGGTGACCTGTGGTCACGCGTGTGGGGAGTGGTCGGAGCGTTGCGGGCCCGGGGCTGCGCACCGGGGGACCGGGTCGCCATCGTCATGGACAAGGGCGCCGAACAGGTCGTCGCCGCCTACGCGGTCCTGGTGCTGGGGGCCGTCTACGTTCCGGTGGACACCACCCAGCCCACCGCCCGGCGCGAGGCCATCCTGCGGGACGCCGCGGTGAACCACGTCCTCACCCAGTCCTGGCTGGGGCGAACCGGCCGGCGGGACGAACACGTCCAGGCCATCGAGGTGGACACCGTCCCCGCCGAGGCCGCCCCGACGCGGGTCCCGTCCCGGCCCGTGAGCCCCGACGACCCGGCCTACGTCATCTACACCTCCGGCTCCACCGGAACCCCCAAGGGGGTGATGATCAGCCACCGGTCCGCCCTGAACACCATCACCGACGTCAACCGCAGGTTCGGGGTCACCGATCAGGACCGGGTCCTGGGGCTGGCCGCGCTCGGCTTCGACCTGTCCGTGTACGACCTGTTCGGTCCCCTGGCCGAGGGCGGCGCGGTGGTCCTGCCCGCCCCCGAACGCCGCGGCGATCCCTCCCACTGGGCCGAGCTGGCCACCGAACACGGGGTGACCCTGTGGAACTCCGTGCCCGCCCAGATGGGGATGCTCACCGACTACCTCACCGCCGTCTCCTCGGCCGCCCCCGCCTCCCTGCGACTGGTGATGCTCTCCGGTGACTGGGTCCCGCTCACCCTGCCCGAACGGGTACGCGCCCACCTGCCACAGGTGTCCCTGTTCAGCCTGGGCGGGGCGACCGAGGGATCCATCTGGTCCATCCACCACCCCATCGGAGAACTCGACCCCGCCTGGCCCAGCGTTCCCTACGGGCGTCCGCTCGCCAACCAGACCTTCCACGTCCTGGACGAGCACATGCGCGACCGCCCCGACTGGGTTCCCGGGGAACTCCACATCGGCGGCGTGGGCGTGGCCATGGGGTACCTGGGCGACGAGGCCCGCACCGCCGAACGGTTCGTCACCCGGCCGGACACGGGAGAACGCCTGTACCGCACCGGTGACCTGGGCCGGTACCGCCCCGGCGGCGACATCGAGTTCCTGGGGCGCGAGGACGACCAGGTCAAGATCCGCGGACACCGCGTCGAACTCGCCGAGATCGAGTCCGCGCTGCTGTCCCACCCGGCGGTCCACGCCGCCGCGGTCCTGGCCGTGGGCGGCCGGGAGGAAAGGAGGCTGTCCGCCTTCGTCGAGCCCGCACGCCACCGCCTGCGCCGGTACCGCACCACCGACGAGGCGATGGTCACGGCCGCCGAAAGCGCGGTCGGGGCCGCCACCACCGACCTGGACCGGGACGCGCTGGAGACCTTCCTCCAAGCGATGCGGTCCACGGCCCTGGGCGCCATCACGCGCACCCTCACCGAGGCCGGCCTCTTCCAGCAGGCAGGTCACACCTTCGACGAGGTCATCGCGGTCTTGGACGCCGATCGACGCCACCACCGCCTGGTGCGACGGTGGCTGGACGCCCTGTGCGAGGCCGGACGGCTGCGCCGCGAGGGCGACCGGTTCGACGGCCTCACCCGCGTCTCCGCACGGGACCAGGGCCGGGCCTGGACCCTCCTGGGCGAGCTGGAGCGTTCCGTCGACTACGGGACCGAGGTCCTGGAGTACATGCGCACCTGCTCCGAGCGCCTGCCCGAACTCCTCCGCGGCGACCTGGACGTGAGGGGCCTGCTCTTCCCCGGCAGCGGGACGGACACGGCCGCCGGCGCCTACCGGGACAACCTGGCCATCCGCCACCTCAACTCTGCGGCGGCCGCCGCCCTGGCCGAGGCCGCGTCCACCAGGACCTCCGACCGGCCACTGCGGGTCTTGGAGATCGGTGCCGGGGTCGGTGGAACCACCGAGGAGGTCGTGCGGGCACTCGCCGGACACGACGTGGAGTACCTGTTCACCGACGTGTCGCCGTTCTTCGTCAACGAGGCCGGGGAGCGCTTCGCCGACTTCCCGTGGGTGGGCTTCGGACTGTTCGACCTGAACCGTCCGCTCATCGACCAGGGGTACGCCCCGAACTCCTTCGACGTGGTCATCGCCGCCAACGTCCTGCACAACGCCATCGACGTCGGAATGGGCCTGGCCCGGGTTCGCGAGCTGCTCGCCCCCGAAGGGCACCTGCTGTTCATCGAGACCACCCTCGAACGGGACCCGGCCCTCCTGGTCTCCATGGAGTTCCTGGAAGGCCTGGACGGCGGCCACCGGGACGCGCGGGCCGAACGGGACCAGACCTTCCTCACCCGAGAGCAGTGGGCGAGGGCCCTGGAATCCGCGGGGGCCACCGAGCCCCTGGCCCTGCCCGGCGCCGACGACCGCCTGTCGGAAACCGGGCAGAGCCTGTACCTGACCAGGCTCAAGACCGACCGCGTCCCCGTCACCGCCGACGAACTCGCCCGGCACACCGCCGAACGCCTGCCCGAGTACATGGTCCCCGGCCGGTGGGGGCTGCTCGACTCCCTGCCGCTGACCACCAACGGCAAGGTCGACCGGGCCGCCCTGGTGCGTTCCCTGCCCGACGAGGAACGCGGCACCGACACCGCGAAGGTCACCGCCGAACCCCGCGACGACCTCGAACGCGCCCTGAGCGCCCTCTGGGCCGACCTCCTCGAACGCACCACAGTCGGCCGCGAGGACGACTTCTTCGACCTGGGCGGAGACTCCCTCCTGGTCGCGCGCATGGTGGGTCGCCTCGGCGAGGCCCTGCCGGGCCTCGCCGACATCGAGTGGGAGGTGGTCCTGCGCCACATGCTCCGCACCCCCACCATCGCCGGGCTGGCCTCCTACCTGAGGGACCTGTCCGGCCAGGTCGAGGCAGCCGAACCCGGCCGAGCCGACCCCTACGTCCCCCTCAACGGCCCCGGCGGGGGAGCGGTCACCGCCCTGGTCCACGCCGGGACCGGAACGCTGATCCCCTACCGCTCCCTGATCACCGAGATCCGGCGCCGCTCGCGAGGAGAGGCCACCCTGGTCGGCCTCGAACTGCCCGACGTCCCGGCCTTCCAGGCCGCCGAACCCGCCACCGTCATCAAGGGGTGGGCCGCCGACTACGCCCGCGCCCTGCTCGACCGGGGCGGTGACCGCTTCCACGTCGTCGGCTATTGCCTGGGCGGGCTCATCGCCACCGAGGTCGCCCGGACCCTGACCGAGGCCGGTGCCGAGGTCGCCTCCCTGACCGCCATCAGCACCCACCGGCCGCCGTTCCGCCTGGACGACGAACTCATCTCCGAGTACGCCTTCGCCGTCATGATGGGCATCGATCCGGTCGCGGTCGGGTTCCTCGCCGACGAGAACCGGGTCTCGGCCGCCTCCGACCTGCTTCTGGCCGACACCCCGGGGCTGCTGCCCGACGGCGCCATCGGACGCCTGACCGGGGAGTACGCCGATGTCGCGGCCTGCTTCCACGCCCTTGCGCGGGTACCGCGCGCGGTGCGCATCGAGCGGATGTGCGCCGCGGTGCCGCCCTCCGCCGGGACCTACACGCCCGAGGCACTGACCGAGATGTTCCACATCTTCCGGCAGAGCGTCTTCGCCATCTCCCGGTACGAACCCGAGCCCTACGCGGGCGACGTCACCTTCCTGCGCCACGGTGGCGCCTACCCCTTCCCCGGGAACAAGGAGAGCGTCATCTCCTACTGGGAGCGCCTGGTCCTGGGCGACCTGGACGTCGTCGAGGTCCCCGGCGACCACTTCAGCCTCTTGGGCGCCCCCTACGCCCCCGGTGTGCTCAAGCACCTGGAGGCCGTCACCGGAGGTGACGTGGTCCGGTGAGATCCGTGAACGACGCCGTGATCGGTGTGGTGGGCGCCTCCGGTGCGGTCGGCCGGCACGCCGCGCACGCCCTGCGCTCCCTGGGCCATGGCAGGCTCGTGCTGGGCGCCCGCCGCACCGACCCCTTGAACACACTCGCCGAGGAACTCGGCGGCCCGGTCGAGGTGGTCCCCGTGGACGTGGACTCGGCCGAGTCCCTCGAAGCGTTCTGCCACCGCTGCGACGTGGTGCTCAACTGCGCGGGGCCCTCCTACCGGATCCTGGACCGGGTCGCGGTGGCCGCCCTGGCCACCGGCGCGGACTACGTCGACGTCACCGGGGACACCCCCGTCCACGACCGCCTGGCCGGATCACCCGCGGCCGGGGAACACCGTGTCCTGCTCTCGGCCGGGACCCTGCCGGGCCTGTCCGCGCTGCTGCCCCGCTGGTTCGCACGAGGCCACGGACTGCGGGAGATGACCGTCCACGCCGGCGGCTTGGAGCGGTGCACCGGGGCCGCAGCCGGAGACCTGCTCCTCTCCCTCCCCGGGGCGAGCGCCTCGGAAGCGGTGTTCGGGCACCCACTGTCGGCCTGGCGGGACGGAGCCGTCGTGGAAGGCGCCCTACGCGCCCGGGAAGGGGCCCGTGTCCCGCACTTCCCGGGAACCGCCTTCGTCCAGCCCTTCCTGACCGGCGAGGCCCACAGACTGGCCGACGCGATGGGACTCCACCGGCTGGACTGGTACAACGTCCACCCCGGCGAACGGACCAGGGCCGTGCTCACCTCGGCGGTGGGCCGGGCCGACGCCGGACCCGAGACGGCCGAGCGCCTGCGCCGCGCGGCCGACCTGGACCTGATCGGGAACACGCCCTACTACCAATTGGTCTATTCGTTGATCGACGGTGCCGGTGCACCGCACACCCTCCTCGCCCGCTTCACCGACAGCTACCGGATGACGGGCCGGGTCGGGGCCGCCGCGACCGCCGCGGTGGTCCAGGGCCGAACACCGGTCGGGGTCCATCACGCGGCCGACGTACTCGCCCCCGAACCCACGGTCGCGACCCTCTTCCACGGGGACGGGGACGCGGTACTGCACCTGTGGCGGGGCGCCGCGACCGCCGACCTGGAGGAGGGCGCCCTGTGAGCGGAACACCTCTGCGCGTCGTCGTCTGCGGCACCGGGTTCGGACGCTTCTACGTCCGGGCACTGCAAGGCATGCCGGACACCTTCCGGTTGAGCGGACTGCTCACTCGGGGAGGGGAGTACTCGCGCCGCTACGCCGAGGAACTCGGGGTACCCCTGTACACCCGCCCCGACCGGCTCCCCGACGACATCGACGCGGCCTGCGTGGTCGTCGGATCGGCGGTGTCCGGGGGAGCGGGCGGTGAACTCGCCCGCGCCCTCCTCGAACGCGGCCTCCACGTCATCCAAGAGCACCCGGTCCACCACGACGAACTGGCCGCAGCCCTGCGCCTGGCCCGACGCAACAGGGCGGTCTATCACCTCAACCCCTTCTATCACCACGTGGAGCCGGTCCGCCGGTTCCTGACGGCCGCCCGTGCCCTGCGCGGAAACGGCCCCTTCCTGTTCATCGACGCCACCTCCGCGATCCAGGTGCTCTACCCGCTCCTGGACATCCTGGCCCGGGCCCTGGGCGGACCCCGGCCGTGGGCCCTGGGCCACCCGCTCCAGGCCGACCCCGGGGTGACGGCCCTGGCGGCGCATGCCCAGCCCTACCGCGTCCTTCAGGCGACCGTGGCCGGGGTCCCGCTCACCCTGCGGGTACAGAACCAGCTGGACCCCTCGGACGGGGACAACCACGCGCTGCTCTGGCACCGCCTCGCCCTGGGCACCGAGGACGGGGTCCTCACCCTCGCCGACACCCACGGCCCCGTGCTGTGGCACCCCCGGCTGTACGCGCCCCGCGACGAGCACGGCCGACTCCTCACCACCGGACCGGGGACCGAACACCTGGACCGACCGGCGACCTCGCCCCTGGCGGGCACCGCGGCCCCCACCCACCGGGAGGTCTTCGACCTCCTGTGGCCCCGAGCCCTGGAACGGGCGCTGACCGATTTCGCCGCCGACGTCCGAGCCGGGACCGACTCGATGCCCCGGGGCCAATTCGACCTCGGCGTGTGCCGCCTGTGGCACGACACCACCACCCGGTTGGGACGCCCGGAGATCATCCGCCCCGACCCGCCCCGCCCGACGACCACCGACGAACCGGGCCGCACCGCCCTGGAGGAGACCCCGTGAGCACCGCCCATCCCTGGCTGCGCCGCTTCCGTCCCCGCCCCGCCGCCCGTCTCAGACTGGTGTGCCTGCCCCACGCGGGCGGAGGCGCCAACGCCTACCGCTCCTGGGTCTCGGTCCTACCGCACACCGTCGACCTGGTGTGCGTGCAGTACCCCGGCAGGGAGGACCGTTTCGGGGAGGAACCCGTTGACGACATGGCCGCCGTGGTCGAGGCCGTGACCCAGGAGCTCGCACCGCTCCTGGACCGCCCCTACCTCGTCTTCGGCCACAGCATGGGGTCCGCCGTCGCCTACGAACTGGCCCGCGCGCTGCGCGACGGGGGCCACCCCGAGCCCGAACGGCTGATCGCCTCGGGCCGCAGGGCACCCGCCGACGCGCCGCCAGGACGGGTCCACCTGGCCGATGACGACGCCCTCGTCGAGGAACTCCTCCGGTTGGGCGGCACCGACCGCGAGGTGCTGGCCGAACCCACCCTGCGGGAGGCCGTGCTCTCCTACGTGCGCAACGACTACCGGCTCATCGAGCGGTACAGACCGTTCCCGAGACCACCCCTCGGCTGCCCGGTCAGCGTCTTCCTCGGCCGGGACGACCCCGAGGTCGACGCGGACCTGGCCCGGCGCTGGTCGCAGACCACGACCGGAAGCGTCGACGTACGGGTCTTCCCCGGAGACCACTTCTACCTCGCTCCGCAACGGGAGCAGGTGGTCTCGGCCCTGCTCAACCGGGTCGACCCCTCCCTGTCCCGCGGCTCGGGAACCTGGCCCAGCACACCTTGATCCGACACGCGGGACCACTCGGGTCCGAGCCGTGCGTATGCGAACCCCCACTCTCCTTCTCCTGGAGGACACGATTCCAGCCATCGACCACTACTCACCGGCCGCCGAGTTCTTCGACCTCGTGGGCCATCGCCACATGGCCACCAGCACACCCGTGCTGCGTTCGGTCCTGACCGGCCTGGACACCGGCCACGGTCCCGTCGTCGACATCGGCGCGGGCACCGGTCTGGTCACCGCCGTCATCGCCGAGATCCTGCCCACGGCGCGTATTCACGCGGCCGAGCCCTCGCCGAACATGCGGGCGATACTCACCAGCCGGGTGTTCTCCGACCCCGACCTGCGCCGGCGGGTCACCGTCCTACCCGAACCGGCGCAGGAGATACCGCTGCCCGACTCCATCTCGGCGGCGGTGGTCTTCGGGGTGGCCGGCCACATCCCCCGAGCGGAGCGCGAGGAGCTATGGCGGCGACTGGCCGACCGCCTGCCCCCTGGTGGGATCGTGCTCGTCGAGCTCATGGGTGTGGACACGCCCCGCTCCATCCCCTACGTGCGCATGTGCCGTGAGCCCCTCGGCGACCAGGTCTACGAGTGGTGGATCTCCGGTGAACCGGTCGGCCCGCAGACCATGCGCTGGCGCACCCAATGGCGGGTCTTCCGCGACGGCGAACAGGTGCGCACCGTCGACGACGAATACGACTGGGAGACCTTCGGGGTCGACCGGCTGGCGGAGGAGTCCGGGCTGACCTTCAGGCCTCTGCCGGGCGGCGGGCGCGAGGCCACCCCGGAGATCGGAGTGCTGGTCAAATGAGTCGGACCCAGACCAAGACCGCACCGAACGGCGAGGTCGGGCCGAAGGCGGCGCAACAGCGGTCGCCTTCGCCGTTGCGGACCCTGCTCCGGCCCATCAAGGGGCGGATCCGGACCGCGGTGGTGCTCCAGGGACTGGCATCGGCGCTGGGGCTCGTCCCGCTGATCTGTCTGGTCGAACTCGCACGTGTGTTCTCGGCCGACGGCACGGTGGACATCGCACGCGTGTGGCTCCTCGTCGGCATCGCCGTGGGCGCCTCGGTCGCCGCGCCGGCCGCGGGCACGGCCTCCACCCTGGTCGGTCACCTGGCCGACAACGACATGCAACTGTCGGTCCGCCGAGCCCTGGCCCACCGCATGTCCCGGGTCCCCCTGGGCTGGTTCACCGGCCGAGGGTCGGGCCGGGTCAAGAAGGCCGTGCACGACGACATCGAGGACGTCCACTCACTGGTCGCGCACACCCTGCCCGACCTGGCCTCGGTCGTCACCGTGCCGCTGGTCGCCCTGGTCTACCTGTTCACCGTGGACTGGCGGCTGGCCCTGGTGTCGGTCCTGCTGGTGGCGGCGGGGATCTTCCTGTTCTCTCGGGCCATGGCCGGGGGCATGGCGAAGATGGCCCGGTACGCCGAGGCGATGAACCGGATCAACTCCTCCGCCGTGGAGTTCGTGGACGGCATCCAGGTGGTCAAGCACTTCGGTGGCCACCGGCGCGCCCACGAGCGCTTCACCCGCGCCGCCGACGACTTCGCGGACTTCTTCCTGAACTGGTCACGCAGCACCACCCCCGTCACGGTCGGATCCTTCCTGCTGCTGTCGGCGCCCATGGCCACCGTGGTCACCGTGCTCGCGGGGGTGGGGTTCGCCCTCGCCGGATGGACCGAACCGGTTTCGATCGTGGCCTTCGCCCTGCTGGCCCCGGCCCTGTGCGCGCCGATGAACGTGATCGGCTCCCGGGTACAGCAGACCCAGGCGGCCGGGGCCGCGGCCGGGCGGGTGACGGCCCTGCTCGACACCCCGACCCTGCACCGGGGGCAGGAGGAACCGCCGCTGGAACCCCGTGTGGTCTTCGACGGCGTGTCCTTCTCCTACACCGACCGCACCGACGACGCGGCGGCCGACGAGACAACGCAGGAGGGCCCTCGGGCCCTGACCGAAGTGGACCTGGTCCTGGAACCGGGCACCGTGACCGCCCTGGTGGGCCCCTCGGGCGCGGGCAAGAGCACCCTGGCCGCCCTGCTCGCCCGCTTCCACGACGCCGACGCCGGGTCGATCACCGTGGGCGGGGTCGACATCCGCGAGATCGCCGACCTCTACCGCACCGTCGGCTTCGTCCTGCAGGACGTCCGCCTGCTCGGGGAGACGGTCGCCGACAACATCGCCCTGGGGCGCCCCGGAGCCACCCGCGAGGAGATCGAGGCCGCCGCACGCGCGGCACAGATCGCCGACCGGATCGAGGACCTGCCGCGGGGTTACGACTCCGTGGTCGGGGAGGACGCCGACCTCTCCGGTGGCGAGGCCCAACGCGTCTCCATCGCCCGCGCCCTGCTCGCCGACACCCCCGTCCTGGTCCTGGACGAGGCCACCGCGGCCGTGGACCCGGTCTCGGAGGCGGCCATCCAGGACGCGCTCAGCGAACTCGCCCGCGGCCGCACGGTCCTGGTGGTGGCCCACCGACTGACCACCGTCACCGGCGTGGATCGGATCGCGGTCATGGACGCGGGCCGGGCGGTGGAGACCGGAACCCACGACGAACTCCTGGCCCGGGGCGGCCGTTACGCCCGACTCTGGCGCGCCCAGGCACACCGACGAGACGAACCGGGAGCAGACCAGTGATCCGCGCTTTCCTCAGGGCCCTGGGACCGGAACAGGCCGGTCCCGTGAAGAGGAGTCTGGCCCTGACCACCGTCGTCTCGGCGTTGCAGGGGCTGGTCTTCGCCCTGCTGGTGACCGTGATGACCGAACTCCTGCGGGAGGGCCCCCGAGCAGCCCTGGGCTGGGCGGCGGCCCTGGCCCTGGCCACCCTGGTCTACGCCCTGCTGCGCACCCTCAGCCTCTTCGTCAACTTCCGGGTGGGCGGGGCGATCTCCCGTGGTCTGCACCACCGCATCGGGGAGCACCTGGTCCGGTTGCCCCTGGGCTGGTTCACCGGGAACCGCGTGGGCGAGCTCAACCGGGTCGTCACCGAGGGGGTGTCCCGCAGCACCAACGTGCCCGTGCACATCTACCCACCGCTGGCCGACGCCGTGGTCACGCCCGTCGTGGCGGTGTCGGCACTGTTCGTCTGGGACTGGCGGATCGCCCTGGCCGCCGCGGCCTGCCTGCCCGTGGTGTGGATGGTCTTCGTCCTGTCCAATGACGCGGTGGGGCGCAACGACGCCGCCCGGGACGTGGTCTCGGACGAGGCCGCCTCCCGGGTCCTGGAGTACGCCAGGTCCCAACCGGTGTTGCGGGCCTTCGGCCGCACCGAACAGGGCGGGCAGAGCCTGGACCGGGCCCTGACCGCCGAACACGGTGCCGCGCGCCGCCTGCTGCTGCGCGTCGTCCCGGTGATGTCGGCGTACTCCTTCACGGTTCGGCTGATGTTCGCGCTGCTCGTGGTGTGCGCGGTCGTGCTCGTCCTGGACGGCGGACTCGACCCCGCCCTGGCAGTGGCCCTGCTGGTGCTGGTGGCCCGGTTCACCCACCCCCTGGCCACGGCCGCCGACCAGGGCGCCGCCCTGCGCATGGCCACCAACCAACTCGACCGGATCAACACCGTCCTGGACGCCAGGCCCCTCCCCGAACCGGAGTCGCCGCTCCCGCCGCGGGGGGCGGTCGTGGAGTTCGACGACGTCACCTTCGCCTACGACCGCAAGGACGACACCCCCGCGTTGGACGGGGCCACCCTGCGCGCCGAACCCGGAACCCTCACCGCTCTGATCGGACCCTCCGGGTCCGGCAAGACCACGGTGGCCCGCCTGCTCGCCCGCTTTCACGACGCCGACCGCGGCCGGGTCCGCCTCGGCGGGGTCGACGTCCGGGACATCGGCGGCGAGGAACTCTCCCGGCACGTGGCCCTGGTCTTCCAGGACGTGTACCTCTTCGACGCCACCGTCGCCGAGAACCTGCGTCTGGCCGCCCCCGACGCCACCGACGAACAGCTCGACCGGGTGGCGGCGCTGTCCGGGCTCGACACGGTCCTGTCCGACCTGCCCAAGGGCTGGGACACCAGGGTCGGGGAGGGCGGAACCGCACTGTCCGGCGGGCAGAAACAGCGGATCTCCATCGCGCGGGCCCTGCTCAAGGACGCGCCGGTCATCGTCCTGGACGAGGCCTCCTCGGCCCTGGACGCCGAGAACGAGGCGCTGGTGACACGGACAGCCGTCGAGCTCGCCCGGGAGCGCACCGTGCTGGTCATCGCCCACCGCCCCGCCACCGTGGCCGCCGCCGACCAGGTCGTCTTCCTCGAAGGGGGCCGCGTCGTGGAGTCCGGAACCCCGGACGAACTCCTCGAACGGGGAGGGCGGCACGCCGATTTCGTCCGGAGCCGTGAACGCGCCCGCGGCTGGCGCCTGACCGCCTCGGACATCACGACCCCTCCCACCTCCGCCACCACGAAAGGCCATGAGAATGACCCGGCCCGCACCTGAACCCTCCACCGACCCCGTCGCCGCCACCGCTCCCGACCCCGCCGCCGAACCCGCCCGGACCCACGAAGACACGCCCTTCCCCCTGGTCCGCTCCTGCCCCTTCACCCCTCCCGGCGACTACGCCGGGATGCGCGAGCGATCCGAGCTGACCCGCGCCCGGATCCCCAGCGGCAAACGGCCGTGGCTGGTGACCCGTTACGAGGACGTGCGCGCGGCCCTGTCCCACCCGGCCGCGAGCTCCGACGCCCGCCATCCCGCCTTTCCCGCGCTCGGGGACGGGGAACAGGCCGTCGCCGCCGAACTGCGCCCCTTCATCCGGATGGATCCGCCCGACCACACCCGTGTGCGCCGCATGCTCGTCGGGGAGTTCACCGTCCGCCGGGTGCGCGCGATGCGTCCGGAGATCGAGGCCGTGTGCGCCGAACAGGTCGAATACCTGCTCGGTCGCCAGACCCCGGCGGACCTGGTCGCCGACTACGCCAACCGGGTGTCCACCACCGTCATCTGCCGGCTCCTCGGTGTTCCCTTGGAGGACCTGGAGTTCTTCCGGCGCATCACCTCGATCTCGGGCAGCCGGGACAGCACCGCCGAAGAGGTCAACGCCGCCCTGGGTGAACTGTTCGGCCTGATCGACCGGCTCATCGACGACAAGTCGAAGAACCCCCAGGACGACCTGATCAGCCGCCTGGCCACCGGACCCCTGGCCCGGGGCGAGATCACCCGGCACTCCCTGCTGTCCCAGATCGGCATCACCCTCAACGCCGGGCACGAGACCTCCCGCAACATGATCCCGCTGGCCGCGCTGGCCCTGCTCGAACACCCCGACCAGCCGGCCCTCCTGCGTGAGGACCCCGACCTGTGGCCGGGCGCGGTGGACGAACTGCTGCGCTACCTGTCCGTGGCCGACGTGATCACCCTGCGAGTGGCCACCGAGGACATCCCACTGAGCACGGGCACCATCCCCGTGGGCGACGGCTTCATCGCCCTGCTCGGCGCCGCCGACCACGACCCCGAGGCCTTCCCCGAACCCGAGCGCCTGGACGTGCGGCGCCCGCAGCGCAACCACGTCGCCTTCGGCTACGGCACCCACCAGTGCGTGGGTCAGAACCTGGGCCGCCTGGAGATCGAGGTCGCCCTGCGCGTGCTGTTCGATCGCGTCCCCACCCTGAGGTCCGAACTGGCCCTGGCCGACCTGCCCGCCCGCTCCTCCTCGGCGATCTTCGGGCTGGACGAGGTCCCGGTCTCATGGTGACGCCCGCCGGTTCCGCCCCGCGCCTGACCGCGGACCGTGAGGTCTGCGCGGGCGCGGGCCAGTGCGTGCGCGCCGCACCGGACCTGTTCGACCAGGACGACGAAGGCCTGGTGGTCCTGCTCCGCGCCGACGTGCCTCCCGAAGCGCGCGAACGCACCCTGACCGCGGTGGACTGGTGCCCCTCGGGCGCCGTCACCGTCCATGAACCCTCCTGAGCCCGCTTTCCAGAACCACGGGTCGCAAGACACCTCACGGGGCCGTGCCGACCACGGCCCCGCCCCGAGAAAGGCCGAACGATGAGACGACGATTCCTGCCGGTGGGCGCCCTCGTGGTGCTCCTGGCGGCCACCGCCTGTGGTGGCGGCGAAGGCGACCAGGCCTCCGCCGACGGCGACACCCTGCGCTACGCCGCGGTGGGCGCCCCGGCGGCCACCACCCATGACCCGCACGGACGCGTCGGCAACGAGTCCGACTACCTGCGGTTCGCCATGCTCTACGACGTACTGACCGTGACCGACGAGAACGGGGCCGTCCAGCCCCGCCTGGCCGAGTCATGGGAACCCGACAGTGACGACCTGGACCGGTGGACCATCGCCCTGCGCGACGACGCCGTCTTCTCCGACGGCGAGCCGGTCACCGCCCACGACGTCCTGTTCTCCCTGGAGCGCATCCAGGGCAAGGGCGCCGAGAACAACGGCCGCCTGTCCATGTTCGACCTGGAGTCCTCCTCCGTCGTGGACGAGCACACCCTCGAACTGGTCACCCACCAGCCCTACGCGGAGGTCGGCGTCGCCCTGGCCTCCCTGACCTTCGTGGTGCCCGAGGGCAGTGACGACATCACCGAACCCGTGATCGGATCCGGCCCGTTCCAGTCGGCCCGACACGACGACACCACCGCGGTCCTGAACCGGCACGACGGCTGGTGGGGCCAGGCCCCGGGCTACGACACGCTCCAGATCAGCGCCGTGCCCGATCCGGGCGCGCGCGCCGAGGCGGTGGCCTCAGGACAGGCCGACATCGCCGGGAGTGTCGCGCCCACCAGTGCCCGGCAGTACGAGGAGGACGACTCCGTCCAGGTGGTCACCCGGCCCGGGGGAGTGAACTACCCGTTGGTCATGGATCTGGGCAGCGAACCCTTCGACGACCCCGGCGTGCGCGAGGCCGTCAAGCTCGCCCTGGACCGGGAGCAGCTCGTGGAGACGGTCTTCCTCGGTTATGGGGAGCCGGGCGCGGACCTGCTCAACTCCGAGGAACCCTTCGCCCCGCAGGTGGAGCCGGTCGAACGCGACCTGGACCGCGCCCGCGAACTGTTGGAGGAGGCCGGTCACGGGGACGGGGTCGAGCTCACCCTGCACGCGACCAACTCCTACCCCGGTATGGAGGAGACCGCGACCCTGGCCGCAGAACAGCTGGCCGAGGCGGGCATCGACGTCCGGATCGAGATCGGACCGCCCGACACCTACTGGGCCGAGGTGTGGAACGTCGAACCGCTCTACCTCAACAGCCTCGGCGGGAACGGGTTCGTGGACTTCGCACGGATGGCCCTGGTGTCCGACGGCCCCATCAACGAGACCGGCTGGAACGAACCCGATTGGGACGCCGACTTCGCCGATGCGCTGGCCACCGCCGACGACGACGAGCGGCACGCCCTGCTGGCCGATCTCCAGCAGCGGGTCGCCGACGATGGCGGCTACGTGGTCTGGGGCACCGGAGACGGTATCGACCTGGCCGCCCCCGGTGTGAGCGGCCTGCCCACAGGTCCCGGCTTCCACCGTCTGTTCATCGAACAGGTCGAGGCCACCGGCTGATGCCCGACCCCGAGATCGCCCCCGCGGTGGCCCTTCCACGCTCACGGAGGGCCGCCGTGGGGGCCTCGTTCCTGTTCTCCCTGGTCCGGGCGGCGCTGCTACTGGGCCTGGTCTCGGTAGCGGTCTTCACCGCGACCGAACTCCTTCCCGGCGACGCCGCCGACCTGCGGGCCTCACCCGGGGCCGACGAGGAACAGGTACGACACCTACGGCAGGATCTGGGACTGGACGTCGAGCCCTGGCGGCGTTACCTGGACTGGGTCGGTGCCCTGCTCAGCGGGGATCTGGGAACATCCCTGGTCAACGGTCGCCCTGTCGCCGATGCCCTCGCCCAAAGGCTGCCCGCCACCCTCGCCGTCGTGGCGGGAGCCCTGGTGATCGCCGTCCCCGCGTCCCTGGCCCTGGCCTGGTGGGCGGGGACGACACGGAGAGGACGCCGGTTGCCCACCGCTGTTCTGACGGGGGGCGCCGCGGTTCCCATGGCGGTCGTGGCGGCGGCCTCGGCCGCGCTGTTCTCGGGCCATCTCGGGCTGGTGCCACCGGTGTCCCTGCTTCCTCCCGGTGCCATCCCCTGGCACCACCCGGACCTGCTCTTCCTTCCGGTGACGTCCATGGCGCTGCCCACCGCGTTCTTCGGCGGGAGCCTCCTGTCGGGTTCGGTCGCCGACACCGTGCGCATGCCCCATGTGGTCGACGCCCGGCGCAGGGGCGTGCCCCCGTGGCGAATCGCACTGGTGGACGTCCTTCCCTTCCTCCTGGCCCCTTTCGCCCGGGTCGTGGCGGTCTCCGCGGGCGGCCTGATCGCCGCCGCGACCGTGGTGGAGGCCCTCTTCGGGTACCCCGGCATGGGCTCGCTCCTGGTATCGGCCATCTCCGCACGAGATCTACCCGTCGTGCAGGCCACGGCCGTGCTCGCCGCCGCGATCGTGCTGCTGGGACTGGCACTCGGAGACCTGTCGGCGGCCCTGACCGAACCCGAACACGGGAGGGCGACATGAGAAGGCTGTTGGTGCCGTTGTCGCTGGTCGTGTCCGTGACCCTGGTGCTCTGCGGTGGTTGGTGGGCGCCCTACGACCCGAACTCCACGGCCGGCGCACCCTGGCAATCGCCCGACTCCACGTACCTGCTCGGGACCGACGCCCTGGGCCGGGACGTGTGGTCCCGGGTCCTGGCCGGGGGAGGCCCACTGCTGACCGTCTCGGTGGTGGCCGCCGTGTGCGCCTCCGCCATCGGCATCGCGGGTGGTCTGGTGGCGGGATGGTCCGGCGGGTTCGTCGCCCGCCTGCTCACCGCCTGCGCGGACCTGCTCCTGGCCCTACCGTCCCTGTTACTGGCCCTGGTGGCGGCGATCGCCCTGCCCTGGCAACCGGCGGTCGTCGTGGCGACGGTGTGCGGCGGCGCCCCACTCACCCTGAGGGTGGTGCGTGACGCCGTCCGCTCCATCCGCTCCTCCGGGTACGTGGAAGCGGCCCTCCTGCGTGGCGAGCACACGGCCTCGGTGCTGCTCCGTGAGGTGTTTCCGGCCATGCGCGGACTGGTCTCCGCCGACCTGGGGCTGCGCCTGGTGGTGGCGATCCAGGTCTGCGCGGCACTCGGCGTCCTGGGGCTGGGCGCGGCCCCGCCCACACCGGACTGGGCTCTCATGCTGAGGGAGAACATGACCGGGGTGGCGAGCAACCCGTGGGCGGTGGCCGCACCCGCGATCGCACTCGGTGCCACGACGCTGCTGTTCGCACTCGCCGCCCGACCGACCTCCCAGGAACACGATGACCGCCGTCCGGAAAGGGCGGATCGGGAGGAGATGAACCATGCCTGAGGGACTGGACGTGGAAGCACTACTGGTCGAGGACACTCGGGGCCGAGTGGTCGTCGGGCCCGTGGACCTGCGGATCCCCGACGGCGGGGTGATGGCGGTCATGGGGCCTTCCGGCAGCGGCAAGACCAGCGCACTCCTCGCGGCGCTCGACGCCCTGCCCGTGGGGCTGGTCCGCCGGTCCGGACACGTCCGGTGGCGGGGAGCCCCGGTGCCCCGGGGACGGGGCGGCCGGCGCCGGCGCCTGACCAGGGTGGGGATCCTCGGTCAAGATCCCGCGTCGGACCTGCACCCCTTGCGGTCGGTGGCCTCCCTCGTGGCCGACGCGCTGCCCCTGGGACCACGCCGGGAGAACACGGAGAAGGTGTGCGTGACCCTCACCCGACTGGGACTGGACGCCGAGGCCCTGTGGCGTCGGCGTCCGCGCGAGCTCTCCGGCGGCCAGGCCCAAAGGGTGGCCCTGGCTCGCGCGATCGTCGGTGACCCCGAACTCCTCGTGCTGGACGAGCCCACCAGCGGCCTGGATCCCGCCACGGTCGAACTCGTGCTCGACGTGCTGGAGCAACGGCGAGGACGCCCGAACCGAGTCACCGTGGTGATCACCCATGACCGGGGGTTCGCCGCCCGAGTCGCCGATGTCCTCATCGACATCGATGAGCCCGGGGTCGACCGCCGGAGTGTCACCGGTGTCCCGGCCTCCCGACCCCCGCACGGCCCCCCGCTCCTCGGACTCCACGGGATCCGCCTCATCGGACCGGACGGTCGAGAGCTGCTCGGGGAATCGGACCTGACCGTCCGATCAGGGGAGGCGGTCGCCGTCCTGGGGCCCTCTGGGAGCGGCAAATCCACACTGTTCAGGAGCCTTGCCGGGCTCCATCCCCCGGCGAGGGGTTCGTTCTCACTGGACGGCCGACCCCTCCCCGCCAGGTACACGGACCGCACTCGGGAGTCACTGAGAGCCGTCCAACCGGTCGGCCAGAACCCTGTCGGAGTCCTGAACCCCGCCCAGCGCGTCGGAACGGCACTGGCACGCCCGGCCATGGTGCTCCGGGGCCTGACACGAGAACAGGCCGCGGCGGAGGTCCCCGAACTCCTGGGACGGGTAGGCCTGCCCGCGGAGACCGCACGTGCCTACCCCGGCCGGCTCTCGGGCGGCCAACGGCAGCGCGTGGCGATCGCCCGCGCCCTGGCCGCGCGTCCGCGGGTGTTGTTGGCCGACGAGGTGTCCGCGGCCCTGGATACCGCGAGCACGCGTACGGTCCTGGATCTGCTGGACACCCTGCGCGCGCGGGAGGGCCTGGCCGTTGTCATGGTCACGCACGATCGAGACGTCGCCGCCCGCGCGGACCGCGTCCTCACCCTTGATCCGGAACGCCGGGCACTCCTGCCCGCCTCGCCTCGAACGTGACGGAGGCTCCGGGCGTGCAGGGGCCCGCCTGCCTTCGTCCACACCAGGCGGAGCGATGACGTCGAAGTCCCGGACGACCCGGTCCCGACCCGGGGTCCGGTAGGGATGACGGTGATGAGTTTGTTCCGAGGTGTGAAACAGGCTCCTTGTTTATGGTTGGTCTAGTTCACACTCAATCGTGTATGGTGTGAGTGTCTTCGGGTTGATTCAGAGCTCCGGAGACCCTTCTCCCGTTGCGCGCCGAACCGCCCGGTTCGGTGTTCACCCCCACGGCCTCGTCGCCACCGCACAGACCCGGAGCCCACCATGACCCAGCCTCAGCAGCCGTTCCAGCCCCAGCCGCCCTACCGGCCGATGCCGCCGAAGCAGGGCATGTCCACCGGCAAGAGGTTCGGCCTGGGCTGTGGAGCGTTCCTGATCCTGCTCTTCCTGATGGGCGGCTGCGTGGCCGTCCTATCCTCAGGTTCCGACGGTTCCGGTGCCTCGCAAGACGCCTCGCAGGACACCTCGGAGCAGACCGAGGAAACGACCGAAGCGGAGGTCGATGAGGCCGCGGAGGAGCCTGTCGCGGAGGAGCCCGTCGCGCTGACCGCCGAGGTCACCGACTTCGTGCCGAGCATTCTGCACGACGGCGGCGACTACACCAGCGTGCACGTCACCATCGAGAACAACGGTGACGAGGCCATCGATGTCAACCCGTTGTACTTCGCGATCGTCGCCGACGACGGCACCAAGAAGGACACGACCAGCGCCCTGGGCATGTCCGAGTCCCAGATCGACACCGTGACGCTCGACTCCGGACAGCGCGCCGAGGGCGTGATCACCGCCGAGGGCGCCTTCACCCCGGCCTCCGTCGAGTTCGAGGAGACCCTCGGCCTGGGCGTGACCATCACCGCCGACGTCGGCTGAACACCACCACACCCTTGAGACGACACGAGGGCCCGACCCCCGGAAAGGTGGTCGGGCCCTCGTCGGCGGCGAACTAATGCCGGGTCGTCCGGTCGGTGGTGAGCTCCACGGCCAGATCGACGGCCTGGTCGGCCAGTTCCGTGCCCAGTTCCTGTAGCTCCCGTAGCGCCCGACGGAACCGTTCGACCCGACGGAAACGCTCCCCGTGGGCGCGTTGCTCCTGGATGGACAGCACGGGCAGACGGAATCGCTGCGGTTCCAACCGGAGGGAGCCGCGCATGCTGCTGCTCACCCGGGCGATGTGTCCGCGCTCGGCCTCACTGCTGACGAAACCCGCGAGGAACCAGGGGTCCACGGCCGCCGGGTTGGTGCTCACCACGTACAACCCGCCGTGGAGGTGGGCCCCGGCGTCCTCGGCGGTGACCACCCGGGCCAGCGGGCGTTCGGTGACCACGGGGATGACCACATCGCCCTCCCGCAACGGTGGGTTGCGCATGGGGTCGGCGTCCACGCGTTCGGTCCGGGTCGCCGGCGTCCCGCGCATCACGTCCTGTGGCGTCAGCACCCGCGCTTGG
Organism: Nocardiopsis sp. NPDC055551; assembly: GCF_053619415.1. NCBI lineage: Bacteria > Bacillati > Actinomycetota > Actinomycetes > Streptosporangiales > Nocardiopsidaceae > Nocardiopsis > Nocardiopsis sp. NPDC055551. The sequence goes on along the minus strand of NZ_JBSHJJ010000011.1, from coordinate 127,690 downwards.
ACCTGTGGACCGCCCTCCTCCTCGGGGCGACGGACACGGTGACGCCGGATGGTGACCGAACCGGCCTTGGCCAGTTCTCCCAGGGTGACGACCGGGGTGGGCGCTGCCTCGGGCAGGGTTTCGGGGACCTCCGGAAGCAGTGACCGCAGTGACCGCAGCGACCGTTCCATCTCGGTGCGTCGCCGGGCGAACAGGCCGAGGTCTCGGGCGCTCGAACGGGGTAGGGGCAGATGGCGGCGGGGGGTGAGGTCGATCTCCTCGTCGAGCAGCTCCACCGGTTCCACGGCCCGCGCCGTCCCCGGGACCTCCTTGAAACCCTCCGGGGAGTCGCGGAAGTCCTCCCAGAGCCCGCGGATCCGGCCGATCACGTCCTCGGGGCGTTCCACCCGGGCGGGGTCGGCCGGCTCGGTGTCCACCAACAACAAAGGAGTGGGTGTCGTCGTCTCGTCGGTTCGGCGCAGCACCCACAGCTGTAGCGGGACGGCGTAGTGCGCGGCGAAACCGGCGGGCAGCGACACCACCGCGAGGAACGCGCCGGACCGCAACAGCGAACGGCGGATCCGCCGTCCGGAAGGACGTTGGGCCGCGGCCGGGGGCATCAACAGCACGGCGGTGCCGCCCGGTCGCAGTTGGGACAACGAGTGCTGCACCCAGGCCAGATCGGATTCCAGCCGAGGCGGTAGCCCGTGCACCCACCGCGGATCCTCGACCAGGTCCTCCACACCCCAGTTGCGTTCACCGAACGGGGGAGCGGTGACCACCGAGTCGGCCGGATCCGAGGTGAAGGCCGGTTCGCGAAGGGCATCGCCGACCCGCAGTTCGACCCGTTCGTCCAGGGCGTCGTCGAAGGCCAGGCGCAGCGCGGTCAGCCACAGTGCCGACCGGTCCCGGTCCTGGGCGCGCAACGGTGCGTTCCCGGCGCGGGCCCCCGCCACCAGGACCTCACCCCCACCACAGGCGGGGTCGGTCAGCGCGCCGCCTCCGGCGAGGTGGACCATCAAGGCGGCCAGGTCCGGTGGGAGGTTGTGCGAACCGGCCGGGGAGCGTTGCTCGGACCTTCGGCTCATACGCTCCAGCACCGGAGCGGGTCCGCTCTCGGCGACGGCGCGCACGGTCGTCTCCACCAGGGCGGGGAGCAGTGCTTCGGGGACCCGGGCGGGCCGATGGTCGGCCAGGCAGGCCGAACCGGAGGCGCGCAACCGTGTCTCGAAGCCGTCCAGGGCCGCGGTCACCAACACGGCCGGGTCATCGGAGGGGATCGCGGGGTGGTCGCGCAGGTGCAGGGTCAGCGCGCCCACCAACCCGAGGAGGTCCTCTACGGGAGCGGAACCGCGCAGGGAGTCCACCACCTGCCACAGCCGTTGGTCGGGGTCGATGGTGGGCACGCTGCGGTGGGTGGACAACCACTCCTCGATCTCCGCCAGGTCGAAGCGGGGGCTGCGGTCGGTGCCGCCGACGGGGGTGGGGAAGTCGTCGTGGCGTCGACGCCAGTTGCTGACCGCTGTCGGTTTGACCCCGGCGATACGGGCGATGTCGGCGGAGCTCACCTCCACGTTGTCCATGTTCCCAACCCTTCCTGGCCGACGGTCGGACCGACTATACACATGTCCTCACGCCTGGACGCGGAAGCGCCCATCCGTGAGTGGTTGGGCGACTTCACAGGCCAGACCTGGTGTGGAGGACGCGGGATGGCACACCCCGCAAGGGCCGAACGGTGATGCCCGGGTGCCGGAAGCGGACATCCCGCGTGTTTCGTTCCACCGGTCAGGTTGGGTATCAACCGGGGGGATGGACATGGACTACGCCCACGTGTACGCGCTCCCGATCCCTCAACCGCGCCCTGCCCCCGACGACGGTCCGCCGCCGCGATGGTTGCCGCCACCTCCACCGCGCCGCCCGGGCGACAGCGGAGCCTGACCCCTCCGTCCGAACCGTCCGACCCGATTCCCCTCGATCGGGCCGGGCGGTGTTCCCGGCACATCAGAATGGACGCATGGCCCAGCAGCGATCCCGCCGTTCACGGCGCTCCACCGTCCCGCGAGCCCTGCCCACCGATGCGCCCTGCCCGTGCGGCCGGGACGAGAAGTACGACGCCTGTTGCGGTCGTCTGCACGCCGGTACGGCCCGTGCGACCACCGCCGAGAACCTCATGCGCTCGCGCTACAGCGCCTTCGTCGTGGGCGACGAGGACTATCTCCTGCGCTCTTGGGATCCCACCACCCGCCCCCGGCGCGTGGGACTGGACCCCGACACCGAGTGGACGGGGCTGGAGATCCTGCGAACGAGTGCGGGGACCCCCTTCCACACGGAGGGCACCGTCGAGTTCCGCGCCCACTACAAGGAGGACGGCCAGGACGGCGAGCTGCGCGAGCACAGCCGCTTCCGCCGCCACGAGGGCGAATGGGTCTACCTGGACGCCCTCGCCGACTGACCCCTTCCCGCGACCGAACGGACGCACGGAAATGGGCCCGACACCGAACCGGCCCCGGCGCGCACCGCCCCACACCGTGTGCGGCCGGCCGCCTCTCCGATGTCTCCGAAGGGGCGCCGGCCCGCGCGATGCGTGCGAAGTCGGACACGCGCGGTAGGAAGGTCGGGCCACGGTACCCCCAACGCTTCGGAGCACCCGATGACCGAATCACCGCAAGGCGCGACGCCGCCCATGATCCGGCAGCAGCAGACCGTCGAGGAGATCGCCCGCGGACTGGTCGAGATCATGCCCGAGGACTGGCAGAACGTCGTATACCTGACACGTCGGGTGGGTGGCTTCACCTATGAGGACCTCGTCGCGGTGAGTACCGACGGCACGGTGCGCGAGTTCGTCCCACCCGAGCCGGTCCGGGTGTCGGCCACGCGACTGAAGGACCTGGGCGAGAAACCGGGAGCGGGCACCTGGTTCGAGGCGCGGATCTCGGTGGAGGTCTCCGGGCGTTTTCGGGCCGAGTACGAATATGACGAGGTGGCGTTGCCCCACGGGCTCGCGCCCCTGGCCTACGCCCAGGAGATGCGCCGCTACCCGCGCGTCCCGCAGGAGACCCCCGGCTGGATGCGTGCCCACCTGGAACAGGCCCGGACGTTCGACCTGGGTCCCGTCCACGCCGATTTCGGGGCCGTCCTGGTGCGGGCCTATCAGGAGGAGGGCCTGCCGATCGAGTACCTGCCGCCCACCAGCGTGCGGATCCTCCTTCCCGAGTACGGCGCCTTCGCGCCCAGCGACATGGTGGAGACCTTCGAGCGGGCCGTGGTCGCGACCACGGACCGGTGGCCCCGCATCGCGGCGGGCGTGGCTCGGCTCACCGCGCGGAACGCCCGCCGACAGGGGCTGATCGCGGCGCCCGACGATACCGCCATGGCCGCGCTTCGCCGGGCCTTCGCCGGGTACGGGACACAGATCGCCTTCCGTGGCACCGACACACTGCTCGTCCCCCTGCCGAGCGGGCGTAACGCGACCACGGACATCACCGGGTTCCGCGCCGCCATGGAAGGGCACCTGCCCGAACACATCGCCTACCACGCCGACGTGCTCGCCCGGCAGATGAGCGAACAGATCGCCCGCGCGATCGCCGAGGGGAAGGCCTGACCCCTCACTGTTCCATGGGCCGCCCGAACGCCCGAAGCCGATCGGCCAGCTCCGCGGCCCGGGCCGCGGCTTCGGCGAGCGGGTGGTGACGGGCCAACGCGTCCAAGACCGTCAGGGCGTCGGGGTGCGCCCCGAGTACGACCGGATCGGCGTCCACCAACAGCAATCGGTGCACGTCGGGGCTGTCCTTCGCGGTCAGAAAAGAGGTCGGTTCCGAACCGTCGGAGGGCATCGCCGCGGCCACCATGTCGATCACCACCCATGGTCCGTACTGGGCCAACAGTCGATCGATGCCGCGCTGGTCCAGCATGCCGGAGGAGAGCAGGACCATCGCGGCCAGGCAGGCCTCCGTGCTGTGCGGGGAGGCCAACAGGACGCGCAGCCGCGGTGCGAGTTCGGAACTGGTGGTGTTGAGCACTTGGGCGGCCACCCAACGGCGCAGTGCCAGCCCGGGCCCCCGCACCACCTCGGTGATCTGGCGCAGGGCCTCCTCCGGGCCACGCCGGTCCAACCACCGCGCGGCCTCCGGCGAGCGCTCCTCGAAGGGCAGCACGGCCAGGGCGTCCAGGAATCGGGAGGCGCACGCCTCGGCGAGGGTGTCCACGATGGGCGCGTGGATCCCCACCTCCAGGAGTAACCGGCGCACCCCGTGGCGACCCAACGCGGTGAGTTCGACGGTGCAACGGTCCACGCTCTCGTCCTCGGGAGCGTGGTCCAACACCACGGCCCCGGTATCGGAGAGCTGCCACAACACGTTCAGGAGCAGATCGGTGGTGTGGGGCGTAGCGGTGGCGGCGGTGCGAGGAACCGGTCTGGACAAGGCCTCCAACGCCAGGGTGTCCAGGTCGGGCCGATGCCCGTCGGGAGCCTCGTACAGGAACCGCAACACCTCCGGGAGCAGATCGGGGCCGGTGGTGCCGGGCACGGGATCGCGAGGACGGGACAGGTCGCCTCGGGCGTGCGCGATGGTGTGCTCGAACTCGTGGAACCACCACTCCAAAACCTGTTCGGGGTCGCGCACCCGATGTTCCAGGTCGGGAGCGGGACGGGCCAGGGAATCGTCGATGCTGACCAGCCCCAGACGCAACGCGGCGGACCAGGGCACCACGAAGTGGGCGACATCGGCGACCGAGTGCAGCGCACCGAGCCAGATCACCCGTTGATCCAGATGACCGGGCAGGTCGTGCGGCCACAGAGAGAAGCGGGAGATCGCCGCCCGGGCGTCATCGATGCCGGGGACCCCACCGGAGGTGACCGGGGTGGCGGGGGCGCTCCAGCGGGCGAGACTCAGGGCGTCGCACAACAATGGGGAGTCCAGAGCCATGCGGGCCAGGACGTCGGTCGGTGGCAGCGACACGGGCCTGGCGGACAGGGGAGGTCGTCCCCGCCGTGACGGTTCGTGAGAGGGCATGTCCGGCCCCGTTTCCAGCATCGGGTGTGAGTGTGAGCGAGGGTGACCCCTTACTACCGTTCCACGCCGGTCCGGTGGAGTGGTTTCCCGCAGATCGGTACGAAGCCGGGAGCGAGGGGACCCGTGTCCGGGTTGTCCACAGACCGGGAAATCATCGGTGCGCGTGGGCACGACGAACCCTAAAGTTGAAACCATGGACCGCCTCGCCGCGTTGGACGCCCACCTTCGCACCATGCCGCCGGAACGGGTCGCGGACATCTTGTCCACCATCCCCGACGGCGCCGTCCGCTACCGGACGGCCACCCCCGACACCCTGCTCGACCTGATCATGATCCTGGCCTTGCGGCCCACGGTCTTCGAACGACTGCCCCTGCCCCACCACCAGATCCTGCGAGCGGTGGTCGCGGTCGCCGAGAACGCGCAGGAGCTGCTTCCGGGCGGGCCGGAGGGCGGTTGGCCGCGCAGACGGAGATCCCTCGCCCAGGACCCGTTCCTCCTGGGGCCGGTCGACCACGAGGCCCTGCTGGCCAAGGTGGACGCCGACAGCCCCGGGTTGGCCAGGATGCGCGCGGAGGAATGCGTGTCCGACCTCTTGGACCTGGCGATCCTGTGGCCGGACGGTGATGGTGGCTACCACCTGCCCGACGACGCCGGATACCAATTCGGCATGCGAGGTTACCCCTGGTCGGTCGAGGAGGCCCTGGACAGATACGGCCTGGCGACGTTGCGCCGGATGGCCTTGGCGTTGGGACTCGATCCCACCGGGGACTGGTGGGAACTGAGGAAAACGTTGACGGAGGCGCTCACCGACGAACAAAGGGTGGTGTCCCTGGTACGCGATGCGCCGCACGAGGTGCGGCACCGGATCCTGCAGCTGACCTTCTTCTCCGATCAGGTGGAGATCGCCCGGACCCACCTGGCGTGGGGCATGGACCTACCGGTGGACGGAACGGGCGACGACGAACAGGACTGGCTGCTGGAGCACGGGTTGCTGCTGCCGACCGATTACGAGACCGACGACGCCCGCGTCTTCGAGGTCGCGCGCGAAGTGGCCCTGACGATCCGGCGCTCCTTCCCACACCGGTTCGATCCGGCCCCGCCACAGGTCATGGGGCCCCCGGTCGAGGGGATGCCGCAGGGACGTGGACCCGGTGCGGTGGAGGAGCTCTCCCGAGAGGCGCTCACCTTCCTGGCGGGGGCGGACACCCGACTGGTGGCCGCTCTCACCGAACGCCCCGGGAGGTTGCGTCGTGACGGTCACCTGGCGGTGCCGTCACGACGCAGGCTCACCAAGGCGGCGGGCGGGAACGAGGACCTGGCCAGAACCTGGCTGGAGGTGGGAGCGCGGACCGGGTTGTTGATCGCCGAGAACGATCACGTCACCCTCTCCGACCAGGCCCGAGCATGGTCGGCCGCCGCCCCGGAGGTGCGCCTGGTGGCGCTCCTGGAGGGCTGGGCCCGGCGCGCGGAGGACGGCCTGTGGTGGCCCACCGACGACGAACCCGTGTCCTCCGGGGCAGTGGAGGAGGGCGCCGACGCCCGCAGCAGATGGGCCGTGGTGTGCGCACTGACGCACGTGCCGGACGGAATCACCCTGGGCATCGACGGCGCGCGGGCCACACGGGATCTGGCCGAGGAGGACAAGAAGGCAACGGGAACCGAGTGGCTGCTCTCCGCCGCGCACTGGTACCAGCCCTTGACCGCCGTCGATCCCGAACATGAGTTCCGGGTCCTGCGAGCCTTCCGCGAAGCCGAGTTCCTGGGGGTGGTGTGCGTCGGCGCGGCCACCCGTGTGGGTCGCGCGCTCTCCCAACGGATCCGCTCGGCTCCACGGGTCGAGGATGATCCGGGAGAAGGGGTCCTGGCGGCGGTTCGGGAGACCCTCGGCCTGGGAGCACCGGAACCGGGGGAGAGCTGGGGCGGACCCCTGGACCTGGTCGGTCCGGAACACGCCCGCCACCGAGAGCTGACCCGGTGGGCCCGAGAACTGTTCGGGCGGCCCTGGACGTCAGGGCGGGGCGACGCCGATTCCTTCGGGGCGGACCCGGGGAAGAACGAGTAAGCGTCCCGGTCGGGAGGGCGCGCACAGGAGAGTCGAACGGCCGACCGGGGTTTATGAGGATCCCCACCGAGATCGGGCGGATGATCGGCGTGTACGACGGCCGGTTCCGGGTACCCGCCACCGCCCCGGCGAACGCTGACGGAGCGTGAAAACGGCAAGGGTGGGGCTTTTCGGATCACACCCCCTTCACTACCGATCCCGTGGGGTTATCGGGATGTTATCGACCGTTCGTCACGTTCCCTCCAAGTGCGAAGTGGGCGAGTCCTGGCGATCCCATCACCGTGTGTAAGATTCCCGGGTGTTCGCGTCAGCCGAGTCACTGACACATGCGACCTACCTCCCAGCCCCGACCCCTGCGCGGGTGGACCACGTGCCGAGCCACGCGTGTGTCCGCGTGCCAGGGGTACACGTCCGCCCCGTACCGTTCCTCCTCGGGGCCGTTCCGAGAGGTGGATATGTCCCCTGACACCGTTGGCCTCGCACTCCTGCTCCTCGGGTTGTTGCTGCTGGTCTCCAAGCTGATCCGGGTCAAGTGGAAGCTCACCCAGAAGCTCTACCTGCCCGGCTCGATCATCGGCGGCGGCATCGCCCTGTTGCTCGGCCCCGACGTCCTCGGCTGGGCGATGGGCCTGCTCGCGGACCAGGGCATCGCGGTGGGACTCGCCGACCGCGTGGCCGAGGGCGGCCTGTTCGGTGTGGATGTCATGTCGGTCTGGTCGGCCCTGCCCGGCCTGCTCATCTCGGTGGTCTTCGCCAGCCTCTTCCTCGGTAAACGACTGCCGAAGCTGCGCGAGGCCGTCGACCTGGCCGGCCCCAACCTGGCCTTCGGTATCACCGTGGCCAGCGGCCAGTACGTGATCGGTATCCTCCTGGCCCTGCTGGTCCTGGTGCCCTTCCTCGACGTTCCGGTGATCTCCGGAGCGCTCATCGAGATCGGGTTCCTGGGCGGTCACGGAACCGCCGCCGGACTCGGCACCACCTTCGAACAGGTCGGCTGGGCCGAGGGTCAGGACCTCGCACTGGGCATGGCCACCGTCGGCCTGCTCTCCGGGGTCATCATCGGCATCGTCCTCATCAACTGGGGCGTGCGTCACGGCAAGACCTCGGTGATCAGCGCCGACAACAAGGGCACCGACCGTGAACAGGCCGGTCTGATCGAGCGGGCCAACCGCACCGCCGGTTCGACGATGACCGTGCACCCCTCGTCCATGGACCCCCTGACCCTGCACTTCGGTCTGGTGGCGGTCGCCGTCATCATCGGTCAGCTGATCCTGTCCGGACTGCAATGGCTGGAGCAGGCACTGTGGGCCGAGACCATCGAGGTCATGGCGTACGTGCCGCTGTTCCCACTGGCCATGATCGGCGGCATCCTCGTCCAGATGGTCATCGACCGCTTCGACCGCAACGACATCGTCGACGAACGCTCCGTGGAGCGGATCCAGGGCCTGTCCTTGGACGTGCTCATCATCGCCGCCATGGCGACGCTGTCACTGCAGGCCATCGCCGACAACATCCTCACCTTCGCGGTCCTGGCGATCGCCGGCATCCTGTGGTGTCTGTTCGCCTTCCTCTTCCTGGCGCCGCGCATGATGCCGAACTTCTGGTTCGAGCGCGGCATCGGCGAGTTCGGTCAGTCGATGGGCGTGACGGCCACCGGCATGGTGTTGATGCGCGTGGTGGACCCGGAAGTACGTACCCCCGCCTACCCGGCGTTCGGATACAAACAGCTCATCTTCGAACCCTTCTTCGGCGGTGGACTGGTCACCGCGGCGGCCATCCCGTTGATGGTCAGCCCACTGGTGGGCCCCTGGGGATTCCTGGGCATCATGGTGGCGACCATGGCCGTCGCACTCTTCTTCGGACTGGTGGTCCTGCGCCGCCGACACCGAAGGGCGCGACAGGCCGCGACCGAAGAACGAGGGAAGGCCACGGTGTAGCGTCCGACCGGGTGCCGGAGGTGGTCGCCCACGCTTCAGGGCGGGTGCGGCGCGCGAGCCCGAGCGGCCCTCGCCCGCGCCGCCACCTCCGGATCGGGATGGTGACTGCCCAGAGCCCGCAGGACCTCACGGGTATCGGGATGCTCCGGGTCCCAGAGCCGGTCGACGTCATCGAACAGGTGTCGGTCGATGCCCTCGGCGGCCTCCGAGACCAGGAAGGACCGCATCCCGGACTCGCCCAGGGCGGAGGCCGCGGCGAACACGTCGATGGCCGTCCAATGCCCGAACCGGGCGCTCAACGACTCGCGTTCCTCCTGCGGGAGCATGTGCGAGGACAACAACACCACCGAGGCCAGACCCGCCACCGTGGGATCGGGCTCGACCAACAACCGACGCAGGCGCTGACCGATGCGTGAACTGATCAGGCCCAGGACCAAGGCGGCGTTCCAACGACGTAGTGCCCTCCCCGGCCCGGCACAGACCGCGACGATCTCCCTCAGCGTCTCCTCGGGCGCGCGGGAGTCCGACCACGAGGTGAGCCCGACGAGCTGGCCATCGGGGGAGAACGTGGCCAACGCGTCCAAGAAGGCACCCGCGTCGAGCCGCACGAACTCATCGAGCAGAGGAGCCGGACGGCCACTCGCCAACAGGATCTGCCGTATCCCGTACCGGCCCAGGTCGGTGAGTTCCGCCCAGAGCGGGTCGGTCCGATGATCGCGAGGAACGTCCTTGGGCGCCCTGGGAGTGCTGTGCCCGACCTCGACCGCGCCGGAATCGCGTAGCTCCCACGCTCCGCGAGCGAGCCTGGCGGTGCTGCGCCCCGGGCACACCATCGGCAGATGGATCTCCTCCTGAGCGGTCACGACCTCCTGGGTCAGCATGCGCAGCGGGACACGAGCACCATTGGGGGACTCGTACAGGCGTCCCAGAGCTGTGTCGGGTGAGATACCGGCGACCTCCCGCAGTGAACGCTCCACGCACTCACGGAAACCGAGCACCCACCAGCGCAGGACCTGTTCGGGGGCGCGCACCCGGCCGTCCAGATCCTGAGCGGGCCGTGCCTGGCCCGTTTCGCACTGGACCAGCCCCAACCTCAGGGCGGCGCGCCAGGACCGGATGAAACGGTGTGCCTGTTCGGGGGAGTCGATCCGCCGCAACCACTCGTCCCGGCGATGGGGATCCCGGCACAGGTGATGGGGCCAAAGACCGAACCTGCGGATCGCGTCGCGGGTGTCGTCCAGATCCGGCAGACCGTGCACGTCGACGTGGGTGATGGGGCCGCACCAGCGGGCCAGATCCAGGGCGTCGCCCAACAACGGGGTCGCCAAGGCGGACCGGGCCAGTTCCCGGGGCGGTCGCAGGGACACCGGTCGGGCGGCGAAGCGATGGTGGGCCGACGCGTCCGAGTGGTGCGATGACATTCCTGCCCCCGAGTCCTGGTGTCTCGAACTCCCTTTCTCTCCCTTGTACAGCGCCTCGCCATGTCCGTGTGGTGGTTTCGCCGACATAGTGGCGACGAAAGCGATAGAAGCGGGGTTTGGGGCATGACGCATCGGGCCCTTCGCCGTGACCCCTTGGGATCGGCGGCCGGCCGCCGACCTCCGTGGCCCACGGTCAGGGCCCGCCCGGGACGCACCCGAGGACCAACACCAATGGGACGGATCAGTGCAGGTACGAGGCCCCGTTCAGATCCAGGACGGAACCCGAGGCCCACTCCGCCTCGGGTGAGGCCAGGAACAGCACGGCCGCGGCGACCTCCTCGGGGGTGGCCACCCGCCCGAAGGGGCTCTGCGCGCGCACCTGGTCGGTGACCCGGTGAGCCACCCGCTCGGTCGCGACGAAACCCGGGGCGACGGACGCCACGCCGATCCCGTGCGGAGCCAGTGCCACGGCCAGGGACTGGCCCATCGCGTGCAAGGCGGCCTTGCTCGCACCGTAGGCCGGGTGCTCCGGCTCCCCCTTGAACGCACCCCGAGAGCCGATGTTGACGATGCGTCCGCGCACCCCCTGGTCGATCATGTGTCGGGCGGCCCGATGACCGATGTGGGCCGCGCCCAGGACGTTGACGTCCAGGGTTCGGCGCCACACCGTCACCCACTCATCGAAGGGCGTCTCGGCGATCGGGTGGGGCAGGTTCACGGCCGCGTTGTTGACCAGGACGTCCAGCCCTCCGAGTCGTTCCAGGACCGTCTCGACCAGTTCGGACGCGGCGGTCGGCTCGCTCAGGTCGGCGCAGACCAGTACGTGGCCGACACCGGGCAGCGACCGGAGCGTCTCCTCGGCGCCCTCCCGGTTTGAGCCGTAGTGCACGGCGACCCGATCGCCCGCGTCGGCGAAGGCGATGGCGATCGCGCGACCGATACCTCGCGCGGCACCGGTGACCAGGACGTGACGACTCATGAACGGACCCTTCGACGAAGACGACGGAGCATCGAGGCTACCCACCTCCGGTGATCGACGGTTTCCGGAATCGAAGCCGGGAAGCGAAGGCGTGGGACACACCGGGAACACCACTCGAAGCCCCGTCCTCGTAGGCGATCCCGCCCACAACGCAGTGGTTACCGAACAGTAGACTCGCGCCGCGATCACAACGGCTGGTCCAACCCCCGTGGAGGCGACAAGGTCAACCACCCGTGGCTGAAGCCACAGGCTTGCGGGCCGGCGCCCCCGGACTCGCCGAGTCCCACCTCGAACACCTTCCCGAACCTTCTACCGTCGATGGGCGCCCCCGTACACGGTGATGCGCCCATGGACCGACGGCTCGGGCACACACGACACGACCACCCCCGCCCGAAGCACCGGGATCGACCGGTGACACCCGACCGGGAAGACACCTCCCCGTGCCGCCCAGGACCCCAAGACACCGAGCGCCCGGTAGGCCCACCGCCGACCACACACGAAATCCTGTCCCGACGACCCACGGAGCATCCGCGCACGCTCGGCCCTCACCGTCGAAGAACGAAAGCGAGACCCCCATGACCGACCCCCACCGACCCGGCACCTTCGCCCACGACGACGACCTTCCCCGGTTGCCATTGCCGGCGCTCAGAGACAGCGCGCAGCGGTTCCTGCGCTGGTGCGAACCCTTGTTGGACAGCGCGCAGTTCACCGCCACAGAGACCGCGGTGGAGGAGTTCCTGAGCCCGGAGAGCCCGGCCTGGGCACTGCATTCCGAACTGGAACGCGTCGACGCGAGCCAGGACTCACAAACCTGGCTGGACGACTACTGGCCGAGCCAGTACCTCGGTGCTCGGGGCCGGGTCGCACTGGACGTCAACTACTTCTTCCTGCTCACCGACCACGAAGGCGACCAGTGCGAACGCGCGGCGGACCTGCTGGCCGCAGCCGTGGACTTCAAGCGGCGCGTCGACGCCGAAGAGGTGCCCCCGGAGGCGCCACGTGGGCGGCCCCAATCGATGGAACAGCTCAAACGCCTCTTCGGTACGACCCGTATCCCAGGCGAGACGATGGACACCGTCCGCACCCCCTACAGCCCCGAACACCCCGGGCCTTCGCGGGCAAGACACATCATCGTGTTCACCCACGGGCACATGTTCTCCTTCGACGTGCTCGACCCCGACGGTCGCCCCCACACCCCTGACGAGCTGACCACAGGGTTGCGCGAGTTGCTCGCGACCGTGTCCGAACAGACCGCCCCGGGGCAGTCGGTCGGCCACCTGACCACCAAGGATCGGACCGAGTGGGCTCGCAGCAGGTACGCGCTGCTCGAGATCGACTCAGCCAACCTCGCGGCACTGGAGACCGTGGAGACCGCGCTGCTGTGCCTGACCCTGGAGGGGGACACCCCTACCGACGACCGGGCCGCGGCCGCCCGGCTCCTGCACGGTGACAGCGCGAACCGCTGGTTCGACAAGGTCCTCGGCTTCGTGGTCTTCCCCAACGGTCGGGCCGGTCTCAACTGTGAGCACAGCACACTGGACGGCACCACGGCCGCCTCCTTCCTCAACGCGGTCGATGCCTTCTCGGCACCGGAGCGCACCGGCACCGACAGTGGTCGCGTACCCGGGTTCGCTCCGGTGGAGTTCGTCCTCGACGAAGCGCTGCGCGCCGACATCCGTGAGTCCGGTGAGGCCTTCGCCGACTACGCGGCCCAAGGCGTCAACGCCACGTTCAGCAGCCGTGATTTCAACAGTGAACGCGCCAAGGCGCTCGGCGTATCACCCGACGCCTTCATCCAACTGGCCTTCCAACTCGCCCACCAGCGTGCCAAGGGACGACCGGGCGCCACCTACGAGTCGATCTCCAGCCGGCAGTACCACTACGGCCGCACCGAGTCGATGCGTGTGATCACCCCCGAGTCGGTCGCCTTCGTCGAGGCGATGGAGGACCCGGACGCGGACGCGGGCACCCGCGAGGCCGCGGCCCGAGCCGCCGCTCGCGAGCACTCGGCGCGCGCCAAGGGCTGCCAGGTCGGTGAGGGGCCCGAACGGCACTTGTGGACGCTCGAACTCATACGCAGGGACCGTGGTGCCGCGCTCGGAGCCGAGACACCGATGGCCCTGTACGACAGCCCGGGCTGGCGGATCATGCGTTCGGACCACCTGTCCACCAGTTCGGTGCCCTGCCGGTCGGTGAACCTGTGGGGGTTCGGCTCGACCGGCCCCGACTGCATCGGCATCGGGTACATCCTGCTGCCGGAGCGGATCGACCTCCACCTGCACGCTCCGCGAAGCCTGGCCGAGGTGCAGGAGCGCTTCGTCCAAGAACTGGGCGGTGCCTTCGAGGAGCTGGCGGAACTGTTGGCCGACGAGTCGACCATGAGCACGGCCCGGAACTGATCCTTGGCCCCATGGTGTTCACCGTCCGGTGGTTCGAAGCGTGGGCTTCGGACCACCGGACGGCGGGACGTGCGCCCTTCCCTGCCCCGCCGGTCTGCCGGTCAGGGCAGGGAAGGGTGGCAGCGCGTGCGCCGCACCGAGATGGACCTACCCGTTGTAGAACACGGGTGTGCGGCGGGCGGCGCGGGCCGGACGCGGCCCCAACGCGCCCAGGGCGATCGCACTGAGCACGCTGTCCGCGGCCGGATGGCCCGACCCCCACATCAACTTCGTGACGGTCTCCGGATCGCGCCAGAGCTCGCGATCCTCCGGCAACGGCAGTCCCGAATCCACCCGCACGGCGTAGGTGTCGAGCACGGCCATCACCAGTTGCGTGATCCGGACCCGCCCGGTCCGATGCCGGGCGTGCGCCACCCAACCACCCAGGACCGGGTGATCGCGGTAGGTGTCCAGTACTTCGTCGGCCTCGGGCCCCACCCCGCGAAGCACCCGGAAGGCGTGCACACGCAGCCGCCAGTCCGCGGGGTCGGTACAGGCCGCCAACAGCGACCGGGCCGCCTCTCGCGCACAACGCTCGGCGACCCACTCCGCGCCCATCGTCTCGATGTCGACCGACCGTGAGTCCCACAGGAGCAGCAAAAGCGCCCGCGCCGAGAGATCGCAGACCCGCGGATGCTCCAACAGCGGTTCGTCCCGCTCGTGTCGACGACGGGCCATGCCGTGGTCACCCAACCGGGTGATGCGCACCTGGCCGTTCGGGAGGGGCTCAACGGCCCCTGAACGGATCAGGGAGTGCACCGCCGCAGGGACACCTTCGACATCGTCGAGTTCGTGCGCCAACCCCTCCAAGGACCGACCACGGCCGGAGGTGAAGAGGATGTCCAGTACACGAAGAGCCGGATCAGGGCCCGCCAGGACCGGAAGGGCCCGCGACCAGGCCCGCACGAGGCGCTCATCGTCACACCAGATCTCCATGGCGTCCTCGGGCAGGACATCGGAGGCGCTCGTGTACAGGAATCCGGCACGCAGCGCCGCTTCGAACACTCGCGGGATCTCCTTGGGGGTCAAACCCAGCTCGGCGGCCGCCCGGCTCCGGTCCTCGGCGCGGAACCGCTCGGGCCCGCCCCCTCGGACAAGGGGCACCGCCGAACCCACCCACGAGGTCAACCGCAACGCGTCGATCAGGCCAGGGCAACTCCGCGCCTGAAGAGCCGCCTGACCCACCGGTACCAGACGGATGGTCAGTGGACCCTCATCGCGGGTCTGGGGACGCCACCGAAGGTCGACTTCCTCGTCCGACGAGGACATGGTCTCCCCGACGGACGAGTCGAAGGGTTCTCCCCGCTGATCGGACGTTTCGAGAGTGCTTCGGTCCATCGGCGCGGAGGTGGTGTCCACGGTGACCTCCTTGAGCGGTTCACGATGATGTCGACCGGTCGCCGGGGCGGGGATCCGATCGGTCTTGGAACGATCACCGGTCGGCCGCCACATCGCCCTCCGCGTACAGCCATCACTCTCGCCGCGCAGGGGGACGCCCATCCCACAACGGGGCCGACCGGTAGGAGAGGTCTTGGCCCCGTCGTACCGCCGGCACATATCGCTCATCGCGGTACTCGGGGGCCTGGTCCTGGGCGGCGGTTCTTCGGGGACGCCGTGCCTCGAAACCCGCCCGAGGCCCTTCGGGCCTGGAGGGGTGAGGGTGGGACGAGGTTGAAGGAACTCGTTCAGGGTGCGCAACCCCTCCTCGACGACGAGGGAGAGCAGGTACGGAATGGTGCCTCGAAGTAGGCGGAAGCGGACGGGTTCGACGATGGTCATGGCGCCCCACGGGAAGTAGGTGTCGGGATGGTCGTGCCCCCATCGTCGGTGAAATCGGAGAAATCCGCAGAAGGCCTGTGGATAACCTGGTTTTCCCAGGTCAGGGGGGCAAGGGAAAAATGGAGGCGGCGACCGGAACGACTCTGCTTCAATACCGGAATGATGATTCGCACCGCGCTGCCCTCCGAGCACACCGTGATCGGAGACCTGAGGGTTCGGGCCTACCGGGACCAGAGCCTGTTGGACACCGGCCCCTCCTACGCCGACACCTTGCGCGAACTGGGGTGGGACGCCCCGGACGAGGTCATGGCGGCCGTGGAGGGTGACACCGTGTTGGGCACGGTCGTGTACGTGCCCTGGGGGCCGCGCTGTGAGGCGGCGCGAGGGCCACGGGAGGCCGAGATCAGGGCCTTCGCCGTCGCTCCTGAAGCACAACGCCGCGGAATCGGCGCCGCCCTGGTCAAAGCCGTGATCGAACGCGCCGAACGTGACGGGCTCGATCGTCTGGTGTTGTCCACCCAGCAGATCATGATCGGTGCCCGACGCCTGTACGAGACGCACGGTTTCACCCGACTGCCCGAGCGTGACTGGTCCCCGATTCCCGCCGTGGACCTTCTCGTCTACGCCCGGAACCTGAGGGGATGAACGACCCGCGCCCGGACGAGTACGCCGAACTGGACTCCACCGCCCTGGCGGCGACGCTACGGGCCGGGGAGGCCTCACCGGCCGAGGTGGAGTCCGCGGCCAGGGAGTCCCTGACCCGGGCCCACACCGAACTCAACGCCCTGACCCGGCCGTTGTTCGAACCGGCGCTGTCCCATGACCCCCACGGACCCTTGGCCGGGGTGCCCTTCGTGATCAAGGACAGCGGCCCAGTGGCCCGAGGCGTGCCCTTCACCTTGGGCAGCCGGGCCCTGCGCGGCGCGTCGGCCGCCGTGGACCAGGAGGTGATGGCCCGTTTCCGTAAGGCCGGCCTGGTGACGCTGGGCCGGAGCACCGCACCGGAACTGGGGCTGAGCTTCGCCACCGAGTCGGTGCTGTACGGACCCACCCGCAACCCGTGGGACCCCGGACTCGGGGTCGGCGGATCCAGCGGTGGATCGCCGGCCCTGGTGAGCGGAGGCTCGTGCGCCCCGCATCGTGGTTTCGCCTACGGAGCGTGGCGGGTCCCGCCTTATCTGCTCTGGCGGGTCAGTGGCTCGACTCCGACTCCCAGTGCGGACTCGACTCCATGTAGGGCTGACCTTCGGTTCCGAAAGGGAACCCGTACCCACCGTCGGGGTCTTCGGGGAACTCGTGCTCATCAGCGAAGTCGAAGCAGGACTCGTCCTCGAACCGGTCCACACCGGCTCTGACGAAGGGCGACGGTGAGGGATCACGGGGTTCCGAGGAATCGGCCCGCCGCACGGCATCGGTCAGACGCGAGTCCTGACCGGCATACTCCAGGACGGTACCGCCCCGAGGGCGGTCGGTCATGGAACGAACGAAGTCCTCGGGATCATCCGGTGACAAACCGGCGGCGAGAAGTTCACGAGCGGCCTCGGACGGTTCCCGGCCCGCCGACCACTGATCCAGCAGGGGCTCGATGTCGATCGGCCGAGCCGCTGCCGCCAATCCCAGGAGTTCGGTGGAACTCAGCTCCGTGACCGGTGGTGTGGCGGGTACCTCGACCCCACAGGCGCTCAATCGGCGGGCGACGCAGTGGTCGCCCAACCCCGTGATCAGGTGCCGACCGTCGTCGGTCGCCGTCACCGCCCCCAGCTCGGTCAGGACCTCCAACACCCGGGGCAGATACGACTCCGGGTCCGGTTCGGCGCACACGTGGACCAGTTCGTCCGGAGACAGTGCCCTCCCGGTGAGGAAGAGTTCGCCGAGTACCAGGAAGGGTGTGGCCCCGGGCCGGGCGGTCATGCTGGACAGGGCATCGGCCCAGGCGTCGGCGACCGCACCCGGGGTCCTTCCCACCCACGAGTGCGCCGCCGGTCCAGGGCGGGCGTGCAGATAGTCGGTGCGCACCAGGCCCGCGGCGCGGGCGACGGAGAACAGGAACGGGATCTCGCCGGAGGGGACGTCCAGGACCCGGGCCGCCTCGGCGGTGTCGTTCTCGCCGAGAGCGTCGTGCTCGGTGTAGGGGCGAAGCAGAGCCTGCGGGTCCATCCACGCGGACAGTCGCGCGGCCAGGTGCAAGGTGGGGCACGCTCCGGCGCGGATGTCCAGGTCGGCCACGGGCGTGGGCAGGTAGGGGCGCGGTGGTTCGGGGTTCTCGGTCTCCCCATACCCCAGGCGTTCCAGGAGAGGGGCGGCGACCTCCGGTGGCGCCTCGGAGTCCGGCTCGGCGTGATCGGATCGGCTCAGGTCGACCTTCTCGATCGCCGTGCGCAGCCGGCGCGGGGTCTCGGTCGACACCAGGCGTGCGTCGGTGACCAGGTGGTCGCACCAGCTGAGCCAGGTCTCACGGATCAGTTCGGGCAACCGGTCGCGGTGACGGAGCAGGGTCGCCACCTCGTGGACGTCGTCCACGGTCCAGTCACCGGGATCGGTGGCGCCCGTGTCCTGGTGGGCGCTGAGTAGGAGTACCAGTGCCTCGATGTGCAGGGTGGGAGGTTCCTTGACGGTGTGCGCCCAGTCGATGCAGGCGGAGATGGCGGAGAGAAGGCGCTCAGTCATTAGATCTTCACCCAAAGTGACGGGGGTGGCCGAAACGGCATCAGACTAGCCGCACGCGGGGTCCTCGTAGGGGCAAACGTGGAAACCGGTGCCGACCCCGTACGCCCGACATGCCTGTTCGGGCGGTCGCACGGTTCGTGGAGGAACGGTTCGCCATTCCTCGCGGTCGCGGATCGTCATAACGAAGGTGGGTGAAAACCCTGAAAGGGATGGCGAAAGATCCTGGTTCGGGACGTGAGTAGGAAAGGGCTCGCTACCGCGTCGCGGGGTCGGGTAATCATCGAAGTGCCGGCCGGTATCGGCCATGGGGTGGAGTTCGTCGGCCAAGACACTGTCTCGGCCCGTCGCAGGATGAACCTGGACGGATCGGGCGTAAAGGACAGATTGGCGCTACCGGAAGGCGTGGATGGACTACCCACCGGTGAGGTTTGTGGATACCCCATGAGAGTACGTATTCCGGTAAATGCGATGATCAATCGTATTTCGCGCGTGCCCTCACCATAGGAGGACCCCCGGCGTGACAAGGAGTACCGGATCGGAAAGACCCACCGAATGGCCCGAAGACATGGACGTCGACGAACTTCTCGGCCAGGGATGGCGTCCCACACCCTTTCGCGAGTTCATCCTCAAGATCCACAGTCGCTGCAACCTCGCCTGCGACTACTGCTACATGTACGAGATGGCCGACCAGGGTTGGCGCTCCCAACCCAGACGCATGGCCAAGCCCACCGTCGACCGGGTCGCCGGACGCATCGCCGAACACGCCCGCACCCACGGCCGTGACCGTGTCGACGTCGTCCTGCACGGCGGCGAACCCCTGTTGGTGGGCCCCGACCACCTGAGGTACGTCGCCGAGTCGTTGCGCAAGGCCTGTGACCCCGACGTGCAGGTCGCCCTGCGCATGCAGACCAACGGCGTGCTCATCGACCGGCACTACCTCGACCTGTTCGAGGAGTTCGGTATCCGGGTCGGTGTCAGCATCGACGGCGCGCGCGAGGACCACGACCGGCACCGCACCCGCGCCAACGGACGTGGCAGCCACGCCGAGGTACAGACCGGCATCGAACGCCTCAACACCCGCGACCGCCGCCTGTTGTCCGGACTGCTCACCACCGTCGACCTGGAATCGGACCCCGTCGCCACCTTCGAGCACCTGATCGGGTACGGCCCACCCGGCATCGACTTCCTCCTGCCGCACGGCCACTGGGACGAGCCGCCACCGGGATGGTCGCCCACCGAACCCCACTACGGTCGCTGGATGGCAGCGGTGTTCGACCGTTGGTACGGCGCACCCGAACGCGAGACCAACGTCCGCATGTTCAATGAGATCATCCGCTTGCTCTTGGGCGGTCCCTCCCGTGCCGAGAGCATCGGGCTCTCACCGGCCGCGCTGGTGGTCGTTGAGACCGACGGAAGCGTCGAACAGGTCGACAGTCTCAAGTCCGCCTTCGAGGGGGCCGCGCACACCCCCTTGCACACCTTCACCCACCCCTTCGAGGACGCCCTCTACCTGCCCTCGGTGGCCGCCCGCCAGATCGGCGCCCGTGCCCTGAGTCCCACCTGCGCCGCCTGCCCACTGGCCAAGGTGTGCGGCGGCGGGCTCTACCCGCACCGCTACCGCTCCGGCCATGGCTTCCTCAACCCCTCGGTCTACTGCGCCGACCTCTACCACCTGATCACCCACATCCACCGGACCGTGGCCGCGGACGTGGCCCGGATCAGGAAGGAACTCTAGATGCCGGGACCGGTCCCCGACCCGCTGTTCGACGACCTGGCCCGAGGCTCAGGTGGGCGGGCCGCCGCCGTCCACCTGTGCTCCGCGCAGTACGGCAAGCACCTGCTCCTGCTGCGTCGCGTCGTGGACGTCGCCCACGAGACGGGGCACCCCGGGGCCGTACACGCCCGGGACGCCTACGAACTGCTGGCCCGCGCCCAACAACACGCGCCCGACCCGGTCGCGCGGTTGTTGCGCACCCCCACCGTCGGAGTATGGGCACGCCGTACCGCCCTGGCCCTGGCCGGTCACCGCGCCGAACCCGCCCGCGTCGAGGCGCTGTCCGCGCTCGCCGCGGCGGCGGCCCTGCGCGCCGGCTTGGACGCCCGAGTCGAGGTCCCCCTGGACGGCCCGACCGTTCCACTGCCCTCCCTGGGACGTGCCCTGGTCGGCGATGCACCCTCCGCGCTGGTGGAGATCGTCGACGGACGGGCCGCCATCGGGGTGGCGGGCCGGTCCGAGGTGGAGGTCCCCGAGGACCCGCACGAGGACGCCCCCGGATGGCACGCCCTACGAAGACTCGCGGCCGAACACCGAGGTCGGCGACTCGAACTGCTCCTGGACGATCAGGACCCGGACCGCATGCCCGGTACCGACCTGATCGCCCGGCGCCTGGACGCGGAGGAACTGTGCTGGTGGCGAGGCACCCTGCAGCAGGCCTGGGAGTCGCTGGTGGACCATCACTGGACCATCGCGGAGGAGACGTCGACCATCGTCACCACACTCACCCCCATCACCGCGCCGGGCGGCAAGGTGCACACCAGCGCCACGGCCCGGCACGCCTTCGGGAACCTGGGGTTGTCCCGTCCCACCGGGCCGGTGCCGTTCGCGCTCACCTTCGCGCACGAGGTCCAGCACGCCAAGCTCACAGCCCTGCTCGACCTGGTCGACCTGACCCTGCCCGAGGATGGGAGCCGCTACTACGCGCCCTGGCGCCCCGACCCTCGCCCCGCCTCTGGATTGCTGCAGGGTGTGTACGCCCATCTGGGCGTGGCCGGGTTCTGGCGCCGGTACCGGCATGTCACCGAAGGGGAGGAGGCGCGTCGCGCCCATGTGGACTTCGCGCATTGGCGCCGCTCCACGGTCGACGCGGCCCGCGTCTTGGCCGACTCGGGGCGGCTCACCACCGACGGCAAGCGCTTTCTCGCCTTGACCGACCACACCCTGCGGGAGTGGCTGGACGATCCGGTCCCGGACTCGGCCGAACGCGCCGCGCAGGACACGGCCCGCCGCCACCTGGACCGGTGGCGCGCCCGCAACGGGACCTCGGGCTGAGGCCCGAGGTCCCGCAGTAGAGCGGGGCCTCAGGGCTGGTGTGCCGGCCTCACAACAGGGGCGGGTCGAAGTCGGCGACCAGACGGCGGTTCTCCTCGCACGCGCCGGTGAAGGGGTGTTCACGGCCCAGGGCGCGTACATAGGCGTCGTAGGTGTGGTCGGACAGTTCCTTGGCCTCCGTCGACTTCTTCTCTGCTCGCAGGTCCAGCACCAGGTTGGAGGCGCAGGCCAGGCTGTTGGGGTGTTCCTCTCCCACCAACTCGCGGTAGCGACGCAGTGTCCCCTGGCCGAGCCGGGCGGCGTTGTCGGTGTCGCCCAACGCCGCCAGGTCGCCGGCCAGGTTGGTGGCGGCGGCCAGCGTGTAGTGGTGGTTGCGGCCCAGTCGGGCCTCCAAGGCGATCAGCGCACTCTCGTTCATCGACCGGGCTCGCTCCGGGTCACCCAACAGCCTGTACAGGAGTGCCACGTTGCTGGTGCATCCGTGCTTGTAGGGGTGGTCATGGCCATAGGCCTGGGCGTAGCGCAGGTCGGTGTCCTCGGCCAGTTCCAACGCGCCGTCCAGTTCCCCGGTCATCCGCCACAGGTTGGCCAGGCACATCGCCGCGGCCAGGGTGCTGGGGTGGTGGATACCGTGCAGACGCAGGTAACGGGAATGGGCGTCCTGGCCCAGGTCGAGGGCTTCCTCGACCTCCCCGGACAGGCGGCGGGCGATGGCCAGGTCCACCTGGGTGCGCAGGGTGCGAGGGTCCTCCACCCCCAACTGGTCGCGACCGTAGGCCAGGGCGTCTTCGCCCAGGTCGCATGCTTCCGTGTAGTCCCCGGACAGGCGCACCGCCTGTGCCAGCGCGTTCCAGTAGGCGAGCAGAACCGGTGAGCCGCCGGTCGGACCGACCCGCTTGAACAACATGTAGGAACGTTCGTGCCTGGCCTGGGAGCCGCCGAAGTCACTGGTCAACGCGTGGTCCAGGGCGAGGTTGTTCAGAGCCCGCAGGGTGGCGGGGTCGTTGGGGCCGAAGGCCTCCTCGTACTGGCGCAGTACCTCCTCGTCGTGTTCGCGGGCCTTCCAGAAGTCACCGCGGGCACGGTAATCGGCACCGCGGCCGGAGAGCACCGAGAGTGTGTCGGAGTGGTTCGCGCCCAGAACCCGTGTCATCGAGGGAAGGATCGCCCGGTTGATGTCCTGGGCTTCGGTGAACCTGCCCAGGTCGCGCAGCCGGTTGGCGTACTTGGCCTGGGCCCGCAGTACGTGCGGATCCTCGTTGCCCGAGTCGGCGCTCCACTTCTCGATGAACCCTTGTGCGTGCTCGCTCGCGGTCTCGTAGTTGCCCGAGGTGTACAGGAAGTCGAGCATGTTCAACCCGAACTCCCGCACCTGCGGGATGGCGGACTCGGCGACCCGCGCCGGACGCATGTGGGAGAGCAACTCCAGGTAGCGGGCCTGGGAGGCGGGATCGGTGAAGTTCTTGGGGGCCGCGGCGCTGAGCAGCGACCACACCTCCAGTCGGATCTCCTCCTGGGTCTGTTCGTCCAGTTCCTCGCGTACCAGCGCCTGGATCAGCCGGTGCACCTGGACGGTGCGGTTGGAGTTGTCCAGACGGACCAACGCGTACCGTCCCAACTGGCCGATGGCCTTGCTGAGACGGATCGGGTCGGACATCAGCTGTGCCATCTCCGGGCGCACCCTGCCCTCGTCCACGGGGAAGAACAGGTCCCTCGGGATCGGCTCGGGTCCGAAGAAGGCGCAGCACCGCAGGAGTTCCATCGCCTCGGGCAGGTTCTCCTGCAGCTTGGCCACCGACAACTGCCAGGCCGCCGTCATGGGCTGGGGGTACTCGGGCGGCTTGCCCTCCCGGAGCAGGGGACCGGTCCGTTCCGACAACAACCCCAGGTACTCCCCGACCGACATCCCGGTCTCGGACTGCAGCGCACCCGCCTGTTCCAGGGCCAAGGGCAGATGCCCCAACGCCTCGGCCAGCTCGGTGGCCTCGTCGCCGCTGATGCCCCGAGGGATGCGCTTCTTGAGGAACTCCACGCTCTCGTGCTCGGCGAAGACGTTCACGGGGACGGTCTCGGCCACCCCGCCCCACCGGTGGTTGCGCGTGGTGATGAGGACGTGTCCGGGACCTTGGGGGATGACGTCGTTGAGCTCTTCGGGCTCGTCGGCGTTGTCGAAGATGAGCAACCACCGAGAGTAGGGATCACCCTTGCGCAACGCCTCCAGGACCCCGTTGGCGGCCTCCTCCACACCGGTGACGGCGGGCCCCGCCAGTTCCAGGTGCGGCGCCAGGTGAGCCAAGGAGGAGCGGACCAGGCCGGGCTGGTCGGCCATCACCCACCACACCAGGTCGTACTCGTCCCGGAACCGGTGCGCGTACTCCACCGCCATGAGCGTCTTGCCCACGCCGCCGTACCCGTGAAGGGTCCGAGGCACCACCGGCTCGGGGGTGGGTACGACCGCGGTCACCTGGTTGAGCAGGCCAGCGCGTAGTTCGTTGAGTTGTTCGGTGCGTCCGGTGAAGTTCTTGTGGCGCGGTGGAACCCTGCCCCACACCTCCGGGAATCGGCTCCTGCCCTGGCCGGGAAAACGCCCCTGGGAAGTGGTCACTCGGTGTCCTCCGTTTTCACATAGGCCTCACCAGGCTCCCTATTTCTCACACTGTGGAAAAGCCCTGGTGTTGTGTTGTGTCGTTGGAAGTCGCTCGGGAATCACGTGTGAAAACTCAGCGTAGGCGATGATGTTAGTCGGCGACAGGTGTGTGGTAAGAACTCCCTACGACAACCGGTTCGAATGATCACGTGAAAGGGCGGTCCCCACCGTCCTTTCACGGTGGGCTGTCGAAAGACGGTGACACGGAGGGAAGGACATGGCGGAACACGAGTTCGGCGGCGGCACCGCCCTGGTCGACGTCGGCGGGCTGTCCCTGCACGACCTCGACGGAATCGGGGATTCGGTGATCGCGGAGGCCCTGCGCTCGGTACTCGACCCGAGGGAGGCCGGCGCCGAGGTGGTCGCCGGGTTCGTCAACGACCCGGAATGAGAAAACGGGGTATCGGTCACGGGCGCGGACTTCATCCGTGCCCGTTGTCGTCACCCGATCGACAACCATGATTATGTCGCGCTCGTGTTGGGCAAGTTCTCCAGAGAAGCGCGGACACGTTCCATGGTCGGATACAGCCTAAAAGCCACAGGAATGTCGCCGGGGCTCGAAAGAGCGCCTGGTTCGTGGCACTATGGACAGCGCTGTTTCGCGCCAGAACCGTCCTTGTTCTCGCCGGCCGGGAGCCCTTCCATGACACGAGCCGTCCTCGGGCGCGCACACGGTCCCTTCGTCGGGTTGCGCCACTATCTGGCCCGGGACCGCCCGCTCTTCCTCGGCCGAGACGAGGAGACCGAGGCGGTGGCGCGGGCCTGGACCGGGCACCGCCTCACGGTGCTGCACGGCGACAGCGGCGTCGGCAAGACCTCCTTGGTACGGGCCGGCGCGGCTCCCGCTCTGGCCGACCAGGGCCACATGGTGCTGCCCATCGGAGACCTGCGCTTCGACCCCGTTTTCCCCTCCGCGGTGCTACCCGCCCAGAACCCCTACACCCGGGCCCTGCTGGCGGTGTGGAGCCCGGACGAATTCCCCACCCACGTGCCGGGCACCTCGCTCATCGACTTCCTGCGCGCCCGCACCGAAACCGACCGCTACGGTCGCTCTCGCCCCATGTTCGCCGTATTGGACCAGACCGAGCTCCTCCTGCGTCGCTCGCCCGTACCCGAGCGGTGGCGCAAGGACTTCCTGGAGGAACTCTTCGGCGCCCTGGAGGCCCGCGAGGACCTGCATCTGCTGGTGACCGTGCGCAGCGGACACCTCGACGAACTGCGCCGACTCGTCGACAAACGCGAGGTCGAGCACGCCGAGGTCGCACTGGGACCCTTCACCCCGGACACCGCCCGCTCCGTGGTGGCGGGCTGCCTGGCCACGGTGGGATCGCGGATCGGGCCGATGGAACCCGGGCGGCTGGTGGAGGAGGCGCGCACCATCCGCACCTCCGGCGGACGCCCCGACCACCGCACCAAGGACGTCGAACCGGCGCTCGTGCAGTTGCTGGGCCTCACCCTGTGGGAGGAGGCGGCGGAGCAACAGACCACCCTCGTCCCCGAAGACGACACCGAGATCGACCGGGCCCTCACCGAACGTCTGGCCGGGCTCTTGGAGGAATCGGCGGCCGAACACCTGGTCCCACCCGATGTCCCACAGGCCTGGCTGCGCAGACTCGTGGCCTCCGGAGACCGAGGCCCGACCGGCTCCTCGCACGTCGACCCCAACGGCCCCCTGACCCTCGGCATCGTCCACACCCTGGAGGATCGGCGGTTGGTCACCACCCATACCGAGGGCACCACCTGGGTCCTGCGCCACCCCCGCCTGGCCCGACCCCTCATGGGCCTGGCCATGTCCCCCTACGCCCGGGAGATGCGCGCCTGGGGGGAGCAGGACCGGCTGAGTGTGGCGATCAGCGCGCGCACCCGAGGGGAGTTCGTGCTGTCCGCCGAGCACTCCACGCAGGCATTGCGGTCCCGCCCCGCGCCCGGCCCGGGGACACACGCGCTCTTCACCACTCTGTCGGCCGACCTGGCCTTCGAACGAGGCGAACTCCGGGACGCGGCCGAGTACTACGCCGAGGCGGCTCGAACCCGGGAGTCCATCGGTGAGGGCGCCGCGGTGCTCCGCCTTCTGGTGGCCGAGGCGCGCAGCAGGCTCCTGTGCGGAGAACGCGCGAGCGCCCTGAACCTGGTCTCCGCCATCACCGGTCGTGTGCACGGTGACCCCAGTCTGCGGGCCGGTATCGGCCAGGTGCTGTGGCTGGCGGGACAGCCGGAGGCCGCCTTGGACGAGTTGGAGGGTGCCCTTCGGGGCGGAGGTGGTGTCTCCGAGGCGCGGCGTACGCGCGATGAGATCCGAGACGTCGAAGCCAAGGAACAGATGCCCCCGCGACACCGATGGAGGGGGTGAGGAGTGGACCCGACCGTTCTGGTGGCGCTGATCACCGGCGTGGTGACGGCGACCAGCACCCTGGGGGCCACGGCCCTGGCCGCCTGGCGGGCCGAGACGGTGGAGCGATGGCGCGCCGAGCACAATCTCGACTTGGAGCGGGAACGACGGGCGAACGAACGCGAGCGCGCACGCGTACGGGAGGTTCGGCAACGCCTGGAGGACGTTCGCCACGGGGTGCACCGGCTCGACCAGAGCATGCGGCAGATCGGCGCGCTGCGCAGACTCGGACCTCCGGGAGAGGGTGGGAACGACCTGGCCGAGGAGGTGCGCGAGTGCCGAGGACACCTGTACGAGGCGGTGATCGCCGTCGAACGTGTGCGCGACCTGGTGCCGACGAGCGAACAGGAGGCGGTCGACAGGCTCAGGGACGCGGTGGACAGGACCCTGGGCCACGTCCAGGCACGGCCGGATCCGGATGGGGGAGCGGAGCCGGTTCATCGTGAGCTGATGGAGGGGCTTCGGGAGCTCGCGGAGGTGTTCGGGCGGGGCGGGCACGATCTGGTACCCGCTGCGCCTGAGGAACCAGTGTGACGGTCAACGCGACGGACCCGGCGATGACCACCACCAAAAGCAGGGTGGTGTGCACGCCCAGGTGTTCCAACGCGTAGCCCCCGGCCAACAACCCCAGGGGCAGGGCGGCACCGGTGAGGAACCGCAGGGTGCCGGTGAGCCGACCCAACATCCGGGAAGGGACGTGGGCGGTGTGGTAGGTGGTCACGGTGACGTTCATGTGCGCGCCGACGAACCCGATCCCGCCCCAGATCAGCGGCAGGACCACCGTCGTCCAGTCGGGGCCGGCCCGGTCGGCGCTCAGCAGCACCACGGTCAGCACCAGCCACGCCCACGTGCACACCCGCACCATGCGGGCCGGGTTCAGCCGGCGGACCAGGTAAGGCGCGGCGATCGCGCCCAGCAGGCCGCCCGCCCCGGTCGCGGCCAGCACCAGCCCCAGAACGAATGGTGAGATGCCCTCTTGGCTGGTCATCAGCATGATGACCAGCCACACCACCTGGAACAGGGCGTTGGTGACCGTGCACACCATCAGTGAGAGCAGCAGGAAACGATCACCGCGCACCAGGACGAACCCCCCGGCGAGTTCACGGGCCAACCCGATGGCCCTGGATCCGCGTCGACGATCGCGGCGATCACGGTGGGCTCGTCGATTTCGCACCGGTGCGCTCTGTTGGCGCATGGGGGGAAGCAGCAGCGTGGCCCACAGCGACAGCAGGCACACCAGGACGTCGAACAACGCGGGCAGCCCATGCGCCAGCCCGTACAGGGCCCCGCCCAGAGGACGCCCGAGCATCTGGGTGGCGTCGTTGCGCGCCTCGTTCTTGGCGGCGGCCCCTGCCAGTTCCTCGTGTGGGACCAGATGGGGGACGGCGGCGGCGCCCGCGGTGGAGTGCAGGGTTCCGCACACCCCGTGTAGGGCCGAGGCGAGGGCGAGGATCACCACGGGGGCGTCCAGTACCAGGACGGGGGCGACGAACAGGGCCACGCACAGGATGCGCCCGATGAGACCGGCGATCATGACGCTGCGGGGGTCGTGTCGGTCGACCACCAATCCGACCGGGATGTGCAGCAGGGTCCGGGGAACCATCCCCGCCGCCGCGATCCATCCGGCCAGGGAGGGAGAGCCTGTGTGGAACAGTGCCAGGAGCGGGATGGCCAACCCGAACGTCATGGTGCCGAGGCCGGACAGGGCAACGCCGCTCCACAGCAGGGCGAAACGGCGACGCCAATTGACGATCGCCCGTGACGGAGCGGTCTCACCATTGAGTTGGTCTGTGCTGGACATCGCTATCCGTGCCGGTGGTTGAACGGTGTGGCCCAAAAGACCCGAAAAGGACGTTCAGGTGATAAACGCAAATTCGGCACGTGCTGTGTGGTCGAGCCTGTGGTGCCCCGGCCGCGTGATCGACGCCGTTCTCCAAGACAGCGATCATCGTAGCGGGAAAGAATTCACCTTGCCCGTGGTTGTAGAACGTGTGGCGCCGGGTGGCAAGGGGGAAATCGTGATGTGTCGAATTTTTCCCGCGGTTTTGATTCTGTTCGAGCCGAACACGGGTGCGGTCGGTTGACCTGAACCAGGGTCGAGGTCCTAGCCTCCTCCGGTGAACCGAAACGAAGGAGAGCCGTGACCGGTGATGGCGCCCCGAACCTGGCCCCCACACCCCGAAACGTCCTGCGACGCTTGGCGGGCGAGCGCAACGTCTGGCTGTGCACCCTGCGCGCGGACGGCTCCCCGCACTTGGTGCCCGTGTGGTTCGTCCACCTGCGCGAACGCTGGTGGATCGGGGCCTCGACCCGCTCGGTGAAGGTCCGCAACGCATTGCGCGACCCCAGGGTGAGCCTGGCTCTGGAGGATGGTGACCGGCCCGTCGTGGCCCAGGGGCGGGCGACCGTGCGCGAGGACTTCCCCGACGATGTGCTCGCCGCCTTCGAGGAGCGCTACGGCTGGGATCCCCGCACACCCTACGGAGCCGACCCACGCCGATCCCTGCTGGAGGTCGGCGTCACCCGCTGGCTGATGGCCGGTGCCGCCCCCGAGAGCACTCCGTCGGGGACGGCGCCGGACAGCTTCTGAACCCCGACCGATCTCGCCGCGGACGGGTTCGGAGCCGTCGCGGGCTCACGCCGTCGCGTCGTGCACGACCCGGTGGGCCTCGGTCGGATCGGGCGTCTCCCACTTGTGGACCAGACGTCGCATCGCGGCGGTCGGAACAGGGGACGGCCGCCGCGCCATCCGCTCCCGTAGAACCCGGGGCGGGGCCTCCAACGCCATGATCTCCACCCGCGCCCCGTAGTCGGCCGCCAAACCCACGGACCTGTCGCGTAGGTCGCGCGAGACGTGCGTGGCGTTCCAGACGAAGGAACGCCCGGCGCGCAGGTGCTCACGGGCGCGTTCGGTGGCCGCCACGGCGACCGGGCGCTGGTCGGCGGTGGCGGGGATCCCCAGCTCGGCACGGAGCGCGTCCAGACTCACCACGGGCAGATCGGGGCGGTTTTCACCGATCCAGTGGTCCTTGCCCGCACCGGGCAACCCCGACATCACCGTCACGGTGAGCCGGGTGTCGTCGTGGGCGGCGTAATCGGGGTCGCGGTCGGGCTTGCGGAAGAACCAGAACCGGGCATGGTCGGAGGGGAAGTCGCGCGGGCCGTCCAGACAACGCTGCTCTGCGCAGTACTCGGTGTACAGGTCGATGTTCTCCAGCACCTCGGCGGTGTCCCCGCAACAGCGGCCCAAGATGTCGGCGGTGGCCAGCAGCACCAGGTCGTCGTTGCGCGCGGTGAGGCTCACCCGGAACACGATATTGCGCAGGTCGGGGCGTTCTAGGGCCCAGAACGGCACCTGGTGGTGGCGAACCAGGGACGCCACGTGCTCGCGCCAACCGATCGGCGCCCCCGCCTCCCACAGGATGCGGCGCACCATGAGGTCCCCCCGGCGCGAGTGCCCGTGGGCGGTGACACGCCCCTCCCCGTCCCGTCGCGTGCACACGGGCTTGGCCACGTCGTGCAGGAGTACCGCGGCGAACAGGCGCACCCGCTCCGACTCCGGTCTGGCCCGCCACGCGGGCAGCTCGGCCAGCGCCTCACAGGCCATACGGGTGTGCACCTCCACATCGCCTTCGGCGTGATGCACGGGGTCCTGCTCGACCCCGTCCAGGTCGCGCACCCACCCGAAAGCGTCCCGTACGGCGCTCCAATCCAGATCCCAGTGCGGGGGAGCGGGACACAGGTCAGCGAACTCCCGCATAGAGCACCTCCGGGTCGGCCAGGGCGTTGGCGATGAGGGGACGGTCCATCCAGTGGCCGCCCGAATCCGCGAGGGCGGAGGTGAACCCCGAACGCACCCACTTGTACCGGTCGACGGTCAGGTCACCCTCCTCGACCTTGACGTACAGGCCCTCCATGAGGTCGGAGGCGTCGGTCTCGGTCAGCGCCCGCGCGGGGTCGACGCCACCGGCCACCGCCGCCTCGGACAGGATCTCGCGCCAGACTCCACTGCGGTAGAGCGAGGGGCCCACCAACGCGGTGAGTGCGTCGAGGGACGCGATCGGACCCTCATGAAGCACCGGTACCGACACCACCGGGGTACCCGCCAACAACTCACGTCGGCGTCGTGTGGAAAGGAAAGCGTCTTCCACGGTGTCCAGCACGTCGAACTCGCAGAAGTAGTGGGGGAGCGTGTCATAGAACACCGTGTGCTTGGCGTACAGCCACTCCCCGTACAGCACGTAGCGCTCACCCAACCGGGGCCACAACGTCGGGGCCACGGTCGCCGCCCAGGCCTTGAACGGGCCGAACTGGCGCTCGCGTGGACCACCGGTCAGGTAGTGGCCCCGGCTCTGCAACCGCAGTTCACCGCCAGGGCCGAAACCGATCCCCGCGTTGGCCCCGTCGAGTTTCTCCTCCACCACGAGGTGCCGCCCGCGCAGCACGTCGAAGGGCGCCGCGGCCAGGTCGTGGTCGCCGGCCTGAAGCCGCGACCCACGAATGTGCCGGGTGCGGGGGTACTTGTGCATACCGAGGTTCTACCGGTGACGGTCTCCCCGAAGCCACCGGTTTTCCCACGACAGGGGGCCGGCCGGAACCCGGCCGCTCCGGATCCCGGTCGGACCGAGGGACTCAGCGGGTGACACCGCTGCGGGTTCCCAGGGACGCGGCGTCGGCGGCGGCCCTGCCCTCATACCACCCGTCGGGGTCGGCGGGGCCCCGTACCCGCGAGGTGGTCAACGCGCCGAAAGCCTCGTCCACGGCGGCCTCCACCGCGCTCTCCCGCGCGGCGAACACCCGAACCAGGTCGGTGCCGGTCTCGGCGCCGACCGCCTCCTCGGTCGCTCGTGCGGACTCGGTGAGCCGTTCACCGACCCGCACGGCGAACGCCGCCATGAACGAGGCCCGGTAGTCCTTGCGTGCTCCACGCCCGGACCTGTCCCGAGCCGATCCGCTCACCCGCATGGCCTTTTCCGCCTGGACCAACAACGACGTGTAGAGCAGGTCCACCGCCTCCACGTCGCCGGGAAAACCCATCACGGTGCTCAGACCCAGCTCGCGGTGCCACACGGCACGACAGTGGTTGGCCTCGGCCACCTCGTTGAGCAGCACGGCACGGTGCTCGTCGTAGGGGGAGTCCACCGGAAGCCTGCGCGCGGAGGCGGCGTCCGGTTCCTCGGGATCGGCCTCCACCAAGGCCAGGTCGATGCTGTGCCGGGCCATCATCTCCTGGGCTCGGGCGGTCAGTGCCTCGGCCTCTTCGGGGAACTCGGTGGACTCGGCCTTGGCCAGCAACGCCCGAACCCGCTGCAATCGACCCTGGTCCACGGCCGCCGGGGCCCGGGTGCCGGGCCGGAACGTCCCGGGCGGTGGGCCCAGACGACGCATCGGTGGAAGGGTGCGCAGGATCGCCAGCAGCCGCAGCACCACCTCGACCGCCTCGAACCGCATCAGCCCGTGCTCGGCGGACAGGTGGTCCAGATGTCGTTCCTCCGACAGGTGGGCGGTGTCCACACCGAGGGCACGCACCTGCTCGGTCCATCGAGGGTCCACGGTGGCGAGGGAATGGCGTTCAAGGTCGACGGTGACGGCGTCGGCGCACACCGCCGCGGCCAACGCGTCCGCCTCACGCCGCACGTGGCGGACGGTTTCGGCGGGTTGCCAACCGCGTGCCCAGGCGTCGGCCACCCCGAACAGCAGGGTGTCGAAGAGCGAGCGCGCGGCAGCCCCCGCCCAGTGGGTGTCCTCCACGTCGGCCAGGCGAGCCGCTGCGAGGTCCACCCCGGACCCTTCGCGGCGACCGACGATGGCGTCGACGGCTTGGCCGATCACCTCCATGGGGGTGTCGTCGGGGGAGGGCCCGGCCCACTCTTGGACGCCCCGGTCGGTGCCGTGTCGGCGACCTTTCCTGCCCACGTGTTCTCCCTGGTCGAAGGGGACCTGAACCGACAGGCCATCCTACCGGCCGGTACGGGTGGGCTTCGTCCGTGGATGTCAGGGCTTGCGGGCCACGCCTCCGTACTGGGCGGCCTCACGGATCTCTCCGACCCGTGACGGGTCGGGACGCCAGTAGGGGAGGGAGACGACGCCGGGCTCCAACAGCTCCAGACCCTCGAAGTAGGCCTCGACCTGCTCGGGGGAGCGCAGGTGGATGGGCAGGGCGGCGTTCTGGTTCCACGCGACGGCCGAGTCGATGATCTGCTGACTGGTGTTCGTGCTGTCGTTCAGCGCCAGGAAGCTCCCCGAGGGCAGCGCGTCCACGTAGGTGCGAACGAGGGCGTAGAGCTCGTCGTCGGCCGGGTAGTGCACGAGGGTGCCCATGAAGGTCAGCGCGATCGGTTGTGTGAAGTCCAGGTGTTCGCGTGCCTGGGCCAGCAACGCTTCGGGCTGGAGCAGGTCGGCGTCGATGTAGTGGGTGCTGCCCTCGGGGGTGCTGGTGAGCAGGGCTCGGGCGTGGGCCAACACCATGGGGTCGTTGTCCACGTAGACGACCTTGGCGTCCGGCGCGGCAGCCTGGGCGACCTGGTGGGTGTTGTTCGCGGTGGGCAACCCGGTCCCGACGTCGAGGAACTGGCGGACACCCTCTTCCTTGGCGAGGTGGGTGATGGAGCGGATGATGAACTGCCGGTCGGCCCGGGCGATCTCCACGATCTCGGGGAAGGCCTGTTCGATCTGCTCGCCCAGTTCACGGTCGACCGGGTAGTGGTCCTTCCCGCCGAGCCAGTAGTTCCATACCCGGGCGGAGTGGGGGACGGTCGAGTCGATGGCGGGGGTGGCGTCGGTCATGGGTTCCCTTCACGGTGGGCCGCCGTGGTGGCGGGGCAGCCGTATTCTCCCCCTGGGAAAGCGGATTCCACAAGGTCGAAAGCCTTACCCCATCGGGCTTTGAGGCTTCTCGCAGGTGGTGCGGCGCGGTGAACGGAAAAAGTGGGGGCGCCGGTACGTCAGGGTCGACGTGCCGGCGCCCCCACCGGCCGGCGGAGAAGGGCCTCACTCTTCCGGGCCCACCTCGACCAGCTCGGGATGGACGCTCTGCGGGTCGTCCAGGATCGGTTGCTCTCCGCCACGCAGGTGGTGGTCGAAGAACCCGGTGGAGTAGTCGCGCGTGAGCCGCACGCCGTGCTCGGGTTCCAGATCACCGAACTGTGCTCGCCACTGTTCCGGGGTGAGGAGTTCGCGCAGCCCCAACCGGTCCATGATCACGCCTCTGTCCAAGGCGTTGGAGTGACCCGAGTCGGTGACGCGGATCCACTGTCGCCAACCGGTCAGCCCCTCCCAACGCTCGTCCCATCCCTCCCAGGGGTTGCCCTGGTCGTTGGCGAGCAGTGCCAGGGGCCGGTTGATCTCACCCTCCAACTGGGAGGCGTAATAGGGCCCGTCCAGGTTGATTCCGGCGGCCACCCGATCCTCGTCCAACATGCTCTGGGCGACCGCGCTGCCTCCCCAGGAATGCCCGATCATGCCCACGGCCCCGGTGTTCAAAGTGGGCGACCATTCCAGGACCTCGCCCCTTTCCAGCTCGTCGAGCAGGAAGGTGACGTCGGCGGCGCGGGTG
The DNA here is from genome assembly GCF_053619415.1 of Nocardiopsis sp. NPDC055551. Classification (NCBI taxonomy): domain Bacteria; kingdom Bacillati; phylum Actinomycetota; class Actinomycetes; order Streptosporangiales; family Nocardiopsidaceae; genus Nocardiopsis; species Nocardiopsis sp. NPDC055551. The sequence goes on along the minus strand of NZ_JBSHJJ010000011.1, from coordinate 93,776 downwards.
CGAGCACCCAGATCCCAGTCCTGGGCCTGGCAGCCGACGCACTCCTCGACCAGCCCGTCGGGGAACTCCACCGGGGCGGCCTCGTTCCGGTGGTCGATCCCCGCCACCGCGAATCCGTGCGAGGCCAACTCCGTGGCGAGCGAGGACGCCCACACCCGGGAGAGCCCGGAGCCGGGGGAGAACAACACCAGCGGCAGATCGGCCTCGTCGATGGGAGCGGTGTCCGGTGAGGTGTGCGTGTCCACCTGGATGAGTGACTCGGCGGGGAGGTCGTCCAGGTCGAGTTCGGCCAGGGTCGCCTCGGCCTCCGCCTCGGTCAGGTAAGGCGCCCGCTCCCCGGTGTCGGCCTCGGTCGGATACCACATCGTCACCATGAGTTCCCGGGCGCCGTCGACCCACGGATCCTCGCGCTCGTCGTCCATCAGGTGGAATTCGGTGCCGCCCACCGCGTATTCGCCGGTGGGTTCGGGCAGGGACACCCGGGGCGGAGTCGGGTGTCCTTCCTCGGCACCGGTCAGGACGGCGCTTTCCGCGCCGCAGCCGGCCACGGTGACCAGGCCGAGCACCCCGGCCAGGGCGCCGATCGTTCGTAGGGGGAATGCCATGCGATCCGTCCCTCGTGTCGACTCCGTTTCCGTCAACGCTAGGGATCCGGGGTCGGCTCGCACGAGAGGGCAGAGTGGAGGAGTGGTCGAGGTCGTGCCTCACCCACCGAGGTAAGGCACGCCCTACCTCGACCGCCCCCATCTGCGACGATCGGGCCGCTCTCAGACCCGGGTCTCCACCAACAACACCTCCAAGGTGCGCGGGCCGTGCACGCCCTCCACCCGGTTGAGTTCGATGTCGCTGGTGGCCGAGGGCCCACTGATCCAGGTGAGGGGCCGTGCCGGATCCAACCGACGCACCCCCTCCGGGACCCCGTCGACGACCTGGTCGGTCCGGACCACGCACAGGTGGTAGTCGGGGACCAGGGTCAGCGCCCGGCGGCCCTGGTCGGGGCCCGCGTCCAGGACGATGGTGCCCGTCTCGGCGATGGCCACCGCGCAACCGGTCACCACCCCGTCGGTGGCGTCCAGGTCGGCCGACGACAAGGGGGCGTCGGGCCCATCGCCCACACGTTCCACAGAGGATCCGGCCAGCCACTCCGGTGGCAACCCCGGTGGGACCACCACACGAGCCGCGCCACGCCGTTCCAGCGCAGCCGCGATCCGAACCGGAAGTTCTTCCTCCGGTACCCGCTCCACCAACGCCTTGTAGTCCAACAAACGATCCACCAGTACCTCCAGGGCGTCCCCCTCGAAGTGGCCGTCGGCGTAGGAGCGGCGTTGGTGACGCTCCACCGGCTCGTCGGCGGGCACGTCGGCCAACGCCGCGCGAACCCGCGCCAGTACACGTTCACGGGAGCCGCCCATCACCGGCCCTCCTCTCGTTCGTTCCACCATGAGCGGAAGGAGCCCTTGGGAATGTCGGGGATGTCCCGGGTGTCGGTCCACTTGCCCGCGAGCCCCGGCAGGTGCTCGGGCACCGCGCCGCGCACCACACCGGCCGCGCGCTGGACCGCGTCCAACGCCATCGAGGAACCGAACACCGCCTCTGCGCCCGCCATCATGGCCTTCTCGCCCAGGGGCGCGTCGGTGGACGCCACCTGTTCGCGCAGGTGCACCAGAACCTCGGGGATATCGATGGCCACCGGGCACACGTCGTAGCAGGCCCCGCACAGCGACGACGCGTACGGCAGCGCACGGTCCACCTCCGAGGACATCCCGCGCAGCTGAGGGCTGAGGATCGCACCGATCGGCCCCGGGTAGACCGAACCGTAGGCGTGCCCTCCGGTGCGTTCGTAGACCGGGCAGATGTTCAGGCACGCCGAGCACCGGATGCAGCGCAGCGCCTGGCGCCCCACGGTGTCGGCGAGCACGTCGGTGCGACCGTTGTCCAACAGCACCAGGTGGAAGTCCTGTGGCCCGTCCCCGGGCGTCACCCCTGTCCAGGTCGAGGTGTAGGGGTTCATCCGCTCACCGGTGGAGGAACGCGGCAACAACTGCATGAACACCTCGAGGTCGGACCACGTGGGCACGATCTTCTCGATGCCCACCACCGAGATGAGCGTCTCCGGCATGGTCAGACACATGCGCCCGTTGCCCTCCGACTCCAAGACCACGAGCGTGCCGGTGTCGGCCACCGCGAAGTTGGCGCCCGACACCGCCACCTTCGCGCGCAGGAACAACTCCCGTAGGTGGACCCGGGCGGCCTCGGCCAGCGCCCGCGGGTCATCGGTCAGGCCCTCCGGTGCGGGGACGCCCCACTCGGCCATCTTGTCCAGGAAGATCTCCCGGATCTGCGCACGACCCAGGTGGATGGCCGGCACCAGGATGTGGGACGGCAGGTCCTCGCCCAACTGCACGATCAGCTCGGCCAGGTCGGTCTCGTAGGCGGTGATGCCCGCAGCCTCCAGGGCGTTGTTGAGCTCGATCTCCTGGGTGGCCATCGACTTGACCTTGACCACCTCGGACTCACCGGTCCGTTTCACCAGGCGGGTGACGATCGCGTTGGCCTCGGTGGCGTCGGCCGCCCAGTGAACGGTTCCGCCCGCGCGGCGGACCGACTCCTCCAACTCCTCGAGGTAGTGGTCCAGGTGGCGCAGGGTGTGGGTCTTGATCGCCTCGCCTTCGGCACGCAGGTGCTGCCAGTCGTCGCCCAGTTCACCGACGACGGCGTCGCGTTTGCCGCGGATCGTGTGCGTGGCCTTGTGCAGGTTGTGCCGGGTGCGTGAATCCGCCACGGCGCCGCGGGCCGCCTCGGGAAAGGGCGGCATGCCCAGGAACGTCGCACTGCTCATAGGTTCGCGTACTCCTTCTCCGTGCTCGCCAGGATCTCCGCGATGTGGGTGATCCGCATGCCCGACCGTTGCCGCGACAGCGTTCCGCCGATGTGCATCAGACATGAGTTGTCCACCGCGCACAGCACCTCGGCGCCGGTCTCCACAGCGTGGCGTGCCTTGTCGAATCCCATCGCGGCGGACACGTCGCCGTTCTTGACCGAGAACGTTCCGCCGAATCCGCAGCACTCGGTGGCCCCGGGCAGTTCCAACAACTCAAGGCCGCGTACCGCGCGCAGCAGCCGGTAGGGGCGGTCGCCCAGACCCAGGAACCGCAACCCGTGACAGGTGGGGTGGTAGACCACCTTGTGCGGGTAGTACGCGCCCACGTCGGTCACCTGGAGCACGTCCACGAGGAACTCGGTGAGGTCGTACACGCGAGGTCCCAGGTCGGCCATCTTCCGGGACAGTCGGCTGCCGGTGCGGCCCAGCTTCGGATAGTGGTCCCGCACCATGGCCGCGCACGAGGCGGACGGGACCACGACGGCGTCGGCCCCATCGAAGGTCTGGACGAAGCGCACCGCGAGGCGGGCCGCGGGCCTTCGGTAGCCGGTGTTGTAGTGCATCTGGCCGCAGCAGGTCTGGCCGGCGGGGAAGACCACTTCGTGACCCAGCCGCTCCAGCAACCGCACGACCGCGCGGCCGGTATCGGGGAAGAGCGTGTCGTTGACGCAGGTGATGAACAACGCGATCCGCATGTGCCTCCTTCGTGCCCCATCGGTCCCACTCGATGATGATGCGGGGCTCGACGCCGACGGGGCGCTCGACGCGCCGCGTATACGGGACGCCGAGTGGTCCGACCACTGTGCAGCAACTTGATGCCGTGGGCAAGAGGGGCGATGCGCCGAGCGGATAGGATGTCAGCGTGTTCACAGCGACAAAGGTGGGGGAGACGCGTGGTTGACGGAGTGCGCACGCCGGTCGCGCAGCGGACGGTCGAGCAGATCAAGGCGATGATCTCGACGGGAGAGGTAGGACCTCAACAGCGATTGCCCACGGAACGCGACCTTTCGGCGCGCTTCGGCGTCTCCCGCGGCTCGGTGCGCGAGGCCATCCGCATCCTCACCACACTCGGCGTCCTGGAGGTCCGCCATGGCGCGGGCGTGTACGTCACCGCTTTGCGTCCCGACGACCTCCTGGAGGCCTTCGGGGTCCTCTCGGAGGTCTCCCCTGACCCCACCCTGCTGGAGGTATTGCAGGTGCGGCGGATGATCGAACCCGCCGCCACCGCCATCGCCGCGGCCCGCGCCACCGATGAGGACCTGAAGCGCATCGGCGAGATGCTGGACCGGTTGGAGGACACCGACCGCTCCGCCGAACCGGGCGACTCCGGTGCCTTCGACCTCGGTTTCCACCGCGGGATCGTGGCGTGCGCCGGCAACGCCACCCTGACAGCCGTGCACGCCGGGCTCTCCTCGCCCACCCTCAACGAACGGGTCTGGGCCGGCCACGACGCCGCAGGCATCGCCCGGGACCTGTACGAGGACCACCGGCGCATCCTGGAGGCCCTCCGCGATCGCGACCCCGAGGCCGCGCGGGCGACGGCGACCGCCCACGTCTTGCGGGTGGAACGTTGGCTGCGTTCCCACCTGCGCTCCGTGGGTACCTCGCTCGGGGGCGAACCCGAACGCTGAGGGCCCTTGACACCGAGCCCCACAAGGGGCGTCGAGCGAGCGCTCACCCCTCCAGGCGGCGTTCCACGCGTTCGGCGTACTGTTCGGCGCGCAACAGACGGGACGTCTCCTCGCGGCTCCGAGCCGGCGGGTTCTCATCCTCGGTTCCGGTGGCCTCATCCGGAACCTCCTGACGCGTCTCCGCGTCTATACCGAGTACCTCGTGGTCATCGATCTCCTCGATGTGGTAGTCGTTCGGGTGCTCCTCCAGGTACTCCGCCACGGCGGTGTCCTGGTCCGGGGCTCCCACGTCCATCTCGGCGTCGATGTCCTCGGCGTCCCCGCCGGGTTCTCCGGTCGTGTTCGCGGATTCCGTCACAGGCGGCCCCCTCGCCTCGGTTCCCTACATCGATCATGCCCGTTTCCGCCGGTGGGCACCAGTGGGCCGTGTACCGAGGGCGACGAGGATGAATCGAGGCGCAGTGTGCGGCGGTAGGATTTTTCGTCGCCTGTCCGACATGAAGAGACGGAGTTCCCCTCCTAGTGACCGCACGCGAACGGGTCCGATCCCTGGTCGACGCATTCTGGTTCCAGACCGGAGTCATCACCCTCATCCTGATCAACGCCGTCATCCTCGGCTTCGAGACGTCCAAATCGGTGATGGAGGCACACGGTGACCTGCTCACCGGTATCGACAGGGTGATCCTGACCCTGTTCGTCGTCGAGTTGACCCTACGGATCTTCGCGTACCGCAAGGACTTCCTGCGCGACGCCTGGGGCTGGTTCGACGTGATCATCATCGGTATCGCGCTGTTGCCGGCCACCGGACCGTTCGCGGTGCTGCGGGTGCTCCGGGTCCTACGGGTCCTGCGGTTGTTGTCGGTGATACCGACCCTGCGACACGTGGTGGCGGGCCTCTTCCGTGCCCTGCCGGGCATGGTCTCCATCATGGTGCTGGTGGCGCTGCTGCTCTACGTGTCGGCTGTGATGGCCACCAAGCTCTTCGGCGACGACACCCCCCGCTACTTCGGTGACCTGTGGACGTCCCTGTTCACCCTCTTCCAGATCTTCACCGCGGACGGTTGGGGGAACATCGCCAAGGAGGTCATGAAGGCCCAACCCCTGGCATGGGTCTTCTTCGTGGTCTTCGTGCTGGTGTCCACGCTCATCGCGCTCAATTTGTTCATCGCCGTCGCGGTGGAGGCGCTCGACAAGGCGGGACACGAGGAACGCGAGGCCGGCGGTGGGGGCGGCGAGTCGGGCCAGGGCGCGAGGGGACCCGATGGTGGCCCCCAAAGCGGCCCCGACGAGGGGCAACGCCAGATCCTCGCCGAACTGCGGTCCCTGCGCGAGGAGATCGCCCGCCTGCGCGAGCCGCGCAACGACCAGAGCGGTGATCGCAGCCCCGTCTGACCTTCTCCACCCGCACGGTCCACGACGTCGACCCCTTTCGTGGGAAGGTAGGGGCACAGCCACCGATTCCCGGGCGCGGCGCGTGGGCCGGGCGACCGTGGACCCGCGCACACCCGGAGCATGGACGACGAGGAGTCACCGGATGTCTGCCAGCACACCCCTGCCGTCGACCGAGGGCACCGGCGATCAGGCCTGCACTCCGCTGGACCGCAGGGACGAGTGGGTCCGCCTGCGTGAGCACCGCGCCGGGCTGGGCGAGACCCATCTGCGCGGGCTCTTCGCCGACGACCCGAAGCGGGCCGAACGTTACGGCCTCGACGTGGGTTCGCTGCACGTCGACTACTCCAAGAACCTCGTCACCGACCGGACTTTGGGGTTGCTGACCGACCTGGCCGCCGCCACCGGGGTGACCGGGCTGCGCGACGCCATGCTGCGCGGTGAACGCATCAACGTCACCGAGGACCGTGCCGTCCTGCACACCGCTCTGCGCGCGCCCCGAGAGCAGGTCATCCGAGCCGACGGCCGGGACGTGGTCCCCGAGGTGCACGAGGTCTTGGACAAGATGGCGGGCTTCGCCGAGAAGGTGCGCTCGCGCGCCTGGCTCGGGCACACCGGCAGGCCGGTGACCCGCGTGATCAATATCGGTATCGGCGGCTCCGACCTGGGCCCGGCCATGGCCTACGAGGCGCTTCTGCCCTACACCGACCGCGGCCTGGAGTTCCGGTTCGTCTCCAACGTGGACGGCGCCGACCTGAACGAGGCGCTCATCGACGCCGACCCCGAGCACACCCTGTTCGTGGTGGCCTCCAAGACCTTCACCACCATCGAGACCATCACCAACGCCACCGTCGCCCGTGATTGGCTGCTCGAAGGGCTCGGCGCCGGTGACGACGCGATCGCCCGTCACTTCGTGGCCGTGTCCACCAACGCCGAAGAAGTCGCGAAGTTCGGTATCGACACCGCCAACATGTTCGAGTTCTGGGACTGGGTGGGTGGCCGTTACTCCTACGACTCCGCCATCGGCCTCTCCCTCATGGTGGCGATCGGACCGGAGTCCTTCCGGGAGATGCTCGCCGGGTTCCACCTCATGGACACCCACTTCGCCACCGCACCGGTCGAACGCAACCTGCCGTTCCTGCTCGGGCTCCTCGGCGTCTGGTACGGCGGCTTCTTCGACGCCCAGTCGCACGCCGTGCTGCCCTACAGCCACCACATGGCGCGTTTCCCCGCCTACCTGCAACAGCTCGACATGGAGTCGAACGGCAAGTCGGTCCAACGTGATGGGCGTCCCGTCACCTGGCAGACCGGTCCGGTGGTGTGGGGGACCCCCGGCACCAACGGTCAGCACGCCTACTTCCAGCTGTTGCACCAGGGCACCCGTTTCGTTTCGGCCGACCTGATCGGTTTCGCCCGACCGGCCCTCGACCTGGCCGAGTCGCTGGTGCCCCAACACGACCTGCTGATGGCCAACATGTTCGCGCAGGGGCAGGCCCTGGCCTTCGGCCGCACCGAGGAGGAGGTAGCCGCCGAGGGGGTGAGCCCCGAACTGGTGCCGCACCGTTCCTTCTCGGGTGACCGGCCCACCACCACGATCCTCGCCGAACGGCTCGACCCCTCCACCCTGGGTCAGCTCGTGGCCCTCTACGAGCACAAGGTGTTCGTGCAGGGGGCGGTGTGGAACATCAACTCCTTCGACCAGTGGGGGGTCCAGCTCGGCAAGGTCCTGGCCAAGAAGGTGGAGCCCGCGCTCACCGAGGGCGCCGAGGTGCCCGGCCTGGACGCCTCGACCGAAGCGCTGGTCCTTCGCTACCGGGACCTGCGCGGCCGCTGACGGCCGAACGGGCGAACCACCGAACAAACGAACCGCTCACGAGGGCTCGGGTCGGGCATTTCCCAAAAGGGGGTGCCCGGCCCGTTCGTCTTCGGCGCGGACACTGGAAACCCTCACGACCACTGATGCACACTCTGCGTGGTGATGTAGTCACTACTGGAGATCGGGGGTGGGGGTACATGACCACACCGATGGACGTGCCCGAGTCGTCCCAACACGCCGACCCGGAAGCCGTCGCGGCGGGTGCCGAGGGTGCCGCCGGCAGATCCCTGCGCCAGATCGCCTGGCGACGCTTCCGCAGGGACAAGGTCGGCATGGCCGGCGGCGTCATCGTCATCCTGCTCATCCTCATCGCGTTGTGCGCGCCGTTGCTCGCAGCCTGGTTCGGTCACCCGCCCAACCAGTTCAACCAGGGGCTCGTCGACCCGCTCACCGGCGGTGTGCTGCGCGACCCCGGCAACACCACCCAAGGACTCGACCCCTGGGGCGGCATCAGCGCCGAACACCTTCTGGGGGTCGAACCCGTCAACGGGCGCGACCTGTTCAGCCGCATCGTCTACGGTGCGCGGACCTCACTGCTGGTCGCCACCGTCGCCACCGTGGTGTGCGTGGTCATCGGTACCGTCCTCGGCATCCTCGCCGGCTACTTCGGTGGTTGGGTCGACACCGTCATCAGCCGCACCATGGACATCTTCCTCGCCTTCCCGCTGCTGCTGTTCGCCATCGCCCTGGTCGGTGTCATCCCCGACGGGGCCTTCGGCCTGGAGGGCAACTACCTGCGCATCGGTGTCCTGGTGTTCATCATCGGGTTCTTCAACTGGCCCTACATCGGCCGCATCGTGCGCGGACAGACCCTCACCCTCAAGGAACGCGAGTTCGTGGAGGCCTCCCGCAGCCTGGGGTCCGGCAACACCCACATCGTCTTCCGCGAGATCCTGCCCAACCTCATCACCCCGATCCTCGTCTACTCCACCCTGCTGATCCCCACCAACATCCTCTTCGAGGCGGCCCTGAGCTTCCTGGGGGTGGGCATCAACCCGCCCATGGCGACCTGGGGCGGCATGCTGGAGAACGCGCTGCGCTTCTACACCACGTCACCGCACTTCGTGATCGTCCCGGGTCTGGCCATCTTCATCACCGTCCTGGCGTTCAACCTCTTCGGTGACGGTCTGCGCGACGCCTTCGACCCGCGTTCCTCCGACTGAACGACCCCGTCTATGGTCGTCACGGTCGGTACCCACCCACTCACAGGGACGTGCTCCGCACTCCATCACCACCGAATCCCACCAGGAGGCAAGGTGACCACCCATCACTTCACGCGTCAGGGGCCGCCCCGATGGTCCGGCGTGCTCCGACGAATCATGGCGCCCGCCGCGGCCGGCACCGCCCTGGCCCTGGTCCTGTCCGCCTGTGGCGGCGCGGGCGGGGGAGGCGGGGCGGGACAGTCCGACGCCGAGTTCAACGAGGGCGAGACCGCCGTCGTCAACCCCTCCGACGAGACCGGCGGAACCCTGCGCTACGCCATCTCCGCCGACTTCGACTCACCGGACCCGGGCAACACCTACTACGCGTTCGTGTGGAACTTCTCCCGCTACTACGCCCGCACCCTGCTGACCTACACCGAGGCCCCCGGCGAACAGGGCGTGGAGCTCCAGCCCGACCTCGCCGAGGAGATGCCCGAGGGAAACGAGGACTCCACGGAGTGGACGGTCCGCCTCAAGGAGGGCCTGCGCTTCGAGGATGGCTCGGAGATCACCGCCCAGGACGTCAAATACGCCATCGCGCGCAGCAACTTCGGCGACCAGGCACTTCCCAACGGACCCAAGTACTTCCAGGAACTGCTCGCCGACAGCGACGACTACGAGGGCCCCTACGCCAACGAGGACGACCCGCTCGAAGGGTTCGACGGGATCGAGACCCCGGACGACCACACCCTGATCTTCCACCTGAACACGAGCTTCTCGGAGTTCCCGTACGTGCTCATCCAGCCGCAGACCGCGCCGGTGCCCGCCGACGCCGACCGTGGTGAGCAGTACCAGAGCAACGTGGTCTCCTCCGGGCCCTACAAGTTCGACGGAGAGTACCGGCCCGGCGCGTCCCTGAACCTGGTGCGCAACGAGGAGTGGGACCCCGAGACCGACCCGATCCGCAAGGCTCTGCCGGACCGGGTCGAGGTGCAGTTGGGCGTCGACCAGAACGAGATCGACCAGCGTCTGGTCAACGGCGAACTCGACGTCGACCTGGGCGGCACCGGTGTGGGCCCGGCCATGAAGGGCACCCTGATCACCGACGAGGCCGAGCGCCACAACATCGACAACCCGCAGACCAGCACCCTGCGCTACGTCAACGTCAACACCGTCATCGAACCCCTGAACGACCCCGCCTGCCGCGAAGCCATCATGTACGCGGCCGACCGGGACGCCCTGCAGCGCGCCTGGGGTGGCGACACCGGCGGTGACATCGCCACCCAGATCATGCCCACGTCCTTGCCCGGGGCGGACCCGAGCATCGACCTGTACCCGTCCGAGGACAACAAGGGCGACCTGGAGATGGCACAGGAGAAGTTGGAGGAGTGCGGGCAGCCCGACGGGTTCTCCACCTCCATCGGCGCTCGCGCCGACCGCCCCGCCGACGTGAGCACCGCCGAGGCGCTCCAGCAGGCGTTGGCCCGGGTGAACATCGAGACGGAGATCAAGCAGTACCCCTCCGACACCTTCACCAACACCCAGGCGGGTTCCCCGGACTTCGTGCACGACAACGACCTGGGTCTGACCGTCTACGGGTGGGCTCCGGACTGGGCCAGCGGTTACGGCTTCATGAGCAAGATCCTGGACGGTGACTCCATCCAGGAGGCGGGCAACTCCAACATCGCCGAGCTGGACGACGACCAGATCAACGAGTGGTTCGACGAGGTCGTCTCCGAGGAGGACCCCGACGCCAGGGCCTCGATCTACACCCAGATCGATGAGCGGGCCATGGAGCAGGCCGCGATCCTGCCGGCGGTGTTCGAACGTACGGTGCTGTACCGGCCGGCCAACCTGACCAACGTGTACTACCACGCGGGCTACAGCATGTACGACTACATGAGTCTGGGCACCGGCAACACCGACTGACCGGTGTGACGGGTTCGAGGGCGGCGGTCTCCTGGAGGGGCGCCGCCCTCGGCATGCCGGGCGCCCGCGTACACGCCGGTCACTAGCCGTGAACGCCTGGTTTCCGTGGGTTAGTGTTTGGCTTCGGGGGTGGAGTCACCATCGCCCCGGGCCAGGGCCCCGGGGCTCGGGTACCGACGATAGAAAGCACGCGCCATGCTGACCTACATCCTGCGCCGACTGGGCGCCGGGCTGCTGCTCTTGGCCGTGGTCACCATGGTCACCTTCGCCATCTTCTACGTGGTGCCGCGATGGGCGGGCCGCACCACCGAACAACTCGCCACCATGTACGTGGGGCGGGCTCCCACCCCGGAGGCCATCCAGGCCACCATCGAACGGCTGGGGCTGGACCAACCGATCGCCGTGCAGTTCGGCGAGTTCGTCCGCGGTATCTTCTTCGGAGCCCAGTACCGGTTCGGCGGCCAGACCATCGAGTGTGCCGCCCCCTGCTTCGGTTACTCCTTCCAGACCTACCAGGAGGTCTTCCCCGAGATCCTGGCCCGGCTCCCGGTGACCGGGTCGTTGGCCCTGGGCGCCGGCGTCATCTGGCTGGTCGGCGGGATCGCGGTGGGCGTGATCTCCGCGGTGTGGAAGGGCAGCCTCTTCGACCGACTGGCGATGGCGGTGGCCCTGGCCGGGGTGTCGCTGCCGATCTTCTTCACCGGTCTGCTCGCCCTGGCCTTCCTCGTGCATTCCTGGGGTCTGTTCGGGACCCCCGGGTACGTTCCCTTCACCCAGGACCCGTTCGGCTGGGTCCAGGGGCTACTGCTGCCCTGGCTGACACTCGCGTTCCTGCACGCGGCCATGTACGCCCGCCAGACCCGCGCCGGCATGCTGGAGGCGCTCAGCGAGGACTACATCCGCACGGCCCGGGCCAAGGGGCTGAGCGAGAGCAAGGTGGTGCTCAAGCACGCCCTGCGCCCTACCTTGACCCCCATCGTCACCATCTTCGGCCTCGACCTGGGGCTGGTCCTGGGCGGCGCGGTCCTGACCGAACAGGTCTTCTCGTTGAACGGCATCGGTCGGTACGCCGTACAGGCCATCACCCAGAGCGACCTTCCGGTGATCCTCGGCGTGACCCTGTTCGGCGCGTTCTTCATCGTCATCTGCAACCTGATCGTGGACCTGGTGTACCCGCTGATCGACCCGCGTGTGCGCATCCACGGCTGAAGAGAGGCGCCCTACATGAGTGAATCCGCTCCCGCCGCCACGGTCGTGCGCGTGGACGACCTGCGGGTGACGTTCCCGACGATGGACGGTGAGGTCCGCGCGGTGGACGGATTGTCCTTCGAAGTCCCGGCCGGAGGAGGGCTGGGCATCGTGGGCGAGTCGGGTTCGGGCAAGAGCGTGACCTCCCTGGCCCTGATGGGTCTGCACCGGGGCACCCGCGCCGAGATCACCGGCGGGATCGAGGTGGTGGGCAACGACGTGGTGGCCGCCTCCGACAAGCGACTCCGTCGGATGCGCGGCAACGACATCGCGATGGTCTTCCAGGACCCGATGCAGTCGCTGCACCCGCAGTACACGATCGGTAACCAGCTCATCGAGGCGTTGCGGGTGCACCGGTCACAGGTGTCGCGATCGAAGGCGCGCGAGCGGGCGATCGAGTCGCTGGAGCGCGTCGGCATCCCCGAACCGGCCAAACGGATCAACTCCTACCCGCACGAGTTCTCCGGCGGCATGCGTCAACGCGTCCTCATCGCCATGGGGTTGATGTGCGACCCCAAGGTGCTGCTGGCCGACGAACCCACCACCGCGCTGGACGTGACCGTCCAGGCCCAGATCCTGGACCTGCTCGACGAGCTGCGCCGTGACCTGAACATGGGCCTCATTCTCGTCTCACACGACCTGGCCGTCGTGGCCGGTTCGGTGGACGAGGTCGTGGTGATGCGTCACGGCCGGGCGGTGGAACGCGGCGACGTGCGCCACGTGCTGTCCGAACCCGAGCACCCCTACACCCAGGCGTTGCTGGACGCGGTGCCGCGTGTGGAGGTCTCCCGGGCCCAGCGTCGCGCCCGGGACCGCGCCGACCGAAAGGAGCGGGAAAGCGGGGGAAAACCGCCCCGCACCGTGCGGGAGGGGGCCGAGGAACCGGCCGGTGGGGCAACCGCTTTCCCAGCTTTTTCCTCGGCTACCGAGGGCGCCGGCAAGGGCGAGCCGCTGCTTCGGGTGAGCGACCTCTCGCAGAGCTTCAAGGTCCGCGGGGGACTGTTGGGCCGCTCCAGCGACTTCTGGGCGGTCAAGGGGGTGAGCTTCGAGCTGCGCCAGGGCGAGACCCTGGGCATCGTGGGTGAGTCCGGTTCGGGCAAGAGCACCCTCTCCCGCATGATCATGCGTCTGTTGGAGCCCACCGCGGGGACCGTGGAGTTCCAGGGACGCGACATCACCCACCTGCCGGAGCGGCGCATGCGCCCGCTGCGCAAGCAGATCCAGATGGTGTTCCAGAACCCCTACTCCTCGCTGAACCCGCGGCTGACCATCGGTGAGAGCATCGGCAGCGCCCTGAAGGTGCAGGGTGAACGCGACGGCAAGAAGATCCGCGTCCGTGTCCAGTCGCTGTTGGAGAGGGTGGGCCTGGAGCCCGAGCACTACAACAGGTTCCCGCACGCGTTCTCCGGTGGTCAGCGTCAGCGCATCGCCATCGCCCGCGCGCTGATCCTCAAGCCCAAGCTGATCATCTGCGACGAGCCGGTCTCCGCGCTGGACGTGTCCACGCAGGACCAAGTGCTGCGTCTGCTCTCGGAGTTGCAGGACGACTTCGGTCTGACCTACATCTTCGTGGCCCACGACCTGGCGGTCGTGCGTCAGGTCAGTGACCGCGTCGCGGTCATGCGCAAGGGCGAGGTGGTGGAGATGGGCGACAGCGACGGCATCTACGAGAACCCGCGGAGCGACTACACCCGGCAGTTGCTCACCGCGGCCCCGGTCCTGGACCCCGACGAGGCCCGCAGGCTGCGCGCCGAACGCGTGCGACAACGCGTCGCCGGCTGAACGGTGACAGTGGCCGTGGGGCAGGGGCGCGAGGCGGATCGGTCAGGAGGCGCCGAGCCCTCGCAGAAGCGCTCGCAGACCGAAGAGGAAGCGGGCCAGGGCCTCGACCTCACCGGGGGAGTCATCGCGGCCCTCGTAGCGCACCTGGTGTCCCACGGAACCCAGACAGTACGCGAGGAGGGAGTCACGCCCCCGGGCCACGTCGTCTCCGGACAATCCGGCCTCCTCCAGGGCCGCGTCCAACATGGCGACGGTGCGCTGCTCGGCCAGGGTCAACGGCGCCCGGTGCATCAGCAGCGACATCGCGCCCGAGTAGGTCAGGAGCCGGGTGCGGTAGGACTCGGCCCACGCCGTGATCCGGCGGTCCCACGACAGGTTCTCGACCCGGTCCGGGTCCTCCTCGGCGATCCCGGCGGCGGGCAGCTCCTCTTCCTCGGGCCCTTGACCCTCGGTCAGGCCGCTCACCACCCGAGCGGTGGTGACATAGGCGGCGATGGCGTTGAACAGCTGTTCCTTGCCCCTGGGGAAGTGATGGTAGATCGCCATGGCCTCCACCTCCAGGGCGTCGCCCAGCCGGCGCATGGACAGGCCGCCCAGGCCACGTCCGGCGATGATGTGCAAGGCCTCCACGATGATGCGCTCGCGGCTGAGCCCTGCGTTGTTCCTACTGACCACGGGTTCCTCCGGGGGCTCGAGGGGATCTACTGAGTAAGGTGACAGGTCGGGTCGGTGAACGCCCGCACCGACCCGCGCCCCGGGTCGCGGGATGATCCTCGTCACCTCTAGAGTTGCGGCGAGACCGCCGATGTTACGCCCGATGGAGAGCGCAAGATGCGAGTTCCCAAGCAGGACAGGACCCAGGCGCGCGAGAGGCTCGCTCGCGACCAGGAGTTGGCCGACCGACTGCCCGAGCTTCTCAAGAGCGTGTCCGAGACCGAGGACGCCCTGGATTCGGCTCATCGGCACAACGCTCCCGTGGAGGAGCTCCGTGACCGCGGATTGGCCCTGGACACCGCGCTCACCGACGCCATGCGCGCGGCCTACGCGCACGAACGCGTCCTCGTCGGCCCCAAGGGGTACGTCGACCGCATCCAGCGTCGCAAGCGCATGGCCCGCCCCGGGGTCAAGCGGGCCACGCAGGTCGCGGAGCGTCTGCTCACCGAACGCGAGGCCCACCGTCTGCACGGCATCCAGCGGGTGCCGCGCCGCGTGGTCTGACCCACGCCCCGCACGGGCCCTTCGCCCCGATGGTGGACGCGGGGCCCGTGCGGCCGCCCCGAGTGGTCGATCGGTGGGCGATAGGTTGGGGTGGCGTGCCCGGTCGAGACCGGGCCGGGAGCAGGCGATCCACGTAGGGAGCGAAAAGGGACATGGCGGATTTCATCCGCATTGATCCGGTGTCGAAGGTACCGCCCTACGAACAGATCAGGGCCTTGGTCGCGATCGCGGCCGCCAACGGTGAACTTCCGGTCGGATACCGGTTGCCGACGGTACGGGCCCTGGCCGGAGAACTCGCGGTCGCCGTCAACACCGTAGCCCGTGCCTACCGCGAGCTGGAGCAGGCCGGAGTGGTGGAGACACGCGGCCGTTCGGGTACCTTCGTGGCGGCGGCCGGCGATGACCAACGCGCCGAAGCGCTCGCCGCGGCACGGGTATATGCCGAGGTCATCACCAGGGTGGGTCTGGACCATGACGAGGCCGTCGAGATCCTGCGGGCGGCCCTGGACGGTTGAGGCGCCCCGATGGGAGACGGCGTCGGCTTCGGTGGAGCCCCCGACGGGCACGACGCATTCCGGGCACTCGTGGTTCCACCGCGTAGTGGTGATGACCATAACCGGACGAAAGCGCTCACACCCCCCTGAACTGCGAAGACAGAGGCTAATCTCGTAGTGGCGCCGTTCCCCTGACGGCGCCGGCAAGAAAAATCCCCCAAGGAGGCCCCATGAACAGGAGATCCGGCGGAGGACGGTCATCGGGAGGACGCTCCGGTGGCGGTCGTTCGGGTGGAGGCCGCTCGGGCGGTGGTCGTTCGGGCGGTGGTCGTTCGGGCGGAAGCCGCTCCTCAGGTGGCTTCAGCGGGCGCCGGGCGGGTGGTTCCTCCCGTTCCGGTGGCGGCTTCAGCTCACGTAGTGGCCGATCGGCCCGTGGCGGAGCCGCGCGCTCCGGTGGCGGTTTCAACTCCCGGAGCGGTCGCCCGGCTCGGCCGGCACGTACCCCCAGGTCCGCCAGACCCTCACGGGCGACCCGGTCCAACCCCGCCTACGTGGTCGCGCCGTCCTCCGGGTACCGGCGCCGCTGGTACGGCGGAAACCGGCACCACTACGACGACGGACACGGTTACGCCCCGCGCCGCCGAGGCGGCGGCATCGCCTCCGCGATCGGCTGCCTGGCGTTCGCCGTGGTGGTGTTGGCCGTGGTCATCGTCTTCGCCGTCCTGTGACCCGCACGGTCCCCGCTCGGCCGTCGGATCCTTCCCCCACCGCACATCACGAGTAGGAACGAGCACCACCCGTGTCGCACCCCCGAACCAACCTTCGTGTTCTGTCCCTGGTCGCCGGCGCCCTGGCCCTGCCGCTGGCACTGAGCGCCTGTTCGGGTGATCGGGCCGAGATCGACGCGGCCTGCGCCGACATCCAGGCCAACATCTCCGCGGTCGACATGGCGGCGTCCAGCATCGAGCAGGACGTCCTCGTCGACGGGGTGTCCTACCAGGATCAGCACGCCGACGAACTGGTCGCCCACCTGGACGACGTCGAACGTCTGGAGGAGGTCGCCCGCGGCGACCAGCGCGATGACGCCACCGAGCGGGCCGACGCCGTCGACGCCATTCTGGCGGAGCTGGACAACGGGGACGAGGCCGGACTGGCGGACGCCCTGGAGTGGACCGCGGAGACGCACGACATGATCCTGCGGGCCTGCGGCTTCTAGGGAGTGGAACAGGGCGGGGCGGGGACCGGCATGGTCCCCGCCCCGCCCGCTCTCACCCCATACCGGCCCGGCCCTCAGCGGCGCAGACCCGCCACCGCGACCAGGTAGAAGCCGATCAGGCCCAGCCACACCACGAGGATGGAGCCGGCGCCACCGGCCACCGCGGCGGCGATGGCCGTGGCCGGAACGCTGATGCCCAGGCACACCAGGGCCAAGACCATCCGCACGGTGTTGGAGGCCACGCCCTTCCGGGACTCCTGCGCGCCCATCTGACGGGCGACATGATGTTCGACGCGCTCCTCGATGGCGTCGTCGACCCGTTCCACCAGGGAAGCGGAGATCGCGTCGTCGTATTCGGGCCCCAGCTCGCGACTCGCGCGTAAGGCGGCGGCGATCTCGTCCTTGTTCCCCCGAGGGTGGTTCGTCATGTTCGCCATGGTCCCACCGCGCACGGGGCCGTGTTAAGACGGGAGGTCGATTCCAGGGGGATCTCGGGGTTCTCCCCGAGATCGTGATCGGCGCGCCGTACAAGGCCCCGCACACACGGACGGGGCCGTCCTCCGAAATGGAGGACGGCCCCGTGTCCGTCGCGATCCCTAGCTGGCGAAGTCCAACAGCTGCTGGGCCCGGCTCGGGTGGCGCAGCTTGGCCAGAGACTGCTTCTCCAGCTGCCGAATGCGCTCGCGGGTCAGTCCCAGGTGTTTGCCGATCTCGTCCAGCGTGCGCGGTCGACCGTCCATCAGCCCGAATCGCAGCGACATGATGGTCGCCTCGCGCGGCTCCAGATCGGACAGGGCGTTGCGCAGCTGGTCGGCCATGAGCTGGCGGTCGACCACCTCGGAGGCCTCCGAGGCGTCCACGTCCTCGATCAGGTCACCGATGCGGGTCTCGCCGTCCTCACCGATGGTCGAGTCGAGGCTGATGGGCTGTCGGGTGACCCGCAGCAGCTCCTCGATCTGGGTCGGGGTCTTGTCGAGCTCGTGACCCAGCTCCTCGGGCGTGGGTTCGCGGCCCAGAGCCTGGTGCATGTCACGCTCCAGCCGGCTCACCTTACTGAGGAGCTCCAGGACATGTACGGGCAGGCGGATGGTGCGCGCGGAGTCGGCGAACCCGCGCTGGATGGCCTGACGAATCCACCACATGGCGTAGGTGGAGAACTTGAAGCCCTTGGTGTAGTCGAACTTCTCCACCGCGCGGATGAGGCCGAGGTTGCCCTCCTGGACCACGTCCAGCAGCGACATCCCCCGGTCACTGTATTTCTTGGCCACCGACACGACCAGACGCAGGTTGGCCTCGAGCATGTGGGACTTGGCCTTGCGGCCGTCCTCGGCCACCCATTCGAGTTCCTCGCGCTCGACGTCGGCCCTGGTGAAGGACTCGTCGATCTCGCCGTGCTGACCGAGCCGGTACTCGGCGTAGAGTCCGGCCTCGACACGCTTGGCCAGGTCCACCTCCTGCTCGGCGGTGAGCAGCTGCCGCCGCCCGATCGCCTTCAGGTAGGTGTGGACCGAGTCGCCCATGGCGGGCGACTGGTCGTCGAGGTCGGCCTCACCGGTCTCCGGGTCGATGGAGGCCTGAGAGGTCTCGGTCTTCTTGGTGCGTCGCGTGGTGCGGGTCTTCCTTCGGGTGGAGGGACCCTTTCGCGCCGCGACCTTGCCGGATGCGGCCTTGGGTGCCTCGTCGGTGTCGGGCACCGTCGCGATGAGAGTGTTTTCCAGCACGTCGTCCTCGGCGTCAGGTTCGGCCACCTTCACGGACTCCTCGCCCCCGTCGGCGAGCCGGACCCCGTGGTCGGTGAGTTCACGCAGGATGGAGCGGCCGTCACTGGAGGTGACTCCGGCCGCGGAGAAAGCGGTACGTAGTTCGGAGAGGGACAGGTGTCCCTGAGCACGTCCCTGGGCGATCAGGTCGGTCAGGGCCGCGCCGGCCTCGGGGGCCGGTTTCGGAGCTGCGCCATCGGGGGCCTGGGCCGAGTGGCCGGAGGCTGCTAGGGCGGTGCTCGTCATAGGGGCACATCCCTCCCTTCCAAGACGTATGGCACGTGGCGGAGGATCACCGCCGACTGGACGCGCCAATATGTCCAACGTGTCGGCGAGTCAAATGTTCCCTGTCTCGATTGGATATCGAGGATGGTGGTATAGATCACCGGGCCATGAGTGGCGGGGGTCGGGCGAGTGCGGGTAGTGGAGACGCCGTCATGTCGGCCTTCGGGAACCCCGAGGCGGGATCGTCCCGACATGGGGGAGGCCGCGCGAACGCGTGCGGATGAGCCGATGGCTGCCGCCAACTGCGGACCTCCTACGGAACGGGGGCCGAAGATCTCGGATACTCGGATAGACGTCGGGGAGCTTTGGGAAGTTCCCCACCTTTTCGGTTCCGATCTGGATCGATCGTGGTCGAAAGGGTGGAAACACCGCGTGCGCTCCCGGAACAACCCGGGCCGGCGGGTGATCGAGGTGCCGGGGACGGCGCCCGCCGCGGCCAGGGTCCCATGGGTTCGGGTACTACCGGTAACGCCGCTGCGTACGGGCCGAATTCCCGCAGCTCCTGGCGCGATGCCGACCGGGACGGAAAACCTCGGTCGGGAGGGCCCGATCAGGACGCGGGGCGGCGCAGCGCCACCAGGTCCGGTTTTCCGGAGGCGAGCATCGGCAGCTTCGCGCGCACGTCCAACTCCCGAGGCGCGGCGTAGGCCGGCAGCCGCTCGCGCACGTGGGAGCGCAGTTCGTCCAGCAGGGGCGGGTCGGCGGGATCGACCGGGACCACGACCGCGCACACCCGTTCGCCCCATTCGGGGTCGGGGCGGCCCACCACCACCGACTCGGCGACCTTCGGATGTTCGCTCAGGATGGTGTTGACCTGGCCGGGGACCACCTTGTGCCCGCCGGTGTTGATCACCTCGTCCACGCGGCCCAACACCTGGAGTCGACCGTCGGGCCCGAACCGCCCCAGGTCGTTGGTGCGCAGTCGTCGCCCGGTGCCGTCGTCGGCCAGGACGCCCGGGTCCACCACCGTCTCCGGGGGCATGCGGTAGCCGGTCAACAGGGTCGGACCGCCCAGCAGGATCCGCCCGGGGGCGCCGTCCTCCTCCGCGTCGACGTGTACCCGGACCCCGTCCAAGGGGACACCGTCGTAGACACACCCGCCGCAGGTCTCGCTCATGCCGTAGGTGGTGATCACGCGACCCCCCGCGGCGTGGGCGCGCTCCAACAGGTCGGGTTCGGCCGCCGCGCCGCCGAGCAGGATCGTGCCGAACAGCGACAGGTCGCCGCCTGCCGCGAGGAGCCGACGCAGCTGGGTGGGGACCAGGGAGACGTGGGGGCGCAGCCTCTCGGCCGCTTCGAGGACACCGTCCACGTCGAAGGGGGCGTGCACGGCACGGGTCCCGGTGACGTAGGCGCGCGTCATCACCTGCACTCCGGAGATGTGTCCGGCCGGCAATACGCACAGCCAGGTATCACCGGGGGCGGCGCCGATTCGGGCCACGGAGGCACGGGCCGACGTCCGCAGCGCGGTCGCGGACAGCTCCACCCCCTTGGGGGCGCCGGTGGAACCCGAGGTGGTGATGACCAACGCCGCGTCCGGTCCCACCGCGACACCGTCGTCGAGGGGGACGACCCCCTCCGGGGCGCGCAGTGACGAGGGGCGCATGGAGACGAGGAGTTCGGTGACACGAGTGTCGGGGGTGCCGTCGGGGATGGGCAGCAGGGCCGGCCCCGTGCCGTCCAAGGCCTCGACGAGCATCGCCTCCAAACGCTCGGGGGACAGACCGCGTACGGCCTGGAGGGGACGTCCGTCCTGCGTGCGAGGGGACGGGGACCGGTGTTCTTCGACTGCTGCCACGGTGCCCCAGGGTAGTCCGGGTGGCGGGGCGGTCCGGATCGTCGGAGTCGGGTCCGTGCCCGTGTTCCTCGGTCCGCCTGACAGAATGCGAAGGATCGACCTGCGGACACCGGGGCCTGCGAACCTCTCCGGTTCGGGTGTGCGCCAAAGATTTCCGTGTGAGGGAGAAGCAGGAGCGGTGAGCTGCGTGATCGATGGGGACGGGACGGTCGGCCAGGTGGGGGAGCCCGTTCGGGGGCGGGCCTTCGCGATCGGTCTGCGCAATCGTTTCCGCGGTATCACCGTACGAGAGGGGCTGCTCGTGCACGGGCCCGCCGGGTGGGGCGAGTTCTCGCCCTTCGCCGAGTACGGGCCGCGCGAGGCCTCCCGTTGGTGGGCGGCCTGCCGTGAGGCGTCCCACCAGGGGTGGCCCGAACCCGTGCGCGACCGGGTCCCGGTCAACGTCACCGTGCCCGCGGTGGACCCCGAACGCGCCGCGGCGATCGTGACCGCGGGAGGGTGCTCCACGGCCAAGGTGAAGGTCGCCGAGAAGGGCCAGAACCTGGGCGAGGACATCGCCCGGGTGGAGGCGGTGCGTTCGGCCATCGGCCCCTCCGGCCGGGTACGGATCGACGCCAACGGTGCCTGGGACGTGGACACCGCCGTTCGGATGGTCCGCGAACTGGACCGCTTCGACCTGGAGTACGTCGAACAGCCCTGCGCCTCCCTTGAGGAACTGGGTGCGGTCCGCCGCAGGGTGGACGTGCCGGTGGCGGCCGACGAGTCCGTCCGTCGAGCCGAGGACCCGTTTCGGGTGCGCGCCGCCGAGGCCGCCGACATCGTTGTGCTCAAGGTCCAACCCCTGGGCGGGGTGCGGGCCGCGCTACGGGTGGCCGAGTCCTGTGGCCTGCCGGTCGTGGTCTCCAGTGCCGTGGAGAGTTCGGTGGGGTTGGCCGCGGGTGTGGCTCTGGCCGCCGCCCTGCCCGAACTGCCCTACGCCTGCGGGCTGGCGACCATGCAGATGCTGACCGCCGACGTCACCACCGACCCCCTCCTGCCGGTCGACGGCTTTTTGCCGGTCCGGCCGGTCACGGTGGACGAGGAAGCGCTTTCCCGGGTGGAGGTCGACGCCTCGGCCTGGCGGGAACGCGCCCGGAACGCGGCCGAGGCGGAGACACCCTGAGAACCTGGAGAGCGCGATTCGCCCCCGTTTCGACCTGTGCTTACCGTCAACGCGCCGGGCGTGGCCGGCCGGATGGGCATGAGATCACAGCCGGGTTCGGTCGCAGGGAGCGCCCGAACGGGGTTCACTGGAAGCGGCCCCGGCGACGCACACGCGCGTGGGAGCGTGGCCGTCACGGATACGGGGCGCCGTGCGATGCGGTCCGGTCGCGCGGTGATACTGGGTCGACACCTCGACGAACGAAAGACTTTGCATGAATCCGTCTACCGCCTTGGCGCGGGTCCTCGTCGACGAACTGGCCCGCTGCGGACTGGCCGAGGCCGTCGTCGCGCCCGGGTCGCGCTCGACCCCTCTGGCGTTGGCGCTGGTCGCGCACCCCGGGATCCGTGTCCACGTGCGCGTGGACGAACGTTCCGCGTCCTTCCTCGCCTTGGGGCTGGCCCGGGCCTCCCGGCGCCCGGTGGCGGTGGTGTGCACCTCCGGCACCGCGGCCGCCAACTTCCACCCGGCGGTGATGGAGGCCGACGAGAGCGGGGTGCCGCTGCTGGTGCTGACCGCCGACCGGCCCCCGGAACTGCGCGGCACCGGCGCCAACCAGACGGTGGACCAGATCGGTCTGTACGGCGGTGCGGTGCGCATGTTCGCCGAGGTCGGAACCCCCGACCACGCGCCGGGCATGGTCGCCTACTGGCGTTCGCTGAGCGGTCGTGCCTGGGCCGCGGCCCAGGGCGGACGCCCCGGACCCGTCCACCTCAACGTAGCCTTCCGCGACCCCCTCACCCCCGATCA
The DNA here is from genome assembly GCF_053619415.1 of Nocardiopsis sp. NPDC055551. Classification (NCBI taxonomy): domain Bacteria; kingdom Bacillati; phylum Actinomycetota; class Actinomycetes; order Streptosporangiales; family Nocardiopsidaceae; genus Nocardiopsis; species Nocardiopsis sp. NPDC055551. The sequence goes on along the minus strand of NZ_JBSHJJ010000011.1, from coordinate 71,176 downwards.
GCCCACCGGTGGCGGCCCTGAGTGGACCGAGCCCTTGGACGGACGCGCCGACGGTCGCCCCTGGATCTCACGGCCCGGCCCGCGTACCGAACCCGCGCCCTACGTATTGCCCGACGTCGAACGCGGCGTCATCGTCTGCGGCGACGGCGACTACGACCCGGTGCCGTTCCTGGCGCTGTCGGAACTGACCGGATGGCCGCTGCTGGCCGAACCCACCTCCAACGCCCGCCGCTCGGGCGCGGTCTCCACCTACCGGCAACTGCTGGCCGTGCCGGGTTTCGCCGACGCCCACACCCCCGAACTCGTGGTGAGCGTGGGAAAACCCAACCTTTCCCGGCAGATCCTCGCCTACCTCCGCCGCGCGGAACGGCACGTGGTGGTCACCGCCGCCACGGTCGGTGACCCCGCGGCGAGCATGCTCAACGACTTCTCCGACCCCGCCCGTACCGCCACCGACGTGGTCGCCGCGGTCGCCCCGCCCAACGGACCGAACCGGGACGAGTCGGCGTGCACCGACTGGTCGCGTTCCTGGGAACGCGCCGAGGCCGCCGCCCGCGCGGCCGTCGACGGGGTACTGGACGCCGAGGAGACCCTGACCGAGCCGCGTCTGGCCCGTGACCTCGCCTCGCAGATGAGCGCGGGTTCGCTGTTGTTCGCCGGCTCCAGCATGCCCATCCGCGACCTGGACGCCACCATGCACCCCCGTTGCGGGGTGCGTCTGGTGGGCAACCGGGGCGTGAGCGGCATCGATGGGACGGTGTCCACGGCCATCGGTGCCGCGCTGGCCCATCAGAGCGAGGGGGAGGGGCAAACCTACGCCCTGCTCGGCGACCTGGCGCTGCTGCACGACCAGAACGGGTTGATCATCGGCCCCGGTGAGCCGCGCCCGGACCTGGCGATCGTGGTGGTCAACAACGACGGCGGCGGAATCTTCTCCGGTCTCGAACAGGCCGGCCATCCGGACTTCGAGAGAGTGTTCGGCACCCCGCACGGGGTGTCCATGGAGAGGGTGGCCGCCCTGTCGGACCTGCCCTACACCCGGGTGGAGTGGGCCACCGACCTGCCCAAGGCCCTTCTGGGCGAGAGCCTGCGAATCATCGAGGTGTGCACCGAACGCGCCGGTAGCGCGGCCCTGCGCCGCCGGCTGCAGGACGCCGTCGACACCGCTGTGGCCGGGACGTTCTGACCCGGGTCGGGGCGACGTGACGAAGGGGAGACATCGGAGGTCGATGTCTCCCCTTCGTCACTTGGGTCAACGGTGCAGGATGTCCGTCAGGTCGAACTCCAACTTCACCGGGACGGAGGTCTTGAGGGTTCCCCGGTGGATGGTCGGCCTGCCGTAGCCACCGGAGGGAGAGGCCGGGTCCTTCTCGTACTCGTAGAGCACGGCGTCGTTCCCATCCCGTTCGATCCGCCAGAAGAATCGGACACCGGCACGGGCGTAGAGCTGGGGTTTGCGCTCCCGGTCCCTGATCTCCGATTCCGGGGAGACCACCTCCACCGCCAGTTCGACGACCTCCGGCGGAAACCACGTTTGGTCCAGTTCCCGGAAAGCGTTTGCTCGCACCAGCATCAGATCCGGCTCCGGCCGTTGCCGTTCGTCGAGTTTGACCGAGAACTCTCTCGCCAGACGCAGGTCTCCAGGTGCGTGTGCTTTCAGTGCGTCCCCCAATAGTTCGAGGACGAGCATGTGGAACAGCTTCTGCGGGCTCACCAGCACCAGGTTTCCGTCGATGAGTTCGGTGTGCGGCGGAAGATCCGGGATGCGGTCGAGGTCCTCGGCGGTGAAACCGTCCTGTGGGGGCATGGGGATGACCACGCCGTCGGTGACCTCTGACTCTCGTTGCGGGGAGACTGTCGGAGCGGACACGTGACTGCCTTCGGTGGTCGGATCGTTCTCGTTGCTCACGGTAGCCATCCTCATCACCTTGCCGTGGTGCTTTCGGCGATTTCCCCATCCGGGCCATGGTGCGTTACCGATGGATGTTCCCTGAGGGTGGCACACGGGAAACGGTCCTGCCTACGCACTCGGGTTCCTCATCGAGGACGGCGAACGAAGGAGCCAGGTGTGACCACAGGACAGAACAGCCCACTCCAGGACGAAACACGCCCGGGTCGCCGAGTGGGCGAACGGATGGTCCGGGACAAGGCGTTGTGCTGCGTAGCGCGGGAGGGACACCTGTTGGTGTTCCGGCACGTGGACCACGCCCCGAGGATGTGGGTCTTCAGGTCCCCGCGGGGAGGTTCGGCCGGGGGAGGCCCCCGAGGCGGCGGCGTTGCGCGAGGCCTGAGAGAAGAGACCGGTCTGGACGGGCTGCGCGTGGTGCGCCCGCTCGGCGTGGTGGAGTACGAACTCACCCCTACCGGTTCGAGGTCCAGCGCCGCCATGTCTTCGAACCGGCGGTGGACGGCCCGGTCCCGGAACGTTGGTCCTCGGCCGAGGAGGACGACGGAGTGGGCGAACCCATCAGGTTCGAGTGCTTTTGGGTTCCCCTCTCCGCCGCGCACGTGTGGCGGTCCGGCCAGGGGGCGTTGATCGGGCGGCTCTTCGATTGAGCGGGCCGGCCTCGCCCCGGGCGAACGAGAACGGGCACGGGATGACCCCGGCCGCGAAGCCGGAGTTCCTTTGCGCGGTCGACGGCCCCGACGCCGAGGGCATGGCGGACGAACTCGACGGGATGACCGGATCGTGACCCTGCCCACCTGGGCGAGGCATGTGGACGTGGCGGAACGGGTAGGCGAGGATCACCACGAGGTCCGACCGTGGGTGTTCGTACTACTGCTCTATGTGGGATGACCTCAGCCGTGTAGAGGAGTTGTAGGGGCGTTCACACCGGTTTCACCCGAACGTGTGGAACCTCGGCCAAGGTCGATAACGACCGGCAGGACCCACTGCCCGCACCACTCCGCACCCCCGAGCGGAGCCCCGCAAGCCCCCTCGGGACCGCGGAGCAGTTACCCATTCCGAGGAGAACGCGTGCCCGAATCCGCGCCCCGCCGCCGTCTGTTGCCGCTCATCGGCGGTGTCGGCGGTGGTCGATCCGCGAAGACGTGCCTGTACCGCTGTGGCAACGCCTGCTTCCACCCCGCCCCCAACAAGAGCGAAAACGCCTACTTCGGCGACATCTTCCAGGGCGTACTGTCCCGCCGTTCCGCCCTGAAGGGGGCACTGGTCGGTGCCGGCGCGGGCTCCCTGGGCGTGGCCGCCCTGAGCCCGGCCGCGGCGGACCGCGGACCGAACCGCCCGCATCCCGCGCCGCGCCCCACGTTCAAGACCGTGCTGCCCAACAACCGTGACGAGATCACCGTCCCCGAGGGCTACGACCACCACGTCATCGTCCGCTGGGGCGACCCGGTGCTTCCCGATGCCCCCGAGTTCGACTTCGCGAACCAGACCGCTCAGGCGCAGGCCCGGCAGTTCGGCTACAACTGCGACTACGTCGGTTTCTTCACCCTGGACGACGACCACGGTCTGCTGTGGGTCAACCACGAGTACACCAACGAAGAGATCATGTTCGCCGGGTACACCGACGGTGAGTCGGCCGACCCGGAGTGGATCAAGATCGCGATGGCCGCGCACGGCGGTTCCGTGGTGGAGTTGGAGCGGGTCGACGGCACCGGTCAGTGGAAGCTGATCACCGAGGGCGAGCGTCCCTTCAACCGTCGTATCACCGATCAGACCCCGTTCAGGGTGGCGGGTCCGGCGGCCGGGCACGAGCTGCTGCGCACCGACGCCGACCCCGAGGGCGTGAACGTGCTGGGCATGCTCAACAACTGCGCCGGCGGAATGACGCCCTGGGGCACCGTCCTCAGCGGCGAGGAGAACTTCAACCAGTACTTCGTTGGCGCCCCCGACACCGAGTCCTACGCCCGTTACAGCTTTTCCAGTGACTACTCCGGTCGCCGCTGGGACCGGGTGGACGAGCGCTTCGACCTGGCCGAGCACCCCAACGAGGCCCACCGCTTCGGGTACATCGTGGAGATCGACCCGCACGACCCCGACTCCACCCCGGTCAAGCGCACCATGCTGGGCCGCTTCAAGCACGAGGGCGCCAACGTCAACATCACCGAGGACGGCCGGGTGGCCGCCTACATGGGCGATGACGAGCGCTTCGACTACCTGTACAAGTTCGTCAGCGACAAGAAGTACGTCGAGGGCTCGCACAAGCACAACATGACGCTGCTGGACAGCGGCACGCTCTACGTGGCGCGGCTGGAGGGCAACAGCCCCGCCGAGGAGATCGACGGCACCGGCACGCTGCCCTCCGACGGAGAGTTCGACGGCACCGGCGAGTGGACCGCGCTGTGCACCGACTCCGAGAGCTTCGTCGACGGGTTCTCCGTGGCCGAGGTGCTCATCTTCACCCGCCTGGCCGCGGACAAGGTCGGCGCCACCAAGATGGACCGTCCCGAGGACGTCGAGCCCAGCCCCGTCACCGGCAAGGTGTACTGTGCGCTGACCAACAACACCTCCCGCGAACCGGGTCAGGCCGACGAGCCCAACCCCCGCGGCCCCAACAAGTTCGGTCACGTCCTGGAGATCATCGAGGACGGCGCCGACTCCGCGGCCACCACGTTCACCTGGGTCGTGCCCCTGGTGTGCGGCGACCCGGAGGACGACTCCACGTACTACGCCGGTTTCGACAAGTCCAAGGTCATGGCGATCTCGGCCCCCGACAACCTGGCGTTCGACAAGCACGGAAACCTGTGGATCTCCACCGATGGTCAGCCGGGCACCCTGCAGACCAACGACGCCCTGCACGTGATGCCGGTCGAGGGTCGCTTCCGCGGTGAGCTGCGGACCTTCGCCACCGTCCCGGTCGAGGCCGAGACCTGTGGTCCGCTCATCTCCCAGGACCAGAAGACGGTGTTCCTCGCCCCGCAACACCCGGGTGAGAACGGCACCGTCGAGGAGCCCACCAGTGTCTGGCCCGACGGCGACTTCCCGCGCCCGTCGGTGGTGTGCGCCTGGCACAAGGGCGGCCGCGACGTCGGTAACTGACACCCGCCCGAGCACCCGAAACGGCTGCGCCGAAGGCGTCCGTTGAGGGTGGTGGCGGGCGACGGGTGGGACGAAGCGTTAGGGCGTGTTCCGCGAACACCTACCCTGCTGCGCGGCGCCCCAGCGGCGGTGCGTAACCGACACCGACCACCGGCCCCGGTCTCTCCGTCGTGGGGGAGGACCGGGGCCGGTTCACGTCCCAGGGTCGGTGAGGGCCTCGCGCATCACACGGAACTTGGCCTCGGTCTCGGCGAGTTCGGACTCGGGGTCGGACCCGGCGACGATCCCACCGCCCGCGTACAGGCGTGCGCTCGCCCCGTCCACGCGTGCGCTGCGCAGGGCGATGCCCCACTCGGCGTTGCCCGTTCCGTCCAGCCAGCCCACGGGGCCTGCGTATCCGCCACGATCCATGCCCTCGGTCCGGGCGATCAGCCGCATGGCGGCCTCGGTGGGGGTACCGCCCACGGCGGCGGTCGGGTGCAGCGCCGCCACGGCGTCCAGGGCCGACACCCCGGGCGCCAGACGCGCGTGGGCACTGGTGGCCAGGTGCTGGACGTTGGCGAGCTTGAGAAGGTGCGGCCGGTCCGGGACGGTGAGTTCCTGGGTGAGCGGCTCCATGGAGGCGCGCAGTGAGTCCACGGCGAAGGCGTGTTCCTCCACGTCCTTGGCGGAGGTCATCATCTCCTGACCCAGACGCAGGTCGGATCCCTCGTCATCTCCGCGCGGGCGGGTACCGGCCAGCACCAGGGAATCGAACTCACTACCCTCCACCCGCAGCAGGAGTTCGGGGGTCGCCCCGACCATGCCGTCGACGGAGAAGGTGAAGCAGTCGGGGAAGCGGGCGTGCAGGCGCTTCAGCAGCATGCGCACGTCCAAGGGCGCTTCGGCCTCGGCGTGGGCGTCGCGGGCCAGGACGGCCTTTTCGAGTTCGCCGGCCTTGATGCGCGTGACCGTCGAGGTGATCACGTCCTTCCACCGTTGCGGGGTGAGGGACCCGGGTCTCCATTTCAGGGAGCCCACGGGGCGTGGTTCGGTGACCGTGCGCAGTGTTTGCTCGGGGTGTTCGCCCGGCTCGTCGCCGATGGTGGTCAACCAGGTGCGGTCACCGCGTCTGCCGATGAGCACTCTGGGCACCACGAGCGCCGAACCGGCGGAGGTGGGCGCGAAGGTGAACGTGCCGAAGGTGACCGCGCCGGTGCCGGGCAGCCCCACCTCGTCCTCGACCCGGGCGTTGTCCAGTAGGTCGGCGAACCATCGGGCCGCCTGCCCGATGCGGGAGTTGTCGGTGGGGGCGGTGCCCTCGGGGGCGACCTCGGGTTCGAAGCGTGCCGCCCGACCCCACGCGACGAGGCCGTCGTCTCCGTTCAACCAGGCCAGTGGTGTCCCCTCCGGCAGCCGGTCGATCAGGTCGCCGACGTGGTCGCGCAACGGGACGGTATGGACGAAGAGTTCGGGTGGGCTCTGCACTGCGTTCACGGGACCCGAGTCTAGAACCTCGCCCGGGGAGCGGGCACGTCCGGGCGTCCGTCCTCGGGGTGCTCCATTGACCTGGGACGACATTCCCGTGGTACGTCCTGTGCGATGTTATCCACACATTGGCCGAATCGTATCCGAAACTTGACATCTTGCCCTAATCTGGGTCCCGGCGTGGCGCCAGGCCGAACGGCGACGCGCGGACATCCCCGAAGGAGAACTTGATGCGATCCATGGCACGGGCCCTGACCAAGCCGCGCGCCGGGGGACGGTGGGCGGCGATCGCGGCCACGGCCACCGTGCTGCTGGCGGGCTGCTCCGCCAACGGCCAGGGCCCCTCCTCCGACGATGCCCCCGAGCCGGGCGGCGAGGGCATCGCGGCCCCCGTCTCCTGCCAGGCCCACGACGACAAGCGTCAGATGCGCGGAGCGTGGCTGACCACCGTGCGCAACATCGACTGGCCCTCCGAGCCCGGCCTGTCGGCCGAGGAACAAAAGGCCGAACTGGACGCCTGGCTCGACGACTCGGTGGAGATGGGCCTCAACGCCGTCTTCCTGCACGCCCGCCCCACCGCCGACGCCGTCTACGACTCCGAACTGGAGCCGTGGGCCCGCTACCTCACCGGTGAACAGGGCGGCGACCCCGGCTACGACCCGCTGGAATACGCGGTCGAGGAGGCGCACGAGCGCGGTCTGGAGCTGCACGCCTGGTTCAACCCCTACCGCGTGGGCCTGCAGGACCCGGACGTGGAGAACCTCGCCGACGACCACCCGGTCAAGCAGAACCCCGAGTGGCTGGTGGACTTCGGCACCGAGGCCTACGTCGACCCGGGCAACCCCGAGGTCCGCGAGTGGGTCACCGAGGTCATCATGGACGTCGTCGACCGCTACGACGTCGACGGCATGCACTTCGACGACTTCTTCTACCCCTATCCGCAGGAGGGCGCGACCTTCGACGACGACGCCAGCTGGGAGGCCCACGGGGGCGACTTCGACGACCGTGGGGACTGGCGGCGCGACAACGTCGACCAGCTCATGCGGGACGTGCACGGAAGGATCCAGGAGAGCAAGCCCTGGGTGAGCTTCGGTGTCTCCCCGTTCGGCATCTGGCGCAACGACAGCACCGACTCCTCCGGCTCGCCCAGCTCCGGACTGCAGTCCTACGACGCCCAGTACGCCGACACCCGCACCTGGATCGAGGAGGGCACCGTCGACTACATCGCCCCCCAGCTCTACTGGGAGCGCGGCTTCGAGACCGCCGACTACGAGGCGATGACCGACTGGTGGTCGAACGAGGTCGAGGGCACCGACGTCGACCTGTACGTCGGCCAGGGCGCCTACCGGTTGGGTGAGGACGGTTGGACCGGCGACGACGCCCTGAGCAACCAACTCGATTACTCCGGTGAACTCGACGAGGTCTCCGGCGACATCTACTTCTCCATCAAGAACCTGCGCGAGAACGGCGACGTGGTCGACCACCTGCTCGACGGCCACTACGCCAACGCCGCCCTGCCACCGGTGATCGAGAACCCCGAGGGCGATGAGCCCCTGGTCGGCGCGGTCGACGACGTGACCGCGCAGAACGTCGATCGCGGCGTCGAGGTGGAGTGGGGCGAGATCGAGGACGCCCGCTTCTACGCCCTGTACCGACTGTCGGCCGAGGCCGTCCAGGCTCTGGAGTCCGGGGACGAGGACGCCTACTGCACGGCGCTGACCGCGGACAACCTGGTCGGCATGACCGGTGGGTCGACCCTGACCGACACCGATCCCATGGAGGACGGTGCCGGTTACGTGGTCACCGCGCTGGACGACTACCGTGCCGAGGGCCCGGTCGGCGAGGTCGCCGACGTGCGCAGCTGATCCGGTCGTCGGAACACACGACGGGCCCGTTCCCCTTACGGGGGACGGGCCCCTCTCATGTGCGCGGAATCGGTTCATGCCCCAGAAGAACGAGTGAAAAGTTATGATCTGCTAGCGGAAGCTCCATTTCACCCTTGCTTATGCGACTAGTAGGTTCTTCGTATGCCCACCTTCCAGATCAGTGAGGCCGCCGAGCTTCTCGGGGTCAGCGCCGACACCGTCCGACGTTGGGTCGACTCGGGGAAACTGGCCGCCGAACGCGACGCCACCGGACGCCGCAACCTCGACGGGGCCGAACTCGCCTCCTTCATGCGGGCCGGCGCCGATGATGACCCCGGCCGTCGCGTCTCCTCCGCCCGCAACCGCTTCCGGGGACTGGTGACCAGTGTGGTCCGCGACCAGGTGATGGCCGCCGTCGAACTCCAGGCCGGACCGCACCGGGTGGTCTCCCTGATGAGCCGTGAGGCCGCCGACGAACTCGGCCTGGAGGTCGGGAGCGTGGCCACCGCCGTCGTCAAGTCCACCAACGTCGTCGTCGAGACCAGCGGAGAACACCATGCGTGAGTCCACCACCCGCGCCCCCCGTGCGAGGCGTGTCGCCCAAGGGCCGACCGCGGCCACGTTCGCACTCGTCCTGGCACTGACCGCCTGCTCGGGTGGGACCACCGACACCGACGAAGGGGCCGGGGGAGGGGCCGACGGCGCCGCCCCCGGTGGTGAACTCACCGTCTTCGCCGCCGCGTCCCTCATCGACGTGTTCGAGGAGATCGCCGCCTCCTTCGAGAAGGAGAATCCGAGGGTGGAGGTCACCTTCAACTTCGCCGGTAGCAGCGAGCTCGCCCAACAGATCGACTCCGGCGCACCCGCCGACGTGTTCGCCGCCGCCAACACCGACACGATGGACCAGGTCGTGGCCGGCGAGGGCCTGGACGCCGACTGGGCCGCCGAGAACGGTGAGGGTGGTCGGATCTTCGCCACCAACAACCTGCGGATCGCCGTGCCGCCGGACAACCCCGCCGACGTCGAGAGCCTTGACGACCTGGCCGAGGACGACGTCGACGTGGCCTTCTGTTCGGAGGAGGTGCCCTGTGGTTCCGCCACCGCGACCGCGCTGGAGGCCGCCGACCTGGACATCACCCCGGTCACCCTCGAAGAGGACGTGCGGGCCGTCCTGACCAAGGTCGAACTGGGGGAGGTGGACGCCGGTCTGGTCTACGCCACCGACGTCATCTCCGCCGGGGACCGCGTGCGAGGCCTGGACTTTCCCGAGTCCGAGGAGGCGATCAACGACTATCCGATCGGTGTTCTCTCCGCCTCGGGCGACCCCGACCTGGCCGCCGTCTGGGTCGACTTCGTCACCACCGAGGGTGCCCCCGTCCTGCGGGACGCGGGGTTCGGCACGCCATGACCGCCCTCACGCCCCGCCCCGACCGGCGCGCCCCGCGCACCCGGTCGGGGCGGGTGCCCTGGATCCTTGTCCTTCCTGCCCTGACCGGCCTGGCGTTCCTGATCCTGCCCTTCGCCGGGCTGCTCGTGCGCGCGCCCTGGTCTACCATGGTCCGGCGCGTCACCGAGCCCGAGGTACTGGCCGCCCTGTGGCTGTCGCTGTCCACCGCCACGGTGGCCACCCTCGTCTCCCTGATCTTCGGCGTCCCGTTGGCCTGGCTGCTGGCGCGCACAGAGTTTCCGGGCCGTCGCTTCGCGCGCGCACTGGTCACCATCCCCCTGGTCATCCCACCGGTGGTCGGAGGTGTGGCCCTGCTTCTCGTCCTGGGCCGCAACGGGCTGGTCGGACGATACCTGGACGCCTGGTTCGGACTCACCCTGCCCTTCACCCCCGCCGCCGTGGTCATCGCCCAGGTGTTCGTGGCCATGCCCTTCCTGGTGATCAGTGTCGAAGGGGCGTTGCGCGGCGCCGACCGACGCTATGAGGAGGCCGCCGCCACCCTGGGTGCGAGCCGCGTCACCGTCTTCACCCGTGTCACCCTGCCCATGGTGCTGCCGGGCATCGGCGCGGGCGCGATCCTGTGCTGGGCGCGCGCCCTGGGCGAGTTCGGTGCCACCATCACCTTCGCCGGGAACTTCCCCGGAACCACCCAGACCATGCCGCTGGCCGTCTACATGGCCATGCAACGCGATCCCGAGGCCGCCATCGTGCTCAGTCTGGTCCTGCTCCTGGTCTCCCTGGCCGTCCTGGCCACCCTGCGCGAGAGGTGGGTGAACTCCTGATGGCCGCCCCGGTCACCCGCACCCCGACCGAACCCGATCCCGTTCCGCGTCCGGGCCTGGACGCCGACCTGCGACTGACCCGAGGTTCGTTCGACCTGGACGTCCACCTCTCCTGCCCGCCCGGACGCGTCCTGGCGCTGTTGGGACCCAACGGGGCGGGGAAGTCCTCGGCCCTGCGCGCCCTGGCCGGTCTGGTCTCGCTCACCGGCGGGCACATCCGCCTGAACGGCGACGACCACACCGCCACGGCCGTCGAACACCGCCCCATCGGCATGGTCTTCCAGGACTACCTGCTGTTCCCGCACATGAGCGCTCTCGACAACGTCGCCTTCGGGCCGCGTTGCCAGGGCGTGGGGCGCGTCGAGGCCCGCGAACACGCTCGCGCGCTGCTGGAGCACATGGACCTGGCCGACCACATCGCTTCCCGACCCCGGCGACTGTCCGGTGGCCAGTCCCAACGGGTCGCCCTGGCCCGTGCCCTGGCGGTGCGTCCCGGCATGCTGCTGATGGACGAACCCATGGCCGCCTTGGACGCCAGCACCCGGGTGGCGGTGCGCTCACGCCTGAGGCGCCTGCTGGAGGAGTTCGAGGGGGTGACGGTCCTGGTCACCCACGACCCGCTCGACGCCATGGTGCTGGCCGATCACATCGCCGTCATCGAGGAGGGCCGGTTGGTGCAGGAGGGCACTCCGGCCGAGGTGGCGCGCCGCCCCCGCACCACATACGTCGCCCGACTGGTGGGGCTCAACCTGTTCCGGGGCCGGGCGCGGGAGAGCACCGTCACCCTGGACACGGACGGTGGGGGAGAACCTCCCAGGGTGGAGACCCGTGAGGCGCGCCACGGGCCCGTCCTGGTGGCCTTTCCGCCGCGCTCTGTGGCCCTGTACCAGGAGCACCCGCACGGCAGCCCGCGCAACATGTGGCGGCTACGGGTGGAGGGGATCGAACGATTCGGCGACCAGGTGCGGGTGCACCTGGAGGGCAGGCTGTCCCTGGCGGCCGACATCACCCCGGCGGCCCTGGCCGAACTCGGGCTCGCCCGGGGCGAAGAGGTCTGGGCCGGCGTCAAGGCCACCGAGGTCGAGTGCTACCCCGGTTGAGGACCTCCTTCCCCGTCGGTCCAGGACCTATGACCCTCGCGGGAACGGGCCTCTCGCCCCGATTTCACGAATCGGATGAAAAGGGACCAGGAAAATCCTGTGGACGCTTGGATAAGGGCGGCCCGCCTGGGGGAGACTGTTAGCACCCGGCGACGACACAGTCCTTCCCCCGGCGGCTGAGGAGGGTGCCATGTCCCTGAGAGAACACGAACGCAGGATTCTCGCCGAGATCGAGAAACAACTCAGCGAGGACGCTCCGGAGCTGGCCGGCCGTCTTGAGGCCTTCGGAACCGAGGACCCGGACGTCCCGGCCGACCCGGGGTTACAGAGCTGGCGACCATGGGTGGCCTGTGCCCTGATCGCGGCGGTCACCGCGGGGCTCTTGGTGCTGTTGTTCGTTCTGACACCGAGCGCCCCACAACCGGAGCAGCCACGATCTACCGGAACCTCGCAGAACAGCGAGGGCACCGATACCGTGTCGGACCCGGTCCCAGAGGGGGAGACCGTGGACGAACCGGCCGAGCCCGCCGACCCGGTCGGGTAGCGTCTCGGGTCCCACGCCCGCCGAGGCTCGCCGAACGGACCCGGCGCGTCGCGCTCGGGGCACCGTGTGCCGGAGCGGGGCCCTTCGGGCGACCACGGCAGGAACCGGCCGGCTCTCGAACGTAGGGGGAAGGTCCCGTCGGTCGACGGAACCTTCCCCCACGCGTGTCGGCTTCAGAGTGTCGGTGAACCCGACCGCGAACGGAAGACGCGGTGTGTGCGGGCGCAACGGCCGTTCCGTGGCAGGAGGCGGCCTCAGGGGCCGAAGCCGAAGACCTGGGTCCAGTAGACGCCGTCCTCGGCGGTGACCACTCCGACACCGGTGTCCACCGAGTCGCAGTTCATGATCACCTCTCGGTGCCCCGGGCTTTCGATCCAGGTCCGCACCGTCTCCGCGGCCGTGTCGTAGCCGGCTGCGGTGACCTCGCCCGAGGGCCGGTCGTAACCCGCCGCCTTGGCCCGTTCGGTGAAGGAGCGGCCTTGGGAACCGACGTGGGTGACCGTGCCTTGTCGGGCCATGTGTCGGCTGTGTTCGAGAGCGACCCGAGCGAGGCGTTCGTCGACCTCGACCGGATCGCAGCCGCCTCGGGCCCTCTCCTGGTTCACCAGGTGCACGGTCTCCTCCTCGGCCTCGGACCACGCCTGCGTCGACGAGGCTTCGAGCCAGGTCGGCGGCCATTCGCCGGTGACGCCGGGTTGGGCGACCGGGAGCGTGGCACCCGGGTTCGTGCCGGTCGTGTCGGGGTGTGCTCCGCCCGTCACACCCGCGCAGCACAACGTCAGAGCCGTTCCCATGAGTATGGGTTTCCAATGGTGGCGCATCTCTTCCTTCCGCTCACCGTTCGTGCGATCAGCCGTGTGCGCGGTCGGGCTCCTGGCTCGGACACATGTGGGCGGGCAGTCGATGACTGCCCGCCCTGGCCGTGATGGTTCATTCGGCCATGCTGTTGACCCGGTCCACCGCTGCGCCCTCAGGCCCAGCGGTGTAGGTCACACGTTCGTAGCTCACGTTTCCGTCATCGCTCACGTGACTGCGAACCACGCTCAGGGTGGCGCCCTCCGGCCCCGCGGCGCTGGAGTCGTGCTGGAAACCCGCGTCGGCCATCGCCAGTGAGGGCGCGCCCACCGTCAAGCCGAGTGTCGCGATACCCACGCACAGCGCTCCTCTTACTGAGGGCATTGGTGCTACCTCTTCCTCCGGTGCGTGGCCGGGCGCGGCGGTTCGGGACGCGCCGCGCCCGGCAGGGTCAGAGTCAGTTGGCCGCACTCGTGATGTTGTGGCTGGCGGCGCCCTTGAAGCCGGCGGCGCTGGAGTCGTGCTCGTAGTAGGAGCCACCGCCGTGCTTGTGGTCACCGTCCACAGCCACGGCCTTCACGCTGTTGCTGGTGGCGCCCTTGAAGCCGGCGGCGGTCGACTCGGCGGAGAAGTAACTGTCCGCCATCGCGGCGGCGGGAGCACCGAAGGCCAGGGTCGGAGCGACGACAGCGGCGAAGGCGATACGAGCGACAGTCTTGCGGTTCATGCTTTGCCCTTCCCATGTGGACCGACACCCTGCCGGTCCGGGCGCCTGCTCCGTCGACCCTCGGTCGGCGAAGCCCTTTCGGCGCCACAGGTTGGAATTCCCGAACACCCCTGCCGATAACGTTATGTAATTATAGAGTTGCACAAAGTAATAATAACTCTCTCTGGAGTAATCCCGTCCTCCTTCTTGCGCGTCGAAGGGGCGACAGTGGTGTGGGGGATGAACTCGTCCTCGTAGCCGAAAAAGCCCGACTCGGACACGGCTCTGATGGTCGAGGGCGGGCACATATGGGGCTGCCGTACCGCCCGGCCGTTCGAAACGGGCACTCTCGTCCCTGGTCGGTCGGCGGGTTCGAGGGCCGAGCCTGTTCCGGGCGAACAACGAATCCACGCCACGCCCTTGTGCTCGTCCTTGCCCGCCCGAGCACGGAGGGATTCTCGTGGACCCGTGTAGGAGGTTGCGAAGTGCGTGGTGGTGTCGGCCGGCCGGTAGGTGGCCACGGGAGGGGGGAACTCGTCGCGGTCCGATTCCGTCAGCGACCGAAGGCTCCAGACGAGTCGGCCCGGAGGAACCGAAGCCCGCTGACCCTGGGTGCAGAGGGGGCCGTCGCCGGACTCGGGGGCGGCCCCGCGCGTGCTCCCCCGACTCGGACAGGTCCTGGCCTCGCGGCCAAGGCATCGGGGCGACGCATTGTGGACCCGCGCCCTTCCGTCACCCGGCCAGGCCCCTGGGCCGACGGTCGGCGCGGACACGTTCGTCCCGGTCGCCGGGTCCCGCCGCGACCTGGTGTGGGGAGATGGGCAGGTCAGCCGTTCCCATGGGGCCGCTCCCCGGTCGATGGAACCGGATTTCCAGTCCATCTCCCAGGGAGCGGATCACCGGGCGGGCCCTCGGCTCAGTACACCTAGAGCGCGTTGGTGAACTTCGCGGCCAGCGGACCGGCCACGGCCGAACCGCCTCCACCACCGTCCACCACCACGGCGAACGCCACGTCGCCCTTGTAACCGACCATCCACGCGTGGCTGGGCAGTTCGTCGTCCTCGTCGGCGTCCTCGGCGGTCCCGTACTCGGCGGTGCCGGTCTTGCCGTACACCTCGCCCTCGAAGTCGACGCCCTTGGCGGTGCCGTCGGTGACCACCGCGCGCATCATCGGCCGCAGCGCCTCGGCGTTGCCGATGGCGGTCGGCTCCGGCAGCTCCTCCGCAGCCGGTTCGGTCACCAGCACCGGGTGGCGCCATGAACCGTCGGCGACCGCCGCGGGCACCGTGGCCATGTGCAGTGGCGAGGTGAGGATCTGACCCTGACCGATGCCCTGCGCGCCCATCATGGTGGTGCTGTCCACCGGCGGGAAGCTCGGCTCGTGAGTGGCCACACCGATGTCCAGCGACTTGTTCATCCCGAACTGCTCGGCACTGGCCAGCAACGTCTCCGGGTTCAGGTGCTCACCGATCTCGTGCACCAGGGCGGTGTTGCACGAGGTCGCGAACGCCTCGGTCACCGACTGTTCGCCGTACTCGGCGTCGCCCGCGTTGCGGAACGGCCACCCGCCCAGCTCGTACTCCTTGGGGCAGTCCATCGTGGCGTCGGTGGACAGACCGTTGTCCAACAGTGCGCTGTAGGTGACGATCTTGAACGACGAACCGGGCGCGTACTGGCCCTCGAAGGCCCGGTTGAACCCACCGGGCACGTTCACCGCGGCCAGGATCTCCCCGGTGGAGGGGCGGATCGCGACCAACCCGGCCGGGTCGTCGGCGTCGATGATGGCGTTCGACGCCGCGTTCTGGACACCCATGTCGACGCTGGTGGTGATCGACTCGCCGTCGGACCCGTCCAGGGTCGCCAAGGTGTTCTCCTCGGTGGCCTCCAGCGAGTCGGGGTCCTCGGCCTCGGCGGCGTCCACCATCAGGATGGTGGTAGCGGCCTCACCGGCCAAGCGCTCCTCGTAGGTGCGCTGGAGCCCGCTCTTACCGACGGTGTCACCGATGTTGTAGGCCGGGCCCAATCTCTCGATGTCGTCCTCGTCGGCCTCGCCCAGCGTGCCGACGATCATCTGCAGCGAACCGGAGGTGTCCGGGGTGTCCAGCCGGGTGCCGTCGGCGGCGTGGATCTGGCCGCGCTCACCGAACACGGCGGTGCGGGCGAGCACCTGACCCTCGCCCAGCCCGGGGTAGGCGACCTCGGGTGAGAAGTCGACCCACCACTCACCGTCCTCGCGCACGAGCGGGAGTTCGCCCTCCCAGCCCCAGTCCGAGGCGTTGGTCAGCGACAACGTCACCTCGTAGGAGGCGCTGCCGGTGCCACCGTCGGTGACCGGTGTGCCGATCTCCACGTCGACACCGTCCAC
Organism: Nocardiopsis sp. NPDC055551; assembly: GCF_053619415.1. Classification (NCBI taxonomy): domain Bacteria; kingdom Bacillati; phylum Actinomycetota; class Actinomycetes; order Streptosporangiales; family Nocardiopsidaceae; genus Nocardiopsis; species Nocardiopsis sp. NPDC055551. Next base: position 55,103 of record NZ_JBSHJJ010000011.1, on the reverse strand, counting down.
GCCCAGCCCGGCGTCGATCCCACCGAGGATGGCCTCGGCGTCGTCACCGGTGGTGACGGCGGCCAGACGGGCGAAGTCCTGCTCCTCCCAAGCGGCCTCGTACTCGCCGGTGGCCTCCTCGGGCTCGGGCAGGGTGTAGACGTACCAGCCCACGCCACCACCGATCAGGGCCAGCACGACCACGACCGAGGCCAGGGCGATGAGCAGCCCGCGACGGGACTTCTTCTTCGGCGGCCCGGCGTCGTAGGAGTCGTCGTAGTAGCCGTCACCGTCATCGGGGCCGTGCGGACCCTGGGGACCGCCGGGCCCGCCGGGGCCCTGGCCACCCGGACCGCTGTAGAGGTACTCGTATCCCTGACCCTGCTGGTCCGCCCGCGGGGCGGACCCCTCCTCGGGCCCGAGCGGGGCCGAACCCGGGTAGGGGGTGTCGCCCCCGTAGGTGGGCTGTCCGCGGTAGGGCGTCTCCCAGGACTCGATGGAGGGCTGTTCCGGGGTGGACCGTCCCGACCCTGCGTGCTGTCCCGATCCTGTGTGGGCGCCGGTGCTCGGCGCGCCCCACTGCTCCTGTACGGGTTCGACGGGGCCTCCCCGCTCGCCGGGGGCGGACTCCGCCTCCGGCGGGGTGCCCCACCGCTCCTCGCCTGCTCCGGAGGCCGACCGGTGCTCCCAGGAAGGACTCTGGGCGGGGCCGCCCCACTCTTCGGCGGGTTGTTCGGGGAAGGTCTCCTCGCCCCAGAGCCTGCGCGGGTCGCCGGCCTGTCCGCCGTATTCCTCCCACGCGGGCCGCTCGGGCGAGTCGCCTCGACCGCTCTGTGCTCGATCCCAGGACGCCTCGGGGGGCGGGGCGTTCCATGGCTCCGGTTCCGCGACGTGGCCGTGGTCCCAGCTGTCCTGACCGGAGGGTGGTTCGGGGGCCAGACCCCAGCCGGCGGCGCCGGGCTCGGGTTCGCCGGCGGAGGTCGGGCTCTCCCACACGGGTTCGGTGGAACCCTCCCGAGGCTCTTCGAAGCCGTCGCCCGGGGTGTCCCACGAGCTACGGTCGGCGGTGTCCCAGGAGTTCTCCGCGGGCCGTTCGCGATCTTGGGACACGGGATCGGTGGGGCTCACGTCCCAGGGGCGGGGACCGTGGTCGAGGGCCGGCTCGGCGACGCTCTCGCGGTCCTGGGTCTCACCGGTCTCCCGCGGCACTTCCCATGCCTCGGTGGCGGGCTCACCCGGCTCGGGGTCCGCGGGACGCGGATGCCCGAACCCGAAGCCCCCAGAGTCCTTGGGACGAGCCCCTGATGGCCGCTGGGGGATGCGATAGGGGTTCTCCGGGCGCGGCTGCAGAGCGCCGTCACCGTCCGACCGATCGTCGGGCGGTCCGGAGGAATCCGGCTGTCGGGGGGACCAATCGTCCACGCCTGACCGTCCTTCGTTGCGTTTCCGGGAGAGACCAAGATGCCCCACTCCCACTTCGGTGGGAGCGGGGCAAGAGGTTGATGGTCGGCATGGCGGTCGCCTCTCGGCGCGGGGCACAACGGGGCTCCTGGCCGTCCGGTCCGTCCCACCCCGAGGGGCGGGTGCCGGACGCGGTATTCCGCGAAGGCAATAGTTGAGGCCCGGGGGACACTTGCTACCACACCGACCAACAGTGACTCTAACCCATCGGTCCGGGCAGTTGTTCCACGAACCGGGAGAGAGCCGAATGTGCAATCTCACGGTGCCAGAAGCGCCAAGGGTGGGTAAAGGGCAAGGGCCGGTCCCGCAGAGGGGCGCGGGACCGGCCGGGAATCACGCGCGAGGCTAAGCCTGACGTGCGACGCTGGTCTGTTCCTCACGACTGAGCAGCTTGAGGCGCTTGCGGCCGCGTTCGGCGCCCAGCTCCTCCTCCTTGGCCTCGATGCGCTGCCAACCCTCCCAAGTGGTGTACTCGACACCGCGCTCGGTGAGCAGGGCCCGGAAGGAGACCGGGTCGGGCTCGGTGGCGGGGGTGAAGGAGTCGCGGTCGGCGACCAGGTTGGTGACGGTCTCCAGGGCGTCGCCCTTGGTGTGGCCGATGAGGCCGACGGGGCCGCGCTTGATCCAACCGGTGGCGTACACGCCGTCGATGGGGTTCTCGTCCAGGTCCAGGACCCGGCCCTCGGAGTTGGGGACCACGCCCCGCTCCTCGTCGAAGGGCAGGTCGGCCAGGGGCGAGCCCAGGTAGCCGATGGCGCGGTAGACGGCCTGGACCTCGGTGTCGACGAACTCGCCGGTGCCCTTGACGTTGCCGTCGCCGGTCAGCTCCATGCGCTCGGTACGGATCCCGGTGACCTTGTCCTCGCCCAGGATCTCGGCGGGAGCGTGCAGGAAGTGCAGGTGCAGGCGGCGCTCGGATCCGCGCTCGTCCCGGATCGCCCAGTTCTGCAGGACCTTGACGTTGGTCTTGACCTGGTTGGAGTCATCGCAGGCCTGGAGGCTGCCCTCGTCCATGTCGAAGTCCTCGGCGTAGACCAGGACCTCCACACCGGGCTGCTTGTCCAGCTCGCGCAACTCCATAGGAGTGGCCTTGCACTGGGCGATGCCACGGCGGGAGAACACGTGCACGTCGGTGATCTGCTTGGCGCGCAGACCCTCGTAGACGTTGTCGGTGATGTCGGTCGAGAGCAGGTCGTCGGCGTCCTTGGCCAGGATACGGGCGACGTCGACGGCGACGTTGCCCGCGCCGATCACCGCGACACTGGTGCCCTCCACGTGCCAGGAGGGGTTGACGTCGGGGTGGGAGTCGTACCAGAAGACGAAGTCGGCGGCGCCGTGGCTGCCGGGCAGGTCCACGCCGGGGATGTCCAGGGGTCGGTCGCGGTCGCTGCCGGTGGCGAAGACGACCGCGTCGTAGTGGCGGCGCAGGTCCTCCAGCTTCAGGTCCACGCCGTACTCGACGTTGCCGTAGAAGCTGACCTGGGGCTTGTCGAGGATCTTGTGCAGCGCACCCTGGATCTGTTTGATCCGGGGGTGGTCGGGGGCCACACCGTAACGGACCAGGCCGTACGGCGAGGGCAGCTTGTCGAGGATGTCGATGCTGACGGACGTGCCGCACGCGGACAGGGTCTCGTCCTTGGTGAGCAGGTCCGCGGCGTAGATGCCCGCCGGGCCCGCACCCACGATTCCCACTCGCAGTGGTCGCGTCATCGCACAGCTCCAAGTCTTCGCGCCAGGGTCGGACGCCATCGAAAGGTAAGGCTTGCCTAATCTATCCGGTGTGGCCACCGGGAAAACCCACTATAAGGGTAGGGAATTCTTCTCTCGCCGAGGGGACGAGCGAGAGTGACCCGAGGGGCTCGTGTGCTCGAAAGCCAGGCCGGGGCGCGGATTCGAGCTTGAAAAAGGGCCCTCGACTTCGGGTCAACGTCTCGTCAAGGGCGAATGAGCCCCGGAAACTCTGTGGGGAAAATCACCCCTGTTCGAGCTCCGCCTTGACCGAGGCGGCGAACCGCGCCACCTGCTCCTGCCCGGACAGCTTGGCGATCGCTCCCATGATCGCGTCGGTCGCCTCCCGGCGGGGCTTGGCCTTGTGCGCCTTGTCCCGCCACGGCGACAGGTCCACCGGCTCGCCGAAACGGAGCCCCACCCGGTTGAAGGAGGGGACCTTGCGCCCCGGCGGCAGGATGCGCTCGGTTCCGGTCAGCGCGACCGGGACCACCGGCGCCCCCGTGGTCAGGGCCAACCAGGCCAGCCCGGTCTGTCCCTTGTAGAGGCGGCCGTCGGGAGAACGGGTGCCCTCGGGGAAGATGCCGAACACCTCGCCGCTCTCCAGTACGGCCAGGCTGTTGTCCATGGCCTCCTGGGAGCTCTGGCCGGGCCGGCGGTCCACCGAGAGCGGGCCCAGGGCCCGCAGAGCTCGCGCGATGATCCGCTTCACGAAGGTGCTCTCGTCGAACAGTTCCTGCTTGGCGATGAAGCGGACCGGTCGAGGGCAGGCCACACCGACGAAGAGGGGGTCGATCAGCGCCAGGTGGTTGACGGCCAGGATCACCGGGCCGCTCGTGGGGACGTGGTGAACGCCCTCCACGCGCTGGGGCCACACCATGCGGCTGGCGGGCGCGACGAGGGCCTTGGCCGCTCCGTACATTGACACGATGGAGTCGCCCCTTCTCGGCGGGTGAATCTGCTGTGGGGGTGCGCGGACGGTCGGGGGTCGACGGTCCGCCGCGGTGCCTACGAGCTTAGCGGGGGCCGGATGCCGTTCGATCGGGGTCCTCAACCCCTGTCGTGACCTGTGCCATGCGCGCTAGGGTCGTGGTCTAGACCTCTGGCCCGGTTCAGAGGCCCTCCTGACGGATACGAGCGAGGAAGCACAGCCATGCCGAAACTGGTCGACGTCAGCCACCAGATCACCGACGGAATGAGCACCTGCCCCGGGCTGCCCGAACCCGTGATCAAGGAGAGCACCACCGTCGCGGGCGGGGTCCCCGGGCACGGCGACAGTAGCGGCAGGGTCTCGATGGTCGGGGCGACCGGAACCTACGTCGAGATCCCCGCCCACCCCTACCGTGACGCCGCGGACCCCGCCGATCTGGACCTGGACCGGGTCGCTTGCCTGCCCGGGATCGTGGTCGACGCCACCGCTCGACGACGGATCGGACCCGAGGCCTTCGCCGGGCTGGACCTGCGCGGTCGCGCCGTTCTGCTCCGCACGGGCTGGGACCGGCATTGGCGGACCGAGACCTACGGCGGCCACGACCACCCGCACCTGACCGAGACGGCCGCCAAGACCTTGGTCCAGGCCGGGGTCACCCTGGTCGGCATCGACTCGATCGGGGTCGACGACACCTCGCCGGCCACCGAGGGGTCCCGTCCGGCCCAGGCCACCCTGCTCACCGCGGGGGTGCCGATCGTCAGCCACCTGTGCCTGCTCGACCGGCTGCCCGCCGAGGGGTTCACCTTCCACGCGGTCCCGGCCAAGGTGCGCGCGGTGGCGGCCTTCCCGGTCCGGGCGTTCGCGGTCCTCGACCAGGACTGAGCCCGGCGGGCCCGCCGAGGCCGCTACAGGTCGGCGTCCACGTCCCGCTGGGCGCGACGCTGTTCACGGTGGGCCCGCCGCTCGGCCTCCTGTCGGGCCGACCTCTCGTCCTGGGCCACCGCGGTCGTCATGGCGGTGGCCAGCGCCCGCAGTTCCATGTTGATGCGCGGGTAGGCGGGCAGCCTGGGCAGCGCGCCGAGCCGCGGGGTCCGCCGTTCCTCCATGGCCGAGATGAGTTCGCCGAACGCCAGGTCCACGCGTTGCAGGGTGATGACGCCGACCGGATCGGGGCCGCGGTCCTGGGAGAGCGCGGCCAGCGCCAGGTAACCGATGCGCTGGGTGGCCACCACCACCGGCCACAGCGGTCGGGTGGAGGCCGCCCGGGGCGCGTCGCCGAGGGCGCTCTCGTACACACCCCGCAGGCTCACCGTGGCCGCGCGCATGTCCCTGCGTAGCCGGTACCGGTGCTCCTCGGTGATCTCCGAGTCCTGGTCCAACACCGCCATCATGCACTGGCGGGTGCGCTCCAGCACACTGGAGATGGCCTGTGGCAGGCGGGTCGCCGAAGCCTTGCGCCACAGCAGCAGCGCCCCGGCCAGACCGAACACCGAACCCACCACGGTGTCGATGAACCTGGACTCGGCGAGGTCGGCGAGGGGTGCCGGTTGGGCCGTGTAGGACAGCATCAGCGCCATCGGGGTCAACACGATCGAGGCGTAGAAGAAGTTGCGGGCCACCACGAGCTGCGTGGTGCCCTGGAACAACCCGGCCAGGATGATCACCACGGCCAGCGGTGGGTTCAACATGAGCAGTCCCACCCCGGCCAGCACACCCAGCAGGGTGCCCAGGGAGCGCTGCACCGAACGGTTGAAGGCCAGGGCCACGTTGCCGGCCTGCAACACGGAGGTGGTCGTCAGCGCCACCCAGTAGTAGTGGTCCAGCCCCATCCATAGACCGAACATCCCGGCGGCGGTCACCGTCAGCCACATGCGCAGCGCGGTGGGCCGGATCAGGGACTCCGAACTCAGGCTGGAGCGCAGGGCGCTCGCCAGGGCCGGGTAACGCTCGTCGTGCAGGCCGGCGGAGCGATGGTCGTCCTCGACGTCCTCGTCCTCGGCGCTACGACGAGCGGTCTGGGCGGTCCTGGTCAACAGGCCGTAGAGGCGGGACTCCAACGAGCGTGGCCGCATCCCACGGCGCAACTCGTGCAGGGACTCGGGGTCGGGGGATTGAGAGGGGTCGGCGACGGCCGGTGCCAGCCGCTCGGCGAATTCGGCGGCCTGGGCCGGCAGGGGCGTGGTTCGGGCGATGCACACCTGGGTCGCGGCCAGATGGACGTCGGAGACCCAGCGCAGCAGCGCGCGCAGGCGGGCCGCCTCGGGGGTGGGGCTGTAACCCCGGGTCTGCCCCAACAACACGATCCGCCAGGCCTCGGCCACCGCCACCGAAGCCTGGTGCTGGGCGTGGTCGAGTTCGGGCGTGCCCACGGAACGCAGCAGGGCGGCCAGTTCCCGGAAGGCTTCGGCCACCGCGTGGTATTCGGGACGACGGGACCGGAACGGGGCACCGGACATCGAGACCGTCCAGCCCACCGTGGCGCCCAGCGCGGCGATGAGTGCGTGCAGGGGGACCTCGGCGACCCCGCCGGGGGCGATGGTGGAGATGGTGGCGACAAGGACGAAGAACATCGGTCCGGGCTTGTCCACCCGCCAGGCCGCGCAGACCCATGTGCTCACGCCGGCGGTCAGACCGATGGAGGCCACCGCCGCCCAAGGGGACAAGGACGAGGCCAGGGAGTTGAAGGTCACCGCGGCGACGAAACCCAACCCCACCAGGGCGAGGGCGGCGGCGCGGTAGGAGTAGGGCGTCTTCTTCTCGTACAGGACGGTCATGGACCCGAGCGCGGCCAGGGTGCCGAGCTGGGGGCCGAAGAGCATCGTGGCCAGGGCGAAGGAGACCGTCATCGCCACGGTGGCGTGCACCGCGGTCCGCCACGCCCAGTGCCCCGCCTCCAGGCCGAAGAGCGCCCGAAGGTCCATTCGGGGGCTGGGGCGATCGCCGATGGTCGCACGCCGGGGAGCTTGGTCGGACCGACCATCGCCCAGCGGCATCGGGCCGGTTTCACCAGTGGTTCCCAGATCTCGCACGGCCACCATTCTAAGCCGAATAAAAGGTGCAAAAGGGGACGTAAGTCATATGAGGGGGTGGGCTCAGGCGGATCCCGCCTCCTCGCGAGCGCGCTCCCTCAGGGAATCGAGTTCCGACTCGGCCCGCTCGGCCCGCTCCAAGGCGAGGTCACGAGCCTCCTCGGCCACCGACAGCCGTGCCGTCCCGGCCTCGCGCGCCTCGTTCAAGGTCAGCTCGGAGTTGCGGCGCTGGGACTCCGACTCCGCGGCCAGACGTTCGCGTTCGGCGTTCGCCCGTTCCAACTCCGCGGTCAGGCGCGCCCGCTCGGCCTCGGCGGCCGCGCGGTCCGACTCCGACCGCTGATGGGCACGCTCCAACTCGGTGTCGAACCGGGACCGCTCCGCCTCCAGGTCCCGAGTGGCCCGGTGGGTCCGATCCTCGGCGGCCTCGGCGCGGGCGCGGGCCTCCCGCGCGGCCAGATCGGCCTCCTCACGCAACCGGGACTGTTCGTTGAGCTCGGCCCGTGCCCGCTCGAACTCGCCACGTGAGCGGTCCAGACGCAGCGCGGCCTCGGTGCGCTCACGCTCCAGGTCGGCGCGGGCGCGTTCGACGGTGTCGGCGATCCGACGCTCGGCGGCGGCCAACCCGGCGTTGGCCTCGGCCACGGCCGCGTCGCGCTCCAGCCCCGCGGCCCGGGCGGACTCCGCCGACCGGTCGCGCTCGGCCTCGGCGGCGTCCCTACGACCCAAGGCGTCCTCGGCCATGCGCTCGGCGTCCTGGGTGTCGGCCACCGCCGCGGCGGTGGCCTCCTCGGCGGCCCGCCTGGCCGCCTCGGCCTCACGGCGACGGTTCTCCGCCTCCAACCGTGCGGAGTCGGCCTCCGAGACCCTGCGCGCGGACTCCAGACGGGCCGCCTCCACCTGGGCCTCGGCTGCCGCGGGGTCGGACATCGTCGTGAAGGCCTCGGTGGCCGCGGTCAGGGTCGCTCCGAGCTGTTCGGTCTGCACGGCGAAGCGGGTGAGCAGGTCGTCGGCGCGCAGCCGCGCGGCGGTCACGGGCTCGGCGGCCTGCGGGGTGGTGGCGGGAGCGTGTTCGCGCTGTTCGGCGAGGGCCTCGCTCTGGGCGTTCTCCGCCTCCTGGGCCAGCCGCTGGCGTTCTTTCCAGGCCCGCCACCGCGTGTGTTCGGGCAGGTCGCAGTATTGCGGCGGACGTCCGGGGGCGGTGCCGCGAGGGACCGGTCGGGTACAGCCGGGAAAGACACAGGTGTTCGAGTCGGAGGAGGCCACGGGGCGAGCGTAGCGTCTTCGGCCTTCGAGCCGCCGGGGTGTGTCGCCGGGGTCCGACACGGGGAAGCCCCCGCGCGGGACGTGGGTATGACCGCGCGGGGGCCGGTTCGAGTCGCCGACCCGAAGGGGAGGCCGGCCAGGTGACCTTTGGTCAGTCGTGGGCGCCGAAGCCGTCGACGCGGCACACCATGGTGGTGACGAAGGGCCGAAAACCCTCCTGCTCCAGGAACCGGATGTCCTCGGAGGCGGTGGCCATCGCGGAGAATTCGATGTCCCGCACGTTCATGGCGGCCAGCTGTCGGCGGACCTCCTCCAGGAGCTTGGAGCCCACCCCGGTGCCGGTGTACTCGGGGTCGATGGCGAAGGTCTGCACGACCGCGACCTGTGCGCCCCGGTCCCAGCTGCCCTGCGCGTTCTCGCGGAGGGTCACCATCGCGTACCCGGCCAGGTCGCCCTCGTTCTCGGCGAGGATCGCCATGGTGTCGGGATCGGACATCCAGGACAGGTACTGGGCGCGACGCCGACGCCAGGACTCGTCCAGGCTCACGGCGCTGATGATGTCCTCCAGGTGCGGGGCGGTCACCGTGTGCTGCTGGTGGAGTGCGCCCCACAGGTCCGCGAGCTCCTCCACCTCGTGGGCGCCGAGGTAGCGAAAACCGAGAACACCGATGTTGTTCGGTCGAGGTTTGGTCATCAGCGAATTTTGCATTTTCTTCTCACCCGTTCCACCAGCTTGGGCACTGGAAGCCTGGAAGCCGCCCGATGCGGATTCGTGGTTGAGCTGTGAGTCTGACTGTACGTGCCGGTAATGGAAGGGGAAGGCGCGACACGTGGAAAAACCACGCGCGGCATCGCTAATCGAGAAAAAATACGAATCTTTCCTATGGAGGTATTGCGGGAGTGTGGCGTGTTCGGTGGGGTCGTGTGCAGCGAATCACCCGCAAAGAACCCATGATCGGATCGAAATCACATCGAAACCTTAGGGCCCTGCCATAAATTGGGTTCATGATCGATGTCCGACGTTTGCAGCTCCTCCAGGCCCTCGACCACCACCGCACGGTGGCCGCCACCGCGGAGGCGCTCAGCGTCACACCTTCGGCCGTCTCCCAACAGTTGGCCGCCCTGGCCAAGGAGACCGGTGTCCCGATGGTGGAACGCCAGGGCCGGCGCTTCCTGCTCACCGGGGCCGCGCGCGTGCTGCTCAAGCGGGCGCACGTGATCTTCGCGGAGATGGAACGCGCCACCGCCGACCTCGCCGAGTACTCCGACGGGGACCGCGGCGTCGTTCGCGTCGGCTCCTTCTCCACCGCCATCAGCGACCTGGTCGCGCCCGCACTGGCTCGACTGCGCGACAGCCACCCCGGGTGGAGCTTCGAGGTCGTGCAGGCCGAGCCCGAGGAGAGCGCCGAGATGGTGCGCTCGGGCCGCCTGGACGTGGCCGTCACCATGTCCTCCAGCCACCTGCCGTCCGCGGGGGACCCGGACTTTCGCACCGACCGGGTGATGGTCGAGCTCTTCGACGCGATCCTGCCCTACCAACACCCCCTGGCCACCCGCACCAGCCTCCACCTGGCCGATGACCTGGCCGACGAGGGCTGGATCCTGTCCGGGCCGGGCACCGCCTGGCACGCCTGCGTGACCGCCGCCGCCAACCAGGCCGGATTCCAGCCGCACGTGCTGCACACCGTCGACGACTTCAGCGCCGTGTTCTCCATGGTCCAGGCGGGTCTGGGCGTCGCCCTGATGCCCCGTCTGGCCTGGACGGGTCTCAACCACCCACAGATCGTCGTGCGCGGGGTGCGCGAGACCGCACGCCGGCACATCATCGTGCTCTCCCGGGCCGGGGCCACCCCCGAACCCCTGCTCGCCGCGGTCCGTGAGGCCGCGAGCAAGGTGCCGGTGCCCTCGGTGGGCCCCTTCGCGATCGCGGGCTGACCCGGCGGGCCCACCCCTTCCCCGACCCTCCTGATCACTCCGCCGTCGTGGACCACGGCAACGGTGGAACGTCGTCGAGTACGTCCTCGGCGGATTGGTGCAGATAGGCGGCGACCACCCGGATCGGTCGCCAGGACCAGCCGCCGGTACGCCCGGCCAGGTACACCTGTCGCACCCCGCCCAACTCGCCGAGGGGTGCGTGGGCCACCCCGCGCCGGGTGGCCGTCGACAGTCGGGGCACCACGCCCACGCCCAGCCCGGTGGCCACCAACTCCTCGAACAGCTCCAGGGTGTCGATCCGGTGCACAATCCGCGGAGTGAACCCCGCGTCGGCGCACATCCGGTGCACCAGGGCCTCCTCGTCTCCCCGGTAGGGGCTGGCGATCCAGGCCGCTTCGGCCAACTCACGCAGGCGCCGACGGGTGAGGGTGCGGCTGTCCGCCCCAAGAGAGGGCTGGGACAACAGCAGCCCCTCCGTTCCCACCGGATGCACCGTCAGCGTCCCCGGGAAACGTCGGGGGAGAAGACTGTACTGGTACACCACCCCCAGATCCGCCTCGCCATCCTGCAACAGCGCCAGCGCCTGCTCCGATTCGTACTCGGTCAGGTGGATGTCGATCCCCGGGTGATCACGGCTCAACCGGCGTAGCGCGGGCAGCACGATCGGCGCCGCCGAGGTGTACATGACCAGGTCGACGCGGCCCACCGGGTCGCCCTCACCGGCGAACTCGGCCCGGGCCGCCTCCACCCGGGCGAGGATGTGCACCGCGTGTTCGGCGAGCCTGCGCCCGGCCGGGGTGAGCCGTACCCGGCGTCCGTCGGGGGCGAGCAGGTCCACCCCCGCCTCCTTCTCCAGAACGGCGAGGTGCTTGGAGACCGCCGAGGTGCTCATGCCTGTGACCTCGGACACGGCCGCCATGGTGCCGAGCCGGTCCAGTTCCACGAGGAGACGCAGACGCGTGAAATCCATCCACCGAAACTACATGGTCCATCAACCATGAGTTCGTGGACAGAAACGAAGAGCTTGGATCGAATGATCGGGTGATCCGCTCATTCCTCCCCTCATTCAGCCCTGCCCGCTTCCGGGTCCCGGCTCCGCTGATGCTGCTCATCGGCATGTTCACGCTGCACACCGGCAGCGCGCTCGCCGTCACCGCGTTCGAGCACGCCGGGCCCGCCACGGTCACCTGGCTCCGCCTCAGTTGGGCCGCGGTACTGCTGCTGGCGATCGGTGGTCGCCCTCTGTGGCGGGCCGTGCGCGCTGCGACCCGGCGTGAGCTGGGTGCCGTGGTGATCCTGGGCACAGCGAGCGCGGGGATGATGATGTTCTACTCCGAGGCGACGGCGCGGATCGAGCTGGGCACCGCCACCTCCATCGAGTTCCTCGGAACCCTCGTGGTGGCCGTGGCCGCGATGCGCAGACGTCGCGAACTCGTGTGGATCGTCGCCGCCGTCGTCGGCGTGGTGTGCCTGACCCGTCCCTGGCACGGCGACCTCGACCTGGTCGGTGTCGGTTTCGCGCTCGCCGGCGCGGTCTGCGTGGTCGGCTACATCATCCTCACCCAGAAGGTCGGCGCGGGCTTCGGCGCCGTCCATGGGCTGACCCTGTCGATGGTGGTCGGCGCGCTGGTCACCGCCCCGCTGGGCGCCCCGGCCGTGATCGCCGAACCGAACCTCGAACTGATCGGGTTCACCCTGCTCATCGCCCTGCTGTTCCCGATGGTGCCGTTCCTGCTGGAGATGATCGCCCTGCAGCGGATGAGTCGGACCGGCTACAGCACCTTCTCCAGTCTGGAGCCGGCCGTGGCCCTGGTGATGGGCATGATCGTCATCGGTCAGGCGCCGGTCACCGTCCAGCTGGTGGGTATGGGGTTGGTGGTGATCGCCGGTATCGGTGCGGCGCGCGGGGACCGTGGTTCCAGGCCGGCCGTCCCAGAGAAGAAGGTGGTGCGCGAGCGCCGGGTCCGAACGGGTCCGGGGGTGAAGGACGGCGCCTCCGGGCCGCACACCCCCGCACACGCCGAGGTCCTCGATCCTGAAGGGTTCGAGGACCGGGAGCCGGTGCGCGGGGTCACCGCGGCCTAATCGCCTTCTCGATCGTCCTTGGACGGGGGGAACGTCATCCCGTCGGCGATGTCGCGCAGCGCCCGCACGTGCTGGTCGAACGCCCTGCGCCCCTGCGAGGTCAGCGTGAGCGAGGTGCGGGTACGCCGACCCACCCGGAACTTGCTCACCGCGACGTACTCGGCGTCCTCCAGAGTGGATATCTGCTTGGACAACACCGAGTCGCTGACCTCCACCAGGTCGCGTAGGACGCGGAACTCGATGGTATCGGCCGAGGCCAGTGCGGCCACGACGGAGAAGCGGACGGGGGAGTGGATGACCTCGTCCAGTCGAACGCGTGGATGGTTCACTTCGTGTTCCTGCTGCGACGCAGGGCGATCAGTCCGGTGACCGTGGTCGGCAGGGCGCTCAGCACCGCCATCGGGGCCCACCAGAGCAGGTCTCCGGGGAAGACGTACATGCCCACGAACAGGGCGACGCCGTAGATCACGCCCCAGGCGGCGATGCCCCACGCGTGCAGTGGGCCGTACCCCAGGGGCTTGACCGGCTGTCGCGCCGAGTAGACGCTCAGCAGGCAGATGATCGTCACCGCCACCACGCTGGCCACCAGCGATCCGACCGCGGAGTTGGTGATGCCCAAGGACAGCACCAGTCCCAGGCTCACCATCCCGTAGGCGATTCCGTAGAACGCGTACCAACCGCCCATGGGGCGGACCCTCTCGTTCAAGTTCTGGGCCTGTTCCAGTGCGTCCCAGGCATCTTCCCTGCGCATGTGCACGCCTTCCGTGGTCGTCATGTTTCTATGTTGGCATTGACTTTCCAGTCTGGCAAGTAATGTCCACGAAGAAACCTACCGGGGCATGGCACGTCCCACGTTCCCGAGAAGCACGCGCCCGGCGCCGAATGCACTAACTTGGTGCGAATCATGGCCGAGACAACTGACCTCGAACTCCTGCGTGCCCACGAACCGGTTCTCGTGTGCACCAAGGGCGAACTCTTCTTCCCCACCGACGTGGACGCCTACGTCCGCAACTGCAGCCTCTGGATCGAGGAACCCGGCGGACGCGAGAGCGTCATTGTCCCCGTCGGAGAGCTCACCCTCGATCGCCTCGCGCAGGCCGAGGAGGAATGGCCGCGCCGGCACAAGCACCTGCGCTTCGTCCAAGAGGAGACCCTGCGCGAGGAAGCCCGACGCTTCAAGGGCATCGCGCGCTCGGTCATCCCCAAGAGCGGCCGTCTGGCCGCCGTGGGCGTGCTCGGCCGCGTCCTCGACATCCTGATGAAGCTGTCCCTGCTCATCCGCGGCGCGGTCCCCGGCGGAGTCACCTTCGCCGCCGTCACACGTTTCCGTGAGCGGGTCGACAACGGGGGCGCCACCTACTACGGGCGCGTCACCCGCGAGGGCGGCTACACCATCCTCCAGTACTGGTTCTTCTACGCGATGAACGACTGGCGCACCATCTACGGCGGGGTCAACGACCACGAGGCCGACTGGGAACGCGTCACCATCTACGTCGTGGAGAACCCCGACGGCACCACTCGTCCGGTCTGGGTCGGCGCCTCCTCGCACGAGTACCACGGCGACGATCTGCGCCGTTCCTGGCAGGACCCGGACCTGCACCGGGACGGGGACCATCCGATGGTCTACGTCGGCGCCGGCTCCCACTCCCACCAGATGCTGCCCGGCGACTACCTCATCCAGGTCGACCCGGCGATCCTGCGCGGCCTGGTCCGATTCTGGCGACGATTCACCAGCCGCCTCTTCCGAGCCGACAGCGCCATCAACCGGCACGGCATCGGAGTGCCCTTCGTCGACTACGCCCGTGGTGACGGCGAACGTCTGGGCCCCGGAGGGGACCGGGAGTGGAACGCCGTCCTCATCGACGACGAGACCTCCTGGGTCAAGGGCTTCCGCGGCCTGTGGGGGCGCGACACCGGCGACTTCTTCGACGGCGAGCGAGCCCCCAGCGGGCCCCGCTACGAACGCGACGGCACCATCCGCCGCTCCTGGGCCGACCCCCTGGCCTGGGTGGGGCTGCAGAAGGTCGCCCCCACCGAGTCCGCCGCCCGCGCCGAACTACGCGCCCATGTGCGGACCCTTGAGGGGAACGTGCGTGCCCACGACGCCGACATCCTTCGTCGCCGTGACGAACTGCGCCGGCTGGAGGCCGCGCGCCTGGTCCTGCGTCGAGAAGCCCAGTCCCGAGCCCTCGCCCACGAGTACCAGGAGCGGATCGAGGACCTGGAGGAGGAACTCGCGGAGGTCTACGAAAAGCGCGTCCTGACCGCGGACGAACGCGACACCCACCTGCGTGCCCTGGAAAGCGCCATCCCGCTGGTGCCCACGCCGACCGGGCACCTCAAGGCCCCGCACATGCCCTACGCCTCGGGGGAGCAGCAGTCCACCCGCTTCCTGTACCTGTGGGTGGCCCTGAGTACCCCGCTGCTGCTGATCTCGCTGGCGCTGACCCTGTTCCTGCTCGACGGTCAGATGACCCTGTGGGCGATGCTCGGCGTCGTGCTGTTGTTCGCCGCCATCGACTCCGTGGCCCGCCGCAGGTTCGTCCAGTACCTCACCGGGGTGGCCGCCCTGATCGTGATCACCGCGGTCCTACTGGGGGTGGTGATGGCCTTCGTCGCCGACTGGCGCATCGCCGTCACCGTCCCCATCGGCCTCATCGTCGTGGTGCTGTTGATCGTCAACATCCGCGACCTCGTCCGACGCTGAAGCCGAGCCCCGTGCGAGGCACGCCCGCACGGGGCACAATGGGGTCCATGGACGACGCCCTGTTCGGCTCCCCACCGGTGCACGTGGCGCCCGGAGCGGTCCACCTGCCCGGGAGGATCCCCCTGGACTCCCAACGCGAACTGCTCGAACGCTGCCGGGAGTGGTCGCGCGGACCCGCCGGGATGCGACGGCACGTCATGCCGCGCGGCGGGATGATGAGCGTCGCGATGGTCTCGTTGGGATGGCACTGGAAACCGTATTCCTACAGCCGCTCCCTGCCCGATGGGACCCCGGTTCGGCCCTTCCCCGACCTGCTGGGCGACCTGGCGCGAAGCGCGGTCGGGGAGGCCTATGGAGCGCCCCACGAGGGCGACCCCTACGACGTCGCGCTGGTCAACTTCTACGACGCCGACGCCCGCATGGGCATGCACCAGGACCGCGACGAACTCTCCCGCGCCCCCGTGGTGTCGGCCAGCCTCGGCGACACCTGTGTGTTCCGCTTCGGCAACACCGAGAGCCGCAACCGGCCCTACACCGACGTCGAACTGCGCAGCGGCGACCTGTTCGTCTTCGGTGGCCCCTCCCGGATGGCCTACCACGGGGTGCCCCGGGTGCGTCCCGGCACCGCCGATCCCGCGCTCGGCCTGCGTGGACGGCTCAACATCACCGTCCGGGCTTCCGGGATCGGCGACTGATCGGAGCGTGTCCTCCTGGCCGAAGGTCCCCGCCTTGGCCAGGATCGGGCGTGGGGAGAACCGAAGGAGGCCGACCCATGACCGAATCCGCGCCCGAGCGCATCATGGCCCTGGGCAGGAAGGACGCCGTCCTGCCCGTCGACGCGCCGTCCGGGGAACGCCGGATCCTCCTGTACCGGGAGGGGGAGCCAACGCGTGAGGTCGACGGCTTCACCGAGGTCGACGAGGCGATCGCCGCGGATCCCGCCACCGTGGCCTGGGTCGCGCTGAGCGAACCCAACCGCGAGCAGGTGGAGGAGGTCGCCGACCACTTCGACCTGCCCCACCTGGCGGTGGAGGACGCGATCGTGGCCCACCAACGGCCCAAGATCGAGACCTATGGAGACACCCTGTTCGTGGCCCTGCGCCCGACGGTCTACGACGAGGACCAAGAGAGATTGCAGGTCGGTGAACTCCATGTCTTCGGCGCCCCCTCCCTCGTGGTCACCCTCCGCCACGGGGTCGGGCCGGACCTGGAGCGGATCCGCGCCCGCCTGACGGAACACGCGGACCTGAGGGAGCGGGGCGCGCTCGGGATCGTCTACGCCGTCCTGGACCGCGTGGTCGACGACTACGCGCCCGCGGTCGCCGGACTCCAGGAGGACGTGGACGAGGTGGAGAACCAGGTCTTCAGCGAGGAGAAGGGTGTCTCACGGCGTATCTACCGCCTGATGCGCGAGGTCATCATCCTGCAACGGGCCGTGGACCCGCTCGGCGAGGTCCTGGACGAACTCACCGAGCGCTGGGAGCGATCGAAGGGGGAAACGCAAGGTGGACTGATCACCTACCTGCGCGACGTCGCCGACCACGTGTCCGCGATCCGCGAACGCGTGGACGGCTTCCGTCAACTCCTGCAGGACATCATGGCGGTGGAGAGCAGTCTCGTGGACCAGGCCCAGAACGAGGTGATGAGGAAGGTCTCCTCCTGGGGCGGCATCCTGGTGGTGCCCACGCTCATCTCCTCGGTCTACGGGATGAACATCGCCCCCCAGCCGGGCTTCCACTGGTTGTTCACCTGGCCGCTGACCTTGGCCGCCATGGCCATGGTCAGTCTCGTCCTGTACCTGATCTTCAGGCGCAACGGCTGGTTGTAGGGCCCGGGGGACGCACTCACGGGTTGAGCAGGCGGCGGATCTCCTTGAGGTCCTCGCCGGCCATGGCCTGGTTCCGCTCGGCCTCGGCCTGGTTCTCGCGCCACTCACGGACCGCCTTCTCGACCTGCTCGTCGATCCGGCGCAGCTCATGGGAGCGGACCTGCTCGGTGTTCTCCCGTTCCTTGGTGGTGGAGCGGTAGGCCAGCCCGATGCCACCCAGAGCGACCAGCGTCAGGAACCATAGGAAACCGTGCATCGTCAGCAGGGACAGGATCAGCAGCACGCCGGCCGTGGCCATCGTGATCCACAGCATGCTGCGGGAGTCGCCGCCGGGGGTGGCCGCGACCTCGGCCTTCTTTCGGGCCTGCTCCAGCTGTCCGCGGTCCGCTCCGGAGGCGGTGATGGTGACGGAGGTGCCCCGCAGCGTCACGCTGGTCCGGTCGGGCGCGGACTCGGTGGCCCGGGCTGCCAGCTCCTCGGCCCCCTCCAGCACGGCGCCGCGTTGCAACACCAGGGCGAAGGTCCGACGGTGCGGGGGCGCCTTCTCGGAGACCAGGTCGCGCTGGAGCAGGGTGCCGACCTCCTCGACGTTCTCGCCCCAGGAGGGCAGGACGATCTCTTCGCCGGATCCCTCGATCACCGCGCGCAGTCGGTTGGCCTCGGCGAGCAGGGGTGCCTCCTCCGGGCTGCCCTCCTCCACCAACAGGCGCAGGGTCTGCAGGAGGAAGTCGGCGCTGTCCTGATCCGGCGCGAGCACCTCGGTGGGGCTGTCCTCCGCGCTGAGCGTGGTGACGCGGGTGACACGTTCGCGCACCTCGGACAGGCGGCGGGCCGCACCGGAACGCGCGGCGAGTCCGCTTTCGGATCGGGGCCCGCGGCCGGAGGGCGCGGTGGCGAACCAGGCCTCCACCTTCGGTGCTCGGACTCCCTGGGCCGACCAGTGGCGCAGGCTGGACAGCAGTAGTCGTTCGCGGGCGTCCTCGCCGAGGGAACCGTCGGCGCTCAGCAACCACAGGGCGCGCTGGCCGCGGGTGAGCCGGGTGCCCGGTACCGGGAGGTGGGGGAGGAGGTCGGCGGCCGTGTTCTCGCCGAGGGCGCGGGCGTGTTCGGCGCTGGTGAGCGCGGCGGCCAGGGCGCTGAAGCTGCGGGCGCGCTCGGGGTCGATCGCGGCGGCCTCGTCGAAGCGGACCCGTGCCCGGGCGAGGTCGCCGACGAGCAGGCAGTGCAGGCCTCGGGCCGCCGGGGCCAGCCAGTAGCCGGGCACGTCGTCGAGTTCGAGGCTTCTCGGCACGGAGCCGTCGATCATCTGCAGGGTGCGGTGCCGGGCGATGGCGGCGCCGTCGAACATGGTGAGGGTGACGCGCAGGTCGCTGAGTTCGATGAAGGCGTCCAGGGTGGCGGAGACCCGATCCAGTCGTTGTTCCAGGCCGCCCTTGAGCCGTCCCAGCTCCGAGCGCATGCGGCTGCGCTCACGGGCCATCTGTGAGTGTGCGCTGTCGAGACTCTCCTGTAGGTCACGGATGCGCACGTTCTGCGAGTAGTCGGTCCAACTCATGCCTTCGCCCTTTCTACGGCGTGCGGGGGACGCGGCGCGCTGGAGGTTGTGACGGTGCCGGGTCCGATCCGGTTCGGCGCGGTAGATCTCGTCTCGGTAGCCTTTTCGTCGTCACCCTGCGTGTTCGATCGAACGCGCGGTGGTGGTTGATCTTCGGGGTCGCGTGGATCACAATTGGGAGCGCTCCCAAAGGAGGGTGAACCCTATGGCCGGCCCGTACTCCCAGGCAGACCCCGTGCTTCCCGCAGAACTCCTCTTCGGCACCGCCACCGCCGCCTACCAGGTCGAAGGCGCCGCCGACGAAGGCGGTCGAGGTCCCTCGATCTGGGACACCTACTGCCGCACCCCCGGACGCGTCGCCCGAGGTGAGAGCGGCGACGTGGCCTGCGACCACTACCATCGCTATGGCGAGGACGTCGCCCTGCTCGCCGAACTGGGTGTGGACCTGTACCGCTTCTCGGTCTCCTGGCCGCGCGTGCAACCCACCGGTAGCGGCCGCCCCAACCCCGAGGGGCTCGCCTTCTACGACCGGCTGGTCGACACGATCCTGGGCGCCGGCATCGAACCCGTGCTCACGCTCTACCACTGGGACCTTCCCCAGGCCCTGGAGGACGAGGGAGGCTGGCGGGTCCGCGACACCGCGCACCGCTTCGCCGAGTACACCGCGATCGTCGCCGAACGCCTCGGCGACCGCGTCAACCGGTGGATCACCCTCAACGAACCCTTCTGTTCGGCGTTCGTCGGGCACGCCATCGGGCGCCACGCCCCCGGCACCAAGGAGGGCGCGCCCGCCCTGGCCGCGGCCCACCACCTGCTCCTGGCCCACGGCATGGCCGTCGGTGAACTGCGGGCCGCCGCCGCGGGGGAGGTCGGCATCACCCTCAACCCCGACCACCTGGTGCCCGCCACCGACTCCGCGGCCGACCACGCCGCGGTGGAGCGGGCTCGGACCCTGCACAACCGCACCTGGTTCGACCCCATCTTCACCGGTGCCTACCCCGACAACGAGAAGGAGGTGTGGGGCGCGCTCGCCGAGGGCGCCCACCGCGTCGAGGGCGACCTGGAGACCATCGGGCAGCCCCTGGACTTCCTCGGGATCAACTTCTACCGACCGATCATGCTGCGCGACGCCCCGCACGTCGAACCCGACCCGACCCGACGCACCGCCGTCGACATCGGTGTGGAACAGGTCCCCTACGAGGGCGTCCGACACACCACCATGGGCTGGCCGGTGGTGCCCGAGAGCTTCACCGACCTGCTCGTCGACCTGGACCGCCGCTACCCGGGCCTGCCGCCCATCCTCATCACCGAGAACGGATCGGCCGAACCCGACGCCCCCGACGACACCGGCCATGTGCGCGACACCGACCGCGTCGACTACCTGCGCGACCACCTGGCGGCGCTGGGCCGCGCCATCGAGGCCGGGGTGGACGTGCGCGGGTACTTCGTGTGGTCGTTGCTGGACAACTTCGAATGGGCCTATGGATACGACCGCCGGTTCGGACTGGTGCAGGTCGACTACGACCGGCTGGAGCGCCACCCCAAGGACAGCTTCCACTGGTACCGCGACTACCTGACCGCCCACCGGGCCGCGCGCGCGAAAGCCGACGGTGCCTGACCGGAACCCCGTTCCACAGGGGTGTCCCGGTGGCCAACGCCGTGTTGGCATCCGTTTCGATCTGGGGCAAGCTGGACTCCGTTAGTTACGCGAGGGCTGTGGGAGCCCATGACGGACGGATCGGGTATGACGGCGCCGCAGGATTCGAGTCCGGGGACCAGCGGGAGCCTGCGCGCCGCGCAGCGCATGCTCCAGCTGCAGAACAGCCTCGTGGAACTGCTGCGCACCAAGCCCTTCAGCCAGGTCACCTACAAGGAGATCACCGAGGGCGTCGACATCGACCGCTCCACCGTCTACCGCTACTACAACCACAAGAACCAGGTGCTCCAGGCGGCGGTGGACGTGCGCCTGACCGCGTTCGTCTCCCAGGTGGACCTGACGTTCGGGCGCATGGAATCCATCGACGGCTACATGGGACGTCTGGTCGACGGCTGGATCGAGCTGTGGCTGGAATCGGGCGCGCTGCTGGCGGCGGCCTCGGGGATGGGCGCGGAGCCCGGCCCTCAGCGGACATGGTGGCGTGGGCGCGTCGAACCGTGGATCGAGGCGGTCCGCGAGGCCATCGAGGTCGCCCGTTTCGTGGAGGAGCTGCCCAAGGACGGGCGCCCGGCCGGGCCCCTGGCCGAGATGACGGTGGGCATGTGCCTGTCCACCTTCAACAACGAGCTGACGGTCCCGCACGAACTCGAACACCGCACCATGGTGCGGGACCTGCTGCTGGACGCGATCCTGCGGACCATGGGCCGCCGGTAGGGGTCCGTGGGGGCGAGTCGAGTCGGGTCAGGCGCGCTGGCGGGCCACGTCCCCGAAGGCGCCCACGACCGCACCCAGGGCGAACATGGAGGCCTCGTCCTCGTCCATGTGCACGATGCCGGCGGGAACACGGACACGGTAGGGCTTGTCCTCGGAGGGGAGGATCTCCAGACCGTCGATGATCCCCTGCCCCTCCAGCATCAGGAGAGCCTCACCGACTCTCCCGGTGCGGTCTCCCCGCGCCCATATCGACATGCGTCTCACCCTAACTACGGCGTGTGGCCGACGGCGGAGCCGACCTCCCGGTCCGAGGTGGGCGACTGCGTACTCCAGTGTTATCACCGGCGGTGCAGGTGCACGTGCACGCTCTCGTGTGGATGGCCGGATCCGGCCACCCATCGGCTTTGTCGGTTCAAACCGCGCCCTTGGGGGAGCGTAGCGTCTCCGGGGCGATCGCCGACATCCAGTGCGGCCGGATCGTCCACCCCAGGAACACCGTCCCCCCGTTCGATTCTGGGGGTCGTCCCGCCACGGCCGCGCGCAGCCCGGCCACCACCGGGGTCAGGCGGTCGCGCACGTGGGACGGCTGCCGTTCGGACAGGTGCCGCATCCACTCCACGCTCGCCCGCTGTTCCTCGGGCGAGCAACGGGACAAGAGGAACACCGTCTGCCGCCAGGAGAACGCGGCGTTCTTCACGTGCGCCAAGACGTCGAAGACCCTCGGCAGGGTCTCGACCAGCCGCACCGTGTGCAGGTGCGCCCGGCGCGCCGCCTCGGCCCACCCGTCGGCGGGGCGGGCGCCGGACAGGGTCAGGGCCGCCAGGTTGTGCGTGGTCAGGATCTGGGCCTGCTCGATGATCATGCCGTTGCCGGGCACCGACCAGTCGGGGTCGCCGGCCCGTTCGACGCACAGGGCGGCGAAACCGGCCGGGTCGTGTTCGTCGTCCAAGGCGAGTACGCGGGCGGTGTCGATCCCGTAGTAGCGGGCGTACAGGCCATCACCCAGCAGGTCGGCGGCCACCTTGGCGGCCCGCACGAACTTGGCGGAGAAGTCGCGCATGAAGATGTCGGCGGCCAACTCCTCCACGAACCGCACCGGTGAGTCGGCGGTGCCGGCCAGCCCGTTGAGCTCGCGCACCAATGGATTGGGCGTGATGGTCCCCGGGAAACGGGTCAACGTCGTCTCGCCCAGACGGGTGATGAGGGTTCGGGCCGCGGACCGGCGCAGGTCGTCCGTGGCGTGGTGGGGAGCCGCCTCCCGGACCCAGGGCAGTTCCTCTCGCCGCACCTGCGAGGACAGGTTCAGCAGCAACAGGGAACGCCGCGCGGCGAACGCGCGGTGGTGCACGGCCACCAGCCGGTTCAGGGTCGGGTCCTCGATCGCGGCGGCCTCGGCGGTGGCGGCCAACGTGGGCACCAGCGAGGCCAGAACCTCGGCGGAGGGGATCAGCCCGCGTTCCACCAGGGTGTCCAAGGGGGCGATGACCGCCCGCTCCACCCGCTCTCGCAGGGGCGCCGGGATCGCCGTGGCCTCGGGGATGTCGAACTCTTCCTCCTCCAAGGGGGAGACCGGTGTCAGCACCGACTCGGGGTCGGCCAGCCCGGAGTTGGCGGCGAAGGCGGACAACCGATCCGACAACATGGTCGCGAACACGTCGTGGGTGGGCGGCGCCGCCTGCACGGCCTGGGCGGCGCGCAGGGCGGTGTGCTCGGCGGAACCGGGCACGCCCCGCTTGGCCACCATGGAGTCCACCGCGTGCCGGAGCAGGCCGCGTCGGCGTGTGCTCAGCCCTTCCTCGGAAAGGGCCTCGCGCAGCGCGGCGAGCAGGATCCCCAGGTTCTCCTTGGGATCACGGTGTTTGGAACACAGGGTGTGCTCGGCGGCCAGTCGTTCGTACTCCGCCAGCAGTTCGGCGCCGTGCGCCTTCCAGCCCTCGGTGCGGCGCGAGTCGACCACTTCGTCCTCGACCGTCTCCCACCAGTGCGCCAGGACCCGGTCGGCGAAGGGGTTCCACACGCGCAGCGCCTCGCGCTGGGTGGTCGGTCGAGGGGCGGGCTCACGGGCGGCCCTCTCCAACCCGGTGCGCACCTGCGCCACCGACCAGCGAAAGACCGATCCCTTGGGCAGGTCCACGGCAGGGGCCGGGCGCGGGGTCAGGCACAGCGACGCGGCGAAGGGGTCCAGGGCGCTCAGTAGCCGCAGGGCGGCGGCGGTGTCCCCGGCCCGTAGCAGCCACACCACGGTGAGCAGGGCGGCCTGTTCGGGCTGGTCGAGTTCATAGCCGCCGCTGTCGAGCAGCGCGCCCAGGTGGGCCAGCCCGGTCTCGGTCAGGTGATGGGAGTAGAGCGAGCCGCGGTCGGCCCTGAGCCCGTGCCGTTCGATGAGTTCGAGTTCGTGCGGGCGCAGCGGACCACCGGCGGCGGCCGCACCGGTGGCGAATCCACCGTGCACGACCTCGGGGGTGACCCACGCGGGCAGGTCCCGCACCGGGGTGCGCGACCCGATGGCCAGGGTGCCATCGCCCATGCCGCCCAGGACACGCAACCAGGACGCGGCACGCCGCTCGGCGGCCCGGCGCACGTCCGGGTCGTCGTGGGAGGCGGCGGTGCTCAGTGCCTTGGCGAGTCGGCTCGCGGGGTAGGTCCGGCCGACGTGGACGGGAGGTCGGTGTTCCATGCCGGTGCGGCGGGTTCCGCCCCCGCGCCCTCCCGGGCTAGAGCCGGGCGCTCTACTGCTGAGCTACGCACCGTGACGCCCCGTGGCGGGGCCTGCTCGCACACTAGCGTCCGTGTGGCGGGCGCGAAAGCCCTTATCCGTGGCTTGTGCGCCCGCACAGGTGTTCAGGAGCGCGTGGAACGCACGACCTCCGGCTCGCCCGGTTCCGGGACATCGGTGACGGGCGCGAGCCAGAGGCCGGTGAGGGCGTCGGTCAGTCCGACGGCGGCGCGGTTCCAGGAGTCTCGGCGCGTGTCCGTACCCTCACTCAGGGCGCGCTCGCGCTGTGCCAACGTCAAGAGCATGAGTTGCCGCGTCATGTCCTGGCGTTCGGCGCGGACCTCGTCGGGAAGGTCGGGCAGGCACGCGCGCAGCGCTTCCCCCACTCGGACGAGGGAGGAGCAGTCGAGGGCCTCCCGAGTCACGATCTCGCGCAGGGAGAGGTCGCTCATGACCTGGACTGTGAACCTCGCGTACCAGGAGGGCGTGCCCAGGTCGGCGAGGTGTTGGACGAAGGGTTCCACCATGCAGGAGACCCAGTCCCTGACCTCGGTGGAGCCGTCGACGCTCGCCACCATCCCAAGGCGGATCTCCTCGATCCCCTCGGTGTGCTTGCGCGCGATCGCGCGCACCAGAGCGGCCTTGGAGCCGAAGTGGTAAGTGACGGCGGTGTTGTTCCCCTGGCCCGCCGCCTGACCGATCCGACGGTTGGACACACCGGAGGGCCCGTGTTCGGCGATGAGTCGCTCGGCTGCGACGAGGATCCTCTCCTTCGTCGCGGAGACCCGATCCGATCTCGTCACCCTGTCGTTCATGGGATCCACCGTATCGACGTGCCCTTCCCCACCGCTCACTCCGTGCTCGGGAGGGACCTTCTCCCCTCTACAGTAAGACTAAGTCATGCACCTGACTTAAAGTTCGGGTGTCTTCGTGTGTTCGGAAACGGGGATCTGCTCTATGGACCAAGCTATCGCCGAGGCGGCGGAGAACGAGAAGGCCTCATACCCGCGGCCACAAGTGGTCGTCGCGGTCCTGGCCTTCGGGGGCATCGTCGTCTCGCTCATGCAGACCCTGGTCATTCCCCTGGTGCCGATGCTCCCCGAACTCCTGGGAGCCACCCCCGGGGACACCGCCTGGGCGATCACCGCCACGCTGCTCGCCGCCGCGATCGCCACCCCGACGGTGGGTCGACTCGGAGACATGTACGGCAAGCGCCGCATGCTGTTGATCAGCCTCGCGGTGCTGGCGGCCGGTTCCGTTCTCTGCGGCCTGGCCACGAACCTGCCGATCATGGTGGTCGGACGGGTGCTCCAGGGATTGGCCGCGGGTGTGATCCCCTTGGGCATCAGCATCATGCGCGACGTGCTTCCGGCCGAGCGGCTCGCCGGGGCGACCGCGCTGATGAGCGCCTCGCTCGGCGTGGGCGGCGCGCTGGGGTTGCCCGCCGCCGCGTTCGTCGTGCAGAAGGCGGACTGGCACGTCATGTTCTGGATCGCCGCGGCGCTGGCGGTCGTGGTCGCGGTTCTGGTCCGCGCCCTGATCCCCGACTCCGGAGTCCGTACCGGTGGCCGATTCGACCTGCTCGGCTCCTTCGGGCTGTCCATCGTCCTGCTCCTATCGCTGCTCGCCGTCTCCAAGGGGTCCGACTGGGGTTGGGGGAGCGGGATCCCGGGCGTCATGCTCGTCGTGGCGGCGGTGGTGCTGGCGATCTGGGTCTGGTGGGAGCTGCGCACGCCGAGGCCGCTGGTCGACCTTCGGGTCAGCGTGCGACGCCAGGTGCTGCTGACCAACGCCGCCTCGGTGGTGTTCGGTTTCTCGATGTTCGCGATGTCCCTCGTGATCCCCCAGGTGATCCAGCTCCCCGAGCTCACCGGATACGGTTTCGGACGGACGATCCTGATCGCGGGCCTGGTGATGGCGCCCAACGGCCTGGTCATGATGGCCATGTCGCCGGTCTCGGCGCGCATCTCCCGAGCCAGGGGGCCGAAGACGACCCTGATGGCCGGTGCCCTGTTGGTCGCGCTGGGCTACGGTCTGAGCATGGTCTTCATGTCGGGGATCTGGGAGCTCATGATCGCCTCGACCGTCATCGGAGCCGGTGTGGGCCTGGCCTACGGTGCGATGCCCGCCCTGGTCATGGCGGCCGTCCCTCGTTCGGAGACCGCGGCGGCCAACAGCCTCAACACCCTGATGCGTTCCATCGGCACCTCCGTGGCCAGCGCCGTCGCCGGAGTGGTGATCGCCACCGTGACCATGAGCGCGGCAGGAGAGGTCTTCCCCGATCGCGACGCCTTCACCCTGATCCTGGGTCTGGGCGCCTTGGCCGCGCTCACCGCGTTCGTCATCGCCGCGTTCCTGCCCGGCCGTGGGAAGACCGCCGAACCGGTCGAGTCCGTCCGGTGGTCAAGGACGCGTCACGGTGAACCTGAGGAAGTTGCCGGCCTGGCCCAGGACAAGGCCTAGGGAAGCCACCGCGTAGGCGGCCCAGAGCCACGCCAGTCCGCCGGCGGCGGCGACGGGGAAGGCGACCAGGGCCAACGCCCCGAAGCAGACCGCGAACGTGTACAGCGTCGGGGTGGTGCGCTTGATGGCGAGCAGGCCCATGCCGGGCAGGACCTGCGTCCCGTCGGCCACCACCACGACGAACAACACCGGCAGCAGGGCGATCACCAACGCCCGCACCCGAGGGTCCGGGGTGAACACACCCAGTAGCGGGTGGGCCACCAGGAAGACCAGCAGCACACTGGCCGCCACCACCGGCAGGGCCAGACAGACCCCGGCCAACAGGGAACGGCGCACCTCTCGGTAGCCGTGTCGGTCGGTGTCGGCGGCGGCCCGGGCCATGAACGGCACGGTCGCCTGGCCAACGGCCGTGGCCGGCAGGAACACGAACGTGGCCAGGGTGACCATGATCTGGTGGGCGGCGGCGTCGGCCACGCCGGCGGTCGCCGCGGCCATCGCCAGTACGCCCAGCACACCGAACTTGATGAGCATGGTGGAGCCCATGGGCAACCCGACCCGGGCCATGCGCCACACGGTGCTCCAAACGGGCCGGCCCAGGCCGACGCGGCGCCCGTTCAAGGCGGTGCGGCGGCGCAACAACAGGTGGGCGGTGGACAGTGCCGCGGTGGCGTTGACGAACATGGCCACGCCCGCGCCCGTCATGCCCAGGGCGGGCAGCGGCCCCGGTCCCAGGACCAGTGCCGGGATGAGCACGACCGAGGATCCGGTGCCGACCAGGCCCACCCACAGGGCCTCCTTGGAGCGGCCCAGGGCGATCAGCAGCGTGGTGGCCGAGGCCTGGAACGAGACGACCACCAGGGTGAGGGCCATCAGGTAGGGGAAGGGGCCGAAGGCGGCGAGGGTCGCCTCGGGTACGCCGATGAGAGTGGACAGGGCGGGGACGGCGGTCACCGCCAGGCCGCCCAGGGCGCCGGCGCACAGGGCCAGCCACATCGCGTCGCGGAAGGTGGATTCGAGCTCGCCGGGATCGTCGCCGCTCTGGGCGACGAAGGGCATGGAGCCGCGTAGTGCGCCCTGGACGATCATGACGGCCGGGTTGAACACGGCGACGGTCATCGCGTAGGCCGCCAGGGACGCGGTGCCGGCGTGGCCCAGGACGGCGGCGGTGACCAGGGTGCCCACGACACCGGCGACCATCGACAGGTACAGCGGGAACGTCTTGGCGGAGATGTCCCTGATCAGGGCGGGGATGGGGCGAGTGGCGGCGTTGCCCGTGGATGGTTCGTCGGGGGATCCAGGGGCGTCGGCCGAGGAGGACATGGCCTACTTTCGTGGTCGAGGAGTCGGCGTCAACCTACCAGCGTGAGAACTGGAGCGAATCGGACAATCTACGTCATAAAGGTGCGGATTCGGGAGTCCGAGTTCATCCTCGTATCGGGTTCCGTAGGCTGTTCCCGCGCGGTTCTCGCGCGAAGGGGTCGGTTCGGGGCGTAGTGGACGGATGCCCCGGACCGACCTCGTGGTCCGATACGGGTGTGAAGTGTGGATCGCGCGGCCCTCCCCTTGTGCGCACGTATCCATGGGTGTTGCATGTTCTCTGATCCGGCGGCCGAGACGACGGTCGGGCCGCCACGTGGCGGAGGGGCGCGTACGCATGGCAGTGGGGCTCTGGCGGTGTGGCATGTGCGCCGCCCGCAATGAACCGTCCAAGCACACCTGCATGGTGTGCGACACGGTGCGCGCCGTGGGTACGCGTGAGGACTCCGACGAGGGTGACCTGTTGGCCCCGACCGAGAGCACGGCCTTCTCACCCCAGGAGGCGCCACCGCTCCGGGTGAGGCGACCGCCGCGACGCGCGGAATCGGGTTCGATGTTCGTCCCGGCGGGATCCCGCTCGGGTGGGGAGACCACGAGAACGGACGAGGGCGACACCGAAGCAGGGCCGGGGGCCGAATCCCACCGTCGACGGTCGAAGCGGGGTCTGCCGCGGTGGCCGCAAGGGACGGTGCGTGCTCTGGCACTGGTGGTGGTCGGTGCGGTGGTGCTGATCCTGGTGTGGGTGCCGCCGAACCTGGCCGGAGACGCCACGGACGGGGTGCCGGGGGAGCCCGCCGTCGAGGAGTTCTGCCCCGACCGGGTCTCGGAATTGGTACCGGGGGAGGGGCCGGGCGCGTTGGAGTCGGCGTACGAGACCGTACGCCACCGGATCATGCTGTGCTCGAACAGCGTGGGAGAGCTGTTCTACTTCGGAGAGTTCCTCGATGGTGAGGGCGAGGCGATGGTCGTGCCCGCGGAACGGACCGAGGAGGGCTATGTGGCCGAGTCCGGGCAGACCCTCTACGAGATCGTCGGCGACGAGGTGGTGATCACCGACGCGGACGGCCGGGAGATGGCGCGGCTGACCCTGGAGAAGGTGGAGAATCCGAGCTAGCGCGCGAGGCGGCGGGTGCGATCGAGGCGCACCCGCCGACGCGGTGCTATCGGGTCTTCACGACGGCCGCGAGGAGACCGGAGATGATCATCATCGACAGGCTGATGATCATGAGCACGAATCCGATGGTTCCGACCATGGTGTTTCCTTCACTTGTCGTCCTCCGGGTGCCGGGGGCCGTGTCCCCGGCACCGGCACGCCGGGCCGTCCGGAGTTCCGGACGCGGCATGTATCTCTTCGGTGATTCACCCTATCTCGCCGTCGCGGCGGGGCCACTCGGGGTGCGGCCCCGACCAGCGTGTCCCTGGTCCCAATGGTGTCGGTAGGTGTCGGAGAGCCACCGGTCGGCCCATCGGGCGTCGGGTGACTCGGGCAGGGACGAGGAGCGGCACAGGTCGGTGAGCCGGTCCTCCAGGTCGCCGGTGCGTTCCAGGGCTTGGGCTCGGGTGTGCTCACCGCGACGCAGGGCGAGCAGCCAGGAGCGGTCGGGTTCGGGGGTGGGCAGGGTGATGTGGCCGGTGGAGAGGAGTTCCACGCCCTGAAGGCCGAGCCGGACCATGTGGTAGGCGTACTTGGTGTCGAAGCCGTGCCGTTCGACGAGTTCGGGGCGGTTGGTGTGCTTGCCGCCGCGAACCCCCTCCATCCGGTCGCGTTGGGCGCGCAGGTAACCGAGAAAGCGCTCTCCCGCCCTGCGGGAGACGAACCGGTGGGCGTTGGAGCGCAGGTCGTGGCCGACGTCGGTGACGGTGACGATCTCGGACTCGGGGACGAACAGCGGCAGCAGCACGGTGGGGTTGCCGTCCAAGGCCAGACGCGTCCACTTGCGCAGGGAGTAGACGGTCAGGTCCAGGTCGTCGTGGCCGGAGCGGGTGTCTTCGGCGACGCTGCGGTAGATGTACTGGTCGAAGGAGCGCAGGCCGATGACGTACTCGGGCGGTTCGAGGCAGATGCCCATCTCGTCGCGGTCGGCGGAGCCGGGCAGGTCGAGGCCGTGGACGCGGGAGCCGACCTGACAGCGCAGCACGGTGCCCTGTGCGGCGATGCGAGCGTGCTCCTCGTCGGAGTGCTTCACCCGGGCCTCCAGGTTCGGTGGGTCGTGGCGCCACCGAACCTATCGTTCGGCCCGGTGCGGTCACGAGCGGTTTTCCGTGCCCGCGACGAACTCCAGGATGGCGCGGTCGGCACGTTCGGGGTCCTGTGCGGCGAGGCCGTGGAGGGCGTCCGGCCACAGTTCGACCCGGGCGTTCGGTAGGAGGTCGAGGGCGCGTCGGTGGGCGCGCTTCGGGTGGTGCATGACGCTGCGTCCGGCGATGGCGACCAGAACGGGCATGTCGAGGCCGCGGATCTGCTCGTCGGTGGGGTAGTCGGGGTAGGGCAGCGTCAGGGTGAACTCGCTTTGGGCGGCCATGATGGTGCGCAGGGCGGGGTGGCCCTCGGGTACCTCTTCTCCCTGGTGGATCCAGTCGTGGAAGCGGGGCTGGTAGCGCGGTCCGATGCCGGGAAGGAAGAGCAGAACCGTGCGCCCCACCAGGCCCACGGAGAGGCGGGCGAAGGTCTGGACCGGGTCGAGCAGACAGAGCGTGGTGACCTTGTCCGGGTGGCGTGTGGCCAGGTCGGTGGCGAGTCGGCCGCCGAAGGAGGCGCCGACCACGTGAGCGGGCGCCAGGTCCAGGTGGGTGAGGGTCTGGGCCAGCCAGGAGGCCTGGTCGGCCGAGTCGGTGATGGGGGCGGTCTGTTCGCTGCGGCCCGCCTCGCCGAGCAGGTCCACGGAGTAGACGGTGCGGTGGCGGATGAGTTCGGTGATGTTGGGTTCCCACATGACGGTGGTGCCGCAGCGGCCGTGGAGGAGTACGAGGGGTTCGCCCGGCTCGGTGCCGAATCGGTAGACACGGACGGTGCCGTAGGTGGTGGGGACGTCGTGGGTCTCCTGTGGTGGGGGCAGGGTGGCCATGCCGGCGTCGTAGACGGAGTCGAAGCGGGCCTTGTGGGCGGGTGTGGGGTAGCGGCCGATGGCGTTCATGGTCCCCCGTTCAAATACATTTGTATTTAAACGGTACTCGAAAGGCGGGCATGGTGCCACGGAAGGTCGATCACGGACTGCGTCGGGAGGAGATCGTGGGGGCCCTGTGGCGCATCGCGGCCCGACGGGGTCTGGAGGCGGTGACCATGCGCGAGGTCGCCATGGAGGCGGGGGTCTCCTTGGGGCGCGTGCAGTACTACTTCGAGAGCAAGGACGAGCTGGTGCGCCGTGCCGCGGTGGCCCTGCGCGCTCGGGTGGACGGGGTGGTGCGGTCCAGGCTGGAGGGCGTGTCCGGTGACTCGGTGCGGGTGCTGCGCGCCATCCTGCTGGCGCTGTTGCCCCTGGACGAGGAGGGGCGGGCGGGTGCGCTGGTGGGCATCGCGGTGTTCTTTCGGGCGTTGCGCGATCCCGAACTGGTCGGGGACCTTCGCCGGGGGGACGAGGCGCTGATGGAGGTGCTGGGCGACCGGGTGCGGTCGGCGGTGGTCGAGGGGCGTCTGCGCCCCGATCTGGAGGTGCGGTTGGAGACGCGTCTGCTGATGGCGGTGGTCAATGGGCTGGGATCGGATCTGCTCACCGGTTGTGTGTCCTCGGAGGAGGCCGTGGCAGCGATCGACCACCAATTGTCACGACTTGCCTGAAACATCCGATTTCCCGGCGTAGAAGGGGTTTTGGTACTTGTGCGACAGGTGGGAGATCCGTTTACTGGTGCCGTACCCCGTCCGGCGTCCGCCGGGACCCGTAGTGGAAAGAGCAGGACCGTGCCCCCCGAGATCCCCGAAGCGAAGATCGACAGCTCCATCCCGCACAACGCCCGTATCTGGAACTACTGGCTGGGCGGCAAGGACAACTACCCGGTCGATCAGGAGATGGGCGAGCAGATCCGCTCCTTCTTCCCCGAGATCGTCGACAACGCCATCGCCGACCGTGCCTTCCTGGTGCGCACCGTCACCCACCTGGTCCGGGAAGAGGGGATCCGGCAGTTCCTGGACATCGGCACCGGACTGCCCACCCACAACAACACCCACGAGGTGGCCCAGGCAGTGGCCCCCGACGCGCGGGTGGTGTACGCGGACAACGATCCGCTGGTGCTCGCGCACGCCCGCGCCCTGCTGGTCGGTTCCGAGCAGGGGGTCACCGACTACGTCGACGCCGACCTGCGCGACCCCGAGGCGATCCTCGAAGCGGCGTCGCGGACCCTGGACCTGTCGCGTCCGGTGGCCCTGATGCTGCTGGGCGTGGTCAACTTCATCGGTGACGACGCCGAGGTACGTTCCATCCTGGACCGGCTGATCGAGGCCCTGGCGCCCGGCAGCTTCCTGGTCGTCTCCCACCCCACCGATGACATAGACCAGGAGAGGGCCCACCAGGTGGCCGAGGCCTGGAACGAGCGGGGCACCCCCAAGCTGACCATCCGGACGGCGGCGGGCATCGAGTCGCTCTTCGACGGTCTGGAGCTGTTGGAGCCGGGCGTGGTGTCCTGCTCCCTGTGGCGCCCGGACCCCACCGAGGTGGGGGACAGCCGCCCGGTCGCCGAGTACGGCGGTATCGCCCGTAAGAACTAGCCGCCCGCCCGCCCCTGCCGGGCGGGGGCTCGGTCGGCGAACAGCACGAGGGCCAGGGCGGCCTGGGCCGGGACGGTCGGGTCCAGGCCGCTCACCTCGCGGAAGTGCTGGAGCCGGTTGACGACCGTGTTGCGGTGGCAGTACAGGGCCGCGGCCGTGGCCTTGACCGATCCGGTGCCCGTGTAGTGGGAAAGCGTTTCCAACAACCGGGCGCGCACCTCGGGTTCCAACGCCTCCAGGCGTTCCACCGCACGTCGGCCGAAGCCCGGAACCAGGGCCTCCACCCGGTCGCGTGCCAGAGCGGGCCACACGTCCTCGGGACCCACCGGGGCCTCCCCGGGGCGGGCGTAGCGCGCCAGGACGCGGGCGGCCTCGATGGCCGAGGGCACCTCCGCCAGGCCCCGGGTGTCGCGGACGCGGGCGCCGGCCGGTTTCTCCGCCAGTGCGGGCGGGCGCGTGCGTCCCGGGTCACGCACCAAGGCCACGCCGTCGTTGAACTCCCATGTCAGGCAACCGGCGCGGGAGAGTGCGCGGGTGTCGACGGGGCGATCGCCTTCGGGTGGAATGGCCACGAAGGTCACTTCGAGAACACCGTGCAGAGGCAGCCCCAATACCGAGGCGACCTCCTCGGCCACCTCGGGGGTGCGCTCTCCGGCGCTCAACAGTCGGGCGAAGGCCTGGGCCGCCGCCGCGCGGGAGTCGCGTTCCAGGACGGCGCGCTCCTCCAGGAACGCGGCCTGCACGTCGCTGATGAACTGTTCGACCGTCTCCAGGATCTCCTCCACGTGCAGGACCAGGGTGGGCGCGGAGTCGACGCCGCCGGCGCGCACCAACCCGGCCCACAGCACCCGAAAGTCCAGACGCACCGCTTCCAGGAGGTCGTCACGGGCCACGCCCTGGCGGGCCCTGCGCACGCCCAGACGTGTCGCCAGGTCGCCCAGGTGGGCGGAGACCGGGAGGCCGGAGATTCGCCGGGTGAGCAGGTCGAAGGTGTCCCTGGCGGTCTGGCGCAGGTCGTCGGCGGGTATGAGTTCGTCGTCGTAGTGGCCCAGGGAGCGCAGACGTTGGAGGAAGTCCTCCACCAGTCGATCACGGTCCCGGGCCAGGAGTTCGAGTGTGCCGGGCCAGGAACGTGGTCCCGGTGCCTGTGTCACGGTGTCTCCTCCTGTCCGACGTGCGAAGACGATGCTGCCACGTTATGGATGGTCATGTGCACAGCACCGCTGGGAAAACGTGGGTGGATGACGATTGAGCGGGACCGGCGGGTGTGCCCAGGATGGACGGAGCCCCGTGCACGAGTTCGGGGCGCATCACGTCTCACCCGGGAGGTTCACCCCTTGAACAGCGACGACACCCGTTTTCTGGCGGATTTCGAGGCCATGAGCGCCTTTGGGGCCACCCCTTCGGGCGGGGTGGACCGGCAGGCGGCCACCGAACCCGACATCGCCCAGCGCCGGTGGCTGTCGGAGCTGCTGACCGGACACGGGATGCGGGTGGTCCACGATCGTGTGGGCAACCAGTTCGGGTTGGTGGAACGGGTTCCGGGCGCGCCCTACGTGGTGGTCGGCTCCCACATGGACTCCCAGCCCACGGCGGGGCGCTTCGATGGGGCCTACGGTGTCCTGGCCGCGGTGCACGCCGTGGCCCGTGCGGCCCGTGACGACGCGGCCGAGGGAGTGGACCCGGTCTACAACCTGGCGGTGGTCAACTGGTTCAACGAGGAGGGTTCCCGATTCGCCCCGTCCATGATGGGCAGTGCCGTGTACACCGGCAGGATGCCGTTGGAGACGGCGTTGGCGGTGCGGGACCGGGCCGGGGTGTCGGTGGCCGAGGCCCTGGCCGACACCGGTCTCCTCGGCAAGGACGACGGCCCCGAGGCGGCGTTCTGCGCCGAGATCCACGTCGAGCAGGGAAGGGTGTTGGAGGACTCCGGGACCACGATCGGGCTGGTGGCGGCCTGCTGGGCGGCTCGTAAGTATCGGATCGTGGTGCGTGGGGAGCAGGCGCACTCGGGCGCGGCCGTGATGGGCGACCGTCGGGACGCGTTGTTGGGCGCCTCGATGCTGGTGGTGGCCGCCCGTGAGTTGGCCGACCGTTTCCCCGGCGCGCTGCACACGGCCGTGGGCAGCATGGACGTGTATCCGAACTCGCCGGTGGTGGTGGCCTCGCGCGCCGAGTTGCTGCTGGACCTGCGCTCGGAGGACGAGGGGGTGCTGGCCGAGGCCGACCGATTGCTGCGCGAGCGGGTCGCGGCGGTGGAGGAGACGGCGTCGGTGTCGGTGGAACTGGAGTTGTCCCACGCCTGGGGGATCGACCCCTACCAGCCCGAGGGGGTGGAGCTGGCCAGGGGCGGCGCGCGTCGTCTGGGGTTGAGCCATCGCGAGGTCAGGACGGTGGCCGGACACGACTCGATCAACATGAAGGCGCGGGTGCCCACGGTGATGCTCTTCGTGCCGTCGGTGGAGGGGGTCTCCCACAATGAGGGCGAGTACACCGAGGACGCGGACCTGGTGGCCGGGACGGCGATGCTGACCGAGGTGGTGCGTCGCCTGGGCGTGGGTGGGCTGACCTCCACGGGTACCTACGACCCCGCGGCGTCGAACTGAGAGCGGGTGGGCCCCGGCCGGAGCGTTTCCGGTCGGGGCCCACGCGTGTGCGGTCGGGGTCAGCGCACCACGACCTCGTCGCGAACCCGCAGCCGTTCGCCGTACAACCCACCGAACGCGGTGACCAGGGCGATGCCCGCCAGCAGCAGGGCCGCCACCCAGGAACCACCGCCCGCGTTGTTCAGCAACGCGGTGGCGATGAAGGGCAGGAAGCCGCTGAGCGCTCCGGCGAGGTTGTAGGCCAGGGACACCCCGCTGTAGCGCAGCCTGGCGGGGAACAGTTCGGTGAGCAGGGCTCCGGAGACCGCGTAGGCGATGGACAACACGGCCACCCCGGTGGCCACGGCCAGCACGACCAGGACGGGGGAGCGTGTGTCGATCAGCCAGAACACCGGGAAGGCGATGAGGGCCGTGGCCAGGCCGCCCCACATGGTCACCCGGCCCGGGCCCATCCGTTCGGCCAGGCGACCGAAGACGAGGATGACGGCGATCTGGGCGAGGGCGGCGATCAGGGTGGCGTTGACCATGAGCTGACGCGGCAGCCCGAGCGTGTCGGTGCCGTAGCTGATCGCGAAGGTGGTCATCACGTAGAAGCCGCCCACGCCGAGCATGGCCGAGGCGATGGCGATCAGCAGCCGGCCCCAGGCCTGGCGGAACACGTCCAGGGCCGGAACCTTGGAGCGTTCCTGCTGTTGTTCCATCTCCTCGAAGACGGGGGACTCCTCCACCTTGCGGCGGATGTAGACGGCGACCAGCAGCAGGGGGAAGGCGGCCAGGAAGGGCAGGCGCCAGCCCCAGGAGTCGAACTGGTCGGGCGGCATCATCAGGACCAGGGCGAAGGCGCCGGAGGAGAGCAGGGTGCCCACGGGGGAGCCGATCTGCGGCAGGGCGGCGTAGCGTCCGCGCTTCTCGGGCGGGGCGTGTTCGACGGCGATGGTGACCGCGCCGCCCCATTCGCCGCCCACCGCGACGCCCTGGATCAGCCGGAGCAGGGCCAACAACAGGGGTGCGGCGATACCGATGGAGGCGTAGTCGGGGAGTACGCCGATGAGTCCGGTGGCCGTGCCGATGGCCACGACCGTGAGCAGTAGGGCGGGTTTGCGGCCGATGCGGTCGCCCATCCAGCCGAACAGGACGGCGCCCAGGGGGCGGGCGACGAAGCCGACACCGAAGGTGGCGAAGGCCGCCAGGGTGGCCGCGGTCGCGTTCAACGTCGTGAAGTACAGACGGTTGAAGACCAGGGCGGCGGCGGTGCCGAAGAGGAAGTAGTCGTACCACTCCAGGGCGGTGCCGACGAAGGCGGCGAAGGCGATCTTGCCCGCTTCGCGTTCCTTGACCACCGCCGAGCCGGTCGGCTCCGGTTCCTGGGCGGCCCCTGAATCGAGGTCACGCATGGGTGGGATTCTCTCCAATCGGAAGGTCCGCGCCCGGGACGGGGCGCGGTCGTTCGAAGTACGGGATCGTGCGACCGTCAGTGGCCGTGGTTCGCGGTGTGACGGTCGGGCGGGCCGAGGATGTCGGCGCCGTGGACGGGGCGGCCGTCGACCAGGGTCGCGAGGACGTCGATCGAGCCGATGCCCTGGTCGGCGGTCTCGACCGGGTCGCGGTCCAACATGACCAGGTCGGCGAGTCGGCCGGGGGCGAGGCTGCCACGACGGTGTTCGTCGTGGCTCGCCCAGGCGGCGTCCAGGGTGTAGGCGCGCAGGGCCTGTTCGGGGGTGACTCGTTCGTCGGGGGCCAGGACGGCGCCCCCGGAGGTGGTGCGTTCGACCATCGATTCCATGCCCAGGAGCGGGGCGCCGGGGGCGACGGGGCGGTCGGAGCTGCCCGGGACGCGGATGCCATGGTCGAGGAAGGAGCGGTGGCGGTAGAGCCAGGGGACCCGGTCCGGGCCCAGGGACGTGGCCATGGCGTCGCCGACGCTGTGCAGGAAGCGGGGTTGGGGCACGGGGACCACACCCAGCGCGGCCATGCGGGGGAGCTGGTCGGGGCGTACGATCCCGGCGTGCTCGACGCGGTGACGTACGTCGGGGCGCGGGTGGCGGCGTTGCGCCTCCTCGAAGGCGTCCAGGGCCAGATCGATGGCGTCGTCGCCGATGGCGTGGGCGGCCACCCGCCAGCCGGAGCGGTGGGCGGCCACGACCAGGTCGTGCATCTGTTCGGGCGGGTTCTGGTAGACGCCGTGACCGTGTCCGCACAGGGGTTCGGTGACGGCGGCGGTGCGGCCGATGAGGGAGCCGTCCAGCCAGATCTTCATGGGTCCCAGGCGCAACCGGTCGTCACCGAAGCCGGTGCGCAGACCCAGGTCGATGCCGGTGGTGACGGCGTCGTCGGGGTGGGCGGCCAGGGGGTGGAGGTTGTCGGCGGCGACCATGAGCTCCACACGGGGCAGCAGGATCCCCAGGTCGCGGGCGCGCTGGTAGGCGGCGGCCTCCACGGGGGAGCGGCCGACGAGTCCGTGGCCGATGCCTGCTTCGACGACGTGGGTGAGGCCCTCGGCCGCGTAGACGCGGGAGGCCCGGCCCAGGGCGTCGGCGAGTTCGTCGACGGGGTAGGGCATCACCAGGGCGGTGACCAGTTCCTGCGCACGTTCTTGGAGTAGTCCGGTGGCGGTGCCGTGGGCGTCGCGGACGATGACGCCGCCCTCGGGGTCTGGTGCGTTCTCGGCACCGGCCAGGCGCAGGACGGCGCTGTTGACCGTGCACATGTGGCCGGAGCGGTGTTTGAGCCAGACGGGACGTCCCTGCGCGGCCCGGTCCAGGGCGTGGCGGTCGGGGTGGGCGCCGAGCACGGTGTCGTCGTAGCCGGAGCCGACGATCCAGTCGTCCTCGCCCAGGGTAGGGGCCTTCGCGGCGACGGCGTCGTAGAGCTCGTCCAGGGTCGCGGCGTTCTCCAGGGGGAGTTCGCCCAGGGACTGTCCGAACCAGGCCATGTGGTTGTGGGCGTCGGAGAAACCGGGGACGAGCGTGGCGCCTTGGCAGTCGACCTCGGTGCGGGCGGGCAGCTCGGCGACGTCGTCGTCGAGGCCGAGGATACGGCCGCCGACGATGCCCACGGTGGTGGCGCGGGGGTGGGTGTCGTCGAGGGTGCGCACACGCGCGTGGGTGAGCTTGAGGTCGAGCATGCGGGCAGGGCTCCAGATGGGGTGCGTTCGGGCTTCCCTCCAGGTTGCAGGGTGTGTGACCTCGGGCTCAATGACGATTCACCCTGGATCCGAGGTCCGGTGATGGGCAGATGCACAATCGGGCCTCGGTCGGTGGTGCGGGCCCGGACCCTTGTCGGGCGGGGTGGCGGGTTCTATCGTGACGGCGGACCTTCGCACGGGATTCTTCGACAAAGGGACAGGGGAGCGGGTTGACCACGCACACGCACCGACCCATCGACATCGACCACTGGCGGGAACGGCTGGCGGCGCTGGCCGAACGGCACGGCGTGCCCGGAGCCCAACTCGGCATCCTGCGCCTGGGCGCCGATGGTGACGACGAGGTGGTCGAGGTCGCGCACGGTGTGCTCAACGTCGGGACGGGGCACGCCGTCGACACCGGTTCGGTGTTCCAGATCGGGTCGATCACCAAGGTTTGGACGGCCACCGTCGTTTTGGGTCTGGTCGACGAGGGGCTGCTCTCCTTGGAGACCCCGGTGGTCGAGGTGCTGCCCGAGTTCGGTCTGGCCGACCCCGAGCACGCCGCGCGGATCACCGTTCGTCACCTGCTGAACCACACCAGCGGTATCGACGGTGACCTGTTCACCGACACCGGGCGCGGCGACGACGCCCTGGAACGGTACGTGGAGCGGTTGCGCGACTCGGAACCGACCCATCCGCTGGGCGCCACCTTCTCCTACTGCAACTCCGGGTTCCCGCTGTTGGGCCGGATCATCGAGAAGCTCACCGGGCGGGTGTGGGACGAGGCCATGCGTGAGCGTCTGTACACCCCGTTGGGGCTGACCCGGGCCGGGACCCTGCCGGAGGAGGCGGTGCTGCACGGGGCCGCGGTGGGGCACGTCGTGGATCCGACCGGCGCGGTGCCGGTCCCGGTGTGGGGCATCACCCGTTCGATGGGGCCCGCGGGGCTGGTGCACGCCAACGCCGCTGACGTGTTGACCTTCGCCGCGGCGCACCTGCGCGGTGGCCGCACGGCCGGGGGCGAACGGGTGCTCTCGTCGGAGTCGGCCGAGGCCATGACGCGTCACTCGGTGGACCTGCCCGATCCCGACACCCTGGGCGACTCCTGGGGCCTGGGCTGGATCCGCTACGGCTGGGACGGGTACCGGTTGGTGGGGCACGACGGCAACACCATCGGACAGTCGGCGTTCCTGCGCCTGTTCCCGGAGGCCGGCCTGGCGGTGACGTTGCTGACCAATGGCGGCCAGGCCCGTGACCTGTATCAGGAGCTGTACGCGGAGGTGTTCGAGGAGGTGGCGCGGGTGCGGATCCGTCCGGCGCCCGTCCCCGCGGTCGAACCCGGACCCGTGGCGGACGCCGAGGACCTGCCGCTGCTGGGGGCCTATCGCAACGCCGTGCAGCGACTGGAGGTGCGCGGCACCGGTGAACGGCTCGTGCTGCGCGTGGTCGACCTGGGCGGACTGACCGGGATCGCACCCGAGCCGCCCAAGGCCCATCCGTTGGCACCGCTGCGTGAAAACGCTTACCTGTTCCGTCCCGAGGAACAGCGCACCTGGGTCCCCGTCACCTTCTACGCCTTGGAGCCGGGGCACGAGTACGTCCACGTGGGCGGGCGCGCGCTTCCCTTGGTGGAGGGTGAGGGCCTGACCCGGTAGGACGCGTCGTGGGGCCGGGGACCCAGAGGGTCGGGGTGTCAGTCCTGGGGACGCTGGTCGATGATGCGGCGGAACTTGCCCACGGAGCGTTCGATCCGCTCGGGGTCGACGACGTCCACGGTGACGTTGACCCCGACCTTGTCCTTGATGGTGGCGGTGATCTCGCGGGACAGGACCACTCGGCGGTCGGAGGTGCAGTCGGGTGCCGCCTCCACACGCACGGCCATGCGGTCCAGGCGGCCCTCCTTGGTGAGCACCAGCTGGAAGTGCGGCGCCAGACCGTCCAGGCCCAGCACGATCTCCTCGATCTGGGTGGGGAAGACGTTGACCCCGCGCAGGATGATCATGTCGTCGCTGCGGCCGGTGACCTTGTCCATGCGACGCATGGGGCGGGCGGTGCCCGGGCGCAGGGTGGTCAGGTCACGGGTGCGGTAGCGGATGATCGGCATGGCCTGTTTGGTCAGCGAGGTGAAGACCAGTTCGCCGTTCTCACCGTCGGGCAGGACGTCCTGGGTGATGGGGTCCAGGACCTCGGGGTAGAAGTGGTCCTCCCAGACGTGCAGGCCGTCCTTGGTCTCCACGCACTCGTTGGCCACGCCCGGGCCCATGACCTCGGACAGGCCGTAGATGTCCACGGCGTTGATGTCGAAACGGTCCTCGATCTCGCGGCGCATCTTCTCGGTCCAGGGCTCGGCGCCGAAGACACCGATCTTGAGAGAGGTGGAACGCGGGTCGATTCCCTGATTCTCGAACTCGTCCAACAGCGTCAACATGTAGCTGGGGGTGATCATGATGATCTCGGGGCGAAAGTCCTGGATGAGCTGGACCTGCTTGGCGGTCTGGCCACCGGAGGCGGGGATGACGGTGCAACCGAGCCTCTCGGCGCCGTAGTGGGCGCCCAGGCCACCGGTGAACAGGCCATAGCCGTAGGAGACGTGCACCTTGTGCTCGGGGCGTCCGCCGGCGGCGCGGATGGAGCGGGCCACGACCTCGGCCCAGGTGTCGATGTCCTCGCGCGTGTAGCCGACCACTGTGGGTTTGCCGGTGGTGCCGCTGGAGGCGTGGATGCGGCTGATCCGGTCCTGGGGCACGGCGAACATGCCGAAGGGATAGTTGTCGCGCAGGTCGGCCTTGGTGGTGTGGGGGAAGAGGGCGAGGTCCTCCAACGTCCTGAGGTCCTCGGGGTGGACGCCCGCCTCGTCGAACTTGCGCTTGTACAGGGGCACGTTGGTGTAGGCGTGCTCCAGGGTCCAGCGCAGGCGGTCGAGCTGCAAAGCGCGGAGCTCGTCGACGCTCATGCGTTCGGCCGGGTCGAGCGACTCGGGCGCGGGTGCCTGCCCGAGTCGTCGGGGGATCGTGGTGCCGGCCGGCTGCGTGGTGGTGTCCTGGCTTGCCATGGGCCTCTCCGGGTACGGTGCGCGGTGGCCCGCGCAGGCCCAAGGCCTGGGTGGGTGGGCGGTCCGCCGCGCGGTGACGGGTGTGGGTCGGCCCTGTCAAGGGCCGGACCGACTTGCTTACTGACCGAACGGTCGGTTACTAATGCATTTATCCAGTCTCCGACCTGCCGTGTCAAGGAGATGTGTCGATGAGTTCACACCACGCGGTGGCGCACGCCACCGCGCGCAACATGGGAGGCCGTTCGTGAGCGACGTCTACGTGGTCGACGGGGTCCGCACCCCTCAAGGCCGGTACGGGGGCGCCCTCGCCTCAGTCCGTCCCGACGACCTCGCCGCCCGGGTCGTGGCCGAGGTCGTGCGCCGCAGCGGAGTACCCGGCGAGGTCGTCGACGAGGTCATCCTCGGCGCCGCCAACCAGGCGGGCGAGGACAACCGCAACGTGGCGCGCATGGCGACCCTGCTCGCCGGCCTGGACCCCAGCGTGCCCGGCTACACCGTCAACCGGCTGTGCGCCAGCGGCCTGACCGCCGTCTCCTCCGCGGCCCAGGCCATCCGCTCGGGTGAGGCCGACGTGGTGGTCGCCGGCGGCGTGGAGTCGATGACCCGCGCCCCCTGGGTGATGGCCAAGCCCGGCACCCCGTGGGCCAAGCCGGGCGAGGTCGCCGACACCTCCCTGGGTTGGCGCTTCACCAACCCCCGCTTCGCCGAGGCCGACGCCCAGGTGTCCGAGGACGCCTCTCCCGACGAGTTGCGCTACACCCTGTCCATGGGCGAGACCGCCGAGGAGGTCGCGCGTCTGGAGGGGTTGAGCCGCCAGGAGTGCGACGCCTTCGCGCTGCGCAGCCACGAGCGCGCCATCGCCGCGGCCGAGGCAGGGCGCTTCGACGGCGAGATCGTCCCGGTCACCGTGCACGGTCGCAAGGGCGCGACCCACGAGGTCACCGCCGACGAGGGGCCGCGCGCGGGTTCGAACATGGAGAGCCTGGGCAGGCTGCGCCCGGTGTTCCGCCAGGGCGGCATCGTCACCGCGGGCAACTCCTCCTCCCTCTCCGACGGCGCCTCCGCCCTGCTCTTGGCCGGCGCGGACGCGGTGGAGCGGTACGGTCTCACTCCCCGCGCACGTGTGGTCTCCTCGGCCTCGGCCGGCGTCGCACCCCAGGTGATGGGTCTGGGCCCGGTCCCGGCCACCCACAAGGTCCTGGACCGGGCCGGGTGGAAGCTGGACGAGGTCGGCGCGATCGAGCTCAACGAGGCCTTCGCGGCACAGTCGCTGGGGGTGATGCGCCGACTCGGCCTGCAGGAGGACCGTGTCAACGCCGACGGCGGCGCCATCGCGCTGGGCCATCCGCTGGGTTCCTCCGGTGCGCGCATCCTGGTCACCCTGCTCAACCGCATGGAACGCGAGGACGCGCGGCGTGGCCTGGCCACCCTGTGCGTGGGCGTGGGTCAGGGCGCGGCGCTCCTGGTGGAGCGAGTATGAGCGAGAACGACGAGGACTTCGAGACCCTGCTGGTGGAGCGGCGCGAGGACCGCACGGTGGTGGAGTTGCACCGCCCCGAGGCCCGCAACGCCATCAACGGGCGGATGATCGCCGAACTGCACCGGGTGTGCGCCGAACTGGAGGCCGACCCCAAACCCCTGTTGCTGACCGGGCACGGCACGGTCTTCGCGGGCGGCGCCGATATCTCCGAGCTGCGCGAACGCGGCCGCGAGGAGGCCTTGGCCGGGATCAACAGTCGCCTGTTCGAGCGGTTGCACCGACTGCCCGCGCCCACCGTGGCGGCGGTCGACGGTTGGGCGCTGGGCGGCGGCGCGGAACTGTCCTATGCCTGCGACATCCGCGTCGCCACCCCCACCGCGGTGTTCGCCCAACCCGAGCCGGGCCTGGGCATCATCGCGGGCGCCGGCGCGTGCTGGCGGCTCAAGGAACTGGTGGGCGCCTCGGTGGCCAAACAGGTACTGCTGGGCGGTTTCCGGCTGGACGCCGAGGCCGCGCTGCGTCACGGGCTCATCGCGCGGATCGTCCCCTCCGAGGAGTTGCGCGAGAGCGCCCACGCCCTGCTGGACCGTATGGCGGCCTCCTCGCCGATGGCCCTGCGCATGACCAAGATGGTCCTGGACGCCGACGGGGTGCACCCGCTGGCCGACGACCTGACCCAGGCGGTGCTGTTCGAGAGCGCCGACAAACACGAGCGTATGACCGGTTTCCTGGAGAGGAAGAAGCGTTGACCGAGATCACCCCACGGGGCGTACCCGAGATCGTGGCCGTCGTCGGCGGCGGCACCATGGGTGCCGGCATCGTCCAGCAGTTCCTCATGGCCGGCGCCCGCGTGGTGCTGGTCGAGGCCACCGTCGAGGCGGCCGAGGCGGGCCGCGGTCGGGTCGCGGCCGGGCTGGACAAGGCGCGTGAGCGCGGCAAGATCGACCTCGAACCCACCCTCTACCTGGCCCGGATGGACGTGGTCATCGACACCGCCGACATCCCCGCCGAGGCCGGGATCGTCATCGAGGCGGTGCCCGAGAGGCCCGAGCTGAAGATCGCGGTGCTCACCGCCGCCGAGGCGGTAGTGGGCGAGGAGACCGTTCTGGCCTCCAACACCAGTTCGCTATCGGTGACCGAACTGGCCGCGGCGCTCAAGCGTCCGAGCCGATTCCTGGGCACGCACTTCTTCAACCCGGTCCCGGCCTCCAAGCTGGTGGAGATCGTCACCGCGCCCGAGACCGACCCTGCCGTGCTGGATGCGGTGCGCGGCTGGGCCGACGCCCTGGGCAAGACCGAGATCGTGGTGCGCGACGCACCCGGTTTCGCCACCAGCCGTCTGGGCGTCACCCTGGGCCTGGAGGCGATCCGTATGGTCGAGGAGGGCGTGGCCTCGCCCGCCGACATCGACACCGCCATGGAGTTGGGCTACCGCCACCCGATGGGGCCGCTCAAGCTCACCGACCTGGTCGGACTGGACGTGCGGTTGGCCATCGCCGAGTACCTGGCCGCCGAACTGGGGGACCGGTTCACTCCTCCGGAGCTGTTGCGCCGTAAGGTCGCCGAGGGCAGGCTCGGCCGCAAGAGCGGCGAGGGCTTCCACATCTGGGACGAGGGAGACAAGGCGTGAGCGAAGACAGGGCGGCGTGGTTCGAGGAGGCCGACGGGCTGGCCACGATCCGGCTGAACACCCCGGCGCTGACCATTCGGGTCAAGGAGGAGCTGCTGGAGGCGGTGAACCGGGCGGCCGAGTCCACCACCGCGCGCGCGGTGCTGTTCCTGGGGTCGGACAAGGCGTTCTGCGTCGGACAGGACCTTGCCGAGCACGCGCGTCTGCTGGAGGACCCCTCCGGCCCGGGCGCGTTGGACACGGTGCGCGAGCACTACAACCCCATCGTGCTGGGCCTGGAGCGTATCCAGGTACCGCTCGTGGTGGGTATCGGCGGGGCCTGCGT
Organism: Nocardiopsis sp. NPDC055551; assembly: GCF_053619415.1. Classification (NCBI taxonomy): domain Bacteria; kingdom Bacillati; phylum Actinomycetota; class Actinomycetes; order Streptosporangiales; family Nocardiopsidaceae; genus Nocardiopsis; species Nocardiopsis sp. NPDC055551. The sequence goes on along the minus strand of NZ_JBSHJJ010000011.1, from coordinate 10,816 downwards.
GGGCGCCGGCATGGGGTTCGCGCTGGCCGGTGACGTGCGGGTGGCGGCCCGCCGCGCCAAGTTCGGCACCGCCTTCACCGGGGTCGGTCTGGCCTCGGACTCGGGGTTGGCGACGCGTCTGGTGCGTGCTCTGGGTCAGGCCCGGGCGATGGAACTGATGCTGCTGGGCACCATGATGGTCGCGGACCGAGCCCTGGAACTGGGTCTGGTCACCGAGGTGGTGGACGACCAGGACTGGGAGACGCGCGCCCACGAGGTGGCCCGGAAGCTGGCCTCAGGACCCACCGCCGCGTTCGTGGCGGCCAAGCGCGAGGTGCGTTCGGCGGCCGAGGGCGGCCTCGAAGTGGCGGAGTTGCTGGAGGAGGAGGCGGACCTGCAGAACCAGCTGGGGGAGACCGCCGACCACGTGGGCGCGGTCAACGCGTTCCTGGCCAAGCAGAAGCCCACCTTCACCGGGAAGTAGTCCCCCGCGGGGTGCGCGCCGGTCTTCGTGGCGCGCACCCCTTGCATCGGACCACCACATCCGGCGATACTAATTACTGACCGAACGTTCGGTTATGAATGGGGAATGATCAATGTCGACCACGGCCCAGGAAGCGCCCCCCGGCGCCGACGAGGCTCTCCAGGCGGAATTCGACGCCAGGATCGCGGCCAACCAGCGCGTCGAACCGCGTGACTGGATGCCCGAGGCCTACCGCAAGACCCTCATCCGTCAGGTCTCCCAGCACGCGCATTCGGAGATCATCGGGATGCAGCCCGAGGGCGACTGGATCGCGAGCGCGCCCAGCCTGCGCCGCAAGGCCATCCTGCTGGCCAAGGTCCAGGACGAGGCCGGACACGGCCTGTACCTGTACGCGGCCGCCGAGACCCTCGGCGTGGACCGCGCCGACCTCACCGAGCGCCTGATCGAGGGACGCCAGAAATACTCCTCGATCTTCAACTACCCGGCGCTGAGCTTCGCCGACGTGGGTGTGATCGGCTGGTTGGTGGACGGCGCCGCGATCTGCAACCAGGTCCCGCTGTGCCGCACCTCCTTCGGCCCCTACGCCCGCGCCATGGTGCGCATCTGCAAGGAGGAGTCCTTCCACCAGCGGCAGGGCTACGAACTGCTCATGCGCATGATGGCCGGCACCGAGGGCCAGCGCGCGATGGTCCAAGAGGCCGTGGACCGCTGGTGGTGGCCGTCCCTGATGATGCTCGGCCCGCCCGACGCCGACTCGCCCAACACCCGGCGGTCGCTGGACTGGGGCATCAAGATCGACACCAACGACGACCTGCGCCAGAAGTTCATCGACATGACCGTCCCGCAGGCCGACAAGCTGGGCGTCACCCTGCCCGACCCCGAACTGGCCTGGAACGACGAGCGCGGCCACTACGACTTCGGTGAACCGGACTGGGACGAGTTCAAGCAGGTCATCTCGGGCAACGGCCCCAAGAACGCCGAGCGTGTGGAGCGGCGTCGCGCCGCCCATGACAACGGTGCGTGGGTCCGCGAGGCCGCCACCGCCTACGCCGACAAGCACAAGAGCGTCCGGGAGGTCGCGGCATGAGCAACACCGACGGCACCGGCCCGGCCCGGCCCGAATGGCCCCTGTACGAGGTCTTCGTGCGCGGCAAGCGCGGCCTCAACCACGTCCACGTGGGCTCCCTGCACGCCCCCGACGACGAGATGGCCCTGCACAACGCCCGCAACCTCTACACCCGGCGCAACGAGGGCGTGAGCATCTGGGTGGTGCTCGCCCAGAACATCACCGCCTCCAGCCCGGACGAGAAGGACCCCTACTTCGAGCCCAGCGGTGACAAGGTCTACCGCCACCCGACCTTCTACCCGATCCCCGAGGACGTCCCGCACATCTAGCGCGAACACACGGGGACGAACGAGGTTTCAAAGGAACGACATGAGTGGCGACAACATCTTCACCGGCCTGACCGAGGAACACGACGGCGACGCCCGCTGGGCCTTCGGTACCGGTTTCACCGAGGCGCTCGCGGGTGTGGACACCACCCTTCCCACGGGGGTGGACGGCCATGACCTGGCCCTGTACTGCCAGATGCTCGGCGACGACTCCCTGGTCCAAGCGCAGCGGCTCGTCCACTGGGTGACCGACGCCCCCGAACTGGAGGAGGAGGTGGCCCTGGCCAACATCGCGCTGGACCTGCTGGGTCAGGCCCGTCTGCTGCTGGCCCGCGCCGGCCAGGCCGACGGGACCGGGCGCGACGAGGACGCCTTCGCCTACCACCGGGACCCCGAGGAGTTCCGCAACGTGCACCTGGCCGAGGCCCCGCGGGGTGACTTCGCCCGGTGCGTGACCACGCTGCTCGTGCTCTCCACCTGGCGACTGGCCCTGTTCACCCGGTTGGCCGACAGTGGGGACCCGGTGCTGTCCGCCATCGCCGCCAAGGGCGTCAACGAGGTCGCCTACCACCGCGAGTACGCGGTTTCCTGGGCGCTGCGCCTGGGTGATGGAACCGAGTACTCGCACGAGCGCATGGCCCGAGCGGTCGCCGACGTGTGGCCGCTGACCGGCGAACTCTTCGCCACCCACCCGGTGGAGGCCGCCCTGGCCGACCAAGGGGTGGCGGTGGACCCGGCCACGGTGCGCGAGGAGGTCCACCAGGTCCTGGACCAGGTGCTGACCGCGGCCACGTTGGAGGCGCCCGGGTCCTTCCCCGAGGCCGAGCCGGCCGGGCGCGAGGGCCGGCACACCGACGAACTGGCGCCCCTGCTGACCGAACTCCAGCGGGTGGCCCGCAGGCACCCGGAGGCGACATGGTAGCCACCACATCGCGGACCGAGGAACATCGTCGCCTGTGGGCGGCGGCGGCCGCGGTCACCGACCCCGAACTTCCCATGCTGACCCTGGCCGACCTGGGCATCCTGCGCGAGGTCGAGATCACCGAGGACGGTGCCGCCCAGGTGTGGATCACCCCCACCTACTCGGGCTGTCCGGCCCTGGCCGAGATGCGCGTGGACGTGGACACGGCCGTGCGCGCGGCCGGGTTCGAGCAGGTGCGGGTGCGCACCACGCTCTCCCCGCCCTGGACCACCGACTGGATCACCGGGGAGGGGAGGCGCAAGCTCACCGAGCACGGCATCTCGCCGCCCGGCGGGGCGCCCGAGCGGCCCGCCGGCCCCGTCCCCCTCACCCTGCTGCCCACCCGAACCGTCCCGCGCTGTCCGCTGTGCGGTTCGGCCGAGACCGAGGAACTGTCCCGCTTCGGCGCGACCTCCTGCAAGTCGCTGCACCGTTGCCGTTCCTGCCTCGAACCGTTCGAGCACGTCAAGGAGATCTGACCGTGACCACACCCGTCACCGAGACCGCCCCCGCCGCCGGACGCGGCCGGGCGGCGTTCCACCGGCTGCGCGTGGCCGCCGTCGAGCGCCTGTGCGAGGACGCCGTCGCCGTCACCTTCGACGTCCCCGACCATCTGGCCGAGGTGTTCGCGTTCGCCCCCGGGCAGTCGCTGACCCTGCGTCGTGTGATCGATGGTGTGGAGGAGCGTCGCAGCTACTCGATCTGTGCCCCGGTGGGCGAGGCGCCCCGCGTGGGTGTGCGTCTGGTCGCCGACGGCCTGTTCTCCACCTGGCTGGTCCGCGAGGTGCGCGCGGGCGACGAGATCGAGGTGGGCGCGCCCACGGGCCGCTTCAGCCCCGATTTGACCGAGACCGCCCGGCACGTGCTGGTGGCCGCGGGTTCGGGCATCACCCCGGTGCTGTCCATGGCCGCTTCGCTGCTGCGCCGCACCGGCTCCCACGTCACGTTGTTGTACGGCAACCGCCGCAGCGACACGGTGATGTTCGCCGACGAGCTGGCCGACCTCAAGGACTCCTTCGGACCACGACTGGAACTGGTGCACGTGCTCTCGCGTGAGCCGAGAGAGTCGGAGCTGTTCACCGGGCGTCTGGACGGCGCCAAGCTCGACGCGTTGCTGTCGACCATCATCGCTGCGGACGGTGTCGACCACTGGTGGCTGTGCGGGCCCTACACGATGGTCACCGACGCCCAACGGGTGCTGGCCGAACACGGGGTGGACGGCGAACGCGTCCACCAGGAGCTGTTCTTCGTCGAGGGTGCCGAACCACCGCCCCAGGCCCGACACGAGGACCCCGAGGTCGAGGGACCCGCCAGCGAGGTCACCGTCGTGTTGGACGGCCGGACCACCACGCTGACCCTGCCCCAAGGGGTGCCCGTGCTGGACTCGGCCCAGCGCTACCGTCCCGACGTTCCCTTCGCCTGCAAGGGCGGGGTGTGCGGGACCTGCCGGGTCAAGGTGTGCGGTGGTGAGGTCCAGATGGTGCGCAACTACGCGCTCACCCCCGCCGAGGTGGAGGCCGGGTACGCGCTGGCCTGCCAGTCGCTGCCGGTGACCGACGCCGTGACCGTGGACTTCGACTCATGAGCGGGGCGGAGGCGCCCAGGGGGCGCAACGAGACCGCCTGGCGGATGTTCGAGGCCGACCGTGCCTCAAAGAACCTGGGCATGCGCCTGGTGGAGGCCACCGATGGGCGTGCGGTGGTGGAGATGGTCGTCGGCCCGCTCATGCTCAACGGCTACGACATCGCCCACGGAGGGTTGTTGTTCACCCTGGCCGACACCGCGTTCGCGTGCGCGTGCAACGTGGACGGCGGAGGGGTGACCGTGGCCTCCGGCGCAGACGTCACGTTCGTGGCTCCGGCCCACGAGGGCGACGTGTTGGTGGCCACCGCCGAGGAGCGTGTGGTCTTCGGGCGCAGTGGCGTCTACGACGTGACCGTCCGCCGGGGCGAGGAGATCGTCGCCGAGTTCCGCGGACGCAGCCGCACCCTGGCCGGGCGCGGATAGACAGGTCGCAGGACCGGGAGAGGGCCGGGGCGAGGAGCCCCGGCCCTCTTTTCGGACCGAGGAGTAAAACGTTGTAACCAGGGTGGATAAAGGTGACCGTTGACACCCTTCCAGGTGCCGGGATAGCTTCGTCGATACTTGAATGAAACGATTCAATGATCGCGAGCTCCGCGATCCCACCCCACCGAACGGAGCCCCCATCGTGGTCACACCGGACACCCTCGCCGTCCTGCGCCGCCAGCACATCGAGCTTCCCTCCTGGGCCTTCGGCAACTCCGGGACCCGATTCAAGGTGTTCGCGCAACCCGGGGTGCCCCGCGACCCCTGGGAGAAGATCGCCGACGCCGCCGAAGTGCACCGCCACACCGGGGTCGCCCCCACCGTCGCACTGCACATCCCCTGGGACGAGGTGGACGACTACTCCGCCCTGGCCGCCCACGCCCGCGACCTGGGCACCGCCATCGGCACCATCAACGCCAACGTCTTCCAGGACGACGACTACCGGCTCGGCAGCGTCACCAACCCCGACGCCCGCGTGCGCCGCAAGGCCATCGACCACCTGCTGGAATGCGTCGACGTCATGGACGCCACCGGCTCGCGCGACCTCAAGCTCTGGTTCGCCGACGGCACCAACTACCCCGGCCAGGACGACCTGCGCGCCCGCCAGGACCGTCTCGCCGAGGCGCTGCGCGAGGTCTACGACCGATTGGGCGGCGACCAGCGGATCCTGCTGGAGTACAAGCTCTTCGAACCCGCCTTCTACGCCACCGACGTCCCCGACTGGGGCACCGCCCACGCCCACTGCCTGGAGTTGGGCGAGCGGGCCGTGGTGTGCGTGGACACCGGCCACCACGCCGCGCACACCAACATCGAGTTCATCGTCGCGTTCCTGCTCCGCGCCGGGAAGCTCGGCGCCTTCGACTTCAACTCGCGCTTCTACGCCGACGACGACCTCATGGTCGGCGCCGCCGACCCCTTCCAGCTCTTCCGCATCATGTACGAGGTGGTGCGCGGCGGGGCCCTGGCCGCCGACACCGAGGTCGCGTTCATGCTCGACCAGTGCCACAACATCGAACCCAAGATCGCCGGACAGATCCGCTCGGTGATGAACGTGCAGGAGGCCACCGCCAAGGCCCTGCTCGTGGACGCCGAGGCCCTGGCCGCCGCGCAGGACTCGGGCGACGTGCTGGGCGCCAACGCCGCGTTGATGGACGCCTACAACACCGACGTGCGCCCCCTCCTGGCCGGGCTGCGCGAGGAACAGGGCCTGCACCCCGACCCCATGGCCGCCCACGCCGCCTCCGGGTACGTGGAGCGCGTCGCCGGCGAACGCCAGGGCGGGACCCAGGCCGGATGGGGCGCATGACCGGCCCCGACCGGCCGGCACGACCGACACACCACGACACAGAACAGGGAAACACCGTGTCCGATCCCGTCGTCGCCCAGCTCATCGCACGCAGTAACGCCCTCGGTGCCGACCCGCGTAACACCAACTACGCGGGCGGCAACACCTCCGCCGAGGGCAGCGCCACCGACCCCGTCACCGGCCGACCCGTCGACCTGCTGTGGGTCAAGGGTTCCGGTGGCGACCTGGGAACCCTCACCGAGGACGGTCTGGCCGTCCTGCGCATGGACCGCCTGCGCGCCCTCGTGGACGTCTACCCGGGCGAGGGACGCGAGGACGACATGGTCGCCGCCTTCGACCACTGTCTCTTCGGTAAGGGCGGGGCCGCGCCCTCCATCGACACCGCCATGCACGCCTTGGTGCGCGCCGCGCACGTGGACCACCTGCACCCCGACTCCGGGATCGCGCTCGCCACCGCCGCCGACGGTGAACGACTGACCCGCGAGTGCTTCGGCGACCGCGTGGTGTGGGTGCCCTGGCGCAGGCCCGGCTTCCAACTCGGGCTGGACATCGCCCGCATCGCCGAAGAGAACCCGAACGCCATCGGCGCGATCCTTGGCGGACACGGCATCACCACCTGGGCCGAGACCAGCGAGCAGTGCGAGGCCAACTCCCTGGAGGTCATCCGCACCGCCGAGACCTTCCTCGCCGAACGCGGCCGCCCCGGCCCCTTCGGTCCGGTCCTGGACGAACACCAGGCGCTGCCGCAGACCGAACGCGCCCGGCGCGCCGCCGCCCTGGCCCCGGTGATCCGTGGTCTGGCCTCCACCGACCACCGACAGATCGGCCACTTCACCGACAGCGAGGAGGTCCTGGACTTCCTCGCCCGCGCCGAACACCCCCGACTGGCCGCCCTGGGCACCTCCTGCCCCGACCACTTCCTGCGCACCAAGGTCCGCCCCCTGGTGTTGGACCTGCCGGCCACCGAACCTCTGGAACGGGTCGTCGAGCGTCTGCGCGAACTCCACCGGCAGTACCGAAAGGACTATCGCGCCTACTACGAACGCCACGCCACCGCCGACAGCCCGGCCATGCGCGGCGCCGACCCGGCCATCGTCCTGGTGCCCGGGGTGGGCATGTTCTCCTTCGGCAAGGACGCCAAGACCGCGCGCGTGGCCGGCGAGTTCTACGTCAACGCCATCAACGTGATGCGCGGCGCCGAGGCCGTGTCCACCTACCGGCCCATCGAGGAGTCGGAGAAGTTCCGCATCGAGTACTGGGCACTGGAGGAGGCCAAGCTCAAACGGCTGCCCGCGCCCAAACCCCTGGCCGGCCGGGTCGCCCTGGTCACCGGTGCCGCGAGCGGTATCGGCAAGGCCATCGCCACCCGCCTGGCCGCCGAGGGTGCCTGCGTGGTCGTCTCCGACCTGGACGCCGATCAGGCCGCCGAGGTCGCGGCCGAACTCGGTGGTGCCGACACCGCCGTCGGGGTGGGCTGCGACGTGAGCGACGCCGACGCCGTGGCCGAGGCCTCGCGCGCCGCCGCCCTGGCCTTCGGCGGGGTGGACCTGGTGGTCAACAACGCCGGACTGTCCATCTCCAAGCCGCTGCTGGAGACCACCGAACGCGACTGGGACCTCCAGCACGACGTCATGGCCAAGGGGTCCTTCCTGGTCTCCCGAGAGGCCGCGCGCCTGATGATCGAGCAGGACATGGGCGGCGACATCGTCTACATCGCCTCCAAGAACGCGGTGTTCGCCGGGCCCAAGAACATCGCCTACTCCGCCGTCAAGGCCGACCAGGCCCACCAGGTGCGCCTGCTCGCCGCCGAGCTGGGCGAGCACGCCATCCGGGTCAACGGCGTCAACCCCGACGGTGTGGTGCGCGGCTCGGGCATCTTCGCCGGCGGGTGGGGCGCCCAGCGCGCCAAGGTGTACGGGGTGCCCGAAGAGGAGTTGGGCGCCTTCTACGCCAAGCGCACTCTCCTTGGTCGTGAGGTGCTGCCCGAACACGTGGCCAACGCGGTGTTCGCGCTCACCGCGGGGGAACTGGCGCACACCACCGGCCTGCACGTGCCCGTCGACGGCGGGGTCGCCGCCGCCTTCCTGCGGTGAGCGCGGTGGGACCGCACGCCGCGATCGACCTGGGCGCTTCCAGCGGTCGGGTGATCACCGGCAACCTGCGCGACGGTGCCCTGCGCACCGAGGAGACCGCACGGTTCGCCAACACCCCGGTGGCCGTGGGCGAACGACTGCACTGGGACGTGTTGTCGCTGTACTCCGGAGCCGTCACCGGCCTGGAACAAGCGGCCCGGGACCATGGCCCACTCGCCTCCGTCGGCATCGACTCCTGGGCCGTGGACCACGGCCTGCTCGACGCCGACGGCGCACTGCTGGGCAACCCCGTCCACTACCGGGACCGGCGCACCGACGGTGTGCCCGAGCGGGTGTTCGAGCACCTCCGCGCCGCGGACCTGTACGCCGTCAACGGGCTACAGGTGCAGCCCTTCAACACCGTCTTCCAGCTCGTGGCCGCCGCCGGAAGCGCCCAGCTCGCGGCCGCACGCGACCTGCTACTGATCCCGGACCTGTTCGCCTACTGGCTGACCGGCCAAAAGGTGGCGGAGTCGACCAACGCCTCCACCACCGGGCTGGTGGACGTGAAGGGGCGTCGCTGGGCCGAAGCCTGCCTGAACCTGTTGGAGGATGCCTTCGGGGTTCCCGTGAGGAACCTGCTCCCCGACCTGATCGACCCCGGCCACATCATCGGCCCGGTGAGGGATCGCGGGACGCCGCTGGTCGCGGTGGGCTCCCACGACACCGCCTCCGCCGTGGTGGCCGTACCCGCGCGCACCTCGCGCTTCGCCTACATCTCCTCGGGCACGTGGTCGCTCGTGGGAGTGGAGTCGGACCGTCCGGTGCTCTCCGAAGAGGGGAGGAAGGCCAACTTCACCAACGAACTCGGTGTGGACGGGACCGTGCGCTACCTGCGCAACGTGACCGGGCTGTGGTTGCTTCAGGAGTCCCTGCGCACCTGGCGGGACCAAGGCCTCGACGTGGATCTGGCCGACCTGTTGGAGCGAGCGGCTCGTCTACCGAAGCTGAGGTGCGTGGTGGACGTGGACGACCCCCGGTTCGCGCCACCCGGTGACATGCCGGCCAGGATCGCCGAGTTCGCCACCGAGACCGGCCGGCCCCCTCCCGGCGACCCTGTTCAGGTGGTGCGGTGCGTGCTGGATTCCTTGGCCCTGGCCTACCGTCGGGCCGTGCGACAGGCCGCCGAGTTGTCAGGCCAAGAGGTCGAGGTGGTGCACATCGTCGGGGGAGGGTCGCGGAACACGCTGTTGTGTCGCCTCACCGCCGAGGCCACCGGCCTGCCGGCGATCGCGGGACCGGCGGAGGGCACCGCCGTGGGGAACCTGTTGGTGCAGGCCCGGGCCGTGGGGGCTGTTCAGGGAGGTCTGCCCGAGCTGCGTCAGGTGGTCGTCGACTCCTTTGAAACACGCACCTATCTTCCAGAGGAGGAAAGCTCTCCCTGGGCGAAAGCCCAACGCTTCCTCTGGCCAGGGGAGTAGGTGAGTAGGGGTGATCGAGGGTTTCCCGGCCGTCTTGTGCCGGCCGGGAACCTGGGTGAGTCTTTCGGAGCGACTGCGGAGGTTCGGTGTCTGGTTTGTCTGTTTCTCGACCGGTTGCGGATTCGGGCCGGTGGGCCGGATGAACCCGCAGGTCAACGAGTCCTGCTCCCCGTGCACGCGGGGATGGACCCGGGTATTACCGCCCAGGTAGGAGAACGACATGAGCACCACAACCGCAGGAACGACCGTTACCGATGCCCAGACCGGTTGGGTCGTGGACTTCTGGCTCGATCCCGCCTGCCCGCTCACCCGTCACACCGCACGCTGGATCACCCAGATCGCCGACGAAGTGCCGCTCGAAGTGAACTGGCGTGTCATGAGTCTGTCGATCCTCAACGAACATCGCGACGACGATCCTGAGGGCGATCCCCACGGCTACCTCTGGATCCCCGCACGTGTTGCCGCAGCCGTCCAGACCAGGCACGGACACGAATCGCTCGGTGCCTTCTACGACGCACTCTGGACCAACCCAGATGGCACCGAACGGCAATGGCTCGGTGAACTCGGTGAGGCGCTGCAACGCACCGGTCTGTCTGTCGAACTCGTGAAAGCCGGCACGTCCACCGACTACGATGCCGAGCTACGTGCCTCCCACCGTGACGGCGTCGACCGCATCGACGCTGAAATAGGTACGCCGATCATGGCCATTACAGCGCCAGACGGAGGACAGCGGACATTCTTCGGCCCGGTCCTCGACACAGTCCCCACGATGACCGAGCGGTTTCGCCTGTGGGAAGCACTGCTCCTCTTGACCAAGGTCCCGAGCCTCCGAGAGATCAAGGCATGAGCGAGCCGACCACGGCCTGACGGTCTTCGCTTTGGCAGCAGTTCTGGCAACAACGTTCTGTCCTGTAACGCTTAGCCCGGATGGGCCTGGGGATCAACGGGGCTGTTCTTGGTGCAGATGGGAATTTTTTGCTGGTGGGGCGCCTGGGGTCGAGTTCCTTGGGGTTGTTGGGCGGGGTGGGGGTGGGTTCTCCCTCCTTCCCCGCCGCGTGATTGTTGCCGCCCGCA